>DAOPZY010000029.1:0-37108 GCA_035353615.1 Candidatus Limiplasma sp.
CAACCTCATTGTACCTGATGTGACGGGTTTGGGTCTCTTTTTTTCCCGGGGGGGGGGGCGGCAATTCATTTTACAACTTACCCCTGGCGGGCTACGGTTTCCCCCGCCATCCCTCCCCGTTGCCGAAACCCGGTTTTCCGGCAACGCTTGTATACGGGCGCTTATTCCTGTATAATGGTAAATAATACTACTTCCCGATCCATCAAATTCGCCGCACTGTTTTGAATTGGAGTGAATCTGCGCCATGAAAAACCTGAACTACACGTTTTCTGATCTGAGTAGTTTAAAGGCCTTTTTATCGTCCGCAGAAGTGCTTGCCGAAGCCAAGCGTTGCCAATCGCTGCTGGTGCAGGTTTTTTCTTCGCAGGATCGGGTCTGTATCCTAACGGACATTGTTTCCTCCATTCAGCAGTCCATGCCGGGCGCGATAGTCGTGGGCGCGACCACCATCGGGGAGCTTCAGGAAGGGCGGCTGGTTTGGGGCACCATACAGCTTTCCTTTTCCTTTTTCAACGCAACCCCGATTCAAACCTTTGCCCTCCCTTTTCAAGGTAGGGATGAATATGCGGTTGGTCAAAAAATGAATCAGGCAATCCATAGCGCGGAAGGAAAGGTCGCAGGCGTTTTGCTTTTCAGCACCCCGCTTACCAACAATGTGTCGGAAACATTTCGGGGCATGGGCGACATGGGTGCGGACTGTCCCGTGTTTGGCGCGGGCGCATCCGCGTACGAGTTGCAGGGCGGCCCAGTGGTTTTTTGCGGAATGGATTTCTACCGTCAGGGGATCGTGGCGGTTGTCTTTTTTGGGGACGCTTTACGCTTGTTCAGCGCCACGCATTTAGGCTGGAAGCGGCTGGGCCGGGATATGATCGTGACCGACGCCGAAGGTAAGGTGGTCCGGGAGATCAATCACAAACCAGCGTATGATGTCTATCACAAGTATCTTGGGGTGGAAGGGGACAGCCGATTCTACTTCAACGCGCTAGAATTTCCGATGCTGATGAACCGCAAGGGCTTCACGCTGGCGCGCGTGCCCTTCTGGGCCCGCGACGGCGCGATTGAGTTCTGCGCCGAAATTTACCCCGGCGAGCATGTGTGCATCGGATATGGCGATCCAAAAACCATCCTGTCGGAATCCGAGGCCATTCGGGACGATCTCTCCGCTTTCGCGCCGGAAGCTGTTTTCATCTACTCCTGCGTATGCCGACGATTTCTGTTGCAGGATATGGTCAGCGCGGAAACGGAGCCTTTTGCGAGCATTGCGCCCACGTGCGGGTTTTTTACGTCCGGGGAATTTTTTAAGCCCGGCATGCAGACAGAGTTGTTGAACTCCGCGATGGTGGTTGTGGGAATGCGCGAGTATGGCGACGCGTCGAAAACCGCCGTATATGACAGCACGGATCAGGAGGTGGTTTCGGGTAGCCCGGCCATCGAGGTCGATCCTTATACCAACCAATACAACCGCATCCTTTCCCGTTTGCTGCATTATATTCGCGTGCAAACCTCGGAGCTGGAAGCGACCAACCACGCGCTCACCCACATTTCGGAAATGGACAAGCTTACGCAGGTGTATAACCGGGTAAAATTGGATGAGTTCATCAGTGAGGAGCTGGCGAAAAGTTACGCGGACGGCTCGGTTTTTTCCGTGATCCTTTTGGACATTGACGGGTTTAAAAACGTGAACGATCAGTACGGCCATCTCGCCGGGGATGAAACGCTCGTGACTCTGTCCGGTATTCTTAAAAACATCATCCGACAAACCGATGTTGTGGGGCGTTGGGGCGGTGAGGAATTTCTGCTGATTTTGCCCGGAGCTCATCTGGAGCAGGCGACCGCGCTTGCGGAAAGGATTCGCAAGTCGGTTCATCTGCATTCCTTTGCATCGGTCGAGCATATTTCGTGCAGCCTTGGCGTCGCGTCTTACCGTGAGGGGGATTCGGAAAAGGAGCTTTTGCTTCGCGCCGATCAGGCGCTGTACCTTGCCAAAAATAACGGCCGCAACCGGGTGGAGCAGGGCGAATAACGCTATGATTGCGAAACGGCTCAGGCCAATAGGGGACAAGATGAAAAATGCTGTTTCGCAAATGGATGCGAACAGCTTTTTTCATTGCAATTTAGCAAGTTGAAACCAGCTATCATTCTAATCTTGCCAAAGCCAAGCAAGAACGTTCCGGCTTTCCGGAACGCTCCCGCTACTCATCCTATTTTCGCACCAGATAACCGCTCTTTTCCCACATGACGACCCATTCCTTCAGGCGGCTTAACAGGTCCGCGTTGCACTTGGTTTTCCCCATCATCCCAATCAGTTGCACCAACGCTTCGCGGTTGGTAGTGGAGCCAAGCACCGTCCTTATGGCGCGCAAACCCTCGATTTCCTGATCGCTCAGCAGCATGTCCTCCTTTTTTGTGCCGCTGCGCTGCAGGTCAATCACGGGGAACATCGGCTCGCCGGGTTCCGGCGAGGAAAGCCACAGCTCCATGTTGGCTGTGCCCTTAAACTCTTCAAAAATGATATCATCCACACGCGAGCCTGTTTCCACCAGTATGGTAGCGATCACCGTGAGGCTGCCGCCATCCCGGGTGTTGCGGGCCGCCCCAAAAAAGCGTTTGGGCCGCACAAGCGACGCCGGGGTCACCGTGTTGGTTAGCGCCCGTCCCCCCTGCGTCAGCGTTGCCTGATACGCTCGGGTCAGCTTTGTAAGGCTGTCCAGCAGGATCACGACATTCTGCCCCTGCTCTACCAAACGCTGAGCGCGTTCCAGCATGGTTTCGCTCACGCGGGTCTGGCTTTCGGGCGCTTCGTCAAAGGTAGTGGCAAACACCTCGGCGTCGTCGCCCACAGCGTCGCGGATTTCCGTTACCGCCTCCGGGCGTTCGTCGATCAGCAGCATCATCACATGCGCGCCCGCGTCGTTTTGCTTAATCGCCTTGCTGATTTCCCGCATCATCACTGTTTTGCCGCTTTCCGGCGGCGCGATAATCATAGCCCGCTGGCCAAAGCCAATGGGGGCAATCAAATCTACCATGCGGATCGGCCAGTTCTGGCTGTTGCGTTCGCTTTCCAGCACAATTCTGCGGTTGGGGTAGATTGGCACCAGATTTTCAAAGGCGAGCCGTTCCTTGCCCTCCTCCGCCAGGTTTCCGTTGATTTTCTCCACCAGCATCAACGCCGCGAACTTATCCATGTCGCGTTGCGGTCTGGCCTTGCCTTCCACATAATCGCCCGTGCGCAGCTCAAAGCGCCGGATGGCCGCTACGGATACATAAATATCCTTTTTACCGGGCAGGAGCGTATCCGAGCGCAGAAAGCCATAGCCGTCAGGCAATATTTCCAGCACGCCGCCGGCTGGCCGTCCTTCTGCCGCTGTCAGCGCTTCGGGAACCGCGCCGCGTTCGAACGGTTCGTTAAAAGCCGGATCACGCACGGGTTTATACAGCGTGTCATTATAATAAACGTCTGATAATCTGGAATTGGCCGGGTAGGCGGGCGCTTGCGGCTGCTGGTAAGTGTTTTGCCCATAGCCGCCCGCATTTTGGTTGTAGCTGGGGCGCGGATACTCCGTCCGTTGCTGCGGGTGGTAATTGTTGCGGTAATCCTGCCGCCCATATTCCCGCGTGGGCGCGGCTCGGTATCCCAGGCGATAGCCGTCCAGCGTCTGCTGCGGCAGCATGGGCCGCTGCACAGGCGCGGGCGCTTGCGGCTCGCTGTAATGGCTTTCTTCCTCTGGGCGCGGCATCAGCTGGGATGGGTTGAAGGTTGTCGGGGGGCCAAAGCGTGCCGGGCCGCTCGCGTGGCTCGGTTGCCATGCAGGCTGGCGCGGCGTCTGCTTAAAACCGGTCGTTGGCCGGGTCTGAATGGCTTGCCGGAACATTGGCTGATAATCGCCCCTGCCCATCGCGTCATTCTCGGGGCGGTTCTGCCACGCGCGGGCGCCGCCCGGCTGAACAGAGGTCACATCCGCTGCAAGCGGCGCCGCTTGCAGCGATCCATCCGGGGCGTTTGCCGCATCCGGGAACGGAGCCTGCTTGTCCATCGTCCGTTCCTTGGTTTCGGAAGCCGTCCCTTTCACGGCGTCCGATTGGGTTTGCGCTTCGTTCAACGCCTCAGACAAGCGCTGAACAATTCCTTCCTTGTCGATGCCGGCGCTTAGCTTTACGCCTGACGCGCGCGCCAGTTTGCGCAAATCGATCACCGTCATAGCCTGCAGCTCACTGGTTAACAAAGTCATTCCTCCCTGTGTATCGGTCATGCTCCTGAGTGCCCCTTCCAGAAAACCGTCGCGTAAACAGGCTCGCGTTGTTTCATGGTTTGGGTTGTTTGGCTACCGTATCGAAACATCCGTCGGTCGATTGATCGGCTCGGTTCGTTTCAGGTTTGTTTGCGGGGTTTTTTAACGGCGATGACCATATCCCGGTTCACCGCCTGCTCCACCCAGTGTGAAAAATCATCAAAAGGCGGCTGTTCCAGCGGGGTCAGGCCCGCGTTCTTCATTTCGGCCACAACGGCGGCGCGTGGCAAAGTAAACGTGTTAAACGCAACCGCGATGGCTCCTCCGGGCATCAGCGCCCGGCAGTAGGCGGGCATCGCGCTTCGCAAAAGGCCGGCCAGCGATATGCTTTCCCGGCTGTCCTTAGGCGCGTGCTGCACGCCATAGGGCCAATCCGCAACAATCAGGTGGCAGCGCTGCGCCCCGGCGATTTCATCCGCGAGGGCCGTGTCCCCGCGCACCAGTTCCAGGGTTACGGTTTTGCCGGCTTTGTATGCTTCGGGGCTGTTGCTCAAGGTAAAGCTGCGCTTTTTCAGCGCCCCGCCTTTGCGCAGCGTAAGCGAGCTTTCCTCCCGGCGGTGCTTGTAGCGGTGAAACTGCAAATATCGTTCCAGATACACGTCCGCTTCGTGCACCGCTTTTTCGTCCGTTTCGATTCCGATGGCGCAGTCGCCTTCCTCCAGCGCGCAAAACAGAGAAGTGCCCCTTCCGCAAACCGGGTCCATCACGGTCAGCGGAGTCTGCGTGAACGCAAACGCAGAGGCGGAACGCGCGCAATGAAGCATCATCGCGGTAAAATCCGCATTGGTTTTTCCCTTGTATTTGAGCACCTGAGCCAGATCAGGTTCCAAATATGCCGGGGGTTTGAGCGGCAGCGGCCGGAGCCACTCCTCCTGTTTAACCGCGGCAAAGCTAATCGCGGAATGGCGGGACAGGTAACCCCAATGCTCCTCATCCATCTCCTCGGTTTCCAGAATGAGGAAGGGCGAACCGCCCAGCATTTCAACGCGCACCTCCGCGGTTGCGTTAAACGCATAAAGCAAACACTTACATTCGAGTGTAGCCAGCTTCAGCAGCGATTGCGCGTAACGTACGTTGGCATGTGATTTCACGAGCAGAGCAAATTGCACGGGATGCCTCTCTTCCAGTGTGTATGACTCGCATATGGGCGAACTATGCCTTAGTCAAAGTATAGCATAAAGAACATATCAAATCAACGCTAAATAACTGTAAATCTTTGTTATTTGGCAAACAAAAAGTGATATTGAATAATCAATGTTCAGATTGCTACCCATTGACGCGCAACCGGTTGCGCAATTCAGACAGGGTCCTTTGATTGCAAAGATATCTCTCAAATTTCACGAAAGTCAAATTTAACCAATTTCCAAATGACTGGTTACATTTGACGTTGACAACGGTCGCGCTCTCACCGGATGCCTTTTACGAAAGCGTTTTCATTGCGTTAACCTTACTAAAACCATCCGAAAATTGAACCATATCATTCCATGAGTGACCGCAGGTTACACCCAATCTCTGACCTTCGTTTGATACGGGCTGAATGCTGATTGGAAGAACCATGTCTTTCTCGCCGTCACGCGTTGCCCGGGAGTACCGTAGGCTTCCAATGTACTCCTGGCAGGCTCAAAGTCGAAAACGACTTAGATGCCGTTTCAGGGTGCTGGTAAACCGATGCCGCAGCGGATATGGGGCAAGCGAAAAGCTCTTGCGGCTTACATCAGCCTCATCTCTTGCCAGTCGGAAGCCTTATAAGGCAACACAATCATTCATCACAGACGCCTCGGGCGCTAAAGAAGCGATGGGGCGCGACCGATGGGTACGGTTGGGTTTGCCGACGGGCTGATACGCCTTCGGAACCGCTTGTTTTCCCATGCCGAAGCGAATAACCCTGCGCCTGATTGCAACCGTATGAAAAGAGCAGTCGCCAACCTTGCCGCAGCGCGCCCACCCTCAAGCGATCCGCATGGTACCCAGCCATCGGTTCGCACGGAGCGCATTCGCGGCGGCGGAACGATGGTAAACGGCGGCGGATTCATCCCTATAAAGCTGAAAAACCCTCTCCGGTGTTACCGGAGAGGGATCGTTATCACCATTTACGCTTGCGAGCAGCTTCTGCTTTCTTTTTGCGTTTCACGCTGGGCTTCTCATAATGCTCGCGCTTGCGAGCCTCTGCCAAAACACCTGTGCGAGCACATTGACGTTTGAACCGCTTCAGAGCGCTTTCCAGGGATTCGTTTTCGCGGATGCGTACCTCGGACACTGTTATCCCTCCCCTCGCTCATTTCGCCGCTGTCCTCACCGTTCCGCCGGAGTACAATGAAGGGCATACAACGACCATACGTGTATTATATCGCGAACCGCCCTACGCGTCAACTACGAAATTGTACATTTCCGCAAATTGACTGTCGCACCCTATTCGTTTTACCCGGCGAAGCCTGCGGCCGCAAATTGCCCGCGCGGTTCGCGGGCGCGTCAAAAGGTTGCCGGCCGACGCTCTCCGCGTTCGTTGCCCGGCCCGTTGCCCTTACGGGGTCAGGCCATGCGGTCGGAAAGCTTTTCGCCGCCGATAATGTGAAAATGTAAATGTTGCACGCTTTGGCATGCGTTTGCCCCGCAATTGCTGACCACGCGGTAGCCGCCTTCCTCCAGGCCCAAAAGCTTGGCAACCCGGGCGCACGAGCGCAGGCAGGCGGCCAGCTCGTGATCCGAAAGCTCCTCGTGGTGGGCAATGTCCGCAATGTGGTGCTTGCTTACCACTAACGCGTGCACCTTAGCCTGCGGGTTAATATCGTAAAACGCGTAGGTATCCTCGTCCTCGTCAATTTTTTTGGAAGGGATGTCCCCTTTCACGATCTTGCAGAACAAACAATCCTCCATGCCCGGTTCCTCCTCCGAATGCTGATGGGGTTATGGTTCCACAACCTCGCCCGACATTCCTTCTTTGGTGATGGCCGTCAGGCGCACATTCACAATCTCGCCCGGCGCGCCCGCGTCGCACACAGCGCTTAGGTACTGCGGCGTATATCCGCTCCGCCTTCCGTCCGTATGCCGTTCCTCCAATAGCACAGGCTGCACGGTGCCTAGCATGCCTTCCCGATACCGGCGCGCCAGCGTTTCGCCAACGGCGATCAGCCTTCGCACCCGCTCCTCTTTGACGGTTTCGGGCACAGGGTCCGGCATTTCCGCGGCAGGCGTGCCTTCTCTGGGGCTGAAAGGAAAAACATGCAGCTTCATAAAGCCGATCCGCTCGCAAAAATGCACCGTTTGCTCAAACTCCGCCTCGGTTTCGCCGGGAAAGCCCACAATCACATCAGTGGTCAACGCGGCGTCCGGTTGAATGGCCCGCACGCGTTGGGCGGCGATGGCAAACTGCTCGGTGTTGTACCTGCGTTTCATGCGCGCCAGCACGGAATCGCTTCCGCTTTGCAGCGCCAGGTGAAACTGAGGGCAAAGCTTAGGCAGCTCGGCAATCGCGCCAAGTAAATCCTCATTCACAGCGACCGGCTCCAACGATCCGAGCCGGATGCGCCGCACCTCCTGAACGCCATGCACGGCGCGCACCGCGTCCGCAAGCGTGGGTCGGTCTTCCAGATCGCGGCCATAGCTGGTCAGGTGAACGCCGGTGAGCACCAACTCGGTAAACCCTGCGTCGGCAAGCGCGCGCGCTTCCGCAACCACGCCCTCCAACGGCTTGGAGCGTATACCGCCCCGAACCGATGGGATGATGCAATAGGTGCAGCGATTATCGCACCCTTCCTGAATCTTTACCACCGCCCGCGTATGCCCCTCATGCGCGTGAATGGAAAGCGGTTCAAACACAGCCCGCTGAAGGCTGTCCACCGCAACCAGCTGCGTCTTTTCCGCCACGGCGGTTTCCAGCAGCTCCACCACTCGGGCGCGGTACTGCGTTCCCAGTATCACCCGCGCGCCGGTTTCACGCAAGGCTTCCCCCATCCGCTGCGCCATGCACCCCGCAAGGATCAGTTCCCCCGACGGGTTTTCGCGTTTGAAGCGTCTGGCCGCTTTCAGGCTTTTCTGATCCCCGGTGCCAGTGACAGTGCAGGTATTGACCACGTAAACGTCTGCCGGTTCTCCCTCCGCTGCCGGCGCATACCCGGCGGCAACAAACGCCTCCAGCATGGCTTCGCTGTCATACTGGTTTACCTTGCAACCAAGCGTATAAAACCTAACCGTCTTTGGCATATTACAACTCCCCAAGCGCGCCCATCACCACAGCCAGCGCGCATAAACCGGCGGTTTCCGTGCGCAGAATCCGCTTCCCCAGCGTCACGCGCCTGGCCTCCGATAGGCTTAGCAGTTCCATTTCCTTGGCCGATATGCCGCCCTCGGGGCCAATCACCACCGCTAAAGAACGCAGGCTGGGCCGTTCCGCCAGCAGTTGCCCCATCGCCTGGCTCAGGCGCAGTTGATTTTCTTCTTCCCAAGCGATCAGCACCGCGTCCGGCGCGCTTTCACGGAGCGCCGCCACCGCCTTCGGCAGGCGACCGAAAGGGCGGATTGCCGGCACATGCGCGCGGCCGCTCTGTTTTGCGGCTTCCAGCGCAATGCGGCTCCACCTTTCGCGCTTCTGATCATCACGGCCTTCCAGCTTAGCAATGGAGCGTTCCATGGCCACGGGCATAATGTCCCATACGCCCAACTCCGTCGCCTTCTGAATAATCGTATCCAGTTTGTCCAGCTTTGGCAGGCCCTGAACCAGCGTCACCCGCACCGGGCATTCCGGCGAGGGCAACTCCCGTTCTACCCGCACGGTGGTCGCTTTGTCCGTAACCGCAACCAGCGCGCCGCTGTACAGCCGTTCCGCTGCGATCAGCCCCACCGGATCGCCGGTTTTCATGCGCAGCACGCGCGCCACATGGGCGCTCTCCTCCGCCGAAAGAGTCGCCAGCGCCCCGGGCAAAAGCGGCGAAGCTTCATTTAGCCAGCACTTATGCACGGGCCGCCTCGTTTTTCAGGCACAGCGCAACCCACTCGCCTTTGGTGCAGCGTTCCACCAGCGTATAGCCAGCTTCGGTAATGGCGGCCATCACATCCGCCTCGCGCTCCCGGATAATCCCAGAGCAAATCAGCAGCCCGCCCGGCAACAGGTGTCGCGTCAGCGGCCCGCATAGCATCCGGATCGCGTCCGCGACAATGTTCGCCACCGCAAGCTCGCACGGGATGGCCTCGCTTTTCACCAGATCGCCCCACGCAACCCGCACCTGCGGTTCCACACGGTTATGCTTCACATTTTCCGTCGCCACGCGCACCGCGTCCGGGTCGATATCCACGGCAAGTATATTTTCTGCGCCCAATTTGGCCGCTGCGATGGCGAGGATGCCGCTGCCCGTGCCCACATCCATCACGCGCATGCCGGTTTGCAGATATTTTTCCAGCAATTCCATACACATGTAGGTAGTTTCGTGCGTGCCGGTGCCAAACGCCATGCCGGGGTCCAGCTCCACCACCAGATCGCCCGGTTTTGCCGAATACGGCTCCCAGCTGGGTTTCACAATCAGGCGGCTGCCCACGCGGAAGGGTTTGTAGTATTTTTTCCAGTTTTCGGCCCAGTCTTCATCAGCCACTTGGGTTACATCCACCGAAAGCGCGCCAAAATCCAGCCCGGAGGCCTCGTCGGCCAGCGATGCCAGTTGCTGGCGCAGGTTGCCCAACACGTCGTGCGTGTGTTCGTCCTGCGTAAACCAGCCCTTCACCAGCACATCGGTCGGCATATCGGCCAGCATTTTAGGGTCGTACAGTTCCCAGTACACGCCCGGCTGGTTGGGATCGGGTACGTCCGCACGGTCAACGATTTCGGTGCCTGTCGCGCCAAATCGCATCATCATATCGCTCACGATATCGCTGCCCTCGGTTGTCGTGTGCACAATCGCCTCGCACCACTGCATGGAGTGTCCTCCTTTTTTCTACGGAAAGCGTTAGCGAGAGGGCCTTTCCGTTTTCGCGGAAAGCCCTCTCGCGCTTCGCCGGACACAATTCCGGCGGTCGTTCGTCGTTTGTAGCATACCACAGCGGGTCAGGCTGCGCAAGATGCAGATAACCCCAGCGTTTGGAACCGCCGTAAAAAGCGCGTCCCGCTGCCAAACACCCAGACCGGGCGCGGCAACGCTTTTGTGAAAAGCGCACGAGCATTTCCGTTGCGTTCATTCCGCTTGCCGGGCCGCGGGTTGTCAGGCGCGCATGCCCTTAAGCTTATCCGCAAAGGATTTCTTTGCCTCATATTCCCGCCCGGAAAGGCTGTCCTCCAGCTTTTGGAGCAGTTCCTTCTGCTTTTCGCTCAGGTGCTTTGGCACCTCCACCTTCACGCGTACCACCAGATCGCCTGCGCCGCCGCCCCGGAGGTTGACAATTCCTTGCCCCTTGAGGCGGAACTCCGTGTCGTTCTGCGTGCCTTCCGGGATGCGGTACCTGGCTTTGTCTTTCAGGGTGGGCACTTCGATTTCCGCGCCCAATGCCGCCTGCGTCATGCTGATGGGCAGTTCCAACCGCAGCGTGGTGCCGTCCCGCTGGAACAGCTTATGCGGCCGCACCGTTACGCGCACATACAAATCCCCGTTCGGGCCGCCCTGCGCGCCCGGCTCGCCTTGGCCGCTCATGACAATCGTCTGACCGTTGTCGATACCGGCGGGGATTTTGATGGTCGCGGTCCGTTTTTTGCGAACATGGCCCGATCCGCCGCAAGCGGTGCACTTATCCTTGACAATTTTGCCTTCGCCGTGGCAGGTGGGGCAGGTGCGTACCGTGACCATGAAGCCGCCGCCCTGCCGCACTTGGCCCGCGCCTTTGCAGGTGGGGCAGGTTTGCGCGGTGGTGCCGGGCTTCGCGCCTGTACCGTGACAGGTTTCGCAGTGCTCGTTGCGCAGAAATTCAAACGTCTTTTGGCAGCCGAAAGCGGCTTCTTCAAACGTGATGGCGATATCGTGGCGCAAATCGTCGCCCTGCGACGGGCCTTGCCTGCGGGATGCGCCCGACATGCCGCCGCCAAAGATCGAGTCAAAAATGCTGCTGAAATCCCCAAAACCGCCAAAATCACCCGTACCCGCGCCGCCGCCAAAGCCCTGCGCATTCGGGCCGTCAAAGCCAAACTGATCGTACCGCGAGCGTTTTTCCGGATCGCTGAGAACCTCGTTGGCCTCGTTCAGCTCCTTAAAGCGTTCCTCTGCGTTCTTATCGCTCTGGTTCAGGTCGGGATGGCATTCCTTGGCCTTTTTACGGTATGCGCTTTTAATTTCGGCGTCGGTCGCCGTTTTGGGTACGCCGAGCACCTCGTAATAATCGCGTTTAGCCAAATGCTCACCTACTTTATGCCGACGCGTTCACGCGCGCCGAACGAATCTGATGGGGCTGGGCCGCTGTTTCCGGTTGCCGGATGCCGCTTATGGGCTTGTAGGCTTCCTGCCGTTGCCTGGCCCAGCCCCGTAATGTTCAAGTTCGCACAGGCTTTACGCTTGGTTTCCCCGAGCGCTGCACAGCGCAACGGTTCGCCGGGCGGCGCTTTGCCGCCGCACGGAAAAGGCGTTTACCTGCGAAAGGCCCCGGCATGGCGCGGAGCCAAATCCGCGCCGCGCCGAGGCGACTGTGAAGGGGCCTCGCCCTTACTTCACATCGTAATCCGTATTGACGGTGCCATCGTCATTCTGGGTGGGGCCGGCGGAGGCTCCGCCCATGTCAGGCGCGCCGCCCATATCGGGAGCGCCGCCCTCCTGCTGGTAGAGCTTGCCAAAAATCTGGTAGACCTTCTGGGTCATTGCTTCCATGGCGGTCTTGATCTTGGCGGCGTCATTGGTTTCGCGCACCTTCTTGAACTCCGCGATCTCGCTTTCCACCGCCGCCTTATCCTCAGCGGAGAGTTTGCTTTCGTTGTCCTTCAGTTGCTTTTCCAGCTCGTAAATCAGGCTGTCGGCATGGTTTACGGTTTCCACCTCATCCTTGCGCGCCTTGTCCTGCTCGGCAAACTGCTCGGCTTCCTTCACGCGCTTCTGGATTTCATCCTCAGTCATGTTGGTCGAGGCGGTGATGGTGATCTTCTGCTCGTTGCCGGTGCCCTTATCCTTGGCGGATACATTCACGATGCCGTTGCGGTCGATGTTGAAGGTAACCTCGATCTGCGGCACACCGCGCGGCGCGGGCGGGATGCCCGTCAGCTGGAAACGGCCAAGCGTCTTGTTATCGTACGCCATGGGGCGCTCGCCCTGCAACACGTGGATTTCCACGGTCGTCTGGCCGTCCGCCGCGGTGGAGAACACCTGCGATTTGGTCGTGGGGATGGTGGTGTTGCGGTCGATCAGGCGGGTAAAGATGTGGCCTTCGGTTTCCAAACCCAGCGAAAGCGGGGTCACGTCCAGCAGCAGCACATCCTTGACTTCGCCGCCCAGCACGCCGCCCTGAATGGCCGCGCCCACGGCGACGCACTCATCGGGGTTGATGCCCTTGAAAGGTTCTTTGTTGGTGATCTTCTTAACGGCTGTCTGCACCGCGGGGATACGGGTGGAACCGCCCACCAGAATCACCTTGTCGATTTGCTCGGCGGTCAGGTTCGCGTCCTTGAGGGCCTTGTTCATCGGGTCGATGGTCATTTCCACCAGATCGGCGGTCAGTTCGTCAAACTTGGCGCGGGTCAGCGTCATGTCCAGATGCTTGGGGCCGTTCTGGTCGCTGGTGATGAAGGGCAGGTTGATGTTGGCGCTCATCACGCCGGAAAGGTCGATCTTGGCCTTTTCCGCCGCTTCCTTGAGGCGCTGGTACGCCATCCGATCCTGCTTGAGGTCAATGCCGTTTTCCTTCTTAAAGTTATCCACAATCCAGTTGATAATGCGTTCGTCAAAGTCGTCGCCGCCCAAGCGGTTGTTGCCGTTGGTCGCCAGCACTTCAAACACGCCGTCGCCAATTTCAAGCAGGCTTACGTCGAACGTGCCGCCGCCCAAATCGTACACCAGAATTTTCTGGGAGCCTTCCTTATCCAAGCCGTAGGCCAGCGAAGCGGCGGTCGGCTCATTGATAATGCGCAGCACTTCCAGCCCGGCGATGCGGCCGGCGTCCTTGGTGGCCTGACGCTGGCTGTCGCTGAAATACGCGGGCACGGTGATAACCGCCTGCGTCACTTTCTCGCCCAGATAAGCTTCCGCGTCGGTTTTCAGCTTTTGCAGGATCATCGCGCTAATCTCCTGCGGGGTATAGCTTTTATCATCAATGGTTACCTTGTGGCCGGTGCCCATTTCACGCTTAATGGAAATCACGGTCCGGTCAGGGTTGGTAACCGCCTGGCGTTTGGCAATCTGGCCCACAAGGCGTTCGCCGTCTTTGGTAAAAGCCACGACGGAAGGGGTGGTACGCGCGCCTTCCGCGTTGGGGATTACAACCGGCTCGCCGCCTTCCAGAACGGCGACGCAGCTGTTGGTGGTGCCAAGGTCAATGCCGATAATCTTACTCATAGTCAAATCCTCCTCATCCATGGATGCAAAATGTTTTGTGCTGTCGGGGTATCGGGGCATTAGCGTTTATATTTGGAAGGGATCGCATCCCTTACCCGTTTGCAAGCGTTCCCGCTTATTCGGGAACGACCTTGACCATCGCGTGGCGCAGCACTGTGCCGCCCATTTGATAGCCCTTCTGGAGCACCTCGCACACGCTGCCCGGCTCCCCGTCCTCCGGGGCGCCCTGCATCACGGCGTTTTCAAGGTTGGGGTCGAATTTCTCCCCCTTGCGGCTGATGGGGGTCACACCCCGTTTGGTAAAGGCGTCCGCAAGTTGGCGCTGAACCATCTCCACGCCTTCTTTAAGCGCTTTATCAGTTGAAGCGTCAGCCGCGCCGATCGCGCGCTCCAGATTGTCCAGCACGGGCAGCAGCGTGGCCACAAAGGCGCGCGCGCCATCCTCAAACGCCTCGCCCCGGACGTTCTGGTTGCGGCGGCGGTAGTTATCAAAATCCGCCTGTACGCGTTGGGCCAGCGTCAAATATTCATCAGCCCTCGCGTTGGCTGCGGCAAGCGCTTCCGCAAGCTCGTTGGCGGCCGTCTGCGCTTCGGCTTCAGCCCTTTCGGCTTCAAACTCGTCGTCCAGCTGGCAGGATGTCGCTTCTTCCAGCTCGCCCGCCATGGCGTTCAAAGCGTCCTGATCGGTTTCCGCAGTCGATGGATTGGTTTGGGTCGGTTGGGTATTCAGGGCTTCTTTTTCGTCCCGCTTTTCCTTTTCAGGCTGCATGGTTGGTTTTTCTCCCCCGTTCCTATGGGTTTTCTTTTTCGCGGCCATCGCTGTCACTCCTTATCCTGCGTCAGCAGGCGGGTCAACTGCTCGCCCATTGCGCTCAGCACGCTTAAAACGCGGCCGTACTGCATTCTTGTGGGGCCGATGACCCCAATGGTGCCGTGGGTGTGATCGCCCAGCGAATAGGTCGCGGTGACCAGCGAACAGTCCTTTAGCTCCGGCATGCCCGTTTCCGGGCCGATTCGCACGGTAAACGCCATGCTCTGGTGCTGTTCCAGTAACTGCATGAGCGAATCCTTGGTTTCCAGCATCGACAGGAAGGTTTTCGCCTTTTCCACATCGCTGTACTCCGGAAAGTTCAGGATATTGCTCGTGCCGCCGAAGGCCAGCTTTCCTTTTAACTGTTGGCTTTCCACATCCGCCACCAGATCGCTGATGCCGCTGAGCACCATCCGCTTTTCAGCAAATTCCCGCACCATGGTCCTCAGCAGTGCTTGCGCGTCGGCCAGCGTGTGCCCGGACAGCCGTTCGGTCAGCATCCGGCTGATCGAATACAGCGCGTCCGCATCCAAATCGCTGTCCACATGGATCACCGAATCCCGCACAATTCCGCCGTCGGTAACAATCACCAATAGTGCGCTCATGTTGGAAACCGGCACCAGTTGCAGGTTGCGGATGGACAATTCCCCGCCCTTGGGGCTCATCACCAGCGACGTGTAATGCGTAATGGAGCTGAGCACCTGCGCGGCGCGGTTGATCACGTCCTCCATCTTTCCGCTGCGGTCGCTGAAATGCTGGCGGATGCTTTCCACATCATCCCCCTGAATCTTTCCTGTTTTCAGGAGCTGATCCACATACAGGCGGTACGCCTTGATGCTGGGGATGCGGCCTGCGCTTACGTGAGGCTGGTCCAGATAGCCAAGTTCCTCTAGATCGCTCATTTCGTTGCGGATCGTGGCGGAGCTTAAACCCATCTCGTACTTTTTGGAGATGGTGCGGCTACCCACCGGAATGGCCGTCAGGATGTAGTCGTCAATGATCGCCTGTAAAATGCGGAACTTCCGCGCATCCATTGACATCCGCTCACCTCCTGATCCAGCTTTCCGGGGTATCGCTCCGGCTATTTTGTTAGCACTCGTTTAACGTGAGTGCTAACATGCTCATATCATAAGCCTGATTCACCGGTTTGTCAAGCGGATTCAGGGGCAAATTCAAGATTTGTTCATAATTCATAAATCCTTATTTTTCAACGACTTTGCCATTGCTCTGACTATTGTTGACTTTTATTTTTCAGTCCAGCCATCCTCCGTCCCGTTCCGCCTGCCCCGCCTGCCTGCGGCGCGTATCGCTCCGCCGAAAACCGTTAAACAGCAAAGCGCGTTCCTTCCCCCACGCAAGCGGCCAGCCATCCGGCGACTTTCTGCTCCTCCCCAGCGCGAGCAGGCAAGCGTTCCGACGGGGCGGATCCGCCCCTGCTTGCGTTTCCGGGAGGCGCTCTTAGCCGGGCGCACGCCTCCACCACGCTTACTTTACCCGCATTTTACCATTTGAATCGTTGGATTTTAAGCGATAGATACACGCTTTTAACATTCCCGGCGTAAAGTTTGCATTGCAGTAAAGGATTAAGCAAAAAAGCTGCTAGGAAAAGAAAAGGAGAAAAACGATGAATAAGCAAGGGTTGCTCAGGCGGTTCACGGTTCTTCTGACGGCAGTGTTCCTGATGGTCGGCATGATCGTCCCCATGGCGGGCGCTTCCTCCTCCGACACCATCACCATTGTGTGGTACCCCAACGAGTCCGCGGCGGATTACCAGAGCGCGCGCGACGCTTTCGGCAAGCTGATTACCGAAGCCACCGGCAAGCAGGTTGACAACAAGCTGACCACCGATTACTCCATCGCTATCGAAGCCCTCGCCAGCGGTCAGGCGCAAATCTGCTTCATGGGCGCGCAGGGTTACATTCAGGCCAAGGACAAGAATGCGGCTGTGGCTCCCCTGTTTGTGAACTCCGGCGCTTCCGGCACGCTGGACGACGCCATCTACTACAGCTGGATGTGCGTCAATCAGGGTCAGGAAGATCAGTACAAAGACGGCGACGCCTATTCCATCGCCAACATTCAGGGCAAAAAAATGTCCTTCGTGAGCAATAGCTCCACCTCCGGCTTCAAAGTGCCCACCACCAACATCATCGCCTTCTTCTCCAAGCAGGACGCGTGGAAGAACATCACCTCGGATGATCTGGTGGAAGGCGGCAGCGACAAGTTCTTCTCCGAAGTGCTGTTCGGCGGCTCCCACCAAGGCTCCGCCTATAACCTGATCTCCGGCGCGGCGGACGTAGCGGCCTTCTGCGATACCGAACTGGCCCCCTATGCCGATTGCACGGCCGGCACCGAAGAAAAAGCCGGCGCGGTTTACACCATCAAGGCCGACGCGACCGCTCCTTTTGACACGGTTACAGGCAAGTCCTTCGTAATCATCCAATCCACGCCCGTGCTCAACGGCCCCTTCGCCTACAACTCCGAGAGCCTGAGCGCCGATGACGCGAAGAAAATTCAAGATCGCTTCCTCTCCGCCGATGTGGCCAGCAACCCCGATATCTTCATCACCGCGGAAGGCAAGGAAGCCGGCAAGGTTGGCATGTTCAAAAAGACCGATAAGGAATGCTTCCTGCTGGTAGACGACGCCTGGTACAACCCCATCCGCGAAATGGCGCAGTAATAGCGCCCGCTTTCCGGCGGCACAGCTGCCCAAATGATGAAAACTTTGAGGTGCACACATGCCCATCCTAGAGTTCAGAAATGTCAGCAAAACGTACGATCAGAAAACCATGGCGATTCAGAACGTTACCTTTTCGGTGAACGAGGGCGAGTTTGTGTCCATCATTGGGCCGTCCGGTTCGGGAAAATCCACGATCCTGCGTTGCGTCAACCGTTTGGTGGACGCAACGCAGGGCGTTATTGTTCTGGACGGTCAGGACATTACGCGCCTGAGCAAAAAGGAGCTGCGGGGCATCCGCACCAAAACGGGCATGATCTTTCAACACTATAATCTGGTGAACCGGCTGAGCGTGATCGAGAACGTGCTTCACGGGCGGCTGGGCCACAAATCCACCCTCAGCGGCGCGGTTGGGCTGTATACCGAGGCGGAAAAGGAAAAGGCGTTTGCCATCCTCACCAAGCTTGGGTTACAGGATCAGGCCTACAAACGCTGCGACGAGCTTTCCGGCGGTCAAAAGCAGCGCGTCGGCATCGCCCGCGCGATTATGCAGGAACCGCGGGTGATCCTCTGCGACGAACCGATTGCCAGTCTGGACCCCAGCGCCTCCAAAATCATCATGGACCATCTGGCGGATATCAACAAAACCATGAAGATCACCTGCATTGTGAACCTGCATCAGGTGGATGTCGCCATCAAGTATTCCCAGCGCATCATCGGCCTCACCGGGGGCAGCATCGTGTACGACGGTCCGGCCGACGCGCTTCCCCAAAGCATGATCTACGAAATTTACCAATCCAACCGTGGGGAGCTGATAACCGATGTTCAAGGCTAAGCCCGGGCGCGCGCAGGAGTCGGTCTTTGCCCGGCGCAAACGCGTTTATACGCTTACGCTGCTTGGCGTGATCGGCTTTTACCTGCTCGCTTCGCTGGTCACCCAGTTTAGCGCCAAGGATGGGATTTCCGCCTTGCCGCGCGCGTTTTCCTGGATTGTTGGCAATCTGGTGCCAACCGAAAAGGCGCTCAGGCGTCTGCCCAATATACTGCAAAAGCTTATGGAAACCACGCTGCTTTCCATATCGGTCACCGTGGTGGCGGGGCTGTTTGCCTTCTTTTTTAGCCTGCTGGGGTCCAAAACAACCGGCGCCCATCGCTGGATCGGGCGACTGGTGCGCATCGCGGCCGCGTTTTTCCGCAATGTGCCGGATGTGGTGTGGGCGATGCTCCTGCTGTTCTCGTTCGGGCAAAACATCCTCACCGGCTTCTTCGCGCTGTTCTTTACCACGTTTGGCATGCTCACGCGCACGTTTATCGAAACCATCGACGAGGTAAGCGCCGCCTGCACCGAAGCGCTCTCCGCAACAGGCGCGACCTATCTGCAAACCGTATTTCAGGCCATCATCCCCTCCTCCATTTCGGAAATGCTCACCTGGGTGCTGTTCATGATCGAAACCAACATCCGCAGTTCCACCCTGATCGGCATGCTGACCGCCACAGGGATCGGCTATCTGTTTGATCTGTACTATAAACGGCTGGATTACGGCTCAGCAAGCCTTGTCGTTCTCTGCATCGTGCTCACGGTGATCCTGATTGAAACCCTATCCACGCGCATCCGGAAGGTGATTTTATGAATAAGGAAATTCTGGCGAATCAGCCCTTTGACCTGGGTCTGGAATTTCAGCGGCCCATCCGCAGAACCGCCGCGGGCAAAATCAAGATTTATTCTTATTCCAAAAGCGGCGCGGCGGTGCGCGGCACGCTTGCGGTGCTGCTGTTGCTCGCGCTGTGGGGGTTTTTATCCTTCGATGTGAAAAACGTCGATTTTGCCGAGGCGATGGCTAAAACATGGCGCAACGTGCAAACCGTGTTCTTTCAGCCTCGGCTTGCGCGCAACACCTTTTGGGGCGCGATGAATCAGGTGCTCGTCACCTTCTGTCTGGGTGGGCTTGCAACCATTTTCGGCGCGGTGATCGCTTTTTTTGGGGCGCTGCTGTGCGCTAAAAACATCGCCAACCCGCGCGTGGCAACCGCAACCCGCTCGCTGATCGCGCTTGTGCGCGCGGTGCCAACCATTCTGTGGGTGCTGATCTTCGCGGTTTCGGCAGGCTTGGGCAGCGTGGCGGCTGTGGTGGGCCTCACCTTTCACAGCGCGGCGTACCTGACCAAGGCATACGCCGAATCCATTGAGGAAATGGACCCCGGAACCATTGAGGCGCTCAGGGCCAGCGGGGCCGGCTACTGGGCCATCGTATTCCAAGCCATTCTGCCCTCCTCCGTCCGCTATATGCTCGCGTGGACCTTTCTGCGCTTTGAGATCAACTTTACCAACGCCATCGCGGTTGGGGCCGCCGCGGGCGCGGGCGGGATCGGGTACGATCTTTTTATGGCGGGGAGCTTCTATTTTGATCTGCGGGAGCTTGGCTATATCACATGGGTGATCGTGCTGGCCGTCATCCTGTTGGAAACGCTGGCCACCCAAATCAAGGCGAAAGTGAAGTAGCATAGTACAGTATGGAAAAGAAACGGTTATTCCGCATCCTGGCCCGCGCGGACGCGGCAACGGTAGCCGCGATGGCCGAAAGGTTGCAAGCCGGGCATTCAGTCACGGTGGTACGGGAACCCAGCAAAACCCTTGCGATGGTAAAACTGCGCGAAACAGCTGAATCCAGCCTGTTTTATCTGGGGGAAGTGATCGTGTGGGAAGCGTCCGTCACGCTGGACGGCGAGCGCGGCATGGCGGTCACCATGGGGAACATCGCGGAAAAAGCGCTGCACATGGCGATCATCGACGCCGCTGTCAACAGCGGAGTTTTTGAGGAAGATGACGCGCTTTTAGCCCTTGAGGCAGAGCAGGGTCAGCAATTGATGCGCGAAAACGCCCTGCACCGACAAACGCTGGTCAGCTTCACATCGATCGATACGGAGATGCCCACATGAAAAAATTGCATGACTTTGACGAGGTTTTCGATTCCCAGCGCGCCTTTCGGCTGATTCTGGAAGCCATGGCAAACCCGACCCGCAAGGTGAGCCTGCAAAGCTGCGCGCGCAAGTTTCACGCCGGCGTCGCGCCGTTTCTGGCCATCGGCATGACGCTTTTGGACAACGCGGTCAGCTTCTGCGTCCACAACGACGAGGCGCTGGCAAACGATTTGGTTTCCCTGACGTTGGCGGAGCGGGCAACCCCTGAAAGCGCGGATTTTCTGTTTGTGCCGGACGCATCGGCGGTTGAAGCGCTGATCCCTGCCGCCAAGCGCGGCACGCTGCGGGACCCGCACCTGTCCGCCACAGTTATTGTTCTGGATAACGGAACGCCGAGCCATCCCGTTCGACTGTACGGGCCGGGCATCGACGGCGTTGCAGAGGTCGCCCTCACCGACGCGGCGCTCGCGGCGCTTGCGACGCGCGACCGGCAGGCGTACGAATATCCGCAGGGGATTGATCTGATTTTTGTGACGGGCGAGGGCGAGCTTTACGCCATCCCGCGCCTGACCCTTCGGGAGGTGAGCTGATGGCGTATGTTGCGGTTTCCGGCGGCAAGGAAGCCATCGAGGCCAGCATCCGTCTGCTGGATTGGTACCGGAGCGGCACGCCGCTGGATTTGGAGCTGGAAGCCATTGAAAAAAAGCTTTCCCTGCTGGTGGATCGCGTGATGGGCGAAGCCGGGCTGTATTCCCCGGCCTACGCGGCGCTGGCGCTCAGGCAATGCGAAGGCTCGGTAGAAGAAGCGGTTTTTCTGCTGCGGGCCTATCGCTCTACGCTCGCCAGACGGCATTGTACCCTGCCGGCGGATACGGCCGGCATGCGGGTTGTCCGTCGCATTTCCGCCGCGTTTAAGGATATCGAAGGCGGGCAGATGCTAGGCGCAACCTACGACTATACGCACCGCCTGATTCGTTTTGAAGCCGACTCGGAAGGCGCGCAGTCGTTCCACGACCGGCTGCGGGCACTTTGCGCGGCCCAACCGCCGGAACCGATCACGCCCTGCCCCCGCGTGTCCGATACGCTCAAGCGGGACGGTCTTTTGGATGTTTACGCGGAAAACAACGAAACGCCCTTTGACGTTACCGAAAACCTGCTGGAGTTTCCCGCGCCCCGCAGCGCCCGCCTGCAAACCATGGCCCGGGCGGATACGGGGTTTCTTTCCGGGCTTGCGTATTCCTCGCTGCGCGGCTTCGGTCAGGTGCACCCGACCGTGGGCGAACTGCGCACAGGGTATGTGGAGCTTTGCGTTCCATATCTGTTTGATTCAACCCAGAGCATTTATGTTGGCGAAATTCTGATTACCGAAGCGGAATGCCTCACCGAGGCGGACGACCGGGGCCAGCTCAAGCTTGCGCTCGGCTACGGCGCAGTGTTTGGCCGCAACGAAAACAAGGCGATCGCCATGGCTGTGGTGGATCGGGAATTGAACCATCCCGGGCCGAATCCCGCGCAAAACGAGGAATTTGTGCTCACGCACGGCGACAGTCTGGAAATGAACGGTTTCCTCTCCCACCTGAAGCTGCCGCATTACGTGACCTTCCAATCCAAGCTGGACGCGGTGCGCAACACGAGGAGGCAGGGCGATGAATCCAAACTATAACTACGCCTTTCTGGACGAAGGCTCCAAGCGGGAAATCCGGCGCGCAACGCTCAAGGCGGTCGCCATTCCCGGCTATCAGGTGCCGTTTGGCTCCCGGGAACTGCCCATCGGGCGGGGCTGGGGCACAGGCGGCATCCAACTGACCCTGTCGCTGATTGGGCCGGAGGACGTGCTCAAGGTGATCGATCAGGGCAGCGACGACAGCGTGAACGCGGTCAACATTAAAAAATTCGTATCCCTGTGCACCGATGTGCCCACCACTGTTCACACCCGGGAAGCCACGCTGGTGCAAACCCGCCACCGTATTCCCGAAGCGCCCATGAGCAACAGGCAGATCCTTGTGTTGCAGGTGCCGCTGCCCGAGCCGCTGCGCATTGTGGAGCCCCGCGAGGAAATCACCAAGCGCATGCACGCGGAAAAGGATTATGCGCCCATGTGGTTGCAGCTTTATGAAAGCCTGATCCGCTACGGGCGGGTGACCCTCTCCTCCGAATACCCCTGCATGGTCGAGGGGCGCTATCTGCTCAACCCCAGCCCGATTCCCCGCTTTGATACCCCCAAGCTGAACGGCTCGGAGTGCCTTTACCTTTTTGGCGCGGGTCGGGAAAAGAAAATATACGCCATTCCCCCGCACACCAAAGTGCAGCCGCTCGCGTTTGACGATGTGCCCTTTCGCCGGGAAACCTTCGCCGGCAAACGGTGCCGCCTGTGCGGCAGCGAAAACACCTATCTGGATGAAATGTTTGACGCTGCCACGGGCGAGCGGCAATACCAGTGTTCCGATACATCCTACTGTCAGGAGATGTGTGCAAAATGACACTTGCAGAAACGCCCGTACTGCGCGTTCAACACCTGAGCGTGCGTTACGGCGAGGGATGCCCCCTTTGCGACAGCCATATGGAAAAGAACCGCTGCACCGTTTGCGGAAGCGTTTGGGCCGCCCGGGATGTGAGCTTTGACGTGTACCCGGGCGAGGTGCTGGGGATTGTGGGCGAATCCGGCTCCGGCAAATCCACGCTGATGCAAAGCCTTTACTTTGATATTGAACCAACCGACGGGCAGGCTTTTCTGCGGGATTACTGCGATGGCGCGCAGAGCATCTGGGAAACCAGCGGCGCGGAAAAGCGCGATATCAAAAACTGCGCGATGGGCATGGTGTACCAAAACCCGGTGCAGGGGCTGCGGATGGATTACTCCTCCGCCGCCAATATCGCGGAAAAGATGATCGCCGCCGGGCAGCGGGATTCGGGCCTCATGACGGAGCGCGTGAAAGAGCTGCTAAGCGCGGTGGAAATTCTGATTTCCCGAATGGGCGAAGCGCCCCGGAATTTTTCGGGAGGGATGCAGCAGCGCGTCCAAATCTCTAAGGCGCTGGCGAACCATCCCGCCCTGCTTTTGCTGGACGAGGTTACCACGGGGCTGGATTTATCCGTGCAGGCCAAGGTGTTGGATCTGATCCGGAAAATCAAGGCGGAATACGGGATTTCCATTCTGCTGGTATCGCATGATCTCGCGGTGATCCGGATGCTCGCGGACCGTACCGTGGTCATGCTGGACGGGCGCATTGTGGAAAGCGGTTTGACCGACCAGATTTTGGAGGACCCGCAGCACGCCTACACCCAGCAGTTGGTTCATTCGCTTTTATAAGGAGGCGCAAGCCAGTGATTGCCATCCAAAACGGAAAACTGATTACCCCGGGCGGCGTGCTGGAAGGTAAAACGCTGCTGATCGATCAAAATCGGATTATCGGCATTGTGGACGCGGTCGCCAACGCCAGATCGACCATCGACGCAACGGGCCGCTATGTAATGCCGGGCATGGTTGATATCCATTCGGATAAAATCGAGCAGTTCATCCAGCCGCGCCCTACGGCGCAAATGGATTTTGAGCTGGCGCTCAAGGAATGCGAGCGGGAAATGCTGTTGCAGGGGATCACCACCATATACCATTCCATTTCGCTGTACCGGGACGAGTTTTTCGGCAAGTCCCCCCTGCGTACGGTGGAAAGCGTTCAAAAGCTGGCCAGCCTCATCGGCGGCATTCACAGCCGCGATCATCTGATCCACCACCGGTTCCATCTGCGCATCGAGATTGATAACTTAGCCGCCTATGAAATCGCTAAAGCAATGATCCAGGCTGGGCTGGCGCATGAGATTTCCTTTATGGACCACACGCCGGGGCAGGGCCAGTACCGGGATTTGTCGGTTTATCTGGACACGATTGGCAAGTATCACGGCCACGAGATTGAAACCCTCGGGGCGGAAGGCGTTGTCGAATACCACCGAAATAAACCCATGCTGAGCTTTGAGCAGCTCCGGGAGCTTTCCGATCTGGCGCACGCCAAAGGCGTCGCCGTCGCCTCTCATGATGACGACACGGCCGATAAGCTAGCCGTTAACCGCGCGTTGGGCGTGGATATCAGCGAATTTCCGGTCACGCTGGAAACGGCGCATGCCGCCAGAGCGATGGGCTTTCACACCATCGTGGGCGCGCCCAACATCCTGATGGGCGCCTCGCACTCCGGCAACATGTCCGCAGCCGAGGCAATCTGCGAAAACTGCGCCGATATCGTCTGCTCGGACTATTACCCGCCCGCCATGCTGCACGGCGTGTTTGCCATGACGCGCGTGTACGGCGTGCCCCTGAACGAGATGGTCAACCGCGCCACGCTGAATCCGGCGCGCGCGGTCGGGATCGATCGGGATTATGGCAGCCTCGAGGTGGGGAAAACAGCGGACATCCTGCTGGTTGATGTTGTGGACGGGTACCCGGTTGTAACCGATGCGCTTGTGGATGGGCAAATCACCGCCAGCATTGCGTACAGGAGGTAGCATGGAGATTTTACAAATTGAAGGGCTGTCCAAAACCTTTCACATCCACACGCCGGAACGGGATATCCAATCCTGCCAGAATATTGGTTTTTCCCTTGGTCAGGGCCAGTTTATCGGCATTGTGGGGCGTAGCGGCGCGGGCAAATCGACCATCCTGAAATGTATCCACCGCAGCTACCTGCCCACGGAAGGCCGCATCCTTTACCATAGCGCCGCGCTGGGAGATATTGACCTTTCAACGGCAACGGAGAGGGAAGTGCTGTACCTGCGCAGGCGGGAAATCGGGTATGTGTCCCAGTTTTTAAACGTCATGCCCCGCACTACCGCGCGCGAGCATGTGATGAGCGCGCTGCTGGATACCGGCGCCCATCAGCAGGAAGCCGTAGCCGGCGCGCAAGCCATGCTGAGCTATTTTCAGCTGCCGAAAGAGCTGTGGGACATGTACCCCGCCACGTTTTCCGGCGGGGAGAGGCTTCGGCTGAACCTCGCGCATACCATGGTGAAAAACCCCCGCCTGATGCTGTTGGACGAGCCGACCGCCTCGCTGGACAGTCAGACTAAAACCCTTGTAAAAGAGATGCTGATTCGCCTGAAGACGCAAAACACCAGCATGATCGGCATTTTCCATGATCTGGAGTTTATGGAGGGGCTTTGCGATCAGGTGTATAACATCTCCGAGGGGGTGTTTTTATGATCCGGGCGGATCTCCACATTCACTCCACCGTATCCGACGGTGGCGATACCGTCGCGGAAATTGTTGAAAAGGCGGTGAAACGCGGCTTAACAGCCATCGCGATCACCGATCATGATACGCTGGCGCAGCGTCGGTTGTTGCCCAACGACCCACGTATTCAGGTGCTGTGCGGCATCGAAATTTCCGCCATCGACCCCGCGACCGGCGTCAAAGCCCACGTGCTTGGCTACTGCATCCGGGACGACGCATTGGTGGAAGCGTTTGTGAAGCCGCTGCGGGAGCGCAGGCACTAAAATTCCCTGCGGCAAGTGCGTCTGCTTCAGGAGCACGGCTACACCATCGATCCAGAACGCCTGCATAAAGCGGACGGAAAGTATCTTTACAAGCAGCACATCATGGAAGCCCTTGTGGCGACCGGTCAGGCGGAGGAGATGTTCGGCGCGTTTTACCAGAAGGTGTTCAAGCGCGGCGGGTATTGCGATTTTGATATCGAATACGCGGATGTGCGCGACGCGGTGGAGGTGATCCACCGCGCGGGCGGACTCGCCGTGCTCGCGCACCCCGGCCAGCAACAAAACTTTTACCTGCTTCAGGCCTTGCCGTTTGACGGCGTGGAATACAATCACCCGGCCAACCGGCCGGAGGATAAGGAAACGATCATGGAATGCGTGCGAGATAGCGCCGCGCCGCTGTTTTTAACCGGCGGAAGCGATTACCACGGCCGTTATAACGACGAACCGGTCGCCATCGGCGATGATCTGGCCTGTGAAAGCGGAGGGAACCGCCTATGCTGAACCGTCAGCCAAATTTGGGGCTAAATGTTTTGCTTCAACAGACAACCTTGGGGGATTATGTGCAAATTCTGGACCAGTGCGCGCTGGAGGAGTGCGACGTTGGGGATTTCTCCTATTTAGCAGGTTACAATCAGGTGTCCTACGCCCACGTCGGCAAGTTCTGTTCCATTGCGACCTTTGTGCGCATCAACCCCGGCAACCACCCCGCCTACACGCGCGTTGCGCAGCACCACTTCACCTACCGCAGCGAGTTATTCGGGCTGGGCGAGGATGACGCGGCTTTTTTTGACTGGCGGCGGGAACACCCGGTGACCATTGGCCACGACGTGTGGATTGGCCACGGGGCAACGGTGATGCCCGGGGTAACCGTTGGCAACGGGGCAGTAATCGGCACAGGGGCGATTGTCACCCATGATGTGGAACCGTACGCGGTTGTCGCGGGGGTGCCGGCGCGGAAAATCAAAATGCGGTTTGATCCAACCACGGTGGACCAGATTGAGCGGATTGCGTGGTGGAATTGGGATCTGGAAACGCTTCGGGAACGGTTGCCGGATTTTCAGAATTTCGAGCAGTTCAGGCAAAAATACCTGCTTGAAAAGTAGAATCATATCCCCCGCCGCTACGAAACCGACTCAAAGCCGAGGCCCTTGTCAGGTTGCAGGGGTAAAGCTCCTGCAGGGGTTTGGGGCAGCGCCCAAGCCATTCGCAACAGCACGAAACCAACCAGCGAGCGTATAGCCCAGACTGTTGAAAAAACCCTCGCCGCAGCGAAAATGGGTCAATGGCAAAGCCCTTGCGGGGTGCTGGGGCAAAGCCTTTGCCCGCCGGAGGCCTTATGGGGCAACAATTCAACTTAAGCGCCACGAGTGCCGAAGGCACAATGTGGCGCGGTTTATGAACTTCATCCGGTTTGCCAACAGCCTAAGCCCGCAGAGCTATGAGGCGAGCGGGTCAAAACGCTTTGTCGCATTCACGGGTAATGCCTCAAATAAAGCAAAGCCGGGTCAGGGGCAAACGCTCCTGTCCCGGCTTTCGCTTTGGCAGAATCTCTCAGCTCAACCCCGTTCCTGCAAACCGAGTCCATCCGCCACTCCATTCACAAGCATTATGGAACCCAGGGCATGGTTCGCGTGCGGATCACGGTCAGCGGTTCGCTGAGCGCGCGCTCCATCGTCAGGCAAAGGTACATGTCCTGTAACGCATCGCGGAGCGAATAGCAATCCTCGCCTGTTTCAAGGTAGCGCCGCATGCCCTGTAAACAGGTGGCCACGGCAATTTCATCGTCATTGAGGCGCGCGTTTCCAAACGGCGACCGGTACAGGAACCGCTCGCCAAGCATGATGCCAAAATGACACCATTCCTGATTGCCGTAAACCCCCAGATCAATTCGCTTCAATTCCTGCGTTACAGGCACGTTCTGCTCCGTCAGGTACCGCACGGTCAGGTCGTCGATTTCACCCCGCACGCCCTGCACGTTGAGCTGCCGCGTGCGGATAAAGGAATGATACTGCGCGGGGTCCGAAAAATCAAAGAATGCCGTTGTGCCGTTGTCAAACTCAAACGTTAATCGATCCCGGGGGCAAACGAAGGTTTCCCCATCAAAGCACATGCCCTCGCGCCCATAGGTTTCCGTCACTTCATACCGGTACCGTTTGCCGTAAATCGCCGCGTTCCCAAACCCAGCGTTCAGATAGCGGCGGATGATGCTCGCGCCGTGATACCCGTGCAGCGCGGATAGGGAGATGTTCTCCACGCGCCCGATCAGTCCGCCGCGAAGCGCTGTTTCATAGGCGGCGTACAACGGTTGCGCAAAATACTGTTCCGCTACCTGCACACGCCCGCTAAAGCGGTTTACATCCTCCCAGAGGTTTAATAGCTCCGCCTCGGTTTCGGCCGGCGGCGTTTCGCATAGCGCCGGCACGCCCCTGCGCGATAGCTCCGTTACATAGCCGGCTAAAAAGCCGCGCTTTACGCAGGCCACCACAAAATCCGGCTTGGTTGCCAATAAACCATCCAAATCGGACACAACCGGCACGCCAAACCGCGCCGCTACGGCTTCGCCCTTCGCCTGCTCCCGCACCATCACGGCGGTCACTTCAAACTGATCCGGCACAAGGCGCGCAATGCGGAGGTAAAACTCCGCCCGCCAACCGGAGCCGATCAGGCCATACTTCACTTTCATCGTTCCGCTTCTTCCCACACCGCGCTTATGGCACGTCATAACCGCGGGAAGCGGCCAGCACACGGTACCATTCTTCATGTGTCAGTTGAATCTGCAACGCGTTCACCGCGTTCTGGATGCGGCGAATGTCCATCGACCCCGTAACGGCGAGGATGTTCAGCGGATGGGTAAACAGCCACGCGTACATCAGCGTATCCACGGGGATCGCATGCCCGGCCGCCATTTCGCCAAGCGCGGCGCGCAGGCGCACGCTCTGTTCATCCGTGCCGGAAAAAACGCTGCCGCCCCCCAACGGGGACCATGCCATCGGTTTCATGCCGCGGGTAAAAAGGTCATCGGATACGCCGTCAAAAAAATGATCGGCTGCCTTGACTGAAAACTCCAGCTGATTGGTAACCAGCGGTATCGACAGTTTTCTTTGCAGGGCTTCGGTTTGGGCGGGGGTATAGTTGCTCACGCCAACGTGCAGGGTTTTTCCTTGCCGTACCAGCGTTTCCAGCGCGTCGGCGGTTTCGGCGGGGTCCGTCAGCGGGTCGGGACGGTGCACCAGCAGCAAATCCACATAGTCGGTGCCCAGACGTTCCAGCGATTCATCCATGTCGCGCAGGATGGATTGCCGGCTCGCTTCGTAGTAGATGCGCGCGTTGCCCAAACGGTTCGGCAGCACAATGCCCGCCTTGGTAATCAGTTTCATTTTAGCCCGCAGTTGCGGCTCTTTGCGAAGCACCGCGTCGCCGAAGTATTTTTCACAGGTGTAGCCGCCGTATACGGGCGCGTGGTCAAACGTATCCGCGCCAAGCTCGATGCACTGCCGGGTAAACCGCAGCAGCGCCTCGCCTTCCATATGGCTGTCGGCGATGCGCATGCAGCCGATGATTACCCGCGGCAGGGTCAGTCCTTCGGTCATTTGTAGTGTTTGCATGATGGTACTCCTTCTATCTTTAGCCTTTGATACCGCCGGTCGTTAAACCTGCGACAATCCGTTTTTGAAAAACCAGCACCAGCGTAATCAGCGGTACCGTGGCCACCACTGACGCGGCGGACACATCGCCCCACGGCAATTGGTAGTTGCTGGGCAGAAGAGCGATGCCCACGGGGACGGTGCGCATGCGAGTGTCTGTAACAAATGAGAGCGCGTAGAGATATTCGTTCCAGCAGTTTATGAAAACCAGCAAACCCACCGAGAACACCGCCGGCTTAATCAGCGGCAGCATGATGCGGAAAAAGATATCCGCCCAGGTTGCGCCATCGATGGAGGCGGCTTCCTCAAAGCCTTTGGGCAGTTGGCTGAAAAAATTGGTCAGCAGCCAGATGGCCATCGGAAGGGAAAAAACAATATACGGCAGGATCAACCCCTGATAGGTGTTGAGCAGCTTCAAACTGCGCAGCAGAAGGTAGATCGGGCTGAGCGTCGCAATGGTTGGAAACATCGATATGCACAGGATCGCCATCAGCAGCGGCTTTTTGAACCGGAACCGAAGGCGGGCCAGCGCATAGGCCGCGCTCGCGCCAATCAGGATGGAAATCAGCGTGGCCGAAACCGCCACGATGGCGCTGTTCATTAAATAGTTGCCAAAGGGGTGCTTGGTGAAGATGTTGATGTAAAACTGCACGTTAAACGCGCTGGGCAACCACTTTGCGGGCATTGCGGAAATCTCGTTCAGCGGCTTGATGGACGTTAAAAACTGCCATACAAAAGGCAGCAGAAGCACCACTATAAAAAGCAGCACCGCGCTGTAAAACAGAATGTTTACAATCAGGTTCTTCGCATGCTTCAAATCCGTCGCCTCCCTACTCGATCGGCAGCATATCGCTGCCAATAAACCGCATGTAAATGAGGCTGATGATGAAAACCACCAGAAAAATAATCACAGCCAGCGCGGAGCCATAGCCAAAATTCAGGAAGGACATCATTTGCTTGTGGGCGTAAATCGCAATCGATTCCGTCCCGTTCGCGCCCCCCGTCATCACGGAGATCAGGTCAAAAACCCGGAATGCGTCCAGCGTTCTAAATAGCAGCGCCACCAGCAGCGTGCGTTTCATCAGCGGCAGCGTAATGTGGCGGAAGCGTTTGAACACCCCCGCGCCGTCCAGCTTGGCGGATTCGTATAGTTCCGCCGGGAGCATTTGCAACCCCGCTAAAATCAGCAACGCCATAAAAGGGAACGTTTTCCAAACATCGGTGATTACCAGCGACATAAACGTATCCGAGCTTGTGCTCAGCCATGAACGGTAGGCGGGTATCACGCCCAGCCGGTACAGAATATCATTGAACAGCCCGTACTGGTCGTTATAGATAAATTTCCACATCAGCGCCGAAACGGAGGTCGGAATCGCCCATGGCACCAGTATGGCCGCCCGCGTTAACCCGCGCCCGCGAAAGGGCTGGTTCATTAAAAGCGCGGCCCCAAATCCAAAAAGCAGCTCCAACGCTACGGTAATCAGCGTAAACTTGGCCGTAAACAAAATGTCCGTAATGGCCCGGCTGTCGGTAAAGGTTTCCGCATAGTTAGCCAAGCCGATGAAGGGGAATCCCGACCCCGGATTTTTCAGGCTCATTTCCCGCAGACTGAGCCAAAAGGTTCTCAGCACGGGATAGACTGCCACAATACATAGCACAATCAGCGCCGGGGCCATCATCAGCCAGGCGATCTTCGCCTCCTTGCGCAGCAGCGGACTGGGAGGGTTCCGTTTCATCTTCACATGCCCCCTGTTTTGTAAACCGATTGGGTTGGCGTAATGGTCGCCGGACCGCGAGCGCCGGGAGGGAGAGAGCGTTCCTCCGCCTCCGTTTGCCTTTCCGAGCTCGCGCGCGCTTGAGGTTCCCTTGCCCTTCACAGGTTCCGCACGGTTGGTTTTTCCAACGATCTGACCGGAGGAGGCGTATCCTCCTCCGGTACTGTATGCGACCCTATGGGCGGTGTCAAGTTGTCACAGCCGTTTGTCGCCCCGTGTGGGGGAACATGTTTCAGAGCGTCTCAGGTTGGTTTAGAACGCTTCCAGCTCGGTCTGCAACGTTTTCAGCGCATCCTGCACCGTTACTTCCTTGGTCAGCGCCTGATGGATATTGCGCTGGATGGCGTCGGAAACCTCGGAATAGTTCGGGGACACAGGGCGGCCCTTGCCATCGGAAATGATCGGGAAGAAATCCGCATAGAACGGAATGGCCTTAAGGATATCCGTATCCTCATACACTTTGGCAAACGCCGGCGGCTGGGAGGAGAGGAGCGTCATCTGCTTCTGGGTGTCAAAGCTGGTAATCCATTTGATGAACGTGATCGCGGCCTGCTTATGCGCGTCGTCAATCGCGTTGTTCACGGTTACGTCCAGGCCGCCCATGCAGGCGTGCGCGGTTTGCCCTTCGGTAGCCACGGGCAGGTTGCACACCGCGACGTTGCCAGCCACGGAAGATTCGGCGGCATTATTGAAGGTGTTCCATGTGCCGGACCAGGTGCGGCAGGTCAACGCCTTGCCTTCCTGGAAAACCTGCTGGGATTCGGTTTCGGCATAGGTGGTGGTGCCTTCGGGCGCGTAGGTGCCAATCAGGTCCGCCATGTTTTGCGTCGCGGCAACCACGGCGTCGCTGGTCACAACGGGTTTCCCGTCCGCATCGAAGATTTCGCCGCCGTTGTTCCACACAAACTCACACCAGTTGCACACAAGCGCTTCGCTTTGCGACGCCTGGAAGGAGAAGGCATAATCCACCTTGTCCTTGAGTTTTTCATAAACGTCGATCCAGCCCTGATAGGTGGTCGGGGGCGTTGTTACGCCGATGCTGTCCAGCAGATCCTTGCGGTAGAAAAGCATGCTGGCGTTGGTAAACCACGGCATCGCGTACAGGGTTCCCTGATAGGTTGCGCTTTCGATGGTGCCGGGGATGTAATCCGCCTGCGCCGTCGCGTCAAAGGCATCATTCAGGGGCATGAGCCAGCCCGCGCTGGCAAACTCGGATACGAACACCACATCCAGCGCCATCACGTCCACGCTGGTGTCGCCGGCGATCATCTTGTTCACAAAATCGTCGTGCAGGTTGTTGGCGTCCTGCGGTAGCACGTAGGAGTTGACGTGGATGTCGCTTTGGCTGGCATTGAACTGCTCCAACAGCTTGAGCGTGGGTTCGCCTACGCCCTGGTCGAAGGCAAACGTCAGTTCAATGGTTTCTGCGCTTGCGAATGTGCAGGTGGACAGGATCAGCACTGCAGCGAAGATCACAGCCAGAAGCTTACGGGTAACGTTTTTCATCATGGGACCCTCCTTTTTTATATCGCTGATTCCACTGCGGGAATCAAAGCCGAAGTGATGGGCCTGCGCGGCGCGCGGACCGGCTGCCGGATGGCTCTGCGGGGCCCTTCGAAACGGGTAAAGGTTTTCCCGTATAGCAAGCAAAAAGCCTTTGCCCCTGTACGCCGCTCTCAGGCGGTTGGATTTCCCGCCGTCGCGCGCAAACAGTTCACGCTGCCCCGACGGATAATTTTATGCGGGATGTACCGGATATTCGTTTCCTCGCCATTATCACTGTCCATGGAGCGGAAAAGCTCCTCCGCCGCCAGAACCCCCTCGTCATAGTACGAGATTCGCACGGTGGAAAGGGCGGGAGTGGAATACCGGGCCAGTTCGGAATCGTCAAACCCCATAAAGGAAACATCCTCCGGGATGGAAAGGCCCATGTTGCGCGCGCATTGCATCGCGCCAATCGCCATCAGGTCGGAGCAGGCCATCACCGCCGTGGGCAGCTTTTCGCTTTCCTCGTAGATGCGCTTCATACCCGAGAAACCCGCGTCAAAGGAAAAATCGCCGTGCTCGATGTAGGTTCCCGGGGTTTCAAGCCCGTGCTTGGCCATGGCCAGCCGATAGCCTTCCAACCGTTTTTCACCCGATGAGTAATCGTTAACCGGGCCGCCGATAAAGGCGATGCGCCGGTGCCCGCAGGAAACCAGAAAATCGATCGCGTCAAACGTGGCGCGTTGGTTATCGTGGGAAACGGTCATCATCCGGTTTTCCCCGTAGGATTCTTCCTGCGTTACCAACACCACGGGGTAATCCAGGCACAGCATCCGGTCAATCAGTTCCCGGTTTACGTCAACCCCTGCAAAAAGCAGGCCGTCGATGCGCTGCTCCGCAAGCTTTTCCAGCAGGGCCAGCTCCTTTTTGCGCTTGCCGTCCGATTCGCAAATCACCACGGTATAGCCCCGATCCTGGCATACGCTGTTAATCCCTTTGGTGAGCACGCCAAAAACGGGGTTTGAAATATCCGAAATCACAACGCCGATGGTATAGGTGCGGTTCGTAATCAGCCCGCGCGCAAGCACGTTGGGGCGAAAGCTGGTTTTTCGGATGGCGCTGAAAACGCGTTCGCGCAGTTCGGGGCTTACCGCCTTGGTATTGTTCATCACCCGCGAAACCGTCGCTATGGACACATTCGCCTCGCGGGCGACGTCCTCGATCGTCACTGCCATCCAATTCACCTCATTGGGTAAACATTTACCCGATGGCGAGATTGTATCACCTGGCAGTCTATCTGTCAATATGGCAATGAAACTTTTTTCGAAACAGGCAATCCACCATTCTTCATTAACGCGTTATTCCTTTTATCTACAACGTTTTCGCGCGTATCTCCCTTTCTCGCTCCCCTGGGTTGGCTTGGTTTTACAGGCAGAAGCGCATTCGCAAATATTCTGTGAAAGGCATCTTATTGCTGCGCAATCTGTAAACGCTTACCCGTTGCTTTTCTTGGCTGGTATTCACAGGCTCCGCCCTGTTTCCGCGCGTGTTTACGCAGTTGACGGCCGCATGCCGGGAGCGTATCATGATCCTGTGCCCGCTCAAGCCTTTCGCCGCCGGGTTGATGCGGCATGAGGCGCGGCGTTAACAAATTCATCAAACGCGGAGGAACCCAACCATGCAAAAGGTACTGTTGGAAGTGTGCTGCGGCTCGTGTGATGATGTGGCCGAAGCCTGGAAAGCCGGCGCGGACCGTGTGGAGCTCAATTCCAGCCTGTTTCAGGGCGGTTTAACCCCGTCCATTGGCGCGCTGATCGCCTCCAAATCGGCGGTTCCCATCCCCATCATGGCCATGGTGCGCCCCCGCGCGGGCGGTTTTTGCTATACCCCCATGGAGTTCAGAACCGCATTGCTTGACGCCGAAAAGCTGCTGGAACACGGCGCCGACGGCCTCGTGTTTGGCATTTTGAACGGCGACGGTACCGTGGACGCGCAGCGCACCCGCGAGCTGGTTCGCCTTGCGGGCGACCGCCCCACGGTGTTCCACCGCGCGTTGGATGTGACTCCGGATTGGAAGCGCGCGTTGGATACGCTTATCGATCTTGGCATTCGCCGCGTGCTCACCAGCGGGCAGGCGCCCAGCGCGTTTTACGCCATGGATACGCTGGCCGAAATGATCCGCTACGTTGGCGGCGCGATGGAGATTCTCCCGGGCGGAGGCGTAAACCTGCGCAACGCCGCCCAGATTATCGAAGCCACCAGCTGCACGCAGATTCACCTTGCGCATCACCGAAAAATCAAGGACACATCCACCGCCAACAACCGCGATATTTTCTTTGGCGGCGCGCTGTATCCGCCGGAGGATCAGTTTGACCAGCTCGACGGCGCGTATATCGCCTCCATGCGGGAGTTAACCCGCTGATGGCTATCCGTACTGTCCAAATCTGTTAAAAGCCGGATCGCCCGGCAACCCCCGCTGTTGCCCCGCTCAGATGAATATGGTATGATAATGGCATGGCCATTTTATGGGAAAGGAACTGTGCGTATGAAGCTCATTTCTTGGAATGTCAACGGTCTTCGCGCCTGTATGACCAAAGGCTTCGCGGAGTACTTCGCCGCTCAGGGCGCGGATTGCTTCTGCATTCAGGAAACCAAGCTGCAACCCGGGCAAATCGATTTTGCGCCCGAAGGCTACCGCGCCTTTTGGAATAGCGCCGACAAGAAGGGCTACTCCGGCACGGCGATTTTCGCAAAACAGGAGCCGCTTGCCGTGCGGTATGATATGGGCGTGGATGAGCACGACCATGAAGGCCGTGTGATCGATCTGGAATATGAAACCTTTCATATGGTTACCGTGTATACGCCCAACAGCCAACGCGGCCTGACCCGCCTGGAATACCGCATGACCTGGGAGAACGCCTTTGCCGATTATCTGTGCCGGTTGGACGCGGAAAAGCCGGTGATCGTATGCGGCGACCTCAACGTGGCCCATCAGGAAATCGATCTCAAGCATCCCAAGGCCAATGTGCAAAACGCGGGCTTTACCCCACAGGAGCGCGACAAGCTCAGCACCCTGCTCGGGCGCGGCTTCACGGACAGCTTCCGCCTGCTGCATCCGGACGCGCGGGACCGTTACACCTGGTGGAGCTATATGGCCAACAGCCGGGCGAAAAATGTCGGCTGGCGCATCGACTATTTTCTGGTCAGCAACCGGCTTGCGCCTAAAATTCTCCGCGCGGAAATTGACGACGGCGTGATGGGGAGCGACCATTGCCCCATTCTTTTGGAGATTCAACCGTAGCAGGGCGGTCCATACCCTTTACGAGGTCCCGCGCCGCTTTCAAACGGCTCAGGGCGCAAACACACGCTGAGTTTGAAACGAAACGCCGGTCAATCCATCTTCTCTGAACGCTTATCGCACATTCATACGCAACACGAACCCTCTGCCGCGATGGATTTTTCCCCTTCGCGGAAACTTGCCGGAAAGGTGATTGAATCATGAAATATCTGTTTGCTTCCGATTTGCACGGCTCCCGTACCGCCGCCGAGGCGGTGCTGGAACGCATGGCCGCCGAAAAGGCGGATCGGCTGATCCTGCTGGGTGATCTGCTGTACCACGGTCCGCGAAACGATCTTCCGGACGCGTACGATCCCAAGGCCGTTTTCCGGCTGCTGAACGAAATGCCCGTAAAGCCGCTTGCGGTGCGCGGGAATTGCGATGCGGAGATCGACCAGATGGTGCTGGAGTTTCCCATCATGGCGGATTACGCGCTGCTGCCGCTTGTCAACAACCAAACCGCTTTTATCACGCACGGTCACCTGTTCAACCTGGCCGTACGCCCGCCCTACCGCCCGGGCGATCTGCTCATTCACGGGCACACCCATGTGCACACGGTGGAAACCATCGAGGGCCTCACCTACATCAACCCCGGCTCCGCCGCCCTGCCCAAGGAAAACCAGCCCAAAAGCTATATGACTTTGGATTGGGAGGCCGGTCTGTTTGCCATCAAGGCATTTGACGGCTCCGTGCTTCAACGCTATTCGCTCTCGGAGGGTTAAGGCATGAACCTTGAGGAACTGCGCATCCTGTTTGAAAAGGATGCTTTTGCCACGGAGCTTTGCGGTATCCGGATCGACGAGGTTTCCTCCGCCGGCGCGCGTTGTAGCATGCCGCTGACTCCTCAGCACCTCAACTCCAACGGCACCGTGCAGGGCGGCGCGATTTTCACCCTGTGCGATACGGCCTTTTCGGTGGCGGCCAACGCGGGAGACCGGCTCACGGTCAGCCGCAGCGCCGATATCACCTACATTAAACCCGGCACAGGCGCATGTCTGTACGCGGTTGCCGAGCAAATCGCGCGCGGTGGCACCACCTGCCTGTACCGCGTATCCGTGTATGACGACCGCCAAACGCTGATCGCCTATATGACGGGCAACGGTCACTTTCTCAAGCGTCCCCAGTAACAGGCGGCAGTTTTTCACCCTTGCGCGCGTGCGGCCCCCGCCGCCGCGCTTGCCGGGGCATGAAATTTTGGTAAGTTGTAAAATGAATTGCCGCCCCCCCCGGGAAAAAAAGAGACCCAA
>DAOPZY010000030.1:0-36169 GCA_035353615.1 Candidatus Limiplasma sp.
CTTCAAGACTGCATGATGTGGCAGGGGGGCGGCAATTCAACTTGCAATTCACAGCCGTAGCCCGCCAGGCAAAAAAACGCTTGACAGTCCAAACCCCCAACATTATAATATAATAGTTGTTTTGTGGTATCCTGCGTGTTTGGATACAGGCGCGCAAAACCATACAAGATTGAAAACTGCAAGGAGTTGTTTTACCATGTTTCGTACCTTCCAACCTAAAAAAATCCAACGCAGCAAAGTACACGGTTTCCGCGCTCGCATGTCCACCAAGAATGGCCGCCGCGTGCTTGCCGCCCGCCGTCACCGTGGCCGCAAAGTACTCAGCGCCTGAGGCACCCGTTGGGAAGCAAATAGCGTATCGGATGGCCCGCCCCCATGACTCTTGATTTCGGGTGAAGTGGGTACGGGCTTTTCAGGTATCAGGAAGAGCCGTGCCGGCCATCTTTTGCAATCACCGTGGAATGAGGAGTTGTATTGCAGCAACAGCACCGTTTAGGCCGAAGCCGCCAGTTTACCTACGTCTATCGCCGGGGCGTCAAGGCGTCCGGGAAGGACCTGACGCTGCTATATGTGAAAAACACACAGCAGCGCGTCGGGTTTTCGGTTAGCAAAAAGGTGGGTTGCGCGGTTACGCGCAACCGCACGAAGCGTAGATTGCGCGAATGTATCCGGCCTCAGTTGCCGGTGCTGAAAAACGGCCTGTACGTCATTGTGGCTCATCCGTCCGCCGCGGAACGCTCTTTTGCGCAGTTGCAGCGGAGTTTGGAGATCCTTTTGCACAAGTTGGCTTTACACCGTGGCGAGCTACCGCCCCCGACCAGCAAATGAAGAGATTTTTACTTTCCGGTATCCGTTTCTACCAGCGTCACATCAGCCCACACACCCCACCCTCGTGCCGCTTTCAACCCACCTGCTCACAATATGCCGTCACGGCCATTGAGCGGTATGGCGTTTGGAAGGGTACGCGTATGGCGGTATGGCGGATTTTACGCTGTAATCCCTTCTGCAAGGGCGGCTACGACCCCGTCCCGGAAGATCCGACCGTAACGATAAGGAGGAATTAGCTCCCCAATGGATGCAATCAACGTCTTTTTGGCTGGGATTCTCAGTGGCATTGATTCGATTGTCAATAACTACGGCTGGTCCATCGTGGTGTTTACCATTCTGATTAAACTGGTGCTATTCCCGCTGGATTTGAAAAGCCGCAAAAGCATGCGCCGCATGACCTCGCTCCAGCCGCAGATTGCCAAACTGCAAAAGAAATACGCCACCGATAAGGAAAAACTCAACGCTAAAACCGCCGAGCTTTACCGCAAGGAGCGCATCAACCCCCTGTCCGGCTGCTTGCCGCTGCTGATTTCCTTCCCGGTGCTGATCGCCATGTTCGCCGCCATGCGCATGGTGGCCAATACCGAGCTTGCGAAACAGGCGATTGATTTGATTACCACCGGCACGCAAACCAACGAAGGCTGGCTGTGGGTGAAAAACCTGTGGATGCCGGACAGCCCTTTTTCCGCGATCATTGTGGATCAAACCAGCTTAAAACAAATCCCGGCCGATATATGGGCGAAGGTGTTTGGCGCGCTCTCGGCGGATCAGGTGTCGCTCCTGAGCAACTTGAAAATTACCGCGGACACCATCAATGGCGACGTCATTTTTACCGCGCTTCAAAACAGCGCCGCCTACGTGACGGAAACCGCGCTTTGGGGCACGATGCCGCAGGTGAACCTGATTTTTGCGAAGCTCTCGGTGTATGCGCATAACAACGGCTTCTTCATTTTGCCGGTGTTGGCCGCCGTGACCCAGTACCTGATGACGCTTACGCAACCGCAAACTCCTAGCACCACCGTGGATGGCGCCGCCAACCCGACGGCGAGCACCAACAAGTTCATGAAGTGGTTCTTCCCGATTTTCTCGCTGTACATTTGCTCCAGCTACAACGCCGGCTTCTCGATTTACTGGGTGATGGCCAACCTCATCTCCTGGGCTCAGGGTTTGGTGCTGAACAAGATTTTCGACGAGCAGGATAAGAAACGCCTGGCAGTCGATACCGTTGGGGAGGAAAGCTTAAGATGAAAAGCATTGAATCTTCCGCCAAAACCATGGAAGAGGCCGTAACGCAGGGCCTTGAAAAGCTGGGCGTATCGCTTGGCGATGTGAGCATCGATATCATCGATGAAGGTTCCAAAGGACTGTTCGGCCTGATCGGCGGCAAACCTGCCCGCGTTCGCCTGACCGTGAAGGACGGTTCCGAGGATTCGGACATTCTCTCCTCCCTTTCGCTGCAATCGGAGGAAGGAAAATCCGCCAAAGAAAAACCGGTCAAGGCGCAAAAAGCGGAAGCGCCCCGCGCTGAAAAACCCGTCAAAGTGGACAAACCAGCGCAGGCAGAGAAAACCGCGAAAGCGCCTCAGCCGAAAGCCGAAAAACCCGCGATGGAGCGCATGCCCTTTACGGAGAAGCCCACGGGGGATGTGGAATTGATGGACCCCGCGACGCCCGCCGGAAAGGCCCAACGCTTCCTGATGGAAGTGACTCGCCTGATGGGCGTTGAAGTGTCCGTGGCCGCCAGCACCGATGCGGAAGGAAACGTTCGTGTGGATATGCACGGCGACACGTTGGGCATCCTGATTGGCCGCCGTGGCGAAACGCTCGACTCCCTGCAGTATCTGACCAGCCTGAACGTGAACCGTGGGCAGGAAGAATACACGCGCGTAACCATCGACACCGAAAACTATCGCGCGAAACGGGAAGAAGCGTTGACTCGCCTTGCAAACCGCATGGCGAACCGCGCGATCAAAACCGGCCGCAAAGTGGTTATGGAACCGATGAACCCCTATGAGCGCCGGATTTTACACAGCGCCTTACAGCAAAACGAGGCGGTAACCACCCATAGCGAAGGCGACGAACCGAACCGCCATGTGGTGATTACGCTGAAATAGTAAACGCGGAATATAACGCGCCGTCGGGAATATTCCGACGGCGCTTTCCGTTATCATACCGTGCGCAAGGGTGAACGCGGAGGCTCACGGGCGGGCGACGCCCAACGCGCAGGCTCCGCGCCCGGTCCGTTCGTCGCAGGGGATTACCCTGTACCAAAACCCCGCTGTTGATTGTGACGAGGTGTCAATGGGAGAAACCGAAAGCCGGCCAGCGCCCTTGCGGACGCCCTTCACGGGCATCAAAGCACGCGAACCGCGGTTGCCAGATTTCCACACCCATTACGCACGCCAGACAAGCGGTTTGAAGGAATTACAGGCTTCCGTTATTGTGAAAAAAACGGCAATGTGGTATAATAAAACCAAATCAGCGGCTAAGGGTCATGATGTGCAAAACGTCACGTGTTTGACGTTCTTGTTCCCGACGCGGAGGGAGGATTATCAATGGCAGGCTACGTATCGGAAGCAGTAATTCGAAGGCTCCCAGGCTACTACCGGCACCTGAAGGAGCTGGAAGCGGAGGGCGTCAGGCAGATTTCCTCACAGGAACTGGGGGAACGGATGAAGCTGACCGCATCGCAAATCCGGCAGGATATCAACTGCTTTGGCGGGTTTGGCAGGCAGGGGTATGGGTACAGCGTGCCGGAACTTCGCGAGCACATTGGCAAAATCCTCGGAATTGACCAAACGCACCGCATGGTGATCATTGGCGCGGGCAACATCGGCCGCGCCGTGGCCCTTTCGGACTCGTTCCCCGCAAACGGATTTCAAACGATGGCGCTGTTTGATACCGATCCTAAAAAAATCGGCGCATCCATTGGCGCGCATCAGGTGCAGGATATGGCGACCATAGCGAGCTTTTTAGCGGCCCACGCGGTGGACATCGCCGTGCTGGCCGTGCCGGTCGCCATAGCGCAGCAGGTTGTGGAAACGCTTACGGCAAACGGCGTAAACGCAATTTGGAATTTTGCGCCGGTGGATTTGAAACTGCCGGCAGGCGCAACGGCGGTGAATGTCCATTTGGAGGAAGGGCTGGAAATCCTGTCTTTCAAAATGAAGGCAAAAGGGGAATAAAACAGCCGGGACAAGCGCAAGGGGAGGTGGACGCATGGCATGGGAGGATCAGGATCCGCTTAACGACCCTGCCTTTTATACGCCCAGAAACTCCCCATCTGTTCAAAAATTGGGCCAGCAGGAGCCGGCGCGAGCACCGTCGCCCGCAGATTCCGAATACCTTTTTGACGAGGATGAAACCTGGGATGAGGCGTTGGAGGCATTGCCAACGCTGGACCGGCAATCGGCCGGTTACGCGCAGGACGCTGCCAACCCTTATGCGCGCAGAAGCGCGAAACCGCTGCCCGGCGCGAAGCCTGCCCAAACTGGCGGCTTTTTAGGCATCAGGGATACCGGAAACGGCAACCCTATAGTGTACGCGAGCGTGATTGCCGGTTGCCTGGCAATCCTGATTGTCATCTTTGTGATGATGATGCCCCAGATGGCCGGGTATTTTTGGAAAGACCTGGACAATTTCGCCTTTATCAACGGGGAAGTTTTGCGTTACGACAGCAAGCTGGTCGCGAATTACAAGCAGTATCGGGATTATTTGCAGCAGGATATGATTTATCAGGGGGTCTTTGTAGACGGCGTTCATGTGGGCGGCATGACCGTCGCACAGGCGGAAATCGCGCTGCAAGCAAGCGACAGCTCGACTGCCGGCGCATTTTCCGTAAACATCGTGATTGGCAATAAAAGCTGGACATTGGACAATACCAACGTTACGGCGACGCGCACGCTGGAGAATGTTCTGCAGCAGGCCTATGCCGTTGGGCGGCAGAACACCACGGAGATCATCGGCACCAATCGGACCCCTTTCCGCGAAAGGGTGGATACGGTGCTGAACCTGCTGGAAAACTATCGGTACCTGCGCAGCGAAGCCACCTATGACCACGATGCCGTGAAGCAACGGATTGCGGAAATCACAGCCTATGTGACAAGGGACCCGGTCAATTCGCAGATTGAATCCTTTAACCCGAACACCCGCACGTTTACCTTTACCGACGATCAAGCTGGCGTGACCATTGACAGCGACGCACTTTACAACGAAGTGATTGCCAAGCTGGATCAGGGCGCCGTTGGGGATACGATCAACGTAACGGCCCAGATTACCACGCCCTCCATCACCAAAGCGGATATGATGAACAACTTTAAAATGGTGGCCGCGTACACCACCAACACTACCAGCGACAAGAGCCGCAACAACAACATCAGCCTTGCGTGTCAGGCGATCAACGGCAAGGCGCTCATGCCCGGCGAAACGTTCAGCTTTAACCAATCCACCGGGGAGCGCACCACGGATAAGGGCTACCAGAGCGCGGGCGCAATCGCGGCCGGGCAAAGCATTGAGGAAGTCGGGGGCGGCATCTGCCAGGTCAGTTCGACCCTGTTTAACGCCGTGGCGCGCGCCGACCTGGAAATTGTGAGCCGCAGCCCGCATGCCTGGCCAAGCACCTATGTGAACTACGGCGAGGACGCGACCGTGAACTGGCCGAACCTGGATTTCAAGTTTAAAAACAATAAGACCACGCCGGTGTTTGTGCTGGCGTATTACAAGGATCGGAAATGTTCCGCCGAAATATGGGGCATGACCTTGGGCACGGGCGTGACCATTGATCTGGATTCCAAAATTGTGAAAACAATCGAGCCGCCGTCGGATGTGCTTTACAAGCAGAACACCTCACTGCCCGCGGGCACCAGTGCGGAAACCGTGAAAGCGCACACCGGCTATGTGGTGGAAACGTACAAAGTCTGGTACAAGGATGGGCAGGAAGTGAAGCGCGAGCTGATGCAGACATCCACCTACAAAGCCTATCAGCGCACGATTGAGTATAACTGACCGGAAATGGGCCTCGCGATGGGGGGCTGCGCCAAACGCTGTAAAAAATGAGCAAAGGTCGCCCAAGCAGGGTCACACATGCCCATGAGGCTTGTGGAGCTTGCCCGGCGGAGGAGCGCGTTGCCATTACAGGAACCAACCCGCGCGAGCCCCCATACGGTTGCCGACCGTTCATCCGCATTACAAACAACAAAGCCCCTGACTGCCCGCAAATCGCGGGCTTTTTAAGAAGGAGTGCAGCCCGTGCAGGATGGCATCAGGAATCAGGCATGTTTTCATTGCCGGTACGCGAACGATTGCGGGGGGTGCACCCTCAGCGAGCTGCCCTATGGCGATCAGCTGGCTGTGAAACAGGCCAGAGTAACAAAACTGTTGAAACCCTTTGGTTATGTGGAGCCGATTCGCGGCATGGAAAACCCGACCCACTACCGCAACAAGGTGCACGCTGTGTTTGCAGCGGACAGGCGAGGGCGGCTGATGAGGGGCGTTTACCGCGAAGGCACGCACCGCGTGGTGCCGGTGGAGCACTGCATGCTGGAGGATGAACGCGCCGATGCGATCCTGACCACGGTAGAGGAGCTGGCAAGGGAGTTTCATTATCAACCGTATGACGAGGACCGACGCACCGGTTTTCTGCGTCATGCGCTGGTACGGGCAGGCAAACGGGAACTGATGCTGGTGTTGGTTACGGCAACGCAGGAATTTCCCGCAAAGAACGCCTTTATCAGGGCGTTGCTGGCCGCGCACCCGGAGTTGACCACCGTTGTGCAAAACCTGAACGCCCGTCAAACCAGTATGGTGCTTGGCAAACAGGATCGCGTGCTGTATGGGAAGGGGTTTATTGAGGATACGCTATGCGGGCGGATATTCCGAATTTCTCCCCAATCCTTTTATCAGGTCAACTCAGCGCAAACGGAGGTGCTGTACCGGTTGGCGGCGGATATGGCTGGCCTGCGCGGAACCGAAACGGTGCTGGACGCATACTGCGGCGTGGGCACCATCGGGCTTTCGGTGGCGGAACGCTGCCGTCAGCTCATCGGCGTGGAGCTGAATCCGCAGGCGCTGCGGGATGCGCAAGGCAATGCGCGCAGAAATATCATCACCAACGCGCGCTTTTTTTGCGAGGATGCGGGCCGCTGGATGCAGCAGTGGGCTGCCGGAGGGCAGACGCTGGATGTTGTTTTTATGGACCCGCCAAGAAGCGGGAGCGACGAAGCCTTTTTAAACGCGCTGATCCGGCTCAGACCCCGGCGAGTTGTGTACATATCCTGCGACCCGGCGACCCTCGCGCGCGATATCGCATATTTACAAAAGGGCGGGTACGTCATGCGCCGCGCCGTCCCGGTGGATATGTTCCCCGCGACCGAGCATGTGGAATGCGTGGTGCGGCTGTCCCTGCCAGAATAGGCGAAAATAGCCCTCCTCTCTGCGGGCCCGCTTGGAAAGCGAACAATCATTTTTTGCAAACGGCATTATCCTTGAATCAACAGGAACACGCCAATGTCGGCAAGACCACCGGTTGAGCCGTGAATATTAAAGAGGTGCGCTATGCAAACCATACAGACAGTGCAGGAATTGGAGACCCTCGCGCGTACCCATGACCTGCTTCTGGTTTACTTTAGTGGGGAAACCTGCGGCGTGTGCCGGAGCCTGCTCCCCAAAGTGGAGAAGATGCTGGAAGCGTATCCCCAAATCGCGTCCGCGCGGGTTGAGGTTGGGCAAGCCCCGGAGCTTGCGGCCAGTCGGCAGATTTTTTCCGTGCCGGCCATCCTGCTGCTGATTCAGGGCAAAGAAACCATTCGGGAAAGCGGCGTGCTGAGCTTACAGGCGCTGGAACAGAGAATTGCCCGTTATTACGCGCAGTTCTATTCCAATCCGTAAGGAAACAACGCAAGAAACACACAGGTCGCGGATGGGCGAAAGCATCCGAAGGGCTCGAACCACCCAAAAAGAAGCTCTGCTGCACCATTTGGGTAAAACCAAACGCCCAATCCGCTGTTCGGATGGGCGAATGCAGCCGACGGGTTTGAAAAACCGAAAAGATAGCCCTGCGTCATAAGCCTTGTAAAACCAAACGCCCAATCCGAAGGTCGGACGGGCGTCAGGCGGGCGAAGGATGGGTTAAATGGAATAGCTCCAGCCGTTGTCCTCCTCGGGCTGTGCGGCCAAATCCTCAAGGGTTACGCTGTCTACATACCGGTTGATTACCCCGTACAACCCTTCCCAAAATTTGATGGTTTTGCATATGGGGTAACGGGTGCACTGGTTGGGCTGCTCCTCCATGCAGGCGACCGGAAACAGGTCGCCTTCCACAATGCGCAGAATATCGCCAACCGTATAATCCTTGGCTTCCCGGGTGAGTAAATATCCACCCTGATTGCCGCGCACGCTACGGATCAGGCCGCCGCGGTTCAGCAGGGTGACAATCTGTTCCAGATATTTAATGGAGATTTCCTGCCGCTTTGAAACTTCCTTCAGGGTGACAGCCTCTCCGTTGCCATGCTGTGCCAGGTCGATCATAAACCGCAACGCATATCTGCCTCTGGACGAAATTTTCACCTGAAAATCACCTCCTAAAGCCGATTATACCACAGGAAAAGTATGTTAACAAGATCAAGCCCTGCGCACAGGCCGGCAGCCATCTCAAAACCCCACAGGAAGGCGCATGCGGCGCAACGCCCTTGACCCGCAGGCGCGAATGGGATATGATAAAATGCAACGAGGGGAGGGGCTTTGGCATGAATCTCCTGATAACAGGCGCAAACGGATTTATGGGCAAAAACCTGTGCGCCACGTTGCGCGAACGCGGCGACCGGTTGCTCCCGATTGATGTGGACACATCAGCTGAACAGTTGCGTGAGGCCGCATTGGATGCGGATTTTGTGTTCCATTTGGCGGGCGTGAACCGGCCCAAGGACGAAGCCGAATTTCAAACGGGTAACGCGGATTTTACCGTAACCCTGTTATCCCTGCTGGAACAGGGGAAGAAACCGCCTGTGCTGATGAGCGGATCCATTCAGGCGGAGCTTGACAACCCATACGGCCGCAGCAAGCGGCAGGCGGAAATCGCCGTGAGCGATTATTGCGCGCGCACGGGCGCCAAAGGGTACCTGTACCGTTTGCCCAACGCGTTTGGCAAATGGAGCCGCCCGAACTACAACAGCGCCGTTGCTACCTTCTGCTACAACATCGCGCGCGGCCTGCCCATCACAGTCAGCGATCCGGCGCGGAACCTTCAACTGGTGTACATTGATGACATTGTGGAGGAGTTTATCCGCGCGCTGGACGGTCATGCGAGCCGTGAAGCCGACGGGACCTGCCGCGTGCAGCCGCAGTACGAAGCGACGCTTGGGCAGGTGGTCGATTGGCTGACCCGCTTCCATGACAGCCGAACGACGCTGGAATTGCCGGATCAGAGCAATGGGCTTGTGCGCAAGCTATTTGCCACCTATCAGAGCTTTTTGCCGCCGGAAACGCTGGCTTATCAGCCGACCCAGCATACAGACGCGCGCGGCTCCTTTACAGAGCTGCTCCATATGGGCGGGTACGGGCAGGTGAGCGTGAACGTATCCAGACCGGGAATCCTCAAGGGCGAGCACTGGCACCACACCAAGCATGAAAAGTTTATTGTGGTGGCGGGTCGCGGAATCGTTCGCCTGCGCAGCATTGGCGACGATGAAATTTTCGAATATCCTGTGGACGGTTCAAACCCCACTGTGGTGGACATTCCGCCGGGATATACGCACAATATCGAAAACCTGGGGGAAACCGATCTGGTGACGATCATGTGGGCAAGCGAAGCCTTTCAACCAAAGCGGCCCGACACGTACCGCCTGCCGGTAGCCACCCAAACGGATAAGGAGTGAGCGGCATGCAAAAGTTGAAGTTGATGACCGTGCTTGGCACGCGGCCGGAAATTATCCGCCTGTCCGCGGTGATGCGTTGTGCAGACCGGTATTTTCACCATGTGATGGTGCACACCGGGCAGAATTATGCCCCGGAACTGAACGATGTTTTTTTCCGGGATTTGCAGTTGCGCCAGCCGGATTATTATCTGGAGGCTGTCGGTACCGATCTTGGCGAAACCATGGGTAACATCATTGCGAAAAGCTATGCTGTGATGAGCAAGGAAAAGCCCGACGCGTTGCTGATCCTGGGGGATACCAACAGCGCGCTTGCCGCCATATCGGCCAAACGGCTGAAAATTCCGATTTTCCATATGGAAGCCGGAAACCGCTGCTGGGACTGGAACGTGAGCGAGATGATAAACCGGAAGATCGTCGATCACATCAGCGACATTAACCTGCCCTATACCGAGCACAGCAGGCGGTATCTGCTCAGCGAAGGGATCGACGGAAAAACAATCTTTGTAACCGGTTCGCCCATGCGCGAGGTGCTTGATGCGGCCCTGCCGCAGATTGAGCGCAGCGATGTGCTTATGCGTTTGGGACTGGAGAAGGGGAAATACATACTGGTTTCAGCGCACCGGGAAGAAAACATCGACTTGGAGGACAACTTCCTGTCCCTGATGAACGCCATCAACCATATGGCGGAAACGTATGGGGTTCCCGTGATTTACAGCACGCATCCCCGGTCCATGAAGTTTATTGAAAAACGTGGTTTTCAGTTTCACCCGCTTGTGCGCAACATCAAGCCGCTGGGCTTTTTTGACTATAACCGGTTGCAGATGAACAGCCTCGTGGTGCTTTCGGACAGCGGAACCCTGAGCGAGGAAAGCGCGATGCTTGGTTTTTGCGGCGTACTCATCCGCACCTCTACCGAGCGCCCGGAGGTGCTGGACAAGGGCACCGTGGTAATCGGGGGCATATCGGCCGCAAACGTGCGGCAGGCGGCGGAGTTGGCCATCGCCATGCAGCACAATCAGGAACCCCGCGCCCTGCCGGCCGACTACGCGGATTTGAACGTGAGCGTGAAGGTGATTAAGCTGATCCAAAGCTATACGCCCATTGTGAACGAAACGGTGTGGCTCCGAAGCCCGCTTTCAGCGCCCCAAAACGACATTTAGTGGGGAAATAACGGCCTTATAACGTAAAATGGATGACATCCACCCCGGCGAACTGTATAATGTCAATATCGGGAGTGACCCGAAAGTTAGAAGGAGGAATATGCAATGAAACGCAAAAGCTGGATTCGTCTACTGAGCATTGCCGTAGCCCTGATGTTGCCCATCAGCGCGATGGCGCAAAGCGCGGCGATTGATTTGCTTCAAAAGGCTAAAACCGACAAGAAAGAGATCGTAAGCACCATTACGTTTGTGCCCGGCGCGACGCTGGCGGCGGATCAGGCGGTTGCCGACCTGAGCGCGGCCGCATCCATCCGGCTCAACAAATTACCCGGCGGCTACGGCGCGCTGGCCATTGTGCTGAGCGGTGTGGATACGGTCGCCGCCCAACTGAGGGTGGAAACCGACGGCCTGTATGTGCAAAGTGAAACGCTGGGCGATAAACCCGTTTACTTTGCATGGGAAGATTTGCAGAAGGCCGCTAAAGACGCTATGATGAGCAGCGGCATGGATGAAGCGAGCATGAGCAGCTTCAACAGTGGCATGATGAGCGTTATGCAGCAAGGCATTCCCAACATGCTTGCAGGTGCGAGCGCGATGGAAACCAAACCCCTGACCGAAGAGGAGATCAAGCAAAAGATCACCGCAGCCATGGGCGGGGACGATTCTTTTGTGAAATGGATGGGAACCATTGAGGCGAAGAAGGTTGTTACCACGGGCGAATTTGCCGTTGAAAACGGCGATACCGCCGATACCAAAACCGAGATCGCCATCACTAAGGAAGACATGGTAAGCCTGTATGACGTGGCTTACATTCAAAAGCAGATTACGACCCAGCTCAAAGCTTCGGACAGCACTCTGACCGATGAGCAGGCTGCGGCCAAAACCAAGGAAACCATCGACAGCATCAAGAACGAGATTTTGCAGTCGGACGCCGCCATGCCGGTGACCGTATACACCAAAGGGGAAGAACTGGTAGGGTTGGAACTGACGTTTACCGGCAATTTCAAGCAGCAAAGCGCGGATGCCGCCGTGACCGTTGCCGCTGACGCGACTGTTGCCGCGGATGCGACCGCGACCGCTGAGCCTGCCGCTACGGAAGCGGTTCGGCAGAAAATGGCCATGAACGTCACGTTTGCCAAAAAAACGACGGATGCCGATCATGCGTATACGTTTAACATGACGGCTTTCCAGAATGACGTAAAGAAGGCCGATGTGAAAGGCACATTTACCTATAACGACCAAAGCGCCAGCGGCACATTGACCGCGCTTAACAAGAGCGCCACGCCGGTCATGACCATGAACCTGGCCGCCAACTACGCGGACGCCGCGCATACCACTGGCCAACTGGATGTGACCGTGAACGACGCGGGCCAGACCATGGCGCTTGTGCTTGGCTTGGATCAGGTGACCGGTGAAAGCACTATCGACACCTCGCTGAGCGTATCCAAGGGCGCAACGGTTGAAGCCATTCAGGCTGCAGCGGATACCTCCCTGCTGGGTACGCTCAAAATCAACATCGTTGTGCAGGATGACAGCGGCTTCTTCTCCACGCTGAGCAGCGCCACGCCCGCCACATCGCTTGAAGTGATGAAGCTGAGCACGGACGAGCTGAACGCCTATCTGAGCACCCTTCAATCCAACGCTTTCCAGACGCTTTACAAAGTGCTTGGGAACCTGCCGGCCAGCGTGTCCAGCGCCTTGACGGGCGCGACCACCGGTAAATAACACGGTTTCATGCGAACTAAGCTTGAACGGGGGCGACCTCATTCAGCTGGATGAAAGCCAAAAGCCGGCGTTTCAAAGACGCCGGCTTTTCATATCCTTCTGGCTAAACCCTGTTCAAAACCTTTGATTGCGCGCCGCTTTCCGTTGGGATGGCTTAACGCTTGGAGGCATCGATTGCGCAAGAGTTCAACGTCCAAACAAAGCGATGCTTTTCCGCGCTGATTTCCAGCCGTTGCTGAAACGACAGCGGAACCGGAACGGTACATTCCAGCTCACAGCCCAGTTTTTCGCAGGTTTTGACACTTGGCAGGTTGTCCGGGTCGGTGGTAATCACGATATCCCGCTGCCCAATGGAAACCAGCAAAGGCTCGCAGAGCTTGCAGGCCCGCGCCGCGAAACCCTGGCCGCGAAAAGGCGGGTCCACATGGTAGCCAATGTGCCCCAGATAAAACTGCTCCGGGCTGTCGCCAATTCGCAACGCGATTTCCCCCGCGATTTTCGCGTCCCGGCGGCGCACAATATCAAAAATCAACGAGCACTCGCAGCCGATTTGCTTGCTGTACCCGTAATATTCACGCGGACACAGCGCGATTTCATCATCCCAAAACATCGGTTCCGAACGTCTGCCGTGACGGATAAACTGCCGGATGGATTCGTTTTTCATAGCTCTTGCAAATTGACCTTGGGGAGCAGGGCCTCAAAATCATGCACAGTAATCAGCTGCGTGCCGTTGGTCATCACGCTGGCGGCCCCGGCCGCAACGCCGTACCGGAGAGAATCCTCCAACGTTTCACCATGATCCAGCCCCATCAGCACGCCGCCGATCATCGCGTCCCCGGCGCCAACGGTGGAGCGGGCCTCAACGGAAAGTGCCGGCGCAAAAAGCGTATGCTTGCCGTCCGTGAATATCGCGCCGTATTTACCCATGGAAACAATCACGTTTTGCGCGCCGTACTGAATCATAATGAGCGCTGCGTCACGGATCGCGCGGAGCGTTTTCAGCTCTTTGCCCATCAGCGCTTCCAACTCGGGCAGGTTTGGCTTGATAAGGTACGGCTTTTCCTTGAGGCCCAGTAGCAACGGGTTGCCAGCCGCGTCCAGTATGCAGGATTTGCCGGGCAAAACAGCCATGCAACGCTGATAGGTATCATCCGGGCAACCGATTGGCAAACGCCCGCTGAGCACCACAAAGCGGCTCTCCGATGCTTCGGATTTCAAAAGCTCCAAAAAAACCGTCAACTGCTCCGCATCCATGCTCAAGCCCGGCTCATTGAACTCCGTCACGGCCTTGGTGTCCAAATCCAGAATTTTCATGTTGGTACGGGTTTTCCCGGGCAGGCGCAAATAGCGAAACGTCAGGTTATCCTGGCGCACCATATCCATAAATTCCTGCTCATCGGATGTGCCAAGGCAACCAACGCAGGTAACATTGATATTCAGGCGTTGCGAAACGATGGCGACGTTGATGCCCTTGCCGCCAACATCGTAACGCACATCCCGCAGGCGGTTCACGCCCCCGGTCACAATCCGGTCCACCACGGCGGTTTTATCAAAGGAAGGGTTCATGCACACGGTTGTGATCATGCGTTTAACTCCTTGCAGCGTTTTTGGGTAAAGGAATTAACCCTGCCCTCACGAAAGCTTTACAGGCATTCTGAGGCACTGAATCGGCGGGGGTAAAGCGAATGGCCGACGGATGACCCGGATAGAGCCTCCGGCGGGGCAAGATGGCGGCGCTTGGCATACAGGCTGATTTCAAGTTGCCTTGAAAAAGCTACTGAAATTCAATTGGTACAAAAGCCCTTCCCGTTGTGCGGGAAGGGCACGGTATACCATTCGACAGGGAGAGGATGATTCCTCTTATTCTTCTTCTTCCTCTTCGTGCTTGGCGCTTTCGATGATCTTCTGGGCCACGGCGGCAGGCACTTCCTCATACCGTTCAAAGTTCATGTGGAAGCTGCCGCGCGCCTGCGTCATGGAGCGTAAATCGGTCGCGTACTTGAACATTTCCGCCAGGGGGGCTTCAGCTTCCAGCTTTTGCTGCCCATCCACCTGATTCATACCCATGATGCGGCCGCGGCGTTTGTTCATGTCGCCCATGATATCGCCCATATACTCGTCGGGCACAAAAACTTTCACGTGCATAATCGGCTCCAGCAAGGTGGGGCTGGCTTCCATACAGCCTTTTTTGTAGGCGATGCGCGCCGCAGTTTTGAACGCCATTTCAGAGGAATCCACCGGGTGGTAGGAGCCGTCGTACAGCTTGGCATGCAGGCCCACCATCGGATAGCCGGCCAAAACACCCTTGACGATATGCTCGCGCAGGCCCTTTTCAACGGAGGGGATGAAGTTGCGGGGCACAACGCCGCCGACGACCGCATCTTCAAACTCAAAGGTTACGTTGGTATCGCCAATAGGCGAAAACTCGATCCACACATCGCCGAACTGGCCGTGGCCGCCGGATTGTTTCTTGTGGCGACCCTGAACCTTCACGGTTTTCTTGATGGTTTCACGGTAGGGAATGCGCGGATCCTGCAAATCTGCCTTAGCGCCGAACTTGGTGGCAAGTTTATTGCGAACGACATCCAAGTGCAACTCGCCCTGACCGGACAGCAGGGTTTCGCCGGTTTCCGCGTTCTTTTCCACTTTGATAGAGGGGTCTTCTTCCTGCAAACGGGCCAGACCGCTGAACACCTTGTCCTCCTCGCCCTGCTTGGTTGCGAAGATGGCTTTGCTGATGCAGGGTTCCGGGAAGGTGATTTTAGGATAGACAATCTGATTGGTCTGCTCGCACAGCGTATCGCCGGTGTTGGTAAATTGCAGTTTTGCCAGCGCGCCCAGATCGCCCGCGCTCATCTGCTGGGTGGGAATTTGCTTTTTTCCGCGCAGCACGTAGATGCCGGCAGGCTTATCCGCTTTTTCAATAGTCGAGTTGTAGATGGCGATGCTGGGGGTCAGAACGCCGCTCATCACCTTAAACAGGGAAAGCTTGCCAACAAAGGGGTCGGCAATGGTTTTGTAAACAAACGCGGAGAAGGGCTGATCGTTTTTGCAGGCGCGCTCGATTTTCTGGTTGGTTTTGGGGTCGATGCCCTGATATACGGCTCTCTTGGGGGAGGGGAGAAAATCCGCCATCACGTCCAAAAGGTTGGCTACGCCTACCCCTGTAACGGCGGAGCAGGGAATCACGGGGCAAATCTGGCTGGAGAACATGCCGGCCTTGAAGCCCTCGAGGATTTCCTCATGGGTCAGGGTTTCGCCTTCGAGGAATTTCATCATCAACTCGTCATCGGAGGCGGCGGACGCTTCGGTGATTTCGTCCAAGGCATGCGCAATCTGATCGGCCATATCGGCGGGCACGGGGATTTCTTTCATGGTTTTGTCCGTGCCAAGGTACGCTTTATTGTCCAAAACATTCACAACGCCCTTAAAATCAAGGCCGTTGCCAATGGGCAGCAGGATCGGCACAACGCTGGTGCCGTAAAGATCCCGCAGTTGAGTTACGGTTTTGAGAAAATCCGCATGGTCGCGGTCCATCTGGTTCACGATGAACATCTTGCCAACTTTATTGTCGGTTGCGTATTTCCAGGCTTTCTCGGTGCCAACGGCAACGCCGCTCACGGCGCTTACCAGAATTGCGGCGGTTTCCACCACGCGCAGCGGCCCCATCATTTCACCGATAAAATCAAAATAACCGGGCACGTCGATCACGTTGAGCATCTTCTGCTTCCAATCGATCGGCGCGATTGCGGCGCTGATGGAAATGTGACGCTTGATTTCTTCCGGATCAAAGTCCGTGGTAGTAGTGCCGTCATCCACCTTACCCTGACGATCGGTAACGCCGGCAGCGAAGAGCAATGCTTCCATCAGCGTTGTTTTGCCCTCGCTGCCATGCCCCATGAGGGCGATATTCCGGATATCCTTAGTTTCATAGCTGGCCATGGTGGAGCCCCCTTATAATTTTCTGAGCATCATATGCGCCGTTTGGATATGCAAATAGCAGAAAAACAATCCGGACAACATCATGACGCTTTAGGAACGATATCAAGCCCTACTATTGTAGCAGATACCCCAACAAAAAGAAAGTAGAAAATTAACAATATGAAATCAAACAAGCCAAAACTGACATCCGAATGATCTTAACGTTGATTTGCGCAACCGTCATGGCTTGAATTGACTGGAAGCGAACGCCGCGCGGTGAAAGAGTATCAAGAAAGCCGGGCCGTTTATCAGGCTCGGTTGCAATGAAGCGGAATATTTCAGGAACCGTTATGCAGGCAACGGCGGCTGGACGGAATGTCCGCGCCTGAAAGGCCCGTTCACAGACGGTGTGACTGTGATAAATCAAACGGTGTATTTCATTTTCAGGTAGCCTTCCAGGTTGCCGTGCTCGGATACGGTAATGGATGCTATGTGCAAATCTTCCATGCAGCACAGCAGGATGGCCAGCCCGTGCACGATGATATCCGCGCGTTGCGGCTGAAGGCTGGGCAATAAAAGCCGCTGCTCAAGGGGCATGGCAGCCAGCCGTTCCATGCTGAAAACAATATCGGCGCGCGTAGCCACAAACCCGTGGATGCGCTTGCGATCACTCCAACTGATGTTTTGCACCAGCGCCGCTGTGGTGGTAAACGTACCGCCCACACCCACCCAGGTTTCAGGCGGCTGGAGCGCGAGAATCGCTTTGCGGTGGGGCTCCAGAATGGTGGAGGCGCGGTTGCGCACCGCATAGGCGTCCGCCACCGAAGCGATGGGGGAAACCTTGAACAGCCGTACCGCGCCCATCTGTAAACTGTTTGCAAACTCTATATGATCCCGTTGCCCCAGAACAATCTCCGTGGAGCCGCCGCCAATGTCGATCATGCCGGAGCGCTCGGGGCCGGTCGAACCCATAAAAGAAAGCAAAGCTTCCTGTTCCCCGGTGCAGATATCCAGGGGCAAACCGGTGCTTTGCTTGAGGTTTTCACGAAATTCCCGCTGGTTGCGGGCATCGCGCACGGCGCTTGTCGCAAAAAGAAAAATTTCCTCCGCGCCGATTTCACGCGCTTTCATTTCCATGGTGCGAACGCTGTCGCAGGCAAGGTCGATCATTTCGCTTGAAATATTCCCGTTCTTGTCCAATGCCGCAAAGACGCGCAACCCCTCTCGGTCCCGCAGGACACGGTGGAGCTGTGCGTCCTTGACATCCGCAACCAGCATACGCAGGGAGTTGGAACCGATCCCAATAGCCGCTGCCCGCAAACTCCTCACCTCTTGCCTATTTGGATGGGATGGATGTTTTGCTACTGACCATCCGTACCGTAGAGCGCCTCAGGGTTGGTGATTACAAAGCGGATTTCATCCGGCTTCATATAATCGTACAAAGTGCGCGCCTGACTTTCAATAAATGCGTCGGTATTGGCGCTCGCCAGCGTATTTTTCAGTTCTGTCTGCTCGGTTTCCAGACTGCTGTTAGCGCTGATGGCTTGCTGATACTGCAGGTTAACGTCCGAGATGTGCTGGTCCAGCTTGGTATAAACCCACAAAAAAGCGATTGCCAAACACCCAAGAATGGCGAGAACGGGATATAAACCGACTCTCTTGCGCATAGGATCCGCTCCTTTGCCTGAAACAGGAATAGTATTGTTCAATTCGACGCAGTTATGAAGATTCCTTCCCATTGGATCAATTCGTCGGCTGTACAGAAAAGTCCTTCCGGGGGGAAAGTTTGCCGGCCGGTTCGGGCAGCCTGATCCGCCCGTACACCGCTCGCTTTTAGGCGTATAGGAGGTGGGTTCGCTTTGATCCACAGGTTGCGGCAAAGGGTTTGCGGCTCCGCCCCAAACCCCGGCAACGGGCTTCGATCCTGCACCCCTAAAGGGCTTCACGCTTGACCCGGTTCCGCTGCGGCGGGTAAGTCAGCGGTTAACCGCAACAATTTTGTGCTGCCTGATTTTTTCGATGCCGGCGAACAGCAGAAACGCGATAATGTTGGCAATCACTACGCTCGCGCCCGTAGGCGTGTTGTACAGGTAGGAGCTGAAAAGTCCCAGTATAAAACACACGACAGAAATAACGGACGCGCTGACAGCCACGGAGCGAAAGCTCTTAAACAGCCGCATGGCGGTAAGCGCTGGGAACAGGATCAGGCTGGATATTAGCATTGCGCCCATCATGCGCATGCCAAGCACGACCGTAACCGCGGTGAGGATGGCCAGCAACATGTTATACAGCCCTGCGCGCAGCCCTGTGGCGCGCGCGAAGGTTTCATCAAAGGTAACGGCGAACAGCTTGCGGTAAAAAACAACAAACAGCGCAAGCACAACCGTGGCGAGCAACACGCTTAGCCAAACGTCGCTTTCGCTCATGGCAAGGATGCTGCCAAACAGATAGTTGTTAATATCGGTCGTCATGCCCTTGCTGAGAGAAAGCACCAGCACGCCTACCGCCAACGCGCCGGTGGAGATCATCCCAATGGCTGCGTCGCCCTTAATTTTGCTGCTTTCACTGATGCGGAGCAACAAAAACGCCGAGGCAACCACCACCGGCACCGCTACCGCGAGAGGCGCAAGCCCCAGCGAAGCGGCGACCGCCAGCGCCCCAAACCCCACGTGGCTAAGCCCATCGCCAATCATGGAATAACGCTTGAGCACAAGGCTGATGCCCAGCAGCGCGGAGCACAGGGAAACCAGCAGGCCCACAATGAGCGCCCGCACTAAAAAACCGTAGGCGAACATCTGCCCAATCAATTCAAACATGGCCGTCGCCTCCTGAAAAATCTCGGTACAGCTCCGTGCTGGCATATTCCGCCACCGTGCCGAAAAAAAGCGGCTCGTGTTGCAGGTGTAAAATATGCGTTGCATAGCGGGTAGCCGCGGAGATATCGTGGGAGATCATAATCACGGTGACGCCGCGGTTTTTGTGCAGATCTTCAATCATCTCATACATCTCGCGGGTGGCCGCAGGGTCCAGCCCGGAAACCGGCTCGTCCAGCAAAAGCAGCTTATGGGTCGCGCAAAGCGCGCGGGCCAGAAGCACCCGTTGCTGTTGACCGCCGGAAAGCTCCATAAAACTTTGTTTCCGCAGGGCGTCAGCGCCCATCAGCCGCAGGTTTTGTTCCGCGCCCTTGCGCTGCTCGCTGGTCAGAAAAAGCGAGCGCGCCGCGTAGCCGCTGGTAACCACCTCCCACACCGAGGCGGGAAAATCACGCTGAACCGCATTTTTCTGAGGCAGATAACCGATTTCGGTCTGCTTCAGGCCATCGCCAAACTCGATTGCGCCATGGCTTGGGGACAGCAAGCCAAGCATGCCTTTCACAAGGGTCGATTTCCCCGACCCGTTTTCCCCAACAATGCAGAGATAATCCCCTTCGTTTACCGTAAGGCGAATGCCGGATGCGACCTCCCGCCCGTCATAGGCAAAAGCGACGTCCCGGCAGGTTAATAACGCCATGCAACTGTGGCTCCCTTCCCATGTTTCCAGATCCCGTGATGATTGACAGCAAAGGATTCGGTTTTCATTTTACCGGGGTTTCGCGTCTGCGTTCGCGGCTGAACCGTCGGAACTGCCGTTCGCGGCGACGGCTGAATCTGCTTCATTCTGTTTTTGCCGGTTCGCTTCGCATTTTTCACACCGGCCGTACAGCACGGTTTGGCTTTCGTCCAGCACAAAGCCATGATGCCCCAGCAGGTGCTGGGTAAAATCGCGAACCACATCGCAACGCAGGTGGGCGAGCGTTCCGCAATCCACACAGCGGATATGCAGGTGACTTTCCCGGCAGGGGTTAAGCTGGTACAGCGCCGCGTCGCCCGCGTTTTGAGGCGCATAGCGGCGAAGAAAATTCTCCTCGCAAAGGCGGGAAACCGCGCGGTAGACGGTGGTCATGCCCACATCCGCCCCAAGCGCGGAGTAGACTTCCTCCGCCGTCATACAGGCGTCCGGGCGGCCACGGAAGTAGTCCGCGATGACCTCTTTTTGTCGGGTTTGATATTTACCGCGCTCTGCCATATCCTCGCCTCCCAGTCGAAACCGAAAATCGTTTTCATATTATAACATGCTTTCCAGCCCTGTCAATAGGGACATCGGGAAAAGCGGACGATGCTGCGCAGGATTGCAATACAACTTGGACAGTGTAAGAAAACAGCCTTGGACATCAGGGCGGATGGGATGGTTTTGCCGGAAAAACAACCTATGGTAAAATAAGGTTTCATTGGATAGGGCCGGATGACCCGCGCGGGATAACGAAAGCATGGAAAGGAAAACCGAACAATGACGATGAAAACGGTTTAATCGTGAAACATAACTGAAACTGGCAATGTTTCCTGAGGATTGAAGCGAATTTTCGTACAATAGTGCGAAAATTTCGAATTGGGGTGAAAATGAAGCGCAGTAAAGGGTTCTTAGGCTTGGAAGTGCTTATGTTACGGGGAGTTTTAACATTGACAACTGTATAGCGAGCTTCTATAATGTCAAAGGAGAAACGTATGTAACCGAAATTGAATAACATAGGGAGCAAATATATGGCTCAAGACTTGTTTGTAACGATTAAATCTCACTACAACACATTTACCCGTGCAGAAAAGCATATTGCGGACTATGTTTTATCCAGCGCTAAAAACGTGCTGTATATGTCCATCACGGAGTTGGCCAACGCATGCGATGTGGGCGATACCAGCGTTTTCCGCTTTTGCAGGCATATGGGTAAAAGCGGATATCAGGATTTTAAGGTGGACCTTGCTCAGGCGGTCAGCGAAGCCCACAATGCGCCGGTGTTGTCCAACTGTATTGTGGACTGCTCCGATTCCGCGGATGTGATGATCCAGAAGGTGCTCAACAACAACATCGCCGTGCTCAAGGAAACCTATCAGTTGATTGAACCAGCCACGCTTGCGACCACCACGCGCTGGCTGACCGCCGCGGGCCGCATCTGCTTTTTTGGGGTCGGCGCTTCGTCGGCGTCGGCGATGGAGGCCAACAACCGCTTTTTGCGCGTATGTTCCAAAACGGAGTGCATTCTGGACGCGAGAATCCAGATGATGCGCGCGTCCCTGATGCGCAAGGATGACGTGGCGATTCTCTTTTCCTATTCCAGCGCAACCAAGGAAACGGTCGCCATCGCGCAGGCCGCCAAGGACGCGGGCGCGCATACCATTTGCATTTCACGCTTTGCCCGTTCGCCTCTGGCGGAAATCTGCGATTTGCTGTACCTCTGCGGCGGCAACGAAGGGCCTTTGCAAAGCGGAAACCTGAGCGTGAAAACCTCCCAGCTGCTGCTGATGGAGGTGCTCTACATCGCATATTGTCAGGCAAACCCGGAGGAATGCGAGCGCTCGCGGCAACTGACCACATCGTTTCTGGAACGCGACAAGCTTTCGTAAGCCACAGAACGAAAATGGCACACAACCCACAAGCCCCTCTGAAGCAGGCGCAAGCAATGCCGCGCACGCGGCAGACAAACGGCAACCGAGCACTCCCTTGTCAAAGGTTCTTCGGGATGATACAATTCATGCCAGAGAACGCAGACAAAGGAGTGTTTGATTTGAGCGACGCGTTACGGATCGTGATCGTGGGCGCGGGGGCGATCGGGGGCATTACGGCGGCGAGGATGAAAAAAGGCGGCTGCGACGTAACGCTGGTATGCAAACACCAGGATACCGCTACGTTGGCCAGCGGCCGGGGGTTGCACATCACCGGCGTATTGGGCGAAGCGACGGTGCCGGTACGCTCCGTGGCGGCTGTGGAGGAGTTGACGGGGTTTTTTGACGTGGCGCTGATCGCTACCAAAGCTTACGATATGCCGCAAGCGGCAAAGCATCTTCTGCCTTTCCTGAAGCCGGACTCGTTTGTGTTCAGCTTACAAAACGGCATCTGCACCGACGCGCTGGCTCATGTGGTGGGCGCGGAAAGAACGGTGGGCTGCGTGATTGGCTGGGGCGCGACCATGCACAGCGCCGGCGATTTGGAAATGACCAGCCGGGGCGAGTTCATCATCGGCCGCATCGAGGGGGACAACCGAGCGTTGGAACCGGCCAGGGCGGCGCTCTCGACGGTGATTGATACCGTTATCAGCGATGACATTTTTGCGGAACTATACAGCAAACTGATTGTGAACAGTTGCATCACATCGCTTGGCGCCATCTGCGGCCTCCGGCTGGGGGAGATGCTCAAACGCAAGCAGGCGCGCCGGATTTTCCTTTCCGTCATTGGCGAGGCGATGGCGGTTGCGCATGCGATGCGGTTGACGGTTCCTCCGTTTGGCGGTCGGTTGGACTACGACAGGCTGATGCGCGGCAACGGCGCGCTGGACAACCTGCGCCGCCACGTGATGATCTTTCTTGTGGGGCTGAAATACAGGAACCTGAAAAGCTCCAGCCTGCAATCGCTGGAACGGGGACGGCCCACGGAAATTGATTATTTTAACGGCTACATCGCCGCCAAAGGGGAGGCGCTCGCCGTGCCCTGCCCTGTGAACCGCAGATTGACCGTTATGGTGAAGGAAATCGAAAACGGCAAACGAAGCATGAAGGTAGAAAACCTGTACGATGAGGCGTTCACCGCCTGATTGAGCGCGAAGCGATAACCCGTTGAAGCATTGTTGGGTTTCCGCTGCATAGGTGGAGCGCGGATACATCCCATGCAGCCGGAGCGGCGTGAACACTGCGGGCCAATGGAACGGCTTTGCTTTGAGTGATGAAATTAAGCCATTGGAGTGAACCTCCAATGGCTTAATTTGCTATAACCTTGTTTTGCGAGAATGCGCCCATGGATTAACCTTACAGAGGCTTTGAACTGAAAACGAAAACACAGGCCGCAAGATCAGGGGCATGACAGTGATGCCGCTCGCCACATAGCCCTGCGGGCTGATTGTTCGCGTTGATTGGGAGGATGTGGCATCAGACTTTCGGATTCCGCACCAAACTCCAGTGGGGTTTCACGCTTGAAACCTGACAAGGGATGAAACCCCTTGACCTAACTTAAACGGATTTGGGGGTTGGGGATTTGAGCCCCGACCCGGCTTCGCCTTAGCGGTGTGCGCCGATCCAAAGGGTTACGTCCGCCAAGCCTGGGCTATTCCACGGTTTTTGTTGCGATCACATCTACGCCGGTGCCGCACACATTGGGGCATACCACATCGCCCATATGGACGGGAGCGGTGAGCGAAAGCCCCTGAATGGCTTGCATGCAGTGAAAAATCTCAGCCTTGGGAATGGGCGAACGCGTTTTCACGCTCACAGGCATCTTGCGGCCCTGCACAGGGATCACCGCAGTGACCATCCGCCGGGGAGCCACGCTTTCCTGCGCGGCGTATTCCATGCCGCGTTTGCAACTGTTGCCGGTAATGCTGACCACTTGGCCGTTCTCAACATTCACGGTCATCCGGCAACCTACGGGACAGTTGATGCAGGTAATCAGCTGTTCCACGCGCACACCCCCTCGCTTGCGTCGATCCGCACAGTCAGGGCCTGACCGCTGAGCGCGCGAAGCAATTCCGGTTTTAACGTCAGGTCCGCCATCTCGCCGGGGGCGAGGATGCGGCGTTTGATCCGCAACACTTCCCGATCCCCGTCCAGCACGCGGATCACCGCGTTTTCAAACACGCAGGAAGGGCGGAACATCAACTGTATTGGACTGGCTGTTTCCGCCGGGTCAGGAATCCGAATGCGCTGCGGCACAGCGCCGCGCACCCCTTCTCCGTCCAGCACCGCCGCTGTCCGACCGTCCGCGCGGCTACCAAGCGCGTACTCGGCGGCGGCTTTGCCTGCCTTGAAGCTTTCCGCGCTCACAAAATCCACCAGATCATGCACATGCAGCACGTTGCCGCACGCGAATATGCCGGGCTGGCTGGTTTGCAGGGCATCGTCCACCACGGCGCCCTGTGTGGCGGCGCTCATTTCCACGTCGGCTTGCCGGGTCAACTCGTTTTCCGGAATGAGCCCCACGGACAGGAGCAGCGTATCGCACGCGAAGTGGGTTTCCGTGCCCGGAATCGGTTCGCGCTTCGCATCCACCTGAGCGACGGTCACGCCTTCCAGACGGTCGCGGCCCTGAATATCCACCACCGTGTGGTTGAGCAGAAGGGGGATGTCGTAATCGTTCAGGCACTGGACAATATTGCGGTTTAACCCGCTGGAGAAGGGCATGATTTCCACACAGGCCAGCACCTTTGCGCCCTGTAGGGTCATGCGCCGGGCCATAATCAACCCGATATCCCCGCTGCCCAGAATGACGACGCGTTTGCCGGGCATATACCCTTCCAGATTCACAAACTTTTGCGCGGTGCCGGCGGAATAAATACCCGCGCAACGCGTGCCCGGTATGGCTAACGCGCCTCGGGGCCTCTCCCGGCAACCCATCGCCAGCACGACGGCGCGCGCCTGAAACAGCTGCATGCCGCGCTCCCGGCTGATGGCGGTCACCAGCCGATCTTTGGTAATGTTCAAAACGGTGGTGGCGCAACGCACATCAATCTGCAACGCTTTAACGCGCTCGATATCCCGCTGCGCGTATTCGGGGCCGGTCAGCTCCTCCTGAAACCGATGCAGGCCAAAACCGTTGTGGATGCACTGCTTCAGGATGCCGCCCATTTCAGGTTCGCGCTCCAGCACCAAAAGGTTGGTAACGCCCGCCTCCCGGGCGGCGATGGCCGCCGCCAGCCCCGCGGGGCCTGCGCCGATCACCAGCACATCCACCGCTTGCGGCTGTAAACCGTTTGCCATGTTACGCATCTCCTTTCCTGAAGGCTTCGGCAATACTGCCGATCAGCATCCGGCTGTCGCCGCCGCACTTGGTCACTTCGGTGGGCGGGATGGCTAGCTCTTCCGAAAGGATTTCCAAAACACGGGGGCTACAAAAGCCACCCTGACAGCGGCCCATGCCGGCGCGCGTGCGGCGTTTGACCGCGTCGATGCTCCGCGCGCCGACCGGTCTGCGGATCGCGGCGCGGATTTCCGCTTCGGTGACCTGCTCGCAACGGCATATGATATTGCCATATTCCGGGTTTTGCTCGTATGCGGCCTGTCGTTCGTCCGCGTTCATTTCCGCGAAAGGCTTGTTGCGTATAGGCGCGGGTTTCCACTCGGGTTTCAGCGTAAGACCGTTTTCCCGCGCGATTTGCTCGCACAGAGCGCGGGCGATGGCGGGCGCGGCCGTCAGCCCCGGGCTTTCAATCCCGATGGCTTCGTAGGAACCCGGCACGTTTTCCGTTGCGCCCACAATAAAATCGTCGCCGGCTTCGTGCGCGCGGATGCCCGCGAACGTGGTCACAACGGTGCGGAGGCTTTCGCGGGGCCACGTGAGCGCGGCTTTGTCCCGCACCAGACGCAGCGCGGCCGCGGTGGTGCTCACATCGGTATCGTTATCGGTGTCCTGCGCGGAAGGGCCAAGCAACAGCGTTTTATGCGCTGTTGGGCTAACCAGCACGCCCTTGCCCATTGGAGTAGGGGTTTGAAACATGGTGCGGCTGAAAACGGGTTTCATCTCATGATCCAGCAGGTAATACTCCCCTTTGCGGGGCGTAATATTGTATGTACGGTCGGATAGCTGATTATGCAGAACCGCCGAACGCACGCCGGCGCAATTGACCAGTATTTTCGCCGTCAGTTCCCCTCGCGGGGTGCGCACGTGGAAACCGTCGTCATCCTTGCGAATCTCGGTGGCTTCCGTGTCCAGCAGGAACGCGACGCCGTTAACGGCCGCGTGATCGGCCAGCGCGAACGTCAGCTCATAGGGGCTGGTGAGGCCGCTTGTTTCCGCGAGCAAAGCGCAAACCACTTCCGGGTTCACGTTTGGCTCCAACGCCAACACCTGCTCACGTTCGATCACCGAAAGCCCCTCTACGCCGTTTGTCAGGCCCTGCCGGTACAGCTTTTCCACTGTTAAGCGCTGTTGCTCGTCAAAGGCGAGCACCATCGCCCCGGAACGCACATAGGGCGCGTTCACGGCTTGGCAATACGCCTCGAACATCCGGTTGCCTTCCACGTTAAAGCGCGCCTTGGCGCTGCCGGGGTGCGCGTCAAAACCGGCGTGCACGATGCCGCTGTTTGCCTTGCTGGCGCCTTCGGCGATGTCCGCGCCGCGCTCAATCAGGGTAACAGTCGCCTGATAAGCGCTCAGCTCGCGCGCGACGGCGCACCCAATCACGCCGCCGCCAATAATGAGGATATCCTGAACCAAATTGATCCCTCCAAACGCGCTGTCGCGCGTGGTCATACCCAAACAGGTCCGGACGATTTATGCGACGCCATCTGACACGCGAAAAGCCACGGACAAATCCCGCGCCCAAGCCGACGGCTTTGCGCCCTTATTCCACGCGCTCCACCGCGACCGGGCGCACACCCAGCTCGGGAAGCACCCGCCCCCAGAACACATCCTGCGTAAAGAGGACTGTCGCGGTGTTGTCGCAGGGGTGAAAGGCAATCTCCGGCGTTTCGCGCACCGCTTTTTCATAACAGAGCACAATCTCATGCGCCCGGTCAAAGTAAAGCGCAAGCGGGCTGACGGAACCGGAGGTAAGGTGCAGGAGCGTCTGTAACGCATCATCCGGCGCAAAGCTAAGCCGGGACACGCCCAGCGCCTTGCTGACAATCGCCGTACGAAACGGCGTATTGGGCCTGAGCAGCATCAGGTAATAATTGGTTTTTTGCCGGTTGCACAGAAACACATTTTTGCATATGGTGACTGAATCGCTGATAAAAGGCATGGTCAGGCAATCGTCAATGGTGTTGGCCTGAGGGTGTTCGAACATCCGATAGGGAATCTGCCGTTCATCCAACCAACCGACAATGGTTTGCCGAACCTCAAGGCGCGTTTGCATGAGCTGACCTCCGCATTGATCAAAAGCGGTGTAAACCGTGAAACTTATCATACCGCAAACCAAGGCGTTTGTATATCCCAAAACCGGTGCGCCGCATAATTTTTGGAACCCGAGACGGAATCCGGTCGTTGTCAACGCCTGGGAAACCATGGTATAATATTGGCATGGAGAAGGGGGCTTTGGAGATGAAGAGAAGAATAGGGATCCTTACCAGCGGGGGCGATTGCCCCGGGCTGAACGCGGCCATCCGCGGCGTTGCCCGCGCGGCCTACGAATTGTTTGACGCGGAGATTATCGGGATCCGGAACGGATATGGCGGCCTGATTGAGGGCGAATGCCAGGAAATGACGAAAAAGCAGTTTTCCGGAATCCTGACGTTGGGCGGAACCATTCTGGGCACAAGTCGCACGCCGTTTCGCTACATGCAGGTGATCGACGAAAACACCGGCATTGACAAGGTTGCCGCCATGAAGAAAACCTACAACGACCTCAAGCTGGACTGTCTGGTCACCCTCGGCGGCAACGGCACGCACAAAACCGCCAACCTGCTTTCGCAGGAAGGGTTGAACGTGATCGGCCTGCCAAAGACGATTGATAACGACCTGTACGGCACGGATTTTACGTTCGGTTTTCACACCGCTATGGACATCGCTACTGAGGTGATCGACCGCATCCACACGACGGCCACCAGCCACGGCCGCTGCATGGTGATCGAGATCATGGGCAACAAGGTGGGCTGGCTGACGCTCTATTCCGGCATCGCGGGCGGCGCGGACGTGATCCTGATCCCGGAAATCCCATACGACATCAAGAAAATCGCGGAAACCGTGGAGGCGCGGGCGAAAAGTAAAAAACCGTTCTCCATTATCGCCATCGCCGAAGGCGCGTTGAGCGCGGAAGAAGCCAAGATGAAAAAGAAGGAGCGCGAAGCCTACCGCGCCTCCCTGCCGTATGACTGCATCAGCAAGCGCGTCGCGGCCCAGTTGCAGGAGATGGTGGGCGTGGAGGCGCGGCATGTGGTGCCGGGGCATATTCAGCGCGGAGGAAGCCCGAGCGCTTATGACCGGTTATTGGCCACGCAGTTTGGCGTACACGCGGCGGAGCTGATCCGCGATGAGGTGTATGGGGTTACAGTCGCGCTGAGCGGCAACCGGATCATCCACAACAAACTGAGCGACATCGCGGGCGTGCCCAAACCTGTGCCCAAGGAGGACCCAATGATCGTGACTGCCCGGAACATCGGCATCAATATGGGGGATTAAGCGATCAACGCTGTGCCGCACGGGTTTACAAACCAGCGGCGGGCCTGACGGCGGGAACGCTGCCATACGGCATTGGAAGCCCTGCAAAATCGAACCTGTCACAGCCTGCAAGGCAACCATGACGAATGAGGGCTGAAAAGGGAACCGAGCGGATGGGCTGACTGGCTTATTAACCGAATTGCGCATACGGCTGAGCATGATTCCTTGAGAATCGTGCTCAGCCTTTTCCCTTTGGGGGCTTGCGCCGTAAAGGCTTGCCCTTGGGCGTGTAAAAACGGTGGATTCGCCGTTCCGGATAGGTTAATCGGCAGGGCGTCCCGTCACCCTGTCGCCCACCGCGGATCAATCTGTCCTACAACCCATATTATGTTGAACTCGCGGACCGAAGCGGGCCAGACGGGCCGGTTTCGCCAGCTTGCCCATCTGCGCCAGACCTTGGCATTTACGATGAACAGGCTGGTTTTTCATAGCCACGCCTTCCTGCCTGCGTGCGCCATGCGCCGGTTGAACATTCTGTGGCGGCCCATAACCCGGGCAGGCTAATTTTTCTGAAATACGTGAAATGGACGAGTTCCGAAAAAATTCGGATTTTTCGGAAGTCCATTCGCGGCTATATAATATGGAAAGCTTTAGTGACTTTGAACGAATGTGAAGGCAATTATTCGTGTAGAATAGCTTGACAACGTTTGCACAACATGCTATGATGCACATAGACAAACAGAGATCATAGCAATCGATGTTTTGTTCTGCGGCTTATTGTGCAAACGATTACGCACGGGGTGCGGGGCATGAAAAGGCTAATCCGGATGCGAAGCGGAGAACCGCTTTACATAGAACATCAAAAGAAGGAGATTTTCAAACATGAAAAAATTCTTGGCTCTGGCTCTGGTTTTGGCACTGTCGCTGTCGATGGTCAGCATCGCGGCTAACGCCGAAGCCGCCACCGGTTCCGTGTACTACCTCAACTTCAAACCCGAGCAGGATCAGCAGTGGCAGGATCTCGCGAAGCTTTACACCGAAAAGACCGGCGTGCCTGTAACCGTGGTTACCGCCGCTTCCGGCACTTATGAAACAACGCTCCGCTCTGAAATTGAAAAAGCGGACGCCCCCACCCTGTTCCAGGTCAACGGCCCTGTGGGTCTGAGCACTTGGAAGGATTACTGCCTTGACCTGAAGGACACCGCGCTTTACACCAACCTCAAGAGCGATGATTTCGCCCTGATCGAGAACGGCGCTGTTCTGGGCATCGCGTATGTAATCGAAACCTACGGCATCATCTACAACAAGACCCTGTTGGCCAAGTATTGCGCTTTGCCCAACGCGGTCATCAAGGACGCTTCCGAAATCGTCAACTTCAAAACCCTGAAAGCGGTTGCCGATGACATTCAGGCCCGCAAAACCGAGCTGGGCGTGCAGGGCGCTTTCACCTCCGCCGGCATGGACAGCAGCTCCGACTGGCGCTTCAAGACCCATCTGGCTAACCTGCCGATCTACTACGAATACAAAGCGGACGGCATCAGCTCCACCGCCGCCATCAAGGGCACCTATCTGGACAACTACAAGCAGATCTGGGACCTCTACATCACGGACGCTACCTGCGAACCCGCGATGATCGGCGCCAAGACCGGCGAGGACGCGCTGGCCGATTTCACCCTGGGCGATGCGGTGTTCTATCAGAACGGCACATGGGCCTATGGCGATTGCATCGCCGCCGGCATGACGGATGACGATCTGGGCATGCTCCCGATCTACATCGGCGTGGATGGCGAAGAAAATCAGGGCCTTTGCACCGGTTCCGAGAACTACTGGTGCATCAACAAGAACGCTTCTCAGGAAAACATCGACGCGACCAAGGCGTTCCTGGAATGGGTTATCACCAGCGACGAGGGCCGCGATTCTCTTGCCAACAAGATGAACTTTGTGACCCCGTTCAAAACCTTTGACGACGGTTACACCATCAACAACGCGCTGATCAAGGCCGCCAACGACTACATCGCCGCCGGCAAGACCGCCGTGTCCTGGACCTTCACCACCATGCCTTCCGAAAACTGGAAGAACGGCGTAGGCGCGGCTCTGCTGGAGTATGCGCAGGGCACCGGCGATTGGGACGGCGTGAAGAAAGCCTTCGTAGACGGTTGGGCAACCGAATACGCGGCCGCCAACACAAAGTAAACGCTATCGCACACAGCACCAACGTGCGGCAGGGGTTAACCGCCCCTGCCGCATTGCGGTTCTTTGCTTCAAAGGAAACGCTGATAAACGCGCACGCCCGACAGATTCCCAGGCAGGTCGGACGCTTTGTTTGATTCTGGGGCATCCTGCGGGAGGATTTTTTGGCCAAAGGGCGAATCAATCCCAATAGACGGAAATGCGCGCTTATCAGCGTTTCTTCGTAACGGTTCAATCTGGGCACGCCTCATGCGCTTACCGCGCCACAACCCGCTTTGAAAACCTGCCGCGCTTGCGGCGGGAGCGTTTTGGAAACCGGCAGGGGCCTTTCTAAAACCGTAAAGCTGACCCAAAAGCGTAGACCTGCGCCAAGGGCGGAGGAGCTCAGGAACCGGAACAACAAACGCCAACCTTCGTTAGGGGATGATCGGATGGAAAAAGCAATCAGGAAATACTGGCCAATTTTCGTGCTGCCAACGATGATCGCTTTCACAATCGGGTTTCTGATCCCGTTTGTGAGCGGGCTGTACCTGTCGTTTTGCGATTTTACCACGGTATCCAACGCCACATTTACGGGGTTAACCAACTATATCATGGCATTTACGGATACCACGAGCAATTTTGTGCACTCGTTGTGGTATACGGCGCTGTTTGCCTGCCTTTCGACGGTGCTGATTAACCTGTTGGGCCTGGGCGTGGCGCTGCTGCTGGTGCGGGGGTTTCGGGGCACCAACCTGTTTCGGACCGTGTTTTTTATGCCAAACCTCATTGGCGGCATCGTGCTTGGCTGGCTGTGGCAGGTAATCATCAACGGCGTGCTTGCCAATTATGGCGTCACGATTGTTACCAACGAATGGTACGGCTTCTGGGGCTTGCTGATTGTGATGTGCTGGCAGCAGGCCGGCTATATGATGATTATTTACATCTCCGGTTTGCAGTCGATTCCCGGGGAACTGATTGAAGCCGCCGCCATTGACGGCGCGAGCACATGGCAAACGCTGACGCGCGTCAAGCTGCCCATGTTGATGCCGTCCATCACCATTTGCACCTTCCTGACCCTGACCAACGGCTTCAAGCTTTTTGACCAGAACCTGGCTCTGACAAACGGTATGCCCTCCAACCGCTCGCAAATGCTGGCGCTGAATATTTTTGATACGTTCTACGGCCGTACGGGCTGGGCCGGAGCCGGGCAAGCCAAAGCGGTGGTGTTCTGCCTGTTGGTGGTAGGCATTGCGCTGCTCCAGATCCGCCTGACCCGCAGCAGGGAGGTGCAACAGTGATGAACATGGCGCAGATCGGGAAAAAACATCGTTTCAACAGGCGCAACCGCGTTGGCAACGTGATTCTGACAGTTTTGTTTTCGCTCATTTCCGTTATTTATCTGTATCCGCTGTTTGTGATCCTGATTAACAGCTTTAAGGTGAAGGCTTACATCAGCCGGTCGCCGTTCGCCCTGCCTTTAGATAAAATGTTTGCCAATACCACCAACTACGTCAACGGCATTGCGAAAACCAACTTTTTTGACGCGCTGAAGTGGAGCTTCGTAATCACCATCCTGTCCGTCTTTGTGATTCTACTGTGCACCTCCATGTGCGCGTGGTTCATCAGCCGCGTTCAAAACAAGTGGACCAAGGGAATCTATATGCTGTGCCTGTTTTCCATGGTGGTGCCGTTTCAGATGGTGATGTTTACCCTGTCCAAAACGGCCAACCTGCTGGGGCTGAACACGCCGATCGGCATTGTGGTGATTTATCTGGGCTTCGGCGCTGGGCTTGCGGTGTTCATGTTCAGCGGATACATGCGATCAAGCCCCATATCCATTGAAGAAAGCGCGATGATCGACGGTTGCGAGCCGGTGCGTACCTTTTTCAGCATCGTGCTACCCATTTTGCAGCCGACGTACGTATCCACCGGCATTCTGGAAACCATGTGGATCTGGAACGACTACCTGCTGCCTTATCTGGTGCTGGATATCAAACGGTATAAAACGGTTCCGATTGCCGTGCAGTACCTGAAGGGCGGCTACGGGTCGGTAGACATGGGCGCGATGATGGCGACGCTGGTGCTGGCGATTATCCCGATCATCCTGTTTTACCTGTTAAGCCAGAAATACATTGTGAGCGGCGTTATGGCCGGCGCGGTCAAAGGCTGATGGGCGTAGAAACGCCTATGGCATAGATCGGGCGATGGCAAAGCGCTCTGCCGAGCGTCAGGAAAGGTTTGGTTCAGCGTTTCACAGCCCGAACCTGAAGGACAGCGGCGAGCGGTAGTATGCCACGGTGAGTTTTTACAAGCTGCGTTGCGGGTCTGTGTTTCACAGGCCCGCAAATTGTATATAATTAATAAACCTGCCCATTGCTACCCTGTGTGAAAAGCATACTGGAGCAGGGAAATGCGACGCTCCGACGAATAGTTCTAGGTAGACACTGTATCCATGGGACGCGCCCATTGGCATGTAAAACCAGAAAGAAGGGATCCGGTGAAGATTTCACAGTCCCCACACAAACCGCTTATTTTTTATTACATTATTGCTCTCGTGGTGCTGATGCTCCTGAACGCGCTTGTTTTCCCAACGCTCAACACGGTGCAGGTGAACGAGGTTGGTTACAACGAATTTCTGAAAATGGTCGCGGATAAGAAGGTTGTCGAAGTATCCATGGATGATACGCAGATTACCTTTACCACCAAAGGCGATAATGGAACCACCCTTTATTATAAAACCGGACGCTGGCCTGACGAAACGCTGGTCGATCGCTTATATGCAAGCGGGGCGACTTTTTCGGCGCAGATTCCAACGCAGGCTTCCCCGTTGATGGAGTTTCTGATTTCGTGGATTTTACCGCTCGCGTTTTTCCTGGTTGTGGGCCAGCTGCTGACCCGTTACATGAGCAAACGAATGGGCGGAGGCAATGCGCTTTCCTTTGGCAAGAGCAACGCGAAAATCTATATAGAATCGCAAACAGGGAAAACCTTTGAGGACGTTGCCGGCGAGGATGAAGCGAAGGACGCGCTACGGGAGATTGTCGATTTTCTGCATCAGCCGGAACGATATGCGGCCATCGGCGCGAAGCTTCCCAAGGGCGCGCTGCTGGTAGGCCCTCCGGGCACCGGCAAAACGCTGCTTGCCAAAGCGGTTGCCGGCGAGGCGAAGGTGCCGTTCTTTTCCATCGCGGGCAGCGAGTTTGTCGAAATGTTCGTTGGCATGGGCGCGGCCAAGGTGCGCGACCTGTTTAAACAGGCGACGGAAAAAGCCCCTTGCATCGTGTTTATTGATGAAATTGATACGATTGGCAAAAAGCGCGACAACAGCAACGGAATCGGCGGCAACGATGAACGGGAGCAGACGCTGAACCAATTGCTGACGGAAATGGATGGGTTTGACGCGACCAAGGGCGTGGTCATCCTTGCTGCCACCAACCGGCCAGACAGTCTGGACAAGGCGTTGTTGCGCCCCGGCCGCTTTGACCGCCGCATCCCTGTGGAGTTGCCGGATCTCGCGGGCCGCGTCGCCATCCTCAAAGTTCATGCCAAAGATGTGAAAATGGAAGATAAGATTGATTTTACCACGATTGGGCATGCGACCAGCGGCGCAAGCGGCGCGGAGCTTGCCAACATTATCAATGAAGCGGCTTTGCGCGCGGTTCGCATGGGCCGCGAAAAAGTGAATCAGACTGATCTGGAAGAAAGCGTGGAGCAGGTGATCGCGGGCTACCAACGCAAAGGCGCTGTGATCAACGAGAAGGACAAGAAGATTATCGCCTACCACGAAATCGGTCACGCGCTGGTTTCCACACGGTTGAAAGACGCGGCGCCCGTGCATAAAATCACCATTATCCCGCGCACTTCCGGCGCATTGGGCTATACCATGCAGGTGGAGGAAGAAGAACGCGTGCTAATGAGCAAGGAGGACGCGGTCAATCAGCTCACGACGCTTACCGGCGGCCGCGCCGCGGAAGAAGTGGTGTTCCACTCGATCACATCCGGCGCGAGCAACGATATCGAAAAGGCTACCGCGATTGCGCGCGCGATGGTTACGCGTTTTGGCATGAGCGAGCAGTTCGACATGGTCGCACTGGAGCAGGTTACCAACCCGTACATGGGCGCGGACGGATCGATGGTTTGCAGTTCCGAAACCGCGGCCCGTGTGGACGGGGAAGTGGGGGACATCATCCGCAAGGCGCACGCGAAGGCCATTGAAATTCTCGAGAACAACCGGTCGTTGATGGATAAACTGGCCGCGCACCTGCTGGAGCGTGAAACCATCACGGGCGAGGAATTTATCCAGATTGTGAAGGAACACGATCAGGAAAATCAATAAGCAGTTCGAACAGCGAGAGCAAACAAACGGCGGGATCTGACAGATGAATGCTGTCAGCACTCCGCCGTTTGTTGTTTTACACTTGAATATCGGTTTACGGTCTTGAAACCAACGGAGGCTGTGACGCTCGTTGAATTGCCGTACCCGCGCTATTCGGAAGCGAGTTTTTGCAACGTGTCGCCGGTTAAGCGGTACACGGTCCACTCTTCCATGGGTTGCGCGCCCATGGAAAGGTAAAAGTCGATGCTCGGACGGTTCCAATCCAAGCACCACCATTCCAGTCGACCGCATCCCCGCTGAATGGCAATGCGCGCCAACTCACGAAAGATCGCTTTCCCAATCCCCTGACCGCGGTAGGCGGGTTTCACAAACAAATCCTCCAAGTAGAGGCCGGAACGGCCGAGAAACGTTGAAAAATTGTGAAAGAACAGCGCAAACCCAACCTCAACCCCATCTAAAACCGCGAAGACGGTTTCCGCTTTCCGCTGGGTGAAAAGCCAGTCCGACAGAACGGATTCCGTAGCGATCACCTGATCGAGCATGTGTTCATACTCCGCCAATTCGCGTATGAAGTGAAGAATCAGCGGCGTATCCTCCTGAGTGGCAAACCGAAAGGCGAGCGGCATATGGCACCTCCAACCTGTTCACAGCCATCACATCGCTGTATGCGTACTTTTTCGCGCCTGGGGCAGGGTATTCCTTCATTAAAAAGCTGACCTGTTGAAGCAGGCTCTGACGTACGCGATGGCCGGGCGCGGAGCTGTGGGGTTTGCGGGCTAAACCCTTCGACGCAGGCGATGAATATTATATAGTATGAAGCATTCATAATAAACACGAACGATGCAAAGAGCAAAGCGCTAGAAACAGCGATATGGGGCGAACGATTATTGCTTATGCTTTATATCGGTTTGCCGAATGTGAACATCGAAAATAACCGGTGAAAATATATGAATTTAGTGTTGACACCCCGCCCAAAGAGTGATATTATAAACAAGCTCGCTTGAGAGCGACGAACCTTGAAAATGATACAGAGCAAAGAGAAACGC
>DAOPZY010000031.1:0-34761 GCA_035353615.1 Candidatus Limiplasma sp.
CAGCGCCCCAAGCCTGACGCCGCAGCGTTTGCCAAAGAAGCGAGCGAACAGCCCGCAGGGCTATGACGCGAGCGTCAACAGCGCATTGCGGAAAGGCAGAAGCCACTCCCCCCACCCCCGCCGCAGCGGAACCGGGTCAAGGGCGAAGCCCTTGGCAGGGCGCAGGGGTGAAACCTCTGCCGGGGTTTGGGGTAGCGCCCCAAGCCTGACGCCGCAGCGTTTGCCAAAGAAGCGAGCGAACAGCCCGAAGGGCTATGACGCGAGTGTCAACAGCGCATTGCGGAAAGGCAGAAGCCGCTCCCTCCACCCCCGCCGCAGCGGAACCGGGTCAAGGGCGAAGCCCTTGGCAGGGGTGAAACCTCTGCCGGGGTTTGGGGCAGCGCACCAAGCCTGACGCCGCAGCGTTTGCCAAAGAAGCGAGCGAACAGCCCGAAGGGCTATGAGGCGAGCGTCAACAGCGCATTGCACTATGGATAAGTCCAGCCACCCCGCCGCAGCGGAACCGGGTCAAGGGCGAAGCGCCTGCCCCATTCCGCCTTGGCGGTTTTTTTGATGCTGTTGCAAAAAGGAAAGCCCCAAGCCATGGATAAACCGAATGAGTTCATCAGCCGCGGCTTTTCGTGCCTTCCGATCTCGCGGCTTTACGTGGCATGTATTGCTGCATAAGGCTTCCGGTGGCGGAGGTGTAACTCCGATAAGCCCGGTATTTTTGCTCTTGCCCCCCCTTTTCGCTGTAGCGAAGGATCATCAACTGCCTTCCCCCGTTTTTTTCAGAAGATATCGGCCTGATTCCCGCTTTCACGTGCCTGAAAAACAGGCACTTGACACCAAGGCGGTAATCCGCTATACTTTAATTGGTGAAAGTTGTTTTAATTTTATAATGTAAGCATAATGCTTGCTTCGATAAGGCGCATCGGGTTCATTCTGCCACACAAAGGCGAGAAAGCAGGAGCCGATGAACTTCGCCAAAGCTCTGCCGGAAGGTCACGAACCGCCCGGCGACTGTGCGGAACAGCTGGATGCAGCGGTGAAAAGCCTAACGGGAGATAGGATCGACAGAAAAACAAGGCATGGGTTGGCAGGTTGACATCAGCGGGCGCGGTATGAGAATGCGGCGCGCGTTTTGGCATACGCTGTTTGATCCATCGCCACGCGAGGCGAACTGTCGTTATTTGAATTAACTCGGCGGGCGGCGTTCGCCTCGGCCGGTTAAGAATCATACCCCAGTTTCCGGCTTCATGGGTACCTTAATAAAATGCAAGGGAGATGCCAACCATGTTCTGGGCCATAGCGTCAATCGTGGTTTCAGTGGCCGCGCTTGTAGTCGCAGCGTACTTCTACAATTGGGTGAAGGCGTTGCCAAGCGCAAATGAAAAACTGGATCAAATCGGGAAACTGATCCGCGAGGGTGCGTTCACGTTTATCAAAAGAGAGTATAAAACCCTGCTGATCTTCTGCGGCGGCGCGTCCGTTCTGATTCTGCTGCTGTTTCCGCATCCCATCTGGACTGGCGAGGGGATTGGCAGCAACGTGAAAATGGTGATCGCCTACCTGTTCGGGTCCGCGCTTTCCGCTACGGCAGGCGTTGTGGGCATCAGCATTGCGACCATAGCGAACGTGAAGGCGGCTTCCGCAGCGCAAAAGGGCATCGCCCCCGCCTACATGGCTGGTTTCCGCGGCGGCGCGGTCATGGGCATGGCGGTCGTGGCCAGCTCGCTGCTGGGCACGGCGATCCTGTACCTGCTGACCGGCAGCCAGGAAATCATTATGGCGTTCAGCTTCGGCGCAAGCTCGCTGGCCCTGTTTGCCAAAGCGGGCGGCGGCATCTTTACCAAAACGGCGGACATTTCCGCCGACCTGGCCGGCAAGGTGGAGCTGGGCATCCCGGAGGACGATCCCCGCAACCCGGCCGTGATCGCGGATAACGTGGGCGATAACGTGGGCGATGTGGCCGGCATGGGCGCGGACCTGTTTGACTCCAACGTGGCCTCCATCGCTGCCGCCATCGTGATTGGCGCGGCCATGGGCCGGGTGGATCTGGTATTCCTGTTTGGCGCGCTTGGGCTCTTGGCCTCCATCGCGGGCGTGCTGCTGGCGCGCATTGGCGGCAATGGCGATCCCGGCCGCGCGCTCAACCGCGGCACCTATGTAACCTGCGGAATTTTTGCCGTGCTTACCCTCGGCGGCGTGCTGCTGAGCGGCTTTGAAATCCAACTCTGGGGCGCCGCGATGCTGGGCATGGTGGCTGGGGTTGTAATTGGCTTTACCAGCGAGTTTTTTACCGGGGATGATAAAAAACCCGTGGCGATGGTGGCGCGCGCGTGCCAGAGCGGCCCCGCGTTTACCATTCTGTCCGGTTTCTCCTACGGGTTGTGGAGCACGCTGCCGTCCATGGCGGGCATTGGGTTGGCCGCGCTGTTCTCCTACAAGCTCTGCGAGCCGCTGGGCGGCGATTACGCCATGCTGGGCATCGCCGTAGCCGCGCTGGGCATGCTCTCTGTCGTGGGTATGATTATCAGCAACGACGCGTACGGGCCCATTGTGGACAACGCGCGCGGCTTGGCCGAAATGGGCGGCTTGGGCGACGAGGTGCTGGAAATTACCGATAAACTGGATTCCGCCGGCAACACCTCCAAGGCCATCACCAAGGGTTTCGCCATCGGCGCGGCGGGACTGACCGTGATCGCGTTGCTTGGCGCGTTTGTTGAAACGGTAAAGGGCCACGGCGCAACCGTGAACCTGAGTCTGATGGAGCCGATGGTGCTGTTTGGCGTGCTGGTGGGCGCGGCGGTGCCCGCGATTTTCTCCGCGATGCTCATTTTGGGCGTGGATCGCAACGCGCAAAAGATGGTGGCTGAAATTCACCGTCAGTTCCGGGAGATTCCGGGCTTGGCCGAGGGCAAGGAAGGCGTTGCGCCGGAATACGGCCGCTGCATTGACATCGCGGCTAAAGGCGCAATTCAGGAACTGATCCCGGCGGGCCTGACGACAATTGTGATTACGTTTATCGTGGGCTTTATCGGCGGCGTGAACGCGGTGGGCGGCTATCTGGCCGGCAACATCGTCACCGGGCTTTTGCTTGCGCTGCTGATGAGCAACGCCGGCGGGCTTTGGGATAACGCTAAAAAGTTTATCGAATCCGGTAACTTCGGCGGCAAGGGGAGCGACGCGCATAAGGCGGCCGTGATTGGCGACACGGTGGGCGATCCGTTCAAGGATACCGCCGGCCCCTCGATCAACACGCAGATTACCGTTGTATCCCTGATTTCCTCGCTGTCCGCCGGCCTGTTTGTGGCGGCCTCGCTGATTAAATAATGAAGCTGGAAAGATGAAAGTGATGGAAAAGAATCAAACTCAAAAGAGCGCGGGGGGCAAAGCCCCCCGCGTCGGCTGGCTGTTTACGATGCTCAAGGGCGCGCTGATTGGCACGGGCGCCATTTTACCCGGGATCAGCGGCGGCGTGCTGTGCGTGGTGTTTGGGATTTATCGCCCCGTGATGGAGCTTTTGGCGCACCCGATACGGGAGCTGAAAAAGCATTTCTGGTTTTTTGTGCCGGTGCTGCTGGGGTTTGCGATTGGCGTGTTGGGGATTTCCAAACTGCTTCAATGGGTGCTGACAGAGGCGGAGGTTCCTGCGGTGTGGCTGTTCATCGGCCTGATTGTGGGCACGCTTCCCTCGCTGTGGAAAGAGGCGGGCAAGGAAGGCCGCACCAAGGGGAACCTGCTGGCGGGCGGGATCACCTTTGCGGTGATGCTTGCCTTCCTGCTGTTTGTGAAGGGCACGGGCACCGTGCAGCTGACCCCGTCCATCTGGCTTTGGGCGGCGTGCGGCGTGCTGTGGGGGCTGGGGTTCATTGCGCCGGGGCTTAGCCCGTCGTCGCTGTTCTTTTTTATGGGGGTTATGGAACCCATGATGCAGGGTATTTCCAGCCTTTCGCTGCAAGTGCTCTTGCCCATGGGGCTTGGGCTGATCGGGTGCGTGCTGTCGCTTTCCCGCGCAGTGGGCTGGCTTCTGAAAAACAAGTATGCGGGCACCATGCACGCCATTCTGGGGCTTGCGCTGGCTTCTACGGTGGTAATCCTTCCGCTGGGCACGGCTAAAACCTGGGTGGATTGGGTTGTGTACGCGGCCTGTTTTGCGGCCGGGTGCGCCGTAGCCCTGTGGATGGACGGAATGAACAGGAAGCTGGAAGCATCCGGGCAGAAAGACTGATGGCCGGTAGGGAGTTCCCTGCCGAGCGGAACCGGGCCAAAGATTTCGCGCTTGGAACCTGACCCGGGCTATTCGCCCCGGCCTCACCATTTAGACAAATGGAGAGCGCCCCTACATAATGGTAGGGGCGCTCAAACCGTTGACAAACCGGATTGAGTCCATAAGCCGCACCCCATTGTGCCTTCGGCACTCGTGGTGCTAACGCTGAATGTGTGGCCACATAAGGCCTCCGGCGGGCAAGGGCAATGCCGATGCACCCCACAAGGGCTTTGCCCTTGACCCATTTTCGCTGCGGCGAGGGTTTTTCAGCAGTCTGAGCGCCCCTACACAATGGTAGGGGCGCTCTGGTATTTTATAAAAGAAATGGTTGCATACTCTGCCGACCCGCGCAAGCGACGTCAAACCCGTTGCATGAGCGAATGCTTCGCTTAACCCACCGTTGCCTGCACCCGTGCCCGCCACCCCGACGGAACAGAGTTCCAAGGCACATCGCCTATTCCGCCGCGCCGCTCTCCGGATGGGGAACCAGCCGGGCCGCGCGCTTTGGCAACTGAGCCAGCACAATGCCCACAAGCATCAGTCCGCAACCCAGAAGCTCGCGCGTGGAAAGCAACTCGCCCAAAATCACCCATTGAGCGAGCACGGCAAATACGCTTTCAAGGCACATCAGCAAAGAAGCGACGGTGGGGTCGGTGTCGCGTTGCGCAACCATCTGTAAGGTGTAACCGAGGCCGCCGCTGAGCATGCCGGCGTACAGTAGCGGAACCCAACCCTTGAGAAGCCCCTGAAACGTTGGGTGCTCGGTTAACAGCATCATGACTGCGCATAAAGTTGAAGCAACAAAAAATTGCAAACAGCTCATGCGCACGCAGTCCGTCTTGGGTGAAAAATGGTCGATGACCAGAATGTGCACCGTATAAGCTGCCGCGCAAAGCAGCAGGTATAAATCCCCAAGGCTCACGGAGAACGTATCGGTTACGCAAAGCAAAAACAGGCCCAGCACGCAAAGGCCCATAGCCAGCCAAACATTGCGGCGCACGGAACGGCCGAAAAACAGCCCGCTCAGCGGCACCAGCACAATGTAGAGCGCGGTCACAAACCCGGCTTTGCCAGCCGATGTTTCCTTGATGCCAAACTGTTGCAGGCTGCTACCCAAAAAAAGCGCCACGCCGCAGCATAACCCGCCCAGCAGAAGCGTGCGCTTCTGCGCTTGGCTCATTGCACGAAATGGACGGGACGCGCTGGCGGAAGCGTTGCCCCCGGTTTGGGTGCGTTTGCGCTCGATAGCGTCCAACAGCCGGATGCAGGGGAGCAAAACCAGCGCGGCTACCAGCATGCGCGCGGCGTTAAACGTGAAAGGCTCCATCGCGTCCATCGCCACATCCTGCGCGACAAACGCGACGCCCCAGATGAGGGCGGTCAGTAACAGTAGAAAATTGGCGCGTAATCTTTTACTCATGGTTACATCCTTTCGGAACATGGGGCGACGCCCGCCAGGCTCCGGCATATTGCTTTTAAAGGAGCGGGCATCGGCCTGAAAATTGGAATTATCGCTCGGCGGCGGCCAACGCGGGCCGGTTGAAGAACCGATGCAGGCAAGCCGCCAAAGAACCAGCGCATGCTGACAAGCCTATCTAAGTAACGGCAACGCAGGCAAGCTGATCCAGCGATTTGAGAGTACCGGCAAGCTCGCTAAATAACCTGTGCGTGAAGGCAACCCCCGCCAAAGAATTGGCGCACGCACCAAAACTCCGCAATGAAACGACTGGCGCAGGCAAGCCCGTCGCATCACCCGCGTACACAGGCAAGCCCAACAAACAACCCACTCACGCGGGCAACCCCTCACAGACCCGGCGTACACAGGGAAGTTCAACAGAGAAACCGCTCGTGCAGGCAAGCCCGTCGCATCACCCGCGTACACAGGGAAGTTCAACAGAGAAACCGCTCGTGCAGGCAAGCCCGTCAATGAACCCGCTCACACAGGCAAGCCTGTCGTATCACTCGCGTATACAGGGAAGCCCAACAAAGAACCAGCTCGTGCCAGCCAGATGAAAAACCTGCCGGATGGCATTGGCACGCGCGCGTAATTCAGTAAAACAGCCCGGCGCGGGGCAAGCGCCGGGCATAACCAGTCATTCCGCAGGGAGCGCGCGTGCGCGGCGACGGGAAGGGCCGGAGAGGTTCGCTGCTGATTGGTGGGTTACGGTTGGAGCGTACCGCCCGCATCCAGCGTGGCAATCTGCGCGACGCGGCGGGCGTGGCGCTCGCCGTTGAAGGTTGCGGTAAGCCACGTGCGCACAATCATTTTGGCCAACTCGCTGCCCACGACGCGCGCGCCCATCGAGAGCATGTTGGCATCGTTGTGCTCGCGGCTCATGAGCGCGGAATAGCAATCCGAGCACATCACACAGCGAATGCCCTGCACCTTGTTGGCGGCGATGCCAATGCCCACGCCGGTACCGCACATGATAATGCCCAGCTCGCACTCGCCGGACGCGACGGCCCGCGCGGCAAGCTCCCCGTATACGGGGTAATCCACACGGTCATGCGTAAAGGTGCCAAAATCGCGGTAGGGGAGGTTCAACTCCTCCAAAACAGCTATCACATGGGGTTTCAGGTCAATACCGGCGTGGTCGCAACCAATGGCAATCATGGAAACGCTTCCTTTCGTTTTGGGTATGAAATCCGTACAAGCCGATTCGGGCGCAGGCCCGTTTTACGCGTCAGGCATCGCTGAAGGCGATGCGGTTGAGACCGGCCGCCTGAGCGATTTCTACGCGCCGCGCGATGATCTGCGCAATATCGGAAATGTTCACATCCCGGTTTTCCGAAAGCAGGAAAACGCCCATGGCGACGTTCAGGCGCACATCCTCATACCCTTGCAGGCGCAGGGTGCTGACGCGCTGCACAAGTTCCACCATGCGCGCGCGCAAAAGCAGCCGGGGGATATTGTCCATCACAATCGCGAAGGTGTTGGTGCCGTAACGCACCACAAAATCGCCGCGCCGTCGGCTGATGTTGGCGGTGAGCAGGCGTCCGATGGCGATGACGGCTTCGTCGGCCACCTGATAGCCAAAATGGCCGGCTACCCGCTCCAGCCCGTCCACATCCATCATGGCGACCGCCACATCCGTTTTGTTCAGGATCGCCTTGTTGCATAAAAGAAAAAGCTTCTCATCAAAATAGGGCTTGTTGAACAGCCCGGTTGCCGTATCCAGATGCAGCTGCGCGTTAAATGCCGTGATGCGGCTGACAAACTCGTTGTTGCCATAGGCGCTGAGCAACACCCGATCATTTACCTTGTTGACAATTTCCAGCACCAACGAGCGGCCTTCCAGGGTGATGGGCATGGCGATAACGTAGAAAATATCGTTATTCACAAATTCGTACTTGGTTTGCCGTTCGCCTTCCTGCAAGGCCCGGAGGCTGATGCAGTTCAGGCAGCGTTCGCGGCGACGGTTCCACACGGAATAACAGTTGAAATCATCATCGCTCTGGCCGGCGCTCACGGACTCAGCCAACGGCTCGTTCGCGGCGCGAACGGGGTCCACTACGCGCACCAGATCAAAAATGGTACGCAACGTGGTGAGGGTTTGCGCAATTCCCTCAGTGGTGTAAGTCCGAATCATTGGCTCACCCTTTCGCGTATGCGGCCGTACCGATTGCATAACTGTGCAGTATGCTTATTATAGCATGGTTGTGCGCGAATAGACAATCCAAAACCGTATGAAACCGCACGAAACTGCATGAAAATGCGGTTCCCGGCTTGTGAGGGAACTTCAGCAATTCCCTGCGGCGTTCGCCTCCCAGCCCTGCTGGCCGTTTGTGCGCCTGCTGTGAATGTAATGCGGCATCAAAGGTTGGCGCTGCCTGAACCCCGGCGGAGGTTTCGTCCTTGCAGCCAACATGTGCCTTCACCCCCTGGCCCGGTTCCGCGTCGGCGATGGTAGGGCGCAGAGAGAATCAGCTGTGCTTTTTACCGCTCGACCCCTAGCCCTGCGGGCTGTTCACACGCCTGTGGGTATGACAATGCGGCATCAAATGTTGGCGCGCTGCCCAAACACAGACAGGCGTTTGGCTTCCGCGCCCCGCAAGGGGGTTACCCTTGACGCGGTTCCGCAACGGCGGAGGCATGGTAAGTCAAAAATTCCGAATCATACACTGTACCTTTACCAAACAGTAAACCGCCACCCAATCCATTAAGCCGGGAGGCGGTTTGACGACTGTATATACCGTAAGAAAGCCAACAACAATGATTGAACCCAAAATCCCAATTGCTTGAGCCTGCAAAGCCTCGCTGTTCCCTGAAAAGCTTTCTCAGGTTCCCGTCAGAGGGTTTCCGGGTCTATGATGCCCACGATGGTTAAATCGCTGGGCGGCGGGGCTTCCTTGCTGATAACCAGCGCCGCCTCGGCACGGCCAATCATGTACACCGTATCGCCGGGGCCTGCCTGCCGGGTGCCGTCGCAGGCGATTACCAACCCTTTTTCCGCGCCGTTGACAATCTGGCGTACCACCATGAGCTTGATGCCTTCCAGCGTCGGCGTTTTCACGGTGCAAACCACTGTGCCGACCACGCGCCCGATGTTCAAGCCGCCGCCCCCTTATCCGTGACAGTGCGTTGTTTTTCCCTGACAGGTGAATGAGTCGATCACGCCGCATATGGTGACGCTCGCAATCAGGGTTTTGTCGCCCATCACCATTTGGGCGGCGCCGCCGTCGTTGTTCACAAGCACAATATCGCCTACGCCCGCGTTGGCCGCGTCCAGCGCTACCAGTTCCTCGCCCACTTCGTTTAAGGCAAGGTCCAGATGGCGCACTTTGAGCAGCTTGATGCCGACGTATTTCTCATATTTGACGGTGGATACCACCGTGCCGGTCACGCGCCCCAGTTTCATAGGCTTCCATCCGCCTTTGCTTTATCGTACTTGCGCTGGCCCATCACGTCCACAAAATCTACAATGCCTACAATGGTGCTGTCTACGGGCTTGCCGGTGGTTAACTCGGTCTGCCGGCTGGAGCTGCCGCCCGCCCACATCACAATTTCGCCTTCGCCCGCGCCCACGGTATCCACGGTGACAAACGGGCTGCCCTTTTCCTGCATGGTATCCATGTCGATGGGCACGGCCACCAGCAGTTTAAGCCCTTCCAACCGGTCGGATTTGCGGGTGCTCACGATGGAGCCGATCACTCTCGCCAGTTGCATGCGTTGTTCTCCTTCGCCTTGTCGTAGGTGCGCGCGCCGCGCATATCAATACTGTCCAGAATGCCGTAAATGGAATAGTCTGTGGCGAATTTTTTGGAGGTGTCGGTCTGGCGCGCGGAACTGCCGTAGGCGCAAAATACCAGATCACCCTCGCCCGCGCCCACATCGTCCACGCAGATGACATAATCATCCTTCATTTTCAGCGTATCTAATTCCACTGGCTGCACGATCAGTAGCTTCGCGCCCGTGAGGGTGGAAACCTTGTTGGTGCTGACCACATTGCCGGTAACGCGCCCTACGAGCATTTTGCCCCTCCCGCCCTTCAACAACCGTATCCGTATACCCAATGCCCCATTTTCCCCAACCCTCAAGCGCCCAAAACCCTGCCCCTCCAAAAGATGGCGGGTAAAGACACCGTAACCCCGTACCCAAGGGCGCTTTAGCGCCCGCCCCCCAAGGGAGCTTTAGCGACCGCGTCCCAAAGGGCGCTTTATGCGCCCGTTGAATTTGCCGCCGGTTTTGTGCTCCCGCGCACGACCAGCCGCGAGGCCAGCCGCATGTGCATGCTGGGCCAGTTGGGGGATTTGATGCGCTTGCGCAGCGTGTCCACCGCAAGGGTGCCCATGGCGCTGCGGCTGATGCGCATGGTGGTAAGCGCGGGCATGGTCATGGCGCTGAAGGGAATATCGTCCACGCCGATGATGGACAGATCCTCCGGGATGCGGTAGCCCGCTTCGCGGATGGCCTTCATAACGCCAATGGCGACGGTATCGTTGTCCGCTACGCACGCGCCGTGGGGCACGTATGCCCCGTCCTCCAAAAGCCGCTTCATATCCTTGTAGCTGCCGTTGAGGGTGGGCATCAGGCTGATCGGCTCCGGCACGGACAGGCCCAAGCGCTTCATCTCCCGCAGGTACCCCTGATAACGCTCCTCACAGTTGCGCACGGGCACGCTAAAACGGATGTAGCCGATATCGCGGTAACCCAATTCAAAAAGGTAGCGCACGGCCTCGGCGCTGATGTTTTCGTTGTCCATCACCACGCTGTCGATGTGCAGGTCGCTCATGCTGTTGTCCAGCACCACCAGCGGCACGGTGAGGATGTCGAGCAGCTTGTAATCGTTCTCCTGCAATTCCGTACCCATGAGGATAATGCCGTCCGGCGGGGTGTTCATCACCTCGCGCAGGGTTTCTTCCGCAGTGGCTACTTCGCAGTTGACCATGGTCAGATCATAACCGTAGTGGCGGCATTCGCTTTCAATCTGGTCAATAATGGAGGCGATGAAGCCCTGATTTTCTTCCAGCGCGATGCCGTGGGTGCGAAATTTGATGACGCATACGCGAAACCGCTTGGGTTTGCTTGCGTTGCGCTTTTGCCCGGGCACGATGTAGTTGTTTTCCTCAATCACAGTCATAACCCTGCGGCGGGTTTCTTCGCTGATGCCCTTTTTGTTGTTGATGACCAGCGAAACCGCAGCCGGTGATACCCCTGCCAGATTGGCAATTTCCCTGATCGTCATGTGGCATCCGTCCTTCTGTTGTAGATACAATGTGCTTGGGGCATGGACCGGCCCGCGAGCGTAGCGCGGGGCACACAGGGCGGATGTATACCGATTTGCCATCCGGCGCGTTTTCCGCGCCGGATGGCGGCAACGTGCCTAACCCAAGGCAACCGCCTGTGCAAAACCGTCCATTAGCAATGCCGCGACGGCGGCGCCGGGATCCAGATACTCGCGGCTTTGCTCGCCGCGGATTGCCATGCGCCCGTGCTTAGCCAGCATTCCCCGCGTGGCGAGAAACGCGTCGTTCGCGGCTTTGGCGGCCAGCGGCGCGGCAGTTTGCAGGTTGTCGGGGTTGGCGCGCAGCGCTTCGACCGCCGGCCACAGCCCGTCTAAAAAGGTTTTATCACCCAGCTGTGCCTTGCCGCGGTTTTGTACCCCGGCAAAGTATGCTTCAAAAAATTTGACCCAATCGCAACCTTTGAACGATTCGACGCCCTTCAAATCTTTTCCTGCATTCATCAAACCGCTTGCCATCAGCGTGCCCATGGTGGAGGGTACGGCCGAGCCCATGGCTTTGCCCGCGAAATAGGCAAGCTTGCCAAAATCGGTTTCGGGGCTGTCCTTGACGGCGTCGTACGCGGCGCGGAAGCCGTCGGTCATGGTCAGGCCCAGATCGCTGTCGCCCACGGCGCCGTCCAGTTCAATCAGGCGCTGCTTGTTGGCGGCCATGGTATCCGCCCAAACGGAAAGTACGGTTTTCAAATCCGGCACGGGTACCCCCCCTTAATATTGAAACTGGTGAAAAAACGGCGTGTTGGCAGGCGCGGCAAGGTACATTTTCAGCTCGTCATCCACCTTGAGCAGGCTGATGGACGCGCCGGCCATTTCCATGCTGGTGGCATATTCGCCAATGTAGGCGTGGAACACCTTGATGCCTTTTTCCGCCAGCACTTCGTTAACGCGGCGGAACATCACGTACTGCTCCTCCAGCGGGGTGGCCCCCAAACCGTTGATGAGCACGGCTACCTCGTCGCCGCTGCGGTAGGGAAGGTCGCTGAGCACAGGGGTGAGCATTTCATCCACAATGCGGTCGGCGGGCTCCAACGCGCCGCGACGCACGCCCGGCTCGCCGTGGATGCCCATGCCAATTTCCATGTCGCTTTCGCTGATTTCGAAGCTCGGGCGGCCAACGCGCGGCACCGTGCAGCTGGAAAGGGCCACGCCCATGGTGCGCACATTGTCGCAAACCTTGTCGGCCACGCGCTTCACATCGTCCAGCGAGAGGCCGGCTGCCGCGGCCGCGCCCGCGCATTTGAACACAAAGAAGATGCCCGCCACGCCGCGGCGTTTGTTGGGTTCGCCGGGGAGCGCCGCAGGGCCGGCGACATCCTCGCCCGCCACACAGCTCAGCACCCGAATGCCATCCTCAAAATCGGCCATTTCGGCGGCGCTGTCAAAGTTGAAAATATCGCCGTTGTAGTTGCCGTAAATGTAGAGCACGCCCGCGCCTTTGTGAATGCGGCGGGTAACGGCGAGCATCTGCTCAGCGCTGGGGGATTGAAACACATCGCCAATGGCGCAGCCGTCCAGCATCCCTTCGCCCACGTACCCCAGAAACAGCGGCAGATGGCCGGAACCGCCGCCGGTGGCAAGGCCCACCTTGCCCTCGTGTGCGCGCGCGTTTACCAGGCAGTGAAGATCGTCGCCCGTATAGGTTACCTCGCCGGGATGGGCCGCGTAGATCCCCTGAAGCATCTCAGGAATGAAGTTTTCCACGGTGTTTAGAATTTTTTTCATAGTCCTGTTCCTTTCTCTGGGTGCGGGTGAAGCACAGGCCCGCACAATGCGTTGCCGGCTGGGGGAGAAAAAATCGGGGGGGGTTCAGTCGGCAACGCGCTGCGCGGGAGAACGGCGTCATAATGGGATCAAGCGCGAAGCGTTTGCGCAAGGCAGGGCGCATCCGTCGCGTCGCTTAAAAAGCAGAGGGGCAGGCGGGAGTAAACGCCGTATTTTGCGGCAGAGCGGAGCCTCCGGCGGGCGCGGGCTTTACGGTTGCGCATCAGGCATAGCCCTTGCCTTGCTTCCGCTTTGCGGCGCGGCGAGGGCGAAGGCGGCCGTGCCGCGGGAAGGGAACCTGCGCCCCTTCCCGCAGGGCAAAGCCAGCGCGCCTAAGGTGTGTGCGCCGCCACGGGCGGGTTACAGCACGCCTTTTTTGAGGATAATGCACGCGTACAGCGCGCGCTCGCTGGTGGATACGCAGGCGTATGCCTTGCGCGCCCGGTCATAGAAGGCGAAACGCTCCACCTGACCGATGGCAACGCCGGGCTGGTGTTTTTGCACGGTGGCGGTAAAATCCTGCCAGATGGGCGGATCGCCGTCCAGCGTGCCCGGCACAACCTGCATCAGGTTGACCGGGGTTTCCACAAACGTATCCAGCGGCAGCAGGCTCAGGATCGCGTCCAACAGCTCCACGCCGCCCAGGCCGTCGCAGCGCACCACGCGCTGGCCCAAGCTTTGCGCCGCAAAGTTGGCGTCGCCGATCACGATTTCGTCACCGTGGCCCATTTCTGCCAACACCTTGAGCAGCTCCGGGGAAAGCAGGGGAGAAATGCCTTTTAACATCGGTGTGTCCTCTCCGCTTACAGCTTGGGCAAAATCAGTTCCACATCATCGTGCGGGCGGGGGATCACATGCACGCTCACCAGCTCGCCCACGCGTTTGGCAGCCGCGCCGCCCGCTTCCACAGCGGCCTTCACCGCGCCCACGTCGCCGCGTACCATCACGGTGACCAGCCCGCCGCCCACATGCACCTTGCCGATCAGGTGCACATTGGCCGCCTTGACCATTGCGTCCGCCGCCTCGATCGAACCGACCAGACCCTTGGTTTCCACCATACCCAACGCTTGCTTTTCCATGATATGTTCTCCTTTCGAGGCGGGTTACGCCTTGGTGCTCTTGATGACCTTCGCGGCGGTTTCTTCCACGGAGGTGGGCAAAACGGCTTCCACATCGCTGTGCGGACGGGGAATCACGTGCACGCTGATCAGCTCGCCCACGCGCTTGGCGGCCGCGCCGCCCGCTTCCACGGCGGCTTTCACCGCGCCCACATCGCCGCGTACCATCACGGTTACCAGTCCGCCGCCCACATGTTCCTTGCCGATCAGGTGAACGTTCGCCGCCTTGACCATCGCGTCCGCCGCCTCAATCGCGCCTACCAAACCACGGGTTTCGATCATTCCCAACGCTTCCTGCATGTTGATTGCTCCTTACTATGTTTGAAATTTAGAGAAGTGCCTTCACCATATCCATATGGGGCGACGGAATCACGACGCTGGAGCCGATCAACCCCCTGGAACCTTCGCTAAGCCCGATGGCTTTGCTGGCCGCTTCCACCGCGGCCACCTCCCCGGTGAACACCAGAAAGGATTTGCCGCCCATGCCCCGGCCGAGCCGAACCTCGATCAACTCAACCTCGGCGGTTTTCACGGCCGTATCGGCGGCGCTGATGGTGCTGGCCAGGCTGAAGGTTTCGATGACCCCGACGGCCTGCGCCGTTTCCACCGTGGGCGCGCCCGACATGGCGAGCACCACGCGCTCGTCCACGTTGGGGATCACGAGGCTATCCACCAGCGCGGTTTCCGCGCCTTCCACACCGGCGGCCACCGCCGCCCGAACGGCGGCCACATCGCCGCTGATGAGCACGATATACTTGCCCGCGCACGCGGTTTGCGCTGCTACCAGCTCCACCGCCGCCGCCTTGACCATTGCGTCCCCCGCGAACACCCCAAGCGGGATGCTGTTGGTTTCTACCACACCGATGGCCGTCATGCTTCCCATTCCCTCCCGCTTATTCGCATTTGATGGTGATTGCTGTTTCGCTGACTTCGGTTACCATGCCGCCGATGCTGGCGTGTACCGCCGCGCCCAGCGACTTTTCCGGGATACGCCCGATCAGCTGGCCCCTGGTAACCCGATCCCCCGCCTTCACCACCGGCTCGGCGGGCTTGCCAACATGCTGCCGCAGCGGGATGCGAACCTGCCCTGGCGCGAGCGTCACATCGCTGAAAGGCGCGGGCACATCGTAGGCGCTCAGGTGCATCCGCGCGATCAGGCGCGTTACAGGCACTTCCTTGAGGGTAATCCACGGGTCGGGCGCGATGTTCTCCTCCGGCACGGGCCGGATGCCCGCCTTGCCCAACTCCTGCTTGAGCTGGGTCATCACAATGGAGGGGGTCAGGCCCATTTCGCAGGCGAAATTGGTGCACAGCCCGCAGCTGGAGCAGGCCAGCACGCCCGCCGCATTGCCCAGCAGCTCGCCGTTTCCGGTGGAAAGCGCCCGCATGGCCTTGTGCGGCTCCACCGGCAAGCCCATAGCATGGCGCGGGCATAGCTGGGTGCAGCGGTTGCACTGGCAGCAGATGGCCCTTGCCAGCCGCGCCTGCTGCGCCATGGTCATTTCCCGCATGCGAATTTGCGGGTGCGTGCGCTTGAGTACCAGAAGGCCGCCGGTCGTCTTTGTGATGGGATCCTCCCAGTTGCGGCACAGCTGCCCCATGCAGGGGCCGCCCACAATCAGGGCATATTCCTGCTCGTCGCCCATAAACCCGCCCAAGCGGAGCGTTTCCCGCATGCTTGCCCCGATGGGCACGGACAGGGTCATCGGTTGCGGAACTTCGCCGCACAGGGTTACCCATTTGTCGGTTACGGGTTGACCGTCCGCCGCGTTGGCGATCGCGATGGCGGTGCCGACGTTGATGACCACGCACCCCGTGTCAATGGGCAGCTTCCCGGAAGGCACCACCCGGCCCGTGACCTCAAAGATCACGTTTTTTTCATCGCCGGAGGGGTAGTAGCTTTCCATCAGGTGCAACCTGAGGTTGGGTTTGCCCGCGATGGCCTGGGTGAGGGCTTCCACGGCTTTTTCGTAATGGCGTTTGGTGGCGATGACGCCCTCCGGGGCGTGCGCCGCTTCCATGGCCAGCAGCAGCCCGCGCACCACCCGGTCCGCCTGGCGCTGCATGCTCAGCTGATCGACCCGGAGGAGCGGCTCGCACTCCGCGCCGTTTACAATCACGCGCTCCGCATGAACGCCCAGCTTCACGTGCGTGGGGAAGCCCGCGCCCCCCGCGCCCACGACGCCCGCGTTGCGGATGGCTTCAATCACATCCATAACCACGTCTCCTTAACTGATGCGGAAATCTCCGTAGAGCACGCAGCGGCGCAACCGGGTAAAGGTTTTGGCGCTGGTAACGCCTTCGCCGGTCGGCGTGGCGATGGTCATGGTGGTGAAGCCTTCGCCCCCGAAGCCCAACCCGGAATAGCTGGGCGCGTTTTTCACAAAGATGGTGGTGTTCATTTTCCGGGCGGCCTTGCTCATGTTGTGCACGTTGGTGGAGTGGATCATGGCGCTGTGCTTGCAGCCCTGCTCGGCCCGGTAGGCCTCGTCCACCGCCTCGTCAATGTCGCGCACGCGCACAATGGCCAGCACCGGCATCAGCATTTCAGTCATCACAAACGGATGGTTACGGTCCACGTCCGCGATCACCAGCCGGGGGTTGCCGGTAAAGCTCACGCCCGAATCCCGAAGGATCACGGCCGCATCATGACCCACATACTTGCGGTTGATGACATATCTGCCGTTTTTCTCGATCAGCACGGTTTTCACGATCCGGTCGATATCCGCGCCGGAAACGCGGTACGCGCCGTTTTTCTCCATGGCGGCCATCAGGCGGTCGGCCACGGAGGCAAACACGAACACTTCCTTTTCGGCGATGCACAGGACGTTGTTGTCAAAGCTTGCGCCGTCCACAATGTCCTTGCCGGCCTTTTCGATGTCCGCAGTGTCGTCCACAATCACGGGCGGGTTGCCGGGGCCGGCGGCCACGCACTTTTTGCCCACCTTCATGGCGACGGACACCACGGCCTCGCCGCCTGTGATGGAAAGCATGGCGATATCCGGATGGGTCATGATGGCCTGCCCGCTTTCCAGCGTAGGCTCCCGCACGGTGGTGATGAGGGTTTCCGGCCCGCCCGCCTTAACGATGGCTTCCACCATCAGGCGCATAGCCTCCTGCGAGGCGCGCTTGGCGGCGGGGTGCGGGTTAAACACTACGGCGTTGCCCGCAGCGATCATGCTGATGGAGTTGTTGATGACCGTGCTGGTCGGGTTGGTGGAAGGGGTGATGGAGCCAATCACCCCAAAGGGCGCTTGCTCAATCATCATCAGGCCGTTGTCGCCGGTTTTGCAATAGGTGCTCAAATCTTCAATGCCCGGCGTGCGGCGCGCTACCAGCAGGTTTTTCTGGATTTTATCGGCAATGCGGCCATAACCGGTTTCCTCGTTGGCAAGGCGTGCCAGCGGTTCGGCGTTGTCGATGGCGGCTTTGCGCATGGCGGCGATCAGCTCGCCGCGCAGCTCCAGCGTGCTTTCGGCCAGCTTGTGCTGGGCGGCCTTCGCGTTGGCGATGGCTTCCTCGGCGGTGTCGCACAGCCAACGGCCGGTGCAACCGCCTGCGGGGGCCGCTTTGGCGGCGGGCGCGGCCTGGCTTGCCGCCGGGTTCAGCGAGCCGGACAGGGTTTTAACAATTTCATCCGTGATCTGGCGAATCTCCTGTTCCGTTAATGCCATAGCTTTCAGGCTCCTTATATGAGTTGGATCAGCTCGATCCCCCTTGCGGCGGCGGCGTCGCGCGCCAGCGGGGTGAGGATCGCGTCCTTACCGTAGCGGATCAGTTTATGCCCGGCTTCGGCGGCGGCGATGACGTCCGTTTCGGTAATCAGCCGCCGTGGCTCCGTGGAAAGGTCAAGCAGGGTGGTTTTGATTTCTGGGCCTTTCGCCGGGGCATAGGTGTTTACCTCCGGCGCGGGCGCGGGTTTGCGGCCGGGCTGGTAGGTGGAAAGTTCCGGGGCGCGGGTTGCGGGCGGCGGGCTTGAGGGCGCGGGCCGCGCGATTGCGGGCGCTGCCTGTACGGGCGCTGGGCTTTGGCTGACGGGCGATGCCAGTCGGATGCGGCACAATTGCCCGTCCGTAACGCCGCAGGCGTTCGCCTCGTCCTTGTCGATGTGGGCTTCAAGGCTGTGCGCGTCGCCGCTTCGCACGGCGACATTGTTCAGCACCGCGGCGCGCGGGCCTTCCACTTCCAAAGTGACCACGTCGCCGTCCTGTAAGCCAAAACCTTCGGCTTCGGCCTTGCTCATGTGCAGGTGGCGCGCGGCCACGATCACGCCGTGATCGATGGTTACGCGGCGCTCGCCGTTGCTCAGCGTGCAGCCGGGGGTGCCCGCCGTTTCGCCGCTCATGCGCAGCACGGGCTTTACGCCCAGCTTAAAGCAATCGGTATAGCTCAGCTCAATCTGCGTTTCCTTGCGGGCGGGGCCGACCACGCGCAGCGAGAGCTTGCCCTTTTCGCACTCCATGGTTACGCTTTCGTTGCAGGCAAATTGCCCGGGTTGCGCCAAATCGCGCATGCGGGTTAATTGGTAGCCCTCGCCGAACAGCCGCTCCACATCCGCCTGGCACAAATGCACATGGCGGTTGGAGGACGAAACCGGCACAAAGCGTTCGCCTGTTTTGGCCAGCTCCGTCAGCACGATCCGGAGCACCATGCCTTGCAGATTTTTCTCATTCATCTTATTTTTTCTGCGCTTCCTGCTTTTTGCGGAAGATTTCCTTCAGGCTTTCGGTAAACGGAGGCCGCGCGATGCCGTACTCGGTGATGATCGCGGTAATCAGCTCGTGATCCGCAAAGTCGAAGGCGGGGTTGTAAACGTTGACGCCCTCGGGGGCCATGCGCTTTTTATACCACATCTCGGTTACTTCTTCGGCGGGGCGCTGCTCGATGGTGATATCCTCGCCTTTTTCAATGTTCATGTCGATGGTGGAGGTGGGGCCGCAGACGTAGAAGGGTATGCCGTAATACTTGGCCAGGATCGCCACGCCGCTGGTGCCGATTTTGTTGCACGCGTCGCCGTTGGCGGCCACGCGGTCGCAACCTACAAAGATGGCTTGCACCCAACCATTTTTCATGACCTGAGAGGCCATGTTGTCGCAGATTACGGTGGTATCTACCCCATCGGCGAACAGCTCGAACGCGGAGAGGCGCGCGCCCTGCAAAAGCGGGCGGGTTTCATCGGTGAACACCTTGAAATTCATGCCGCGTTCCCGGCCGAGGTGGATGGGCGCAAGCGCGGTGCCGTATTTGGAGGTGGCAAGCTGGCCCGCGTTGCAGTGGGTGAGGATGCCGCAGCCGTCCTGAATCAGGCTCAGGCCGTACTCGCCAATCTGGCGGCACATCCACACGTCCTCCTCTTTAATGGCGACGCATTCCTTGTGCAAAAGCGCCTTCAGCTCAGGCACGGTTTTTTCGGGATTGGAAAGCACAACGTTCTGCATACGGTTTAAAGCCCAGGAGAGGTTGACGGCCGTGGGGCGCGCGGAATCCAGATATTCCTTGGCGGCTTTGAACTGCGCGGCAAAATCCGCGTAGGTTTCGGCCTGAATGCGCTTGGCAGCGAGATAAACGCCGAAGCCGGCGGCTACGCCGATGGCGGGCGCGCCGCGCACCTGCAGCAGATAAATGGCGTTCCAGATATCCTTCTGCTCGGTCAAATGAAGAATTTCCACCTCGTAGGGCAGCTTGGTTTGGTCAATGATGACGAGCGCGCTTTGCTCATCGTCAAGGGCGACGGTTTCGTAGCTCATGATGTTCTTGTCGGCCATGGAGGTTCATCCTTTCGTGGGGGAATTTCGCGGGATTGTCGGCGGGTTCGGGCCGTGGAAAGGGCGCGCGGCGGAGGCGAAACGGCAAGCCGCCCGCGCATCCGCCCAACGCCTTACGCCTTGGCGGACGCCGCCTGAACGGCCGCGATAAAATCTTCGCCTTTTTGTAAAGCGGCGCGGTGCATGATGTAATCCTTGGCGCACAGGATGTTGACGCGTTCGGCGAAGGCGCGCTTGTCCTCGTCGGCGATGGTGGTCACGTCCTTCACCTGAGCCATGCCCACCGTGCGGCGGATCAGCTCGGTGCCGGCATACGCGGCGGTATCGGCCAGGATGGTGGAAAGGTACCATTCCTTGAAGCCCTTGGTTTTCGCCATGCGGTCGGTCACGCACTCGTCAAACACGGTGAGGAACTTTTGGCTAAACAGGTTGATGGTATCGGAAATCGCCTGAAGCGCCCAATCGCAGAAGGCTGTTTCCCCGGCGGCCACGCCGTTATCGTAGGCGAAAATCAGGTTAGCGACCACGTTGCCGATATCATACCCCATGGGGCCGTAGAAGGCGAACTCTGGATCGAACACGCGGGTGCTGTCCTGCTTTACAAAAATGGAGCCGGTATGCAGGTCGCCGTGGATCAGGGCCTGCGCGTTGTTCATAAAATCAAACTTGATTTTGGCGATTTCCAAATGCAGAGCCTCATCCTCGTACAGCTCGCGTTGCACAAACGCCGCGTTTTTGGGAAACACAAGGTTGCGGTGGTTGCAGTTGTTGTACGGCTCGGTAAGCACCAGATCCTCGGTGATCTCGCACAGCTCGGGGTTAATGAAGCGCTTGACCATATCCTTTTTGGCCTTGTGCTCCATGGCGACGTCGGTGGTTTTCAAAAGGGTGTTGACCATGTAGGTGGTGACGTCCTCGGCAAAGCGCGGGAAGGTTTCATGCCGCATCAGGGCGTAGCGCATCAGGGCGTGATCGCTCAGGTCCTCCATAACGCAGGCGCTCATGATCGTATCGTAACCGAAAATCTGCGGCACCAGCCCGGGCGCGTACTTCCACTGGATTTGCAGAATTTCGCTTTCAATGCGGTTGCGGTCGGTGGAAACCTTCATGTCGGCGGAAATGCGCAGCGACACGCCCGCCTGTTTGACAATCACGCTTTTGCCGGATGCTTCATCCACGACGCGGTACACGTAGTTCAGGTTGCCGTCCCCGATTTCCTTGGCGATCAGTTGAGCGTCCGCAGGCATGTAACCTTTTTCCTTGACGTACTCCAGCACGTCGGGGGTTTTCATGAGAAAATAGGTGTCGAAGCGGGACATGGTCAAGACTTCCTTCCTTTAATCGAGATGTTGATATTCCTTGCCGGGCTGCCGCCGCAGAACGCGACGGTCAGCGGAATTCGAGGTTGCGGGTATCGTCCGGGTCAACGTCTTGCAGCGCGCGTAGCTCCGCCTCGGTGGGCGGCGGGGTGGTGGACAGCGTGAGGTAGCGAAGGGGGAACCCCGTGCTTTGGGCAACTTCGTCCATGGAGGAGGTGGGGTGTACGCTTTTGACGATCAGCTCCCCTTTATAAACCGTAAACGCGCACAGCGGGGTGACAATATCGCTCACGTTACCACGGGCGGTTACAAAATCCAGCGTTTCGGTGAAGGTGCGCGGATCGTGCTTGGTGCGCCACAGGATGGCGCGGCGCGCCGTGGGGATCAGCACGGCGCTGCCGGCGCCTCCCGGTAAACGCACCTTGGGCTTGCGGTAATCCCCAATGACGGAAGCGTTCACTCCGCCGCGGTTGTCAAACTGCACGCCGCTTAAAAATGCCAAGTCCAGCCCGCCGCGCATGCTCAGGTCAAACACTTCCTGCAGGGGAAAGATCGCCTCGGCGGGGTCGGTCAGCTCGCCGCCCGCGCTGGTAAAGCTTTGCAGCCGGGGCCGGTGGGGGTCCACCCCGCCGGGAATGTTCAGGTGCACGGCATTGGGCGCATGGGTGGCTTTGGCCAGCAGCACCGCCACCATGGGCAGGTGGCTGCTGACGCCGTGGAACACCGTATCGCCGTCTTGGATGAGGCGCGCCATGCAGACCGCCATCATATCGCAGGGCCGGAGCATGTTACCCCCTCCTTGTGAGCCACGAAGCCAAAGCGGCTTCATCGGCCAGATTCAGGAACGCCAGCAGATCTTCCCGGTTCACGCCGTACAGCCCGTGGCACGCGCTCGGGGCCGCGCCGCGTGGGGCATCAACCACCGCGCTGACCAAAAAATGCGGAATGTCGGCTTTGACAGGGCTTGCGGCGAAATACTCCGGGCTTACGATGCGCTCCGCGGTTACAATGGTGGTTTTGGCGGCGCGGGATAAAAGCACGTCGTCATACTTGGGGGCTTCGATGAGGGCGTTGCCCTGCTCGTCCGCCACGTGCGCGTGCACGATGCACACATCGGGCCGCAAAGCGCGCACGGCGTTGAGCGTTTCACCCGTGAAAGGGTCGGCAACCGGGGCAAAGTAATCGTTGGCGGCCACCAGATCGCTAACCTGCAAACCGCGCACCGGCATAAAAGGAATGCCATAGCTGGCGGCCCGCAGCGCGGAGATAACGGTGTAACACGCGTGCTCGTGCGCGATCACCTGCCCGCTTTGCACGGCTTTGCGGTAGTGCTGGCAGAGGGAAAATTCCGTTTCGTAGCTGATGAAGCCCGCGTCCACCGTTTGCACGCAACCGGCAAAACAGAGCAGATCCACATCCATGCCGCCGGCGGTTTTCACCAGCCGCAGGCCGCGCTTATGCTGGCGAGCAAGCTCGAACACGGCCGCCATGGGCGCGCGGTTGAGCGTGTTGCCGCCGAGGCCCAGCAGCGCGCCGTCCGGAATGGTTTGCATGGCCTGAGCCATGGGCATCCGCTTGTTCATGAAGCTACCTCGTTTCAGATGGATTTACGGTAAATGCGCGCGCCTGCCGCTGTGAAAAGAGCGCGGCGACGGTTGGCGCCGAAGGCGGCGCGTAAACGTGGGAGCGGCGAACGCGCGTTTATTTGGCGGCGTTGGCGGCGATGTGCACCGCGTCCCACACGGAGGCGAACGGCGGCGCATAGGCGAGGTCCACCATACCCAGCTCCGGCGTGGTAAGCCCGGCGTGGATGGCTGTGGCAAAAATATCGCCGCGAAGCACCGCGCCTTTTTCACCCGCGATGTTTGCGCCCAGCAGGCGCAGCGTGCGCCGGTCATACAGCAGCTTTATCACAAGTTTGGTCTGGTTTGGGTAGTAGGCGGGGCGATCGTTGCTGGTAACAAGCTTCACGGCGAAATCCAGCCCCTTGCGCGCTGCGTCGGCCTCGCTGAGCCCGGTGCGGCACATTTCCAGATCGCACACCTTGATGGCGGCAGTGCCCAGCGCGCCCTCAAACTCCTCGTGCGCGCCGGCCATGTTGGCCCCTGCGATGCGCCCGCATTTGTTGGCAACCGTACCCAATGGAAGAAAATAATTCTCATGGGCAACACGGTGCCAGCATACCGCGCAATCCCCGGCGGAAAACACATCCGGCAGGCTGGTGCGCTGCTGCCGATCCACCACAATGGCGCCGTTGCGCGCCATGGCAATGCCCGTTTGCGCAAGGAAGGCTGTGGCGGGCTTGACGCCGATGGCCACCAGCACTGCGTCGGCGCGGTATTCGCCCCGGTCGGTGCGCACGGTTCGGGAATCGCCCGCTTCTTCAAAGGCGGTAACGCGTTCCTTCAGCCGTAGGGTAACGCCCTTTCGCTCCAGTTCCTGCGCGGCCATTTCCGAAAATTCCGGCTCAAAGGGGGCAAGCAGGCGCTCGGAGGCTTCCACAAGCGTTACCTGTTTATTCAGGTGCAGCATGGCTTCGGCCATTTCAACGCCGATGTAGCCGCCGCCCACGATCACCACTTCGTTTACGCCCTTGAGGTGGGCGATGCGCTCAAACAGCAGCCCGTCCTCCATGGTTTTCACGTAAAAAACGGAAGGCAGGTTCGCGCCCGGCACGCCCGGCATCACGGTGTCGCAACCCACGGCAATCATCAGCGCGTCGTAGGCGTCCCAGAAGGTTTCGCCGGTATCGTGATTTTTCACCTGAACGCTGCGGGCGACCGGATCTACGAGCAGGGCTTCGTGGCGCAGGCAGGTGCGAATGCCCATCTGGTCATACTGCTCGCGCGTGCGGGCAATCAGCTTGCCCGCCTCGGCATTGAAGCCGCCGATGTAATACGGCAGGCCGCAAGCCCCGTAGGAAAGAAAGCTGCCGCGCTCGTACACGGTAATGTCCGCGTCCGGCTTTTCCCGTTTCAGCTTGGAAGCGGCGCTCATTCCGGCGGCCACGCCGCCCAGCACGATTGCTTTCATCTGGTCAACCTCGCGTTCGCATTGATAGGGGTCAGTTATTCAGGCCCTGTAAGCGCTTGAGCACCGCCTGCGTAATGGCCTGCACATCCAGTTCGCTTTGCGCGGCGCCGGAGGCGCAGCCGCAGCCTACCGCGGGGGCGCTACCGACAGGGGAATTGCCGGCGATTACATCCTCCAGATTGGTAGGCTTAGCCGAGCAGGGCGGCACGCCGCCGGAGGTAATGCCCAAACGGTTGCGGATTTCGATCAGCTCGCCCACCTGCTCGCAGCTGAGCACGTTGGCCTTGCCGATGATGTTGCCGGTGTACATCAGCACCGTCGCGTAATGCTCGGTGGATTCCAACCGGTACCATGCGTCCATCAGGGTGGGGCCCCACGCCACCGCGCCATGGTTGGCCAGCAGCAGGGCGTTATAATCCTTGGCGTAGGGGGCGATGGAATCGGGGATCCCCTGCGAACCGGGCGCTTCATAATGCACGCAGGGCACGGTGCCAAGGTTGACCAGCGCTTCGGGGTAGATAGCCCTGTCCAGCCCAATGCCCGCGATGGCAAAGGAGGTGCTGATCGGGGGGTGCGCATGGCATACGCCCCTTGCTTCGGGGTTTTCCTGATAAATACGCAGGTGCATTTTGATCTCGCTGGAGGGGCCGCGTTCGCCCTGCGAAAGCACGGTGCCGTCCAAGCGCATTTTCACCATGTCCTCCTCGGCCATAAAACCTTTGGATACGCCGGTAGGCGTGGCCCAGAGGATGTCGTCGGCTACTTTACAACTGATGTTGCCGTCGTTGGCGGCCACAAAGTTTTTCGCGTACATCCGCTTGCCGATTTCCACGATCAGCTTTTTTGCCTCGGCGTCCGTAGGGTACCTGAGAGTGTTCGACATGTTTTCACCCACAACTCTTCCTATTATAATCGGTTGGCGTGTTTATGCTGTTAACGATGAAACGGCTCTGTTTAGGAATAAACACGTTCAGTAAACCACGCCTTCATTATAGTGAACAGATGGAAAGTTGTCAACTGTATCTTTCCATAAATGCCACACTAAACTGTGCTAAAACTAAACAAAGTATAAGACTAAAACGTGTAAAAGCAAGATAATATAAGGGAAATGCGGCTTTTTTGGCGTGAGAAAGAAAGACTAAAATAATTTGATATTTTCACTTGCCTTTCAGTGGGAATGGTGTTATACTGATCGCAACAAGGGGTAAGGTTGCTGAAAACCCCAACGAATTTAATAGGAGGTTTACCATGAAAAAGATTCTCGCTCTGGCTCTGGCACTCGTGATGGTTTTCGCGTTGATCACCACCTCTTCTGCCGAAGCTACCAACCCCGTGGCAGGCAAAAAGGTTGCTTACATTATGATGCTGCCCTCCGCCACCATCTTCCAGATGTGGAAGGATTCCTGCGCGGATCTCGCCGCCAAGCTGAACATGCAGTTTGACTTCTTCTTCTGCGACAACGATGTGAACAAATGGCAGGATACCATCTCCAGCTGCGCCGCCGCCGGCTATGACGGCCTGATCGTCAGCCACGGCAACAAGGATGGCTCCTACGTGTTCCTCAAGGGCATCACGGAACAGTATCCCAACATGAAGCTTGTATGCTTCGATACTCAGTTCTACGCGGACGGCCAGGCCCAGAAACTGCCCGGCGTCACCCAGCTGTTCCAGCAGGACAAGAGCCTGGTTACCGTTTTGCTTGACCAGTTCATCGCCAAGTACGGCGAAGGCGTGCGCCTGATCAAAGTATGGCGCGGCCCGAACTACATCAGCCCCTTTGACCGCCGCGAGGTTGGTTGGGAAGAATACGAAGCCGCCGGCAAAATCAAGACCGTTGGCGAAATTCAGCCCCTGCAGGATACTGTTGACTCCGCTAACAACGTTACGGCCGCCTATTTGCAGGGCGTAAACCGTGCCGATGTGGACGGTATTGTGGTATACTATGATTGCTACGGTCAGGGCGTGTTTAACGCGATCGTGGAAAACGACAACTTCAACGGCAAAGTGGGCGAAGTGCTGCCCATGGCTTCCGTGGATATCGATCCTGTGGACATCACCAACATGCTGACCCGCCCGGACATCTGGACCGCCGCCGGCACCACCGACTGGACCCTCAACGGCGAAATCGCGATGCGCTTGCTGCTGTTGGAACTGGCCGATCAGTATGACAAGATCTACGATCCCGCTTCCGGCCAATACGGTGTGGACGTGGTTGAAGTTCCCGGTTCCGCCATTCTCGCTACCAGCCTGAAGGCCGATTCCACCGTTGAGAACCTCGGCAGCGTTGCTCCCGACACCTACGGCAACCTGAGCTACCTGTCCGTTGCGGACTGGATGCCCGCCAATCTGCTCCACTAAGCCTTCAAAAGCATAACGTACCCCTGAGCAATGCAATTGGACACAGAGGCGTCGGAGTCCTTGCTCCGGCGCCTCTTTTCAAGCACCGCGATGTCCAAGCCTGAGGGCTGCGGGTTTTCCGCCCGGCCCGCGCCGGAGCGCCGCGTTCAGGTTTGGAAATCATAAGGCAATAAAAACAGGCATCCTAAACAGAGATGAGGGAAATCCATGGAGAAACATACCCTGGGCACGAGAAACGTTTCCATCGAATTTCCCGGCGTAAAGGCGCTGACCGACGTCAGCTTCGAGGTCAGCACCGGTGAAATCCGGGCGGTAGTCGGGGCCAACGGAGCCGGGAAATCCACCCTGATGAAAATTCTGGCGGGCGCCAACCCCGATTATACGGGCGACGTTTACATGGATGACCAGATCATTGAGCTGAAAAGCACGATGGCCGCGAAAAAACACGGCATCCAGATTGTGTTTCAGGAAGTGGATACGGCGCTGGTGCCCACCCTGTCCGTGGCGGAAAACGTCATGCTCAACAACATGGTCATGGATACCCGAAACCCGTTGGTTGGCTGGGGCAACATTCGCCGGCAGGCGCGCGAAATTCTGGAACGCCTGCACATCGAAGTAAACGTACGCAGACTGGTGCAAAACCTTACCCTGGCGCAAAAGCAGATGGTGCTGATCGCCAAGGCCATCGCCTCGCAGTGTAATTTTTTGATCCTGGACGAGCCAACCGCGCCGCTGAGCGACACGGAAACGGCGGAGCTTTTCCGACTGGTCCGGCACCTGCAGGCGACCGAAAATATTGCGATCATCTTTATTTCCCACCGTATTAACGAAGTGCTGCAAATTTGCGAAAAGTACACCGTGATGCGCAACGGGGAAATTGTGGATACAACCCCCATCACCCCGCAGACCACATCCCGTGAGATTGTCGAAAAAATGCTGGGACGCTCCTTTGACGAAGTGTTTACAAAGGACAAAGTGGATATTGGGGACACGATGTTTGAAGTCAGCCACCTTTCCGGCGCGGACGGCAAGGTGAACGATGTTTCCCTGCATGTGCGCAAAGGCGAGATCGTGGGCATTGCCGGGCTGGTGGGCGCGGGCAAATCGGAACTGTGCAAAACCATCTTTGGCGCGTACCCGAAAACCGCCGGCACCGTGAGCCTGTACGGCAAGCCGCTGAAAATTGGCATCCCCACCCACGCGGTGAAGAACCGCATCGCGCTTGTGCCGGAAGAACGGCGCAAGGAAGGCGTGCTGGTGAACGAAAACGTGACGTTTAACCTTTCGGCGGCCTGCCTGGGCAACTTCTGCACCCTGTCCTTCATCAACCGCCGCAAAGCGGATCAGAACGCGCGGCAATATGTGAAGAATCTGGGCATTGCGACACCGCATATTCGCCAATATGTGAAAAACCTTTCCGGCGGCAACCAGCAAAAGGTGGTCGTGGGCAAGTGGCTGGCCGCGGACTGCGACGTGTATATTTTCGACGAGCCTACCAAGGGCGTGGATGTGGGCGCCAAGCAGGATATTTTTCGCCTGATTAACGACATTACCAAACAGGGCAACTGCGTGATTTATGCCTCCTGTGAAAACAGCGAGCTGCTTTCCATCACCGACCGAATTTATGTGATGTATGACGGCCGGATTATGGCGGAGCTGGAAACCGCGAAAACCAACGAAGATGAGATCATGCACTATGCCGTGGGCAACAACGCCCAATACGCCTGACCCCGGAAGCCTCAGAAACACACAACGGGAGGAGAACCACCATGCAAGCGACGTTGGGCAGAACGACAAACTCGGCGGGAAACGGCAAGAAGGTGCTGCGGTTCCTGCTGGACTGGGCGGCCATTATTACCCTGGTACTGTGCTTTGTGATTTTTACCGTGATTAAGGGCACCAGCTTCATGTCCGAAAACAACATGATTAACATTCTCCGCGCTATGTCCATCACAACGGTGTTTGGCATCGCGGCCACGGTGACCATGGCGCCGGACGGGTTTGACATGTCGGCGTGCACGCTGGCCAGCTGCTCCAGCTATGTGTTTGTGAGCATGTACCTGTGGTACGGCCTGCCGCTGTGGGCGTGCGTCGCGGTTACCATCGTGGTGACGATGCTGATGTACCAGTTGACCATGTTCCTGATCCTCGTATGCAAAATTCCGGACATGCTGGCTACCTGCGCGCTGATGTTCGTGCATCAGGGCCTGGGCCAGTGGTACATCGGCGGCGGCGCGGTATCTACCGGCATGCGCCTGCCCAACGGCGCTTCGCCCGCCCGTACGGTATTGGAGGACTCGTTCTCCGCTATCGGCCGCGCGCCGTGGATTATCATCATCATGCTCGCGTGCGTGCTGATCGCTTACATTTTTCTGGAATACACCAAGCATGGCCGGTTTATTTACGCCATGGGCGGCAACCGGCAGGCCGCGAAGCTTTCCGGCATCAACGTGAAGGGTTACCGTTACCTGGCCGGCATGATCACCGCTGTGTTTATCGCCATCGGCGGCGTACTGGTCGCCAGCCGCGGCAGCAGCGCGCAGGTAATGGGCGCGGACAACTTCCTGATGCAATCGCTGGCGGCGGTGTTTGTGGGCCGCTCGGTTGGCGGCGCGGAAAAACCGAACGCGTTGGGCACGCTGGTGGGCGCCATGCTGGTATCCACGCTGGAAAACGGTTTGACAATTTGCGCGGTTTCCTATTACGTGCTGCCTGCGGTCAAGGGCGCGGTGCTTGCGCTGGCGCTGATTGCAGCCTACGCGGGCAAGAAGGAACAGTAACTCATCATTTCCGCGAGGGCATGCGGCTTCCCGTGGCATAACGACTCTTTGGGGAGGCCGGCAAGCCTCGCCGTAGCGGAGCCGGGTCAAGGGCAAAGCTTTTGGCAGGTGGAACAAGCAGAAACCTGCCGGCGTTTGGGGCGCAACCCCAAAGCCCGACGCCGCAGCAACCATACCCATAGGAACAAACAGCCCGGAAGGCTATGAGGCAAGCGGCATAACCTCGCAGACCGCTTCTTTAACAAACAAACGCGCGGCCCGATGGCAACACCATCGGGCCGCGCGCGCGTTAAGCGGCCTGAAACGACGTTTGCAACCCGTTTGTGAATTGTTTGGCAAATGGACTGGACAAAAACCATAACGTGTTATATAATTGCCATCGTTGCATAGCATGTTATGGAAACACGGAAGAAGCCGGGAGGAATTTTGTGAAAAAGGGGTTAAAAATCTTGGGTACCGTGCTGTTTGTGGTGGTGTGCCTGATTGGCGTCGGCTTTTTGCTGATGGGCCAGCAGCAGAACGAGGCGCTTGCCAAGCTGGAAAACGTGCCCATCGATATGGCGCGGGTTGCCGACGGCGTATACACCGGGGATAGCGACGCGGGGATGGTTCAGGCGGAAGTGCGCGTGACGGTGACGGATCACCGCATCGCGGACATTACGCTGATCCGCCATCAAACGGGGCTGGGTAAGCCCGCGGAGGCGACGCTTGCCGATATGGTGGCGCAAAATAATTACGAGGTGGACGCGGTAACCGGGGCGACGGCTTCTAGCCTGACGCTGCGCAACGCGGTGAATCAGGCGCTGCGGCAGGGCTTAACGCCATGACGGAGGAACTGCGCATCCGGCTGGACGGCGTGAACGACCGCCTGACGATGTACGGAATGCTGTTTGCGGTTTCCAACCGGATCCAGGCGATTGGGGACAGCCAGTTTGAGGATATCACCATGAAGCAGCATTTTCTGATGATTGTGCTGGGTATGCTGTGGCCTGAGACTCCAACCCTGAACGAAACCGCCCGGGTGGTGGGCTGCTCCTACCAGAATGTGAAACGGATGGCCGCGAAGTTGGAAAAGAGCGGCTACCTGCGCATTGAGCCGGACCCGCGCGATCGCCGGAAGCAAAGGCTGGTGGCCACGGAAAAGTTCGCCCGAGTCAACCGTGAAAAACAGGCGATGGCGGACGCGTTTATGGAAACCCTGTACAGGGATATCGGCGAGGAGGAATTGCGCGGCGCGATTCGCGCGCTTCGCCATATGGATGAAAATTTAGGCGGCCTTTACAGTTGAGCCGGGCCGAACTCCGGCGAGCGCCCCAATGGGCGGAAAGGGATATGTTCATGAAAACGATCGTTTTATACACCAGCAAAACCGGCTCCACCAAGCGCTATGCCGAGGCGTTGGCCGCGCGCCTGAACTGCGAAGCCATGCCCGCGAAAACCGTAAACCCGGATACGCTGAAGGCCTATGACGCGGTGGTTTACGGCGGTTGGATTTTCGCCGGCAAAATCTCCGGCCTCAGCCGCGTTTTGCGCGCAGGCAACGCAAAGCTTACCGTGTTTGCCGTAGGCTCCACGCCGGTCGCTCAAATGGATATGGCTACTTTGCGGGCGGCGAACGCCTTGGAAAACACGCCGCTTTACTACATGGAGGGCGGCTTCCATTACCCGCAGTTGGGTTGGCTGACGCGTACTATGCTCAAAATGGTGGCCGGAATGGCCGCCAAAAAGGAGAATGCCACCGCGGAAGAACGGGAGATGGGCAAGCTGATCGGCGCGGATTATGACCACACCGACCTGACAGCCATTGACCCGATCGTTGCGTCGCTGCAACCCTGAGGGAGACGAGAGGCGGCGCGCGGTTGAGACCGCGCGCCGCCGCTTGCGCATAGTGTTCAAATCACCGATGTGGGGCCGTATATAGTATCCGTGCGGGTGGAAATGTTGGAGAAACGGCAGTGTGCTTGATCGAATGGGTGAAGCATGCGAACGGATAAACCCCTAGATTTCATTGTGATTTCTGCTGTGTCTAAAATAGAATAGTGAGGCGAAAGTGCTGTATAGAAAGAAAACACTTGTGACTTGAAAGAGGGCAAGTTTTGTTTTTTATGATGATTGTTCCGAAAATACTGTAAGATCCACATAATTTGCGCTGCAGAATATTAGCAGTTCATTCTATGCGGATGCATAATCATATCGAAATAAGAAAAATATGGTATTAGATAGGTACAATGTGTTGAACTTAAGGGAACTTAGTGATACACTTAATTTCGTTATAATGATGTACAAATTGTGATATATTGTTCGGAGAATCAGACAACAATATATAAGTAGCCTTCATATTGCCTTGTTCCAACATTGCGTCGGTCTGTTTCTATTTTCACGTAATCTAAAGGCTGGTAATGTAACTTGCAATTCACACCTAATATAACAGAAGTACTATTTTTTGGAGGAAGAAGCAGCATGGAAAAAAAGTATCAAGTATTTATCAGTTCTACCTATTCCGATCTCCAAAATGAAAGAGCTCAGATAATACAAGCTTTATTAGAACTTGATTGCATACCGACAGGGATGGAACTTTTTCAAGCGGCAAATGACGATCAGTGGAATTGGATAAAAAGAGCTATTGATGGTTGTGATTACTTTATAGTTGTGATTGCTGGATGCTATGGTACAATTCACCCTGTTACACAAATGAGCTATACCGAGATGGAATATCGATATGCACTAGAACGACATATCCCAACCATAGGGTTCTTATATAAAAGTTTAGGCAACCTTCCTGTTAACAAATCAGAGACTGATGAAAATCGTGCACGCAAATTAAAACAATTTCGTGATTTTGTATCCCAGAAACTTATCAATTTCTGGGAGAATCCTCATGAGCTTAAGGCCGATGTCACACTTAGTATGATAAAATTAATCCAACACAATCCTGCCGTAGGTTGGATAAGAGGAGACAACGTCGCTAAATTCATTCAGGATGTTAAAATTCAAGATTCAAACGGCACAATATCAGACGATACAATGCATGAGATTTTTTTCAAATCTGTTAACGATATAGTTAAACAGCAGAATTACTATATAAGTCGTTCAGATCAATTTCAAGACAATACAATGATTTATACACTTACCCTATTGGATAATGAAAATGCAGAACCGGAATACTTGTTTATTGGCGAAGATGCGTATCGAAATTTCTTTGTTACTCCCGAGGAATATAGACCACAATATATTAAAAAAGAAGTGACAGACAAATCATTTGATTCCCCGGATGATAAAGCATTTATAGATTTCTTCTTGAAATTTCTATCAAAAAGATTCCATGCCCATTTCGATATTATTGACAGGTCATCACATGTATGCAAAAGAGATGCCGAGGGCAAAGTCATTGCTCTGGGTGGTGGATGTGATCTGTTAAATAAGAAGATTGGTAAATATGAACAATTCTTTAAAAATGAAGAAATACTGAACAGAGAAGATGTTTTAGAGTTGTTTGCACTGCCTAATATGAAAAGGGGGAGATTTTTATACGACAAGGTTGATAGGATTGTTAATGAATGGATCAAAAAACAAAACGCAGCTCATTAGATAATTAAAAAATACATGCCGGATCCGCTTTTTCTGTTTATGATTTTTTATCACTGGAAATTTACGATTAAGTATATCAACATATACAAACAACACCCTCGCATTATAACAATGCAAGGGTGTTGTTATGGTGCGATCGACGGGACTTGAACCCAGAAATTCATAACAATTTGGCAGTAATGCAATCGAAATATATAGTATTTGATTGGGATACGCTAAAATGCTAGAATTGAAATTTGCAGTTACAAACATCAGAGTGCGGTAAAAGTGCGGTATATCATGTACCCTTGGTAGAGAAGTACAAAAAAAGACCCCCGCGATTAAGCGGGGGCTCTCGTGTTACAGCGACTTGTAGTTGGATATTTCCGTTGCCTGCTTGATCGCGCCATGCAGGATGATTACCGGGCATTGTTTGCTTGCCGGACGAAACCTACCGCGCTGTGAGTACCCACCGTAATCCAAAATGGCCGGAGAATTGACAAATAGCTTGTCCACCTCAACCACAGTTGAGTTACTGGCTGATACGCGATAAAATGCTTGCGGAAATGCCATAGGTTGATGGGTATGCCCTTGCAGATAGATGTCGGCATCCACGATGGCGGACATGTCCTCCAGCGAGTTTGCCTTGCCGCCGATCTTCTTGCCTCCGCCTGTCCCATGCGTGGCGTAAAGCGTGTACCACTGTGGGCGGTAGCGGGAATGCGGGTCGGCGGTAGCTCCAAAACGCAGAAAAACAAACAGCGCATCGGGGTCGTAGCAATCCAGGCAGCTTAGCTTGGTTGCCACATACCGCATGGTATCAATTCCAGACACGGTAGTAATGCGCCGCTCATGGTTTCCGGGCGTAATTCCGATGATTTTCTCCCTGATTGGCAATAACAACCCTACCGCATCGTCAACCTGCTCGTCAGGCGAGCGCAGCTCCGTGTACACATCCGATTTGCTTCCAGATGTGGCGGTGTTCATAATATCGCCGTTTAAGAAGCATACCGCGATAGGGTCGTTTTTTATCTGGTCCACCAGCCGGGTACACTCCCGGTAGTTGTTATGCGGGTCGCCCAGATGCAGGTCGCCTATTGGATACAGGTGACAGCGCTCCCACTCCCTTGGCCTGTCCACGCGGATACAATGCAATCGCTTTCCCCCTTATTCCCTCCATTTAATCATTTCGGTGATGCCGCCGAAATGATCTTTGCTGCCTGCCCCCGCCTCGCAGGTCACCGCGTCTAGCGCGGCCTATTGCAGCCCCTCGCAGCTTACGGGAGGAACGCTCGCTGCACCCCAAAATGGTTGAATTTAATGATAGCAACCGATTATGGTTGCTTGCTGCGCCACAAGTTGTCAGGGATTCCTTTACAGGTTATTAGCGTCGGTCGGGTTGTTCACAATGCCGAATGCGATCAGGATACCGCCGATGGCGTTAAGTACGGTGTTCCAGATGTCGGAGGTGATGCCGATTTTTTCAGGCAGGCCGAACGCGGCCAGAATAGTCCATACGGCGCCAGCAACGGACAGCCAAAGCGCCCAAGACTTAAAACGATTCTGTTCCATAATGTTCCCCACTTTCTTGCCGGGATGCCCGGCAATCCATTTTATTTGACAATGATCGACAGGAGATACCCAAACCCAGCGGCGACGATCAACCCAATGATTTGGCTGATTAGTGTGTCCCAGCGCTTGCCGGGCTTTTGCTCGATTTCGTCTACCCGGCATCCAAACTTGTCCAGTTTTTCGTTCAGGTCTTGGACGTTCTCCTTGATTGTTTCCGTAGCACCAGCCAGTCGCTCGACAGCAACCAACAATCGACGCTGTTCTTTTTGCTCTACTTCAACCGCGTCCAGCCGTGTGCCATATGCCGACACGCGTTCTTTGATTTGCGCAACGGCTGGCTTGATATCGCCAATCTCTTTGGATAGCTCTTGTGTAGTCATGTCAAGCAGTCCCTTCGGTTATTTGATATCCGCCCGGTTGACCAGGTATGACGTATCGACATAGCCGTTATACGCGCCAAATTTGGCCGGGGCTGACGTCCCCTTGATGCAAT
>DAOPZY010000032.1:0-32214 GCA_035353615.1 Candidatus Limiplasma sp.
GGGTTTGGGTCTCTTTTTTTCCCGGGGGGGCGGCAATTCATTTTACAACTTACCTGAATCTTCGAATATAACCTGTCAGCCTGCTTCCTTCACTGTGCGGAGGTGAAAAACATGCAAAAACAGGGTCATTGTCAGAACCAACACCGTGTGCCCATGGCAAAACCCATCGGATTTGCCTTGATAACTCGCAAAGCAAGGCTAAAGCTCTGTCATTTTCCCACCCCCCAAACAATTCCGGTTTAACCATACCATCCTTAATAATGTGTTTGGGCTCATCCCTGTACCTTAACAAAGGTTTTCCCTTGGCTCCGCTAGGTTGCGGCGAGGGTTTTTCAACAGCCTCAACACGCAAGCGCTAGCAAATGTCTGCAAGCGCTTGAGCCGCTGTTGACCAGACGTCCTGCCTTTTCAATCGTTCTCCAAAAATAACTTTTTGACCGGTAACTGCGCTCAGCAGCTTCCCAACAGATCAGGCCGTGCTACAGCTTTTTAGTATGCTGACTTGCATTTACAGAGTTATTTCAGTCGCAAGCAAACACAAAGGGCCAACAGAAATGCAAAAAGCAATCGCGGTCAAGGCGGTTCTGACCGGCATCTTTTGCGCCTGAGCGCGGATCAGCCCAATCGCAATCCCAATGCCTCCGCCAAGCCATCCGCACGCGAGCATCATGGCCAGCGCGGCGTTCAGCTCGCCCCCCACGCTCTCCGGCAGCGAGGCCGGGTAAAGCATCAGGTACCCAAGCCTCAAGCCGTAGGACAGGAGCATTGCCAGCAGGTAATTTGCCGCTATCCCAGCCAGAAAGCCGATACTGCCATATCGGAGCAGCATTTTTTTCACAATGTGCGCCCTCCCGGTTAAAAATAGATTGCGTCGGAAACATAACGTTCTTCGCCGCCGCAGGGTTGGTTTAAAATCTGCCCCTGAAACCATAGCTCGGTGGAGCCTCCCCCATCGAGGTTCATCGCCGTTTGCGCCCCATAGCTCACAAAAAGTTGCTGCAAATCCTGTAAAGTGATGCCGGCCGAGTATCCCTCCTGCCGCCCGTCCACCACGAGGATGACGTAGTGCAGCGGCCCGATTTGCCCAATCGCAGTCCGCGGCTCTTTGCGGGTTGGGCTGGTTGATATCACGTCAAACGCGCTGTTGAAGGCTACCGCTTGCCCATTGCGAACCAGCTCCGGCCCAAATTCGAAGGTTTGCCAAACGCGGTCGGACGTCAGTTTTGCGCTTAAATCGGAGGGGTTTTCGTTGCTGCGGTCCGCAATCACGGACATGTCCCCCCGCGCATCCACAATGAGCATATTCCGCGTTGTGCTGTGGCTGCGCAGCAGCGCGCCGTTCCGGATAATGGTTCCGTATTGATTGGCGCCGTAATCATCGCCGTTGATTGCCAAAACAGCGCCGTCCCGGCTGGCCATGGCGGAGATAGGCTCCAGCGCCCCGTTGGGCTGATCTCCGCTGAGTGCGGCATGAAAGTCCGAGACGTCCGCAAGCTGAATATCCACCACAAAATAGGTGAGATCCGCCTGCGTAACCCGGTTAATGGAAATAGCGCGCTGACCGTCCTGATACTGATAATCATAAGGTTGGGTTGTGCACGGGTCCTGAGCCGTCAGGGCAAACGCGGGGAAAGGTAACGTCAGCGGCATTAGCAGGGCAAGTCCCATACTCATTAATCTGTTTCTTCTGAGTTTCATTTGGTCAATCCGTCCTTTTCCTATAGTTGTTTTCCTGTAGGACGGTATGATTGTAACCACTAAAAATGAGAATATCATGAAAATGAATCCTCTCTTTTGTTGCCCGCTCTATATACCCTTTGCAAAGCCTTTTGCAAAAAGCCTTGCGGCTTTTGGAGCTTTTTTCAAATGCTTGGCAAATAGCAAATGGTTTTTCATATCCTGTCATGAGCCGGCCCATTCATTTTCATTCCATTCTCATCTGGCTGTGTTACAATAGGCGCATGCGACGGGAGGGATTGGCATGCGGCTTTTAGTTGTGGAGGATGATCCGGCTCTGCGGGCGATTCTGGTAAAGCGGCTTGGCGCGGAAGGCTATGCCGTGGATGCCTGCGGCAACGGAGATGAAGGTCTGGACTATGCGCTGGCCGTCCCGTATGACGGCATTGTGCTGGATATTATGCTGCCCGGGATCAGCGGCACAGAAATCCTACGTCAGTTGCGCAGTCAGCATAATCAAACCGGGGTCCTCCTGCTCACCGCGAGGGATAGCATTGCCGACCGTGTGTACGGCCTTGATTTAGGCGCGGACGATTATCTGATAAAGCCGTTCTCCTTTGACGAATTGCTGGCGCGTATCCGTACCCTGTTGCGGGTGCGGTCGTTTGATCGTTCCCCCGTGCTGAAAGTCGAGCGCCTCACCATGGATTTGGCTGCGCACACCGTAACCCGGGACGGGCAAAGCCTCCCCCTGACAAGCAAGGAATACGCCTTATTGGAGTATTTCATGCGCAACGCCGGGCAAGTGCTGACGCGGGATCAGATACTCGATCATGTGTGGAATAGCGAGTGCAGTTTTGAAACCAATCTGGTGGATGTGTATGTGCGGTATCTTCGCGGCAAAATTGACGCGGACGCGCCGACAAAGCTGTTGCATACCGTGCGGGGCGTGGGTTATGTGCTGCGTGAGGAGAGCGACCCATGCTGAAAAAAATGCGTCTGCGGGATAAAATGACCCTATGGTATACGGCTCTTACTTTTTTGATGGTGGTTACGTTTGCCTGCATGCTAACCCTGATTACCGGCCGCGCGCTCCGCGATATTCTGGAACAGGAAGCGCGGCTTTCGATGACGCAGATTATCGCGCAAATCGAGAGCGAGCGCGGAATGCTTACCTTTGAAAATGAAGTGCCGCTGTCCTCCACAAGCATGTATTATATTACCGAAGCCAACGGCAGTGAATTGGCTTCCTATGGCAAGGATATTACCCTGTTTGACCAGTATCCCGCGCAGGAAAACGCCATCCGCACCGTGCAGGGTGCGGACGGCCAGTGGCTGCTGCTGGATTCCAGCCTGGTGCAGGTAGATCATTTTACGTTCCGGGTTCGCGTCGCGGTATCCTGCGAGCATAACAACCGCGTGCTTTTCATTTTGACTGTGATTTTCGTCATCGGTATCCCGCTGATAACGCTGGTCGCGCTGGCCGGCGGGTTCGTGATTGCCAAGCGCTCGCTGCGCCCGATCCGGCAAATTATTCGCAGCGCTCGCATCATCGCCGGTGGAGATTTGTCCGAGCGCATCCCCAACCCTCCCGCGCCGGATGAATTGGGCGAACTGACGGATACGCTCAATCAGATGCTTGCCAACGTCGATACCGCCTTTCAGCGGGAAAAGCGTTTTTCCTCGGACGCATCCCATGAGTTGCGCATGCCGGTGACCGTGATCCGCGCGTATGCAGAAAGCATGCTGGCGAAAACGGGCGCCGAGGCCGATCGTCATACGGCGATGCAATCCATACTGGATGAATGCGGTCACATGCAAAAGATCATCAATCAACTGCTGATGATTACCCGCGGGCAGGAAGGCCGTTACGCGGTAAGTATGGAGCCGGTGCCGCTAGAACCAATTTGTACGGGAGTTGCCGAAACGCTAGCGGATTCGCTGGTCCAAAGGGGTCAAACGTTGACGGTCAGCGTCCCTCAGGAGTTGACTTTCACGGCGGATCAGAGCCTGCTCACGGAAATGCTGCTCAACTTGGTGGAGAATGCCATCAAATACGGAAAACCGAACGGCCACATTGAAATTCGCGCCGCGCAGAAAGAGGGCCGTACCATCCTGACCATTCAGGATGACGGTATCGGAATCCCTCGCGAAGCGCTGCCCCACATTTTTGAACGCTTCTACCGTGTGGATGTCGCCCGTGACCGCAGCGGCTCCGGGTTGGGCCTATCCATCGTTCAGTGGATCGTACAGGCGCACCAGGCCACGGTTCAGGTTGAAAGCGAGCTTGGGAAAGGCACGGCAATCACTGTGGAATTTCCATGTCTTTCATAGGTTTGGCTATTGACGCGGATTCACCCAAAACCCGCCGCAACGGCTTGAACGTTGCGGCGGGTTTTGGATATCTTTTCATTGCGCCTCTGTTTTATACCAATCCTCCGCGTTCAGTTTACGCCGACGGTGCGGCTCCTTCGCTCCATCACAACCACATCGTGCCAACTGCCTTGCTTCATTTTACCCAGCTTTTCCCGCACCCCGACTTTCCGGAAACCGCATTTGGCATGGAGCGCCTGACTTGCCGCGTTTTCGAGGATGATACGGGATTGCAGCATCCAAAACCCTTCCTGCTCCGAGCGCCGGATCAATTCCGTCATCAACGCCTGACCCACGCCCTGCCCTCGGTAACGCTGTCCAATGTAGATGCTCACATCTGCCACGCCGGCGTAAACGCACCGGTCCGAAACCGGCGTGAGCGCCGCCCAACCCAACACGCCGGCCTCGGATACGGCCACCAGACGGCAACTCTGGCTATGGCTTTGGTTCCATTTTTCCCATACGGGCACTTCCGCCTGAAAGGTTGCGATACCGGTTTGAATCCCCTCTGAATAGATGGATGCGACCTGGTCCCAATCCGTTGGTTGCATATCCGTAATACGGTACTCCATTTTGAATGCTTCCACTCCTGTTTCATTGATTGGGGGTGAACCCCATGGCCAGCGATTTCCGGTTGCCTGCCCTTTGCCCACCGGTAACCGGACGCCCGCCAGATCGGTTTCTGAAACACGGCGGGGTTCTCCATTTCAATCTGGCTTCGGTAGGGCCATCTGATTTGGCAGGCTGTCGGTTTAGGCGTCGGGAAACCAATATTGCACAGGCTACGCGCTCGCAGTGATCGCGGTTTCCATGGCGCGCTTCCTGAAAGCTTGCGCCCGCCGAGCCTGCGTCGGGCAGCTATCTTCCCGTCCCCTGTTACCGGCATTTCCGAACCGTGACCGATTCGGCAAGGCATCCGCTCGCATATCTGGCGAGCCATTCCGGTTCGTTCAGCAGCATGGGTCGGAGCCAATTGCTTCATTCAAGACCAGAAGGCTGTCCACCACCTGCGCCCGCTTTGCTTGCGGGATTCGCTCAAACACGGCGCGGTAGTACGCGTCCATGGCGGTCTCCGTGGTTTTAAACAGGCGCTCGCCGCGTTCCGTAAGCCGGATCACCACATATCGGCGATCCGCGTCATCCGGCAGCCGAGCCGCCAAATGAGCCTTGACCAGATGGTTGAGGGTCCGGCTCACGGTACTTTTATCCACATTCAGGGTTTCCGCCAGCTCGTTCAGGTTCATTCTTCCTTTTCGGCCAATTTCCACAAGCGCGTGGCATTGCGCAAGCGAAAGCTCCCTGCCGCCCGCGTCGCTTTTATCCAATACGCCAAGGTGCCGCACCAGTTGCCGCAATTGTTCCCGAAGAATGCCGCTTTCCATCGCTTTCTTTTCACCCCCAAACGCATTCTACTCTTTTTAGTTGTATTTTGCAACTGTTGGTTTTGGCATTTACTGATTCAGCCATTGATTGACCGCCTGTCTGACTCCGAAATCAGCCCAGCGCCAAAAGCAGATTGTATAGATATCCGGTGGCAAGGCTGCCTGCCAGAATCAGCGCGATGTACAGCGCAAGCGCCTTTCGCTTCATAAAGGTGGTCAGGCCCGCAATCACCCACGCGCTGGTGGCGGAACCCGTGATGATAAAAGCCATCATCGCGCCTTCGCTGGCCCCGCTTTGCAACAGGGACTGGATCAGCGGAATGCTGGATTCAGTCGTCAGGTACAGCGGAAGCCCGATCAGCGACGCCAGCGGAACCGCCCAGATTTGGTCCGCACCCAGCAGTGCCGAAACAATCGACATAGGTACAAAGGTGTTCACCAGATAACCGATGCCGATGAACAGGCAAAAATACAGCAGAATTTGTTTGAACCCCAGATTGATCAGGTTCGACAGCAGCTCTTTCAGCCGAAGCTTTGCAGAAAGCCGCTGAAAGCGATTGGCAGCGCTGGGTCGCGCTGCGCAGCACGCCCCGGTATCTGCCGACCGCGCGCAGCGCACGGCGGGCGCAATTCCCACAGGGTTTGGCGTTGCGCAATGGCAAGCCTGCGCTTGAACCGCAGGAGCCGTTTCGGTTGGGCTTGTGCTTCCCTCTGTGGGCGCTCCCTCGCGTACGCCGCAGGCGCAAGTTCTGTTCCGCTGCTCCCCCAGAAAGCGCGCCTGCTCGCGCAGGTATCCGGTATGCTTTTCAATCCACTGCGTGATAAACCCGCTGCCGAGGCCAATCACCAGCGAAGCCAGCGTAAGCACCAGCGCAAACCGGAGGCTGAGCATACCGGAAATCATCACAAACCCATCCGGGCTCATCAGCGGCGACGAGGTCAGAAAAGCCATGATCGGCCCCCAGGGGAGCGCGGTCGTCAGCATCCCAACCAGCACCGCCATGGTGCCGCAGGCGCAAAAAGGCGTAAACGCGCCGATTGCCACGCTTAGAAAAATGGATACTTTCGCGCGGCCTGTAAGGGCATGGGCCAGTTTTTCCGAATTGACGTACGTTTTCAGCGCAACCGCCGTCATCACAGACAGCGCGAGCACCCACCCGTTGTGCGCGACAGAGTTGATGATGGTTGTGACCATGCCAACCGCGAGATTCCAAACCGTTTCCAGAATCGATGTCATTTTGAGATGCCTCCATTAAATCGTTTATCGTCGATGTACGATGTTATAAAACAAAAAATTAACCGGAGTGCAGTTCTTCACCAAGTTGAAGCAAAAACGCGTCCAACACCGGCCGGTTTAAAAAATAGCAGCTCCACAGCTCCCGTTTTTCACGCCGGATCAGGTTTGCGTTCATGAGTACCGCCAGATGCTGTGATACGGTCGATTGCGCCAACCCGGTAAATTTAACAACGTCCCCTACGCTCACGCCGTTTTCGAAAAACTCAATGCGGTCGCAGCAGGTTTCGATGGACCGGTCCCGCATTGCCTTCACCAGCTGGTAGCGGGTATGGTTGCCCAGCGCGCTGCATATCACATCCATCTCCATGCTATCCACCTCTTTTCGCCGTTACTATATCGTATTATTACGATAAAGTCAATCCCATTGTTCAACAATCTTTTAAAAGCGAGAAATCGCGCCTCCCATTACCGGAAAACGCAAGTAAAAACCTTTACAAGCGAAATTCCAAGGCGATTGTACCGATTGCGCGCTCCTGCCCGCCCCTGTATTGCGAAGCGCCTACCGGTTTTCTAGCGCCGGCGCATTGACTGCCTAAGTACTCCCCTTTACGCCGCGCAGGAGGCCGATCGTTGCGCAAGGGATGGAATCCCTTAACCGTTTCAGATCATCCTCCCCCGCCGCGCTCCCGGAACCCTCCGTTTGCAGGCGGACGGTCCCTTTCCTTAAACAACCTCTTTCAAATCGCGGAACCCTTCGCCCAGCACCTCGTACGCATCGGTAATAAACACAAACGCGCGCTCATCCTCCATGCGCACAATGGTTTTGAGCCGGGAAACCTCCTGTGCGCTCACAATGCACAGCAGCACCGGCCGTTCCTCCCCCCGGAAACCGCCGTGCGCGCTCAGGATTGTCAAGCCGCGGCCCAGTTCCGCCATCAGCTTGTTTTTGACCACCTCGGTTTGCGCCGTGATGATATAGCAGGCCTTCTGACGGTCCACCCCCTGCACCACCAGATCCACCACGCGGGAACCCGCGTAGATGCTGATAAACGCATATAAGGCGGATTCCACCCGAATGAAGAAGCCGGCGGCCAGCACGACGCAAAAATCAATGAAAAACAAAAACGCGCCCACCGAAATATGCTGAAACCGCATATGTACCATACGCGCCACCATATCGCTGCCGCCGGTTGTCGCGCCTCCGCGCAGGATCAGCCCCAATCCAAAACCCATCAGAATGCCGCCAAACAACGACCCCAGCAGCGTATCCGTGGTGGCCACCGGCATGGGCAGCCAGTCAATCAGCAATGAAAACAGGATGGTTGCCACGAGCGAGCGAAAAGCGAACACCTTGCCCATCGCGCGGTAACCAATCAGAAAAAGCGGGATGTTCATCAGCAAGCTGACCGTGCCGACCGGCGTGCCGAACAGGGCATGCAGAATGGTCGCTATACCTGTTAAGCCGCCGGGCGCAATCGCGTTGGGCACTAGAAACAGCGGATACGCCATCGCCCCCAGCACACAGCCCACCACAATCTGAATATAAGCCGAAATCCGCTCATTCCGCAAAGAAAACACCTTGAGCTTCATACCTTCTCCTTTTCACGGCGCACAAAACTGGCATAGACGCTATTGCGGGGTTTGCCCCTCCCCATGCCGCCGGGCCGGCCTTGCTTGCAAAATCCGGGCATTGCCCAATACAGGCGCTTCGTCCCCGGTCTGTGGGTGTTGCCGTCATAACGCCGCTTAGCCGTTTCATCTGGCTTGCCCTTTCAATTGCCTTGCGGACGGAAAAGGCTTTGGTCACCCGCACGCCCCGGCGCGTTCCGTTCTCGCAAATGTGTAAACGCTTTACCGGACAGCCCCTTTGCACACGAACACAAAACCGCCCGGCCCCGAAGATTGGGCAAGCGGTCCATCACGCGGCGCTATGCGTCCGGCATTTCAACTTGCTTATTATAACATATTCACATCGGTTCCGAAAGTCCATCCCCCCGCAATCCCACGCGCCGTCTCCATCTGATCGCATCCTGCCGGTTGTGGGGGGATAGCGCAGGGGCTCCCACATCTTGCGCTTGCGATTGCGAACGTTTGTTTGTATAATAGTAGAGAACTCATGTTCCCTTTTTATCGGTTTCTGCTCTGCCGGGATCATGAATCAGGGTCGCAACAACCAGCGGATTGGGAGGGCGCTTTATGAGCAGGGTGGTTCTGCACGCGGATTTGAACAATTTCTACGCTTCGGTCGCCTGTATGGAGCATCCGGACCTGCGGGAGCTGCCAATCGCCGTCTGTGGGGATCCGACCTTGCGCCACGGGATTGTGTTGGCAAAAAACATGCCGGCTAAGCGCCATGGCGTCATCACCGGCCAGGCCATCTGGCAGGCCCGGCAATCGTGCCCCAACCTGCAAACGGTGCCGGTGGATTTTAATTCCGTGCTGCATTACAGCGGCGTTGTGCGGCAGATTTTTGCGCGCTACACCAACCGGGTTCAGCCCTTCGGCGCCGACGAAGCGTGGCTGGATATCAGCGGCCCGGGGGTGGAAATTGAGGACGGTTTTCGCATGGCCAATCACCTGCGCCACACGGTGCGTGAGGAAACGGGGTTGACCCTCAGCGTCGGGGTCGGGGATAACCGCATCTTTGCCAAATTGGGCAGCGATCTCAAAAAACCGGATGGCGTAAGCGTGGTATGCGCGGGCAACCGTTGCGCCGTGTTGGATCCGCTCCCGGTGGGCGATCTGCTTTTTATCGGGCGCGCCACCCAGCAAAAACTTCAATCCATCGGCATTTTTACCGTTGGCCAGCTGGCGGCGGTTGATCCCGGGGCGCTCAAGGCGATTTTTGGCAAAACGGGGCTGATGCTCAGCGGCTTTGCGCGCGGCAATGACGCCGCATCCGTGATCGCGGAGGATTCGCAACCCAAAATGAAGAGCGTCGGCAACTCGATCACCGCCGCGCACGATATCATCACGCGGCACGACGCGCGCATTACGCTGTATGGCCTTTGCGAAAGCGTTGCTTCCCGCATGCGCAAGCATCACGTCATGGGGCGCGTGGTGCAGCTTTCCATCCGCAACGTTACGCTGGACTGGTATCAGCGCCAGCAAAAGCTTGATTTTTCAACCGATTGCAGCTTTGACCTGTTCGAAACCGCTTACGGCCTCCTGAACGCCAACTGGCGCGAGGGAACGCCGTTGCGCTCGCTGGGGGTAAGCGTAAGCCAGCTTTCCACTGCCGGCACGCTGATGCAGCTTTCCTTTTTGCCGGAGGATGCCGCGCGGCAAAAACGGCAAATTCTGGAGCAGACGGTGGATGACATCCGCGAACGCTACGGCCATTTTGCCATTCAGCGCGCCATTATGCTCTATGACCGCGCGCTGGGCAAAATTAACCCGGAGGATGAACATGTGCTCCATCCCGAGCCGTATTTTAAGTAAGCCGGTCACGCTACTTTTCGCGGCGTGCGCGCTTCTTCGTTTTACAGGAGGGGCGTTGCTTACGCCGCGAATCGCCTCCGTCATTTGACATCAAGCCCTCCTTTCACGCAAAAGGGGCATCCGCCTTCTGGCGAACGCCTCTATTGGCGCATGACTTTTGAATGGCTTACTCCAAGCTTTGACATTGAACCACAAAAATAGGAAGTCCCCGGGCGGTTTCGAAAGGGAGAAACCGCCCGGAGCTTCCACAAGAAGGCCCCGTGCAAACCCCACAGGGAAGGGCTTGCACTCCATATGGCAGCGCGGGTCAGTCTGGCGTAGCGCTTGATGCGCCAAACGCCGTATCCTGTCCCGTGCCGTTGAGGCGCGCCACGCGCCGCTGGTAACCGTTGTTGCCTGACTTTGAAAAGTAGCCGCATTTCTGTGTTGCAAAGGCCGCTTCCCGTTCAGAGCGCCATTTGGGTAGGTTCGCGGAACTTATTCCACATCCTGAAGGGCGTCGTAGCCTTCTTCGCCGGTACGAACCTTAACCACATTTTCCACATCGTACACGAAGATTTTGCCATCTCCGATGTGGCCGGTGTAGAGCGCGGTTTTCGCCGCTTCGATCACCGTGCGAACCGGGATCTTGCAAATCACGATTTCGACCTCGATCTTCGGGAGCAAGGTGGTTTCCATCTCGACGCCGCGGTAGAATTCCGGACGGCCCTTCTGCATCCCGCAGCCCAGAACCTGCGTTACCGTCATACCGGTTACGCCGATCTGGTCCATGGCCGCCTTCAGACGCTCGAACATGCTCTGTTTGGTAACGATCGAAACCTTGGTGATCTTCGGGCCTTTGCCGGTTTCCGCCACAGGCGCGGCGCTAACCGTAACCGGGATTGCCTTTTCAACAGGCGCAGCTGCTTTGGGTATTTCGAAGGCTTCGCCCACGGGCAGTTCGCCCTGGTTAATCATCGGCATAAAGTCGGCATAGCTGCTGATCAGTCCGTGTTCCTCAATATCCAGGCCGCGGATTTCCTCCGTGGCGCTCACGCGCAGCCCAATGGTGTGCTTGAGAATCATGAACAGGATGAACGCGGTCACGGCAACCCAAGCCGCTACCGCGGCAACGCCGATCGCCTGCACCAGCAGCATGTGGAACCCGCCGCCGTAGAGCAAGCCGCCGTTGACGGCAAACACGCCCACCAGCAGGGTGCCCGTCGCGCCGCACAGTCCGTGAACTGCAATCGCGCCAACCGGATCGTCAATCTTCGCTTTCTTATCGAAGAACTCAACGCCGAACACCACCACAAAGGCGGCGATCAGGCCGATAAAAAACGCGCCTACGTTGCTCACCTGATCGCAACCGGCCGTGATCGCAACCAAGCCAGCCAAAGAGCCGTTCAGGGTCATCGATACGTCGGGTTTCTTGTAACGGATCCAGGTGATAATCATCACAGCGGTTGTCGCAGTGGCAGCCGCAAGGTTGGTGGTCATGAAGATATTGCCGGCGGATTCCTCCAAGCCTTCGATCCCGAGCGTGGAGCAGCCGTTAAAACCAAACCAGGCAAACCAGAGGATAAATACGCCCAGTGCGCCCAGCGTGAGGCTGTGGCCCAAAATGGCCTGCGGCTTGCCGTCTTTGTCATACTTGCCAATGCGGGGCCCGAGGATTTTAGCGCCAACCAGCGCCGCGATGCCGCCCACCATATGCACGGCGGTGGAGCCTGCAAAATCGTGGAAGCCCAAGTTGGCCAGCCAGCCGCCGCCCCAGATCCAGTGGCCGCTGATCGGGTAAATAAACAGGGAAATTACGGCCGAGTAAAGACAATAGCTGATGAATTTGGTACGTTCCGCCATCGCGCCGCTCACAATGGTCGCGGAGGTTGCGGCGAACACCGTTTGGAACATTACGAAGGTAAATTTGGTCAGGTTCGCGGGAATTGAGAGCAGGTCGCCATTGATCAACAGGCTAATGGAGCCAATCAGGCCGCCGTTGTCCTTCCCGAACATCAGTGAAAAACCGATGAACCAATATGCGATGCTCCCGATAGCAAAGTCCATAAGGTTTTTCATGATGATGTTGCCAGCATTTTTCGCACGTGTGAATCCAGTTTCCACCATTGCGAAACCGGCTTGCATAAAGAACACCAGAACAGTCCCCAACAATACCCAGATGGTGTCCATGCTTGAAATGGTCGATGCGATCGCTTCCATCTCTCGTCCTCCCTATTTTTGGAATGAAAAAACAGGCCATCCATGCGCTCGACACTGAGCGATGGTTACGTCTTACGAAGGAGGAACCCGACTCCCCGTCCAACGCATGGAGGCCTGTTTTTTATCGGTATTCAGGAGCGACACATCCTTGTGCGCCCCGCATGGCGGGTTTGTGCTCCCCCATGCTCACCCGGGAAAATCTGATTTTGATCGCGCAAACGGGGTGCAAGCGTCGCGCGATGGGCAACCCGTTATGGGTTATACGTACAGGAGCAAGTCCTGATAGGTGGGCATCGGCCAGTACTTTTTGGCTACCAGCACTTCCAGCGCATCGGCATGCTTGCGAACCTCAGCCATGCCCGCCAGAATGGAATCGCGCGTGTACGTCGCCTCAGCGATGATTTCCGCGCCGTTGTCCTGACCCGCGATCGCCTTATCCAGCGCGTCGATGGCGGCAGCCAGTTCCGCGCTTTCGGTGCTCAGCTTGTTCAGCAACGCAATCTCGGTATCCAGCGGAATGGTCGGGGCAACGGCCTTTTTAAGCTCGGCTTCCTTCGCAATTTCCTTGCTGTATTCCAGCGCTGCCGGCAGAATCAGCTTGCGAGCCATATCCGCGGTCGTCTGCGCTTCGATGTTGATGACCTTCACATAGTTTTCCAGCTTGATTTCATAACGGCTGTGTACTTCGGACTCGGAGAACACGCCATGCTTCACAAACAGTTCGATGTTCTTTTCCGCAACATAAGCCGGAAGCGCGTCCACGGTGGTTTTCAGGTTCAGGAGGCCGCGTTTTTCCGCTTCTTCCACCCACGCCGGATCATAGCCGTTGCCGTTGAAGATGATGCGCTTGTGCTCGCGGAGCACGCGGCGGATCAGGGCGTTCAGCGTGCCGTTGAAATCCGTGGCGGTTTCCAGCTCGTCGGCAAACTTGCCAAGGCTTTCGGCGATAATGGTGTTGAGCACCACGTTCGGGCCGCTGATGGACTGGGAGCTGCCGAGGCTGCGGAACTCAAACTTGTTGCCCGTGAAGGCGAACGGCGAGGTGCGGTTGCGGTCGGTCGTATCCTTGGGGAACTTGGGCAGGATATGCACGCCAAGGCGCATCTGCACGCGCTCACGGCTCTGATAGGCGCTCTCGTTCACGATAGACTCGATCACGGCGTTCAGCTCATCGCCCAGGAAGATGCTGATGATCGCGGGCGGGGCTTCATTCGCGCCCAGACGGTGGTCATTGCCGGCATAGGCGATAGACACGCGGAGCAGATCCTGATAATTATCCACCGCTTCGATCACGGCGGCAAGGAAGAGCAGGAACTGCGCGTTTTCGTTGGGGGTTTCGCCCGGCTCAAACAGGTTGAACCCGGTGTTGGTGGACAGCGCGTAGTTGTTGTGCTTGCCGCTGCCGTTTACGCCGTCAAAGGGTTTCTCATGCAGCAGGCAAACCAGATCGTACTTATCCGCAACCCGCTTCATGGTTTCCATGGTCAGCTGGTTATGATCCGCCGCGATGTTCACGGTGCTGAACACAGGCGCCATTTCATGCTGGGCCGGCGCAACCTCGTTGTGCTCGGTCTTGCTGTACACGCCCAACTTCCAAAGTTCCACGTTCAGCTCGTTCATGAACGCCTTCACCCGCGGGCGGATGGTGCCGAAATAGTGATCTTCCAATTCCTGACCCTTGGGCGGCTTTGCGCCAAAGAGCGTGCGGCCCGTGTTAATCAGGTCGGGGCGCTTTTTATAATCATTTTTATCGACCAGGAAGTATTCCTGCTCGGGGCCAACCGTGGGGAATACGCGGGTCACATCCTCGTTGCCGAAAAATTTCAGCACGCGGAGCGCCTGCTTGTTGAGCGCCTGCATGGAGCGCAGCAACGGGGTTTTTTTATCCAGCGCTTCGCCGCCGTAGCTGCAAAACGCGGTGGGGATGCACAGCGTGCCTTCCTTGATAAACGCGAAGCTGGTCGGGTCCCAAGCCGTATAGCCGCGCGCCTCGAATGTGGCGCGAAGGCCGCCGCTGGGGAAAGAGCTGGCGTCAGGTTCGCCGCGAACAAGTTCCTTGCCGCTGAACTCAAGCAGAACGCTGCCATCGGCTTTGGGGCTGATGAAAGCGTCATGTTTTTCAGCGGTAATGCCAGTCATCGGCTGGAACCAATGGGTGAAATGGGTGGCTCCGAGTTCGAGTGCCCAGTCCTTCATGGCGTTGGCGACTACGCCCGCGATCGCAGGATCAAGCGAGCGCCCCTCTTCAGTCGTGCGCTTCAGGGCTTTGTACGTTTCCTTGGGTAGGCGCTTCTGCATGACAGCGTCGTTAAAGACGTTTGCTCCGAACAGTTCACATGGATTGCTCACGTTGCTGTCCCTCCTGTGTTTGATGGCCTCTGTAAACAAGTGCCGAATATACGGAACAACGGCGCAATGGATTTATAACGAAAATCCACAGCGCCGTTGCTGTATGGGTGGAGTATACACCGTCCATGACATCATGTCAAGGCTATGATTGTTTTTCGGATGTTTTTCGCCTTGCTACCGTCAGGCTGCGGGGGTTGGGCTGGGCGTCGGAGCTTCAACGGTTGCCGAGGTTGCTGAAGTTGCCGAAGGCAGACCGATAAAAGGCATCATCATCAGCCCGGCTTTCACGCCGGCTTGCGCCAACAGCGCGTTCAGGTCTGCGGAAGGCAGGCTGTCAAGCCGCGTGGCGTCTGCGGGGGTAAACGCGTCCGGCGTCCACTTGCCGCGCGTCTTGCCGGTAAAGGTAAGCCGCACGGTTTCCGGCAGCTGATCCCCGGAAATTTCCAGCGCCATATCCACCGAGGTAGACGCGTTCTTGGCCTGCCCGCTGGCAAACGTCGCTGAGAATTTGGCGTTGATGGGTTTGAAAACCACATATTGCGCCTGTTGCGCCTCGGTCGGGTCAGCGGTTTCGTCGGTGGTATCCTCGGGGGTATAATCCGGCGAAAGGGTGATCTCATAGGCGTTTGTCAGGGTTGTCTGGCTGTCGTCGCCCGTGGCGGCGGTCTGCTGGGCGCTCAGGGTGAAGGAGGCGGAAAATGCCTTCTGCGCGGTTTCCGCAACGCCCTCAGTGCCTACCTCAAAGGCGGCGGCCCCCTGCGGCTGGCGCAGAAGGGTACCCTGATACACTGTCATGCCGGTCAGGGTCTGGTAGGTCTGGTAATCAACCTTCAGGAGCAGGCTATCGCTTTTCAGCTCCACCGTATTTTCATCCGGCAGGTCGCCGCCGCCGGCGTGGCGGTCATAGCTCAGGATGACCGCGCCGCCGAGGCTGTCGTGCAGCGGCATCGAAAGCGTCAGCGCCAGCGTTTGCCCTTTGAGGCTAACCGTGCGCGCAATGAGCAGGCTTTCGGTCAGCGGCAAAGCGTCAATCGCGTAGAAATAATAGCTTTGTAGATTGGGGTTCAGGAAGCGGTCGGCTTCGTCGGCGGGCAACAGACTTTGCATAAGGGGCAACAGGTCCGTATCCGAAAGCAGGTCCATCACCAGTTGCTTCAACTGAGCCTTAACTGCGCTCGCGGGGATTTCGTAGCCCACCTCCATGGTGGTGGTTCCGTCCTCCGTTTTGCCCAGCACCGCTTTTTGGCGGTACCCCTCGATCCACAGATCGATTTTGGTGGTGTAACTGTCAAAAGCCGTGTCCCATTTCGCGCTGTCCACCGCGTTCAGTCGGCTGAGCAGGCTCAAGCCAAACGTCGCCAGCCCCGGCATAGAGGTTTGGGATAGGAGGGATTGCACCGCCTGACCCAAAGCGCCGGTGGACGGCTGCGCCGCAACGGTGGCGACCGGGGCCGCGATAGTCGCAACGTCCGTAGCCGACGGTTCCGTAACTGCCGGTTCGCTCGCCGTCGGTTCGGTCGTTGCCGTTTCTGCAGCTACCGGTTCTGTTCCCGTGGGCGCGGTCACGGTCGGGAGGTTGGTTGCGTTATCGGCGGCCGTGTTTGCCGGGCCATCCGTAGCGGCGGGTTGAACTGTGGCGCTATCCGTAACCGCGCCATCGCCTGTCGCGGAAGCGCCCACCGCATACCAGCCGTCGCCCAGCAATTCGCTTTGCAGGTAAAGTTCCCCGTTGCGCAGGGAAAACTGGGTGGCGCCCAGCTTGGCATCCCCGTTGGCGAGGTCCAGCGTTATGCGACTTTCCGCCTGAGTGTTGGTCGCGGCATCCTCCCGCACATAGATGTAAGAGAAATCAAACGTGAGGGGGTTGAGGGTCGTGAACGCCTCGCTTTCGCGCCCCGCTACGGCGGTGGATTCCAGCATGATCGTGCCTGTAAAGCCGCTGCCCGCTTGCAGCTGCTTGGACAGTTTTTCTTCCACCGTATAATCCGCGCTGGTGACGCTTTCCCCCAACGCGCCGGTTACGAGCAACGCGAGTGAAAGGCCGGTGATTAGCAGTCGCTGCGCAAATCGTTTCATTAGGTCGCCCTCCTTTGCCTTGCCGGCTCTGCCCGGCGTTCCGCCATTTCTACAACACCAGACCGTGGTTCTGCGAAAACCCGACCCCAGTTCGGTCATTCCATTTTTGAAATTCAAACGGGTCCGGCGGTTCCGGGCCGCCACGCCCGGTTGCCTTACCCGCATGGCACGGTGTGCATGCCGTCGGTTCCCCTCAGGCGCGGGTTCCCTTACATTGCGCCCAGCAGCGCAAGGAAGGCCGTGTAGTCCTCCTCGGTCATACCATCCGCCAGCAGCCCGGAATCCTCCGTTGGCAGCGCGGCGACAGCCAGCAGCAAGCTGCCTGCGAAGTTTTGCGCCGCTTCCGCCAGCAGGGTTTCCACCGCGTTCGCGTCCATGGCGTCCAATTGAATGGAGGTTGCTTCCGCAGGCGTTTTGTACGTTTGAACGCCAATCGGCAATGCCCCCACCAGATACGCGTCCGTGCTCTCCTGCGCTTCGGCGGCCGCAGTCGCATCGGTTGGTTCCTCGTCCAGTTGCTCGATGGAGCTGATTTGGGTATCGACGTTTGCCGTTGGGGTTGCCTCAGGTTCGGCGGTTTCATCCGTCGCAACCGTTTCCGTGCCGGCCTCCCCGTTCTGGCTTTCGGCTGTTTGCGCGGCGCTATCCGACGCAGTCGCGTCCGTACCCAACGTAAACAGCAAATCTGTTTGCGTCACTTTGCCGTTCAGCGTGCTGTATCCAAGCGTTCCGGACAGAACGGAGCCCTCGGCTCCGGGGGTAAACAGCAGATCGACGCTCATTTTCTCCGTGGTTTTCACCGTATCCTCCCCGGAGGTGCGCGCCAACTCCTGACTGATGTTGCCCTGGCAGGTCAGGGCGCTGTTTTCGTCCCGTTTTCCGTTCAGTTCAACCCGCGCGGTTCCCTTGTCGGTCGTCTTGCCGCGTTTCAGGGTTGTTTCGGTTTTTCCGTCAATGGTGAACAGATCGCTTCGGCTCTCCTGTGTGCAGCTGGCGCTGATGAGCCGGGAGTCCGTAGCGCCTTTCAAACGCGATACCTCATATTTGAAAATATCCTTGCGCTTAAGGCCGTTGGTCGTGAAGGCCCACTGCCACACCAGCCTGCGCTGATCGCCGTCCGGATAAACCAGATTGCCTTTCAGGTACACGCAAATGTCCTGATTGGCTTCGTTCTGGTACAGCGCGACAATAAAGCCCTTCGCAAAGGTCGCCTGCGCAAGCTCCGCCTGATAGGCTTCGTCCATGCCGCAGGCCAGCACGGCCCGCAAAGGGCTGAGCAGGCTCGCGCTCTGCTCGTCGGTCAGGCGCGCGATGCGGCTCCATTTGCCGGCGCCAATCCCCTTAATGTTATAATTTGCGCGTTTTTCCGTCGCAAAATCCTTGATGCCGTCCGTCAGCGCCTGATAACAGGTCTGCAATTGGGCAACGGCATCCAGCATGTTAAAGGCTTCCGCTGCGTCGGACGGCTGATTCTCCGTCAGCGTTTGCGCGTCCGCTACTGTGCTTTCGGGCGTTGGGGTTGTTGTGTCCGCAGGCGGTACCGTAGCCGCGTCGGCAGGCGTATCCGTTGCGGGAGCCGTGACGCCTTCTGTTCCGGTGGGCGCGTCCGCGGCAGTATCCGCATGATCCTCTGCTCCGGCAGGCGGGTCCGAAGCGGTTGCCGTTGAGGTTTCCGCTCCGGCCTGCGTTCCCAGCAGGCGGTCAATCGCGGCGGTTTCGGTGGACACAAGCGTCCGGTTCGGCAACAGCGAGGTTGTCAGCGTATACGTATCGCCCGCCTGATGTTCAGCCAAATCCATCAGGGTTTGACCGTTCATGCGGATGGAAAAGGCGGTGTCGCTCTCCTCGCCGCTCTGCGTAAGCGTCGCGTCAATCTGCGTGTGCTTGAGCACGCCGTTGAGCAGGCCAATCGTGGTTTCGTCAAAAGGCATCAGGGTGTTGACCTGTAGCGTGGCGGTCAGGTTGACGGCCGTCTGGTCCGCAAGCCAGCGTGAAAGCGCCGCGTCCAGCGAAGTAACGCTTGCCTGCGCCGGCAACGCCGCCCCAATCAGCAGCATCAGCGTCAGCGTCCAGGCAATCAAACGTCTGGTCATCCGTTTTCCTCCTGTTCTTCACGGGCAAAAAGTTCGCCGAGCAACCGCTTCTGCTCTTGGGCGGTGCGCGCCGTGTTCAGCGCCCGGCGCATCGCGGACGCGCCGCGAACCCCGCTGATGTAGTGGCCGATATGCGTCCGCATTTCCGCCACGCCAAGGCTCTCGCCCTTAAAAGCCATCATGCGGTCAATATGCTCCAGCGCAAGCGTCAAACGCTCCTCGGGGCTTACCTTTTGGACCGGCTCGCCGTTTAACGACTGACGGATTTCCCGAAACAGCCACGGGTTGCCCATTGCGCCGCGCCCGATCAGTAAGCCGTCGCACCCGGTTTCTTGCAGCGCTTGAACCGCCCCAGCCGCCGAGCTCACATCGCCGTTGGCCAGAACCGGAATCCCCACCTGACGTTTCACCGCCGCAATGGCGTGATAATCCGCCTGCCCGGAATACATCTGCGCCCTTGTGCGCCCGTGAATGCAAATCCATTGCAGCCCGTAAGCCTCCGCCGCCTGCGCGAGCAACAAAGCGTTCATGCTGTCACCGTCGTACCCCAGCCTTGTTTTGACCGTTACGGGTAAAAAGCTGTGCGTTTTCACCGCTTCCATAATTTTCGCGGCCAGTTCCGGGGTTTTCAGCAGGGCGCTGCCCTCGCCGGAGGAGGTGACTTTACGGGCGGGGCACCCCATGTTGATATCGATAGCGGTAAACCGTCCCATCTCGCAGGCCCGCGCCGCGGCCTCGGCCATCAGCACCGGGTCTTTCCCAAACAGCTGAACGGCCGTGTTGCTTTCTTCCGGGGCGGTTTCCAGCAGCAGCCGGTATGCGGGATTGTCCTTCTTAGCGCACATCCAGCCAATCGCGCTGACCATTTCGGTGCAGGCGTAGTTCGCGCCCATCCGGTAGCACAGCGCGCGCATGGGCATATCGGTTACGCCCGCCATGGGCGCAAGGCCGATCACCCTGCCGGGTTGCTTTTCCGTCATGCCCGATGCTCCGCCTGCGGGAATGCGGCGATGCGCCCCAGCGTATCCGCGTACGGCAGCAAGGTCAATTCATACGCTTCCCCCATGCTCAGGCCGCGCGGCGGCGTTTGAATGGTATTGCCCCGTGCAGCCCACTCCGGCGCGTCACAGGCGTCCACCTGTACGCGCGGCCTGTCGTTTTCCCATTGCAGCCCAAGAGCTGTGCCCTGAGCCAGCGCATATTGCCAACCCGCGTTGCCCTCCGGCAGCGGCAGGGCCATCAGCAACGCGCCGCAATGCACGCTCACACTTCCGCGGTATCCGGTTTCCACAAACGGCTGGCAATCCAGAGTCAGGGTGACCGTATCCCCGGTTTGGTACATCCGCTTAACCGCGTTCAGCTTGCCGCATTCCGCCGTTTGCGGTTTGCCGCCGTTGACGGCGAGGGCGGCGCTGTGCGCGTAACCCGGCACGTGAATCGAAAGGGTAAATTCGGTCGGCTGTTTCACTTCCAGGGTCAGCGTCCAGGTCTGGCTTCCCGTTTTTTGCGCCGACACCCGCACGGGCGTGCCGTCCATGCGCGTCAGGCAGCAGCTTTCATAGGGCAGCAGCCAGGAAATTTCGCTATCGTTCCTGAGCATCCAAACCGAGCGCCGCAGCGCGTAAGCGGCCCGCAGCAGCGCGGCGGTTTGCGCCGGCGCGGCAGGCTTTGCCGCGCAGGTGTCATCCTCGGTAAAGCGGTTGAGCGCCTGTCCGGGGCAAACATTGCCGCCCACAAACAGATTGGCGTACGCGTTTTCCGCGATGCGCTGCATTTTTTCCGCCAGCGCCACATCGCCGCTGGCCGAAAGCAAATCGTGCAACGCTTCCAGTTGCGCGCAAACAGCCGCCAGATCTGTGGCCCGGGCTGGATCCCGCCCCGCCAGATACGGGTCGGCGGAAAAGGCTCCGGTCGGCATGCCATGATAACGCTGCAACGCGGCCAAACCGGCTTTGGAGGCGGCCGCATCCCGTGAAGAACCGCTGAACAGCGCAAAGGCGGCGGTAATGGAAAGCGCGTCCGCGGTTACGGCGCCCGTACCTAACAGCCGCATGCGCCGGTAATATTGCGAAGCTTCATCCATGGCATCCTCCGCGACCGTTTCCGGCACAAACGGTTTCTGGAAGGGGAAGGAGTTGAACATGCCCGATACGTCCGGCAGCTGCGCGCGCAACCGCTCCATCAGGGTTACCAGAAAACGCTGCCCGGTGCGCCGGTACAGCTCCGCCGCCACGCGCATCGCATCCGCGCCCACAGACAAAAGTGCGCCCTCGCCGATAGACGGCATGGCGTCCGTAAACGCGCGCATGGCGTTGAGCACCTGCAGCATCGCCGTTTTGTTTTTCCCGGCAGAGGCAATCATCAGCCCGGCGCGCACCGCGTCGATCATCGGGCGCGGGTTGGCGGGCAGGTTGTCAGCAGCAGCCGTGAGGTTGGGCATCGGGGGCAAATCGGTATAGCCGCCCAGCTTGGTGGCCAGCACGGCATCCAGGGGGGACAGCTGCGCCAAATCGACGGTATCCAGCGCTTGCCGGATCAGTTGTTCCAGGGAACCTTCCGCATGGACGGCGCTGTCGGGTAACGGCACATAGGCGGGATCCACCAGCGGCGCGCGGCAATAGGAATCGTAGGTAGGCATCTTTCTCCATCCTTACGGCGGCTGATGGCATTCAGCCGATATCATTGGCAATTCTACAATATTATATATCGTTTTTCAGGCGCGTCAACCCTGCCGCCTCACGTTATGCCGGCGGCGCGTATCGACAAGCGCCGCGGGAACGTGTATAATGCGCTTATCCGTTCATCAAGGAGGCTTATGATTATGATTCGGCACATTGTCATGTTCTGGCTCAAGGATAAAAACGCGGCGCAGGTTCAGGAAACGGTAGATTTGCTCAATTCCATGAAGGGCAAAATTCCCGGGATGCTCAGCATTGACGCCGGCGCGGACGTGGTGGGCAGCCCCCGCAGCTGCGATATTTGCCTGTGCGAAACCTTTGACACACGCGAGGCCCTCGAAGTCTACCGCACGCACCCCGTTCACCTGCCCGTGCAAGCGCATATGCACGCCGTGATGGAGCGTTCCGCAAGCGCGGATTACGAGGTTAACGCGTGAGCCAGCCCCTCAAAGACGGCGACGGGCGCATGTGGCTCCGGCTGATGAAAGGCCATCAGGCCATCCGGGACCTGACCGTGCCCTGCCGAAGGGATCAGCCCCTCGCAGCGCTTCGGGACGCCATGCACGAGCTGGATCTGAGCATGCCGGTTTGGCTTCCCAGACATCAGGCGGATTGGGATCACTTTGCGCTGACCCGCTTTACGCAGGATCACTTTATTGACAAAATCCACTTTGACCGCATGGAAATCAGCTATATCGCGCCGGATGAGGACCGAAAGCCGCCGGTTTTTACGGAGGACAGTCTCCGGTAACTTCCGTTACGGTTGCCGCGAGCATCGCGAACCGACGATCGTTTTTCGTTCGGCTTCCACTTTTTCAGACCAGCTTTACAGGCCGGGGTTGGCAGCGCAAACCCCGGCCTGTTTTATTTTGTGCAGTCCGTGCAAACCACGCAACGCGCGTATAAGCCGCCTGCCCATAGCCCTCCGGGCGATCGACAGGCGGCGAGAATCAGCCGAAACGCAAAATCACGGGAAAGCCGATCATCGCGCGTGCGCTACCCGCGTTTATTTTCGGCAGGGAGGCGCTTTTTGATCCGGTATCCACAAGATGTGGTATGACGATAAATTGTTACGTTTGCTACGGTTATGCCAAGGGTCGCGAACGCACCGACGGCGACCCTCCGCCCTTTCCGTAATGATTGAAACCTTCGGGGTTGAACCCGTGCCTTTTACATTTCCAATCTTTCACTGTGTTTTTTCGCGCCCCGCGCGCCTATGCCCAATCATTGCATATTGTTACCAAAAGTTTAGACTTTGCTGTTCTTTTTTCATACTTTATGACCAAACCTATGCGTTCTGCCGTTTTTTTTCGCCCCTATCTATGGTATACTGATACGGTCGTACGCGCTCTCTGTTCCTGAGCGATCCGTTTGATATTATCCTTCGACATCATCCTTCAGGGGGTTTGTATATGGCAACCAACACCTTCCATTCGGCGCGTCTACGGGGCGTGGCTTCCATTCCGCCTGCCAAAAGCGAGGCGCACCGGGCGCTTCTGCTGGCTGCGTTGGGGCACGAACCTTGCCGTTTGCACGGCTTTCCCGCACCGCTTTGTGATGATACCCAAGCCATGATTAACGGCGTAACCGCCCTTGGCGCTTCGGTTACCGTGGAGGACGAGGTGCTGCTGGTTTCGCCCGCGCCCGTAAAAACGGCGTCCGAAACGCCTGTGGAATGCGAGGTGCATGCGTGCGCCGCCGCGCTCAGGATGCTGATTCCCGCTTTTTTAGTGCGGGGCCGCGCGGTTCGCTTCACCATGGAGGATGCTTTGTTTGCCCGTCCGCTGGACGCTTTTACCCCGTTAATGGCGCGGCTGAACGCCAGCATGGTGCGCACGCCGTCCTCCCCCACTTGCCGGGCCTCGGTGGAAATTCGCGGGGTTATGCCCGCCGGCGATTATGAAATTGACGGGTCGCTTAGCAGCCAGTTTGCCTCCGGATTGCTGATCGCGCTCTCCCACGCCGTGGACGGCAACGGCAAGCCCGCGCCCGCCACCCTGCTGGTGAAACCCCCGATTGTCAGCCGCCCCTATCTGGATATGACGCTGTTGCAAATACAACGTTTCGGCATCGCATTTGAAGAACATGGCGGCGGTCTGTTTCAGCTTTCCCCCGCGCCGGAAAAAGGCCCCGCCGATATAGACGTCGCGCCGGACTGGTCGCAGGCGGCGGTGTTTCTTTGCGCCAACGCCATGGGCAACGGCATCATCCTTTCCAAAATGCGCGCCGCCAAACCCGGAGAAGCCGTTTTGCAGGGCGATTCACGGATTGTCAGTCTGCTAAGGGAAATGGGGCTTCGCATCCGTAATTTACGGGAAGGGCTGCTGGCCTGCTGCCCCTCCCACGCCGGGCTTTTGCCCCTTTCGGTGGATTGCTCGGATATCCCGGATCTGGCTCCGATCCTCGCGCTCACCTGCACGCAAGCCGCGGGCGAATCCGTGCTCAAGGGCGTAAGCCGCCTGCGCGTTAAGGAATGCGACCGTCTGGCCGCCACCCGGGATTTGCTCACGCGGCTGGGGGCCAAGGTGGAAATCGGGGACGGCGACGATACCCTTCGCGTGTTTGGCCCGGCTCCGTTGCAGGGCGGCTTCACCGCCGACGCGCGGGGCGATCACCGGCTGGTGATGCTGCTGGCAACCGCCGCGTTGCTTTGCGAGCAACCGATCACCGTGGTCGGCGTGGAATCCATCAACAAATCCTGGCCCGGTTTTCTGGCCACGTATCTGGCATTGGGAGGGCAAATCACATGAGCGGTCACATCGGGCAAGCGTTGCAGGTGCAGATTTTTGGCGAATCCCACGGCGCGGCTGTTGGCGCAACGGTGGATGGCCTGCCCGCCGGCCTTGCAATCGATCTGCCTGCGTTGGAATTGTTTTTGCAGCGCAGGGCCGCCAAGGGCGGCGAATTGGCAACCGGCCGTATGGAGGCCGATGTGCCCCGCATTCTCTCCGGGTTGCGCCAGAGCGTTACCACCGGCCACCCGATCACGGCGATTTTCGAAAACGCGGACACGCATTCCTCCGATTACAGTTTTTTACCGGATCGCCCGCGCCCCGGGCATGCGGATTACCCCGCGATTGTGAAAAGCGCCGGGCATGACGATCTGCGCGGCAGCGGTCACCACAGCGGTCGGCTCACGCTGGCCTACGCCTTTGCCGGCGGGCTTGCGCTGCAATATCTGACAAGCCGCGGCATCCGCGTAGCGGCGCACGTGTTGCGCATCCGTCACGTTACCGACGCGGCGCTTGACCCGGTGGCTCCGGCTATGGACGCGCTTGAGGCATGCCGGGCGCAGGCGGTGCCCACCCTTGACGCTGCTGCCGGCGAGGCAATGCGCAACGTGATTCTGGAGGCCAAAGCGAAGCTGGATTCTGTCGGCGGTATCGTCGAGGTGGCGGCAACCGGCCTTCCGGTCGGGCTGGGCGCGCCTTTTTTTGACGGTGTGGAAGCCGTTGCCGCAGAACAATTTTTCTCCATCCCGGCCGTAAAAGGCGTAGAGTTTGGCGCGGGTTTTGCAGCCGCGCAACTGGATGGGAGCGGCTACAACGATCCCTATGCCGTTGAGGGCGGCCGCATCGTTACTGTGCGCAACAACGCGGGCGGGCTTCTGGGCGGGCTGACCAACGGAATGCCCGTGCTGGCACGCGTCGCCTTTCGGCCAACGCCTTCCATCGGGTTGCCGCAGCAAACCGTGAGCCTTTCCGGCATGGCGCAGGCCGAGCTGGAGGTGCGGGGGCGGCATGATCCCTGCATTGTGATCCGCGCGCTCCCCGTTGTGGAAGGCGCGCTGGCTTTGGCGCTTGCCGACCTGTTGCTGCAAGCGGACGGAAACCGGACCGCGGAGGTCAACCATGCTCGCTAAAAATCAAACCGTTCATCTGGTGTGTGAACGCCTCGGCGCGGATCTGGAAGGCGTATGCCATCACGAGGGGCAGGCGGTGTTTGTGCCGGGGGCGCTTCCGGGCGAGCATTTTGACGCTCATATTTTGCAGGTGCGCCCTAACTATGCCTTTGCGAAAATCGCCCGCCTTGTACAGCCGTCGCCGGATCGCCGAGAACCTTTTTGTCCCGTTTATGTGCAGTGCGGCGGTTGCAGCGGGCAACACATGAGCTATGCCGCGACGCTTGAAGCCAAACGGCAGCAGGTTGTGGATTGCCTCACCCGCATCGGCGGGTTGTCGCTTACGCCCGAAGATGTGCCGCCGGTTCTCGGCGCGGGGGATCCGACCCATTACCGTAACAAAACCAGCTTGCCCGTCGGAGGCAGCGTTGGTCATCCGCTGTTGGGTTTTTACAAACGCCGCAGCCACGAAATTGTCGCCATATCGGATTGCCCCGTCGCCATGGGCAGCGTTCCCAATGTGCTCACAGCCGTGCGCGAATGGATGGTCAAGGCCGCCGTACCCCCGTATCAGGAGGTAAGCGGTCAGGGCCTTTTACGGCATGTGGTGATCCGTACAGTGCGCGGCGGCGATGTGCTGGTATTGCTGGTAGCCACCTCGGAAAAGCTCCCTACCGTTGATCGGTTGGTTGAACATCTCAAGGCTCAGGTTCCGGGTTTTGCAGCGCTGCATGTGAGCGAAAACCGCATGCGCAACAACGTGATTCTCGGCTCCACCTGCCGCAAGCTGTACGGGGCAGACGCCATTCTGGAAACCCTTCTGGGTTTAACGTTTGAAATTTCACCGCTTTCCTTTTTTCAGGTTAACCCGGCGCAAACAGAGCGGTTGTACCAGCAGGCCATAGATTTTGCCGCGCTTGGCCCGGAGGATACCGTTGTGGACGCTTACGCCGGCGCGGGCACCATATCGCTTTGCATGGCGAAGCGGTGTAAGCGGGTGATCGGGCTGGAAATTGTGCCTCAGGCGGTGGAAAGCGCCCAACGGAACGCAGTGCGTAACGGGGTGGCCAACGCGGAGTTTTTGGTTGATTCTGTGGAGGATCGCCTGCCAAAGCTGGTCAGCATGGGTCTCCGGCCGGATGTGATCATGCTGGACCCTCCCCGGAAAGGCGTGGAACCTCAGGTGATCGAAGCCATTCTCACGGCCGCGCCCCGCAGGGTGGTCTATGTCAGTTGCCATGTTCCCACACAGGCGCGCGACGTCGCGCTGTTGGTTCAAGGCGGTTACCGCTTTGCGGGCTGCCAGCCGGTTGATCTGTTCTGTTATGCCAGCGGCGTTGAAAACGTGTTGGTGCTGGAACGGGAGCCCGCCGCGAACCGCTGAATCTGAACCGGTTTTGATCCTTTGTTGCTATCAAAAAGGCCTATCATGACAAAACTGTGGGCTGGCAAAGAAGCCTGAGGATTGCGTACCTCAAAACCCAAGCCGCCGCAAAGCGGGGTCAGGGATGAAGCCCCCGCTGGGTGCAGAGGCGAGGCTTATGCCAAAGCGAGGGGTAGAATCCCACGGGCTTGCGCCGCAGCCAGTAAGTCAAAGTGAGCGAACCGCCCGAATGGCTATCAGGCGAACGGCTCAGGGGTCGGGATCAGTTCAAGCCCATCAAAGAATAACCAACGGGGTTTGTCGGGTGATACCGGCAGCCCCGTTGGTTTCTTTATCCCTGGCATTTTCATCTGGCTGCGCGAAACAAAACCACGGCGGGATTGCCTTGCGCGGATGTAATCGAACAGCCGTTTTCTGCCGGCAAGCCGACGCGAATGTCCTCGCCAGCCTGAACGGCAGCCACCTTCTCAAACAACCGCGCGCAAGCCCGCATACCTCATGAAGGCCATGCCTGTTCCCTTACAGCCGTTTGGCCAGCAAATCCGGATTGATGGCATACATCAGCGCGTTTTCCCGGCTGATGCGCTTTGCGCGGTACAAGCGTAGAATATCGTTATCCATCGAGATCATCCCCTCCGAGGAACCGGCGTAGATCACGTTGTCCATCTGCTGCACCTTATTTTCCCGGATCATGTTCGCAACGGCGCTGTTAACCAGCATCACCTCAAACGCGGGCACGATGCCGCCGTCCAGCGTTGGAATCAGCTGCTGGCTCACCACCGCCTGAAGCACCATCGACAGTTGGATTCGCACCTGCTGTTGCTGGGAGGCGGGAAACACGTCAATAATGCGGTCAATGGTTTTGCTGGCCCCCAGCGTATGCAGCGTGGAAAGCAGCAGGTGACCGGTTTCGGCGGCGGTCAGCGCCGTTTGGATGGTTTCAAAATCGCGCATTTCTCCCAGCAAAATCACATCCGGCGCCTGCCGCAGGGAAGCGCGCAACGCGTGCGAAAAATCGCACGTATCGTTGGCGATTTCCCGCTGCGTAACCAGGCAGCGCTTATGCGGGTGAATATACTCAATCGGGTCCTCCAGCGTGATGATGTGCCCGCTCCGGTTTTGGTTGATCTGATCGATAATGCAGGCAAGCGTGGTGGTTTTTCCGCTGCCGGCGGGGCCGGTCACCAGCGCCATACCGCGTTTGCGAGCGCTCAGGTTCAGCACCGCATCCGGTATGTGCAGCGCCTTCGCGTCCGGCAGGGCAAAGGGAACCACCCGTAAAACCGCCGCAAGCGTGCCGCGCTGGCGGAAGGCGTTACAGCGAAAACGGCCCAAGCTGGCCAGTCCGAAGGAAAAATCATCGTCGCCATCCCGGGTCAGGCGTTCCATGGAGCGGCTGTCCGCCTTGCAGTAGATTTGCCGGATCAGGTCCTCGCACTCCGCGAGCTTCAATTTGTTTTCGGACAAAGCTTCCAGTTGATCGTTCACCTTCGCCATCACCTTGGCTCCGGGCACAATATAAACATCCGAACCTTTTCGTTCCAGTATCAGGCGCAGAAAATCTTCCAGCGCAAGCGATGTTTCGTCCATCCAATCACCTATCCTGCTTTTGATATTGCGACCCAGCTCGCCCGCATTACGGCATAGCTACCGGGAGCGGTTGCGACTGTGTAACGGTTTGGTTGGTCAGTTCGTGTCGGGTTACCGTAAACCGGGGCGCGTTTTGGGGCGTCAGCTCCCCTTGGACAATTAACGAACGTTCCGCGCCCGCGTCAACGGAAAATGAAAAGACCCCTTCGGCGGAAACCGTGACCGCTTCAAGCCCATGCGCGGCAAACAGATCCGTCCATTCCTGCGCGGTCAGGTTTTGCGCCTCGCGTTCCGCCATCAGCGAATCCATCATGGACAGCGTGCGCTGCGCCTGCGCCGCCGCCTGATAATAGGCAAGCGTCATATTCAAGTTCCGCTGGGAAAGCGCGGCGTTGTTTTTCGCGCTGCTCAGCGAAAGCAGGCTCAGCGCCGCAAGCGCCAGCACCACCAAAACCATCAGGATGGAGCTTGCCCCTACGCCGACGCGGTATTCTTGTTTCCGCTTCACTGCGCGCTCACCTCCCGGTAACGGACTGCCGGCAGCGCAAACAGCTCCGTCATATCTCGAAAAGCCTTTACGGTAACGGTTGTAAGCACGCCGGTTGTTTGGGTAAAATGCGTTATTTCAGCGGTGATCCGGTACCCATCTTCACTTTCAGCCTGGAATAGGCCGTCGGTCGCCGTAAAGCCAAGCGATGCAAGCGTTTCCTCGGCGTTATCGCTCACAGCAAGCGTTTCGGCGGTATCCTCGGCGCGCAGCAGGGCCAGATTGGTAATCCCCGCCTCCCGGTTCAGCTGTTGCGCCTTCACAAACGCCTGCAGCACAATCACCTGCGACAGCGTGAAAAACAGGATCACAATCAACAGTTCCACAAGCAGAATGTTGCCTTTTTCATGCCGCATGGCTCACGTCGCCTCCTTTGCTTCACCGGCGCGTAACGCCATGCGAAGGGTGCGGCTCTCGCCGTCCGGCATCACAACGGTTGCCTGAATCAGGCTTGGGGACAGGATGGAAAATGAAAGGGAGTCCGCGATTGTCAGGCGTTGGCCATCCTCCGGATCAAAGGGTTCCGTGTCCAGGGCAAAACGCTCCCAAATAGCGCCCTGATACGCGTAAATCGAGGTTTCATAGCGTTCCCCGTCGATGGTTTCGTAAAGGCACAGGGCCTGCAAGCCGCCGCGTTCCGCCAGCTGAACATGGTCCCGCGCGTCAAAGGCGCGGATTTTGTTGCACAGGTAGCTAAGCGATATTTGCAAATCGCTGTTTTGCGCGGCGGAATCGGTCACTTTTCGGTAAACGCGCGAGCCGATCAGCGTGAGCGAAACCGACGAGATGGCGAACAGACCGATCAGCAGAAGGATAAACGCGTTTTGCATGCTGTGCGTTAAAACGGACTGTCTGTTTTTCATGCGGCATCACTCCTTGGTTAAAACAGCGAGGTCCGGCAGCAGATTATCCGCAAAGGAATCTATGGTCACGATAAACCTTTGCTGATCGTACGCAAGGCCGTAGTTCGCTTCCAAATAGGCTACGTCCGTCGGGTAGCGCCCCTCAACGGCATAGCAGGTTACGGTGGCGCGCAAAACAGCGGCTTTCAGGCTCGCCGCCCGCTCGGCCGAACCGCGCGTGTCAATTTGACGAATGCCCGTCAGGAGCACTGCCAACAGCAGGATAAAGACGGCAACCGTTACGGCTACGCCACGAAACAGCAAACGGTCCCTCATGGTCAGCCTCCTTTGCGCATATCTCGCCGCGCTCACACCATGCCGCCCATCAGCGACAGGAGCGGCAACATCACCGCCAGCAGAATCGCGCCGATAATGACCGACATCAGCGCCACCAGCGAAGGTTCAATCATCGATACCGTGCGGGTAATGGTATCGTCCACCTTATCCTCGTAGATTTCCGCCAGTTTTCTCATCACCTGATCGGTCTGCCCAGCCTGAAACCCCACCCGGATCATCCGGCTGTGAAGCGTTTCAAACATTTCCAGTTTATCCACCGCGTCCGGGAAGGACAGCCCGCATTCCATGGACGCGCGGCAAGCATCCACCCGTTTCGCCACATCCTCATCGCTGATTACGCCGCTGATCAGCGATAAGCTTTCATCCAGCGGGAAACCGCTGCGCAGCATCATCGCCATCACGGAGGCAAAGCGACCAGCGCTGATTTGATTGATCAACTTACGCAACGGGCGAAACCAGTGAAAAACAAACGTTTTCGCACGCCCGCTCGCGTCCAGCCGCACCAGCGCCATCACCAGCAGCAATAGCGCAATCACCGCCGCAACCGCGATCAGCACGCCTTTACCAACGTCAACGCCAGCGCTTACCCATGGGTTGTTCGCCGTTTCAATGCCCATGCTGCGGTACACATCCTCAAAAATGGGCAATACCTGCGTAATCAGGATGGTGATCAGCACCGCCATCATCCCAACCAGAATCAGCGGATAGGTGACCGCGTTCACAATCGCGCGTCGCATTTTAGCTTCGCGCTGGTAATACAGCGACAGACCGGTCATCACGGTATCCAGTTCCCCCGTGCGTTCGCCGATGCGCGCCATTTCTGCCATATACTTGGGGAAAATGCCGGCCTCCACAAGCCCCAGGTAGAGCGAGCCGCTGGAAAGCACCGCCTGGTTCATAGCCTCAAACCGTTGGGCAAAGCGTGTTTGCCGGTAGTTGTCGCAAAGCGCCTCCACCCCGTCGTGCAAGGGCAGGCCGGAACGGAGGATCAGCGAAATCTGTTCGCATAGGATGGATAGTTCTTCGGCATCCAAACGCACTTTACGGGGCGTCGCCGTGTTTGTGACGGCCATGGGAGTCCCTCCTTATGGGTTTAGTAGATCCGTTCCTCGGTGTATTTTTTCACATTCATGCGGTTTGCTTCGGCGGTGGTGTCGATTCGCTGCCAAGCGCCGTCCAACCACACCATGTTCCAGGCATGGTAGATGGTATCGGCCCAACCGATTACCAGTTGTGTTGGGATGCCCTGCGTGCGGAGCATGCAGGCTGTAACGGCGGCATAGTCAAAGCAGATGCCCTTTCCGGCAGCCAGAACGCTGTCCACCGCAGGGAGATAGCCGTTTTGGACGGTGGCGGCAAGGTCATAGTCATAGGTGATGGCGCCCACAATATAAGCCCTGATCGCCGCCATTTTCTGTGCGCCGTCCGTAAGGCCCGCGCACAGCTCCTCGCTCTTTTCACAGTTGCGCTGTCCGCCGTATACCATACGTACTGGTTGGGGTATAGGTAGGGCAGGGTCGGATCCGCAAGCGATACGTCAAAGCTCAGGCTGGCATCGTTGGCATAGCGTTTGCCGGAAACCTGACGGAACACCTGCAATTTATACATACCGTCGCCAAACGTGAGGGGAAAGGTTTCATACCGGCCGTCCGACGCCAAATCATAGGTAGAAGTCTGGTCCCCTTTGGTAATGCGCAGTTTCAGCGCCTTTGCGGATTCCGTATGGCTGACCATCACATACCCCTGATCGGTATGGCTTGCATCCACCGTGGCCCCGTGATCGGTCAGCAGATCGGTTCCGTCCGCGGCGGGGTACAGCGCCAGCGTCGCGGCCACAGCGAAGCAAAACACCAATAGCAACGCGAGCGCGATCAAACAGGGCAAACCCCTGACAACACTTCGCCTTGCCATGATTCACGCCCCATTCGAACCAGAACTTGGTCATGAGGAACCATAAACGCTGAAAAATACTGATATGCTTGATTGTAGCGTCTTTTACGTTATGCGTCAAGCCATGTTGCTTCGATGCTTTACCGTTTTCGGAAAATCCGTGCGGCTTGTCCGCAGGGTAAGTTGTAAAATGAATTGCCGCGCCCCCGGGAAAAAAAGAGACCCAAACCCGTCACATCAGGTACAATGAGGTTGCAA
>DAOPZY010000033.1:0-30680 GCA_035353615.1 Candidatus Limiplasma sp.
GGGGTTCCACCCCAAACCCCGGCAGGGGCCTCGCCCCTGCACCCTGACAAGGGCTACGCCCTTGACCCGGTTTCGCTGCGGCGAAGGATAAATTTCCATTTCCTCAGAGAATATACTGCGGATATTTCTCCTTCAGCGTAATCATTTCATCAAATATGCGGCGCACGTGCCGGCGCAGCAGGGATTGCACATCCTGAAGGTTACGCTCCGCAATCAGCCGCAGCATCTGCTCGTGCTGGTCCAGGTTTAATTGCTGGATCGCCTCGTCGCTGCACGAGGAAAGATAGCGCAAACGCTGATAATCAAAGCAATTGCGCCTCAGCACCTGATAGCATAAATACTTATCGGTGGCTACGTAAAAGGTTTTATGAAATTCGTCGTCATAATACATGGAACCGTCAAAATCATGCTCAATCATGGCCCGACGCTGCTGATCGATGATCTGCGTCATGCTCGTGAGCACCTCGGGTTTCAGGTTCAGCACAAATTGCTCCAGCACCGCCTGTTCCAGCGATTCGCGCAAAAAATGCTCCTGCTGGGCGCGCTCCGTGCTGATCTTCGCAACGGCGGTGCGCCGCTGTGGCGATATAATCACCATTTTTTCACGGGAAAGGCGGATAAACGCTTCCCGCACAGGGGTGCGGCTCACGCCCAGCGCGTTGGCCGTTTCCTGCTCGCTCATGGTAACGCCGGGCGGCAATTGCATGTTGATGATCCGCTCCCGGAGGGTCTTATAAATCTGGCTGGCTACGGTCTGGCTATCCTTCAGTTGAAAATCGCTCATTTGCAGCGGATCGAAATGCTCGCGCTGGTGGTCCATAACGGCTCTCCTTTACTCTTGGGCAATCAGGGTATCAAATATGGCCTGTAACCTTTGCAGCGCTTCCGCGTCCGTTGCGAACGCCGCCGTACCGTTCACGGATACGGCGTACAGATCACTGCCCAACGGCATCAGGGCTACGGTTTCCTGTGTGCCGCTGCGCAGGCTGGCGGTGAACTGGCATACCGGGTCGGCGGTCACGGCGGCGTTCAGTTCCCCAACCGGAGCAAGCCCGTTGAGCGCCTCCAGCAATTGAGTACCGAACGCCTGAGAAAGCTCCGTTGCGCCTTTGCTTACCGCAAACTCGGTTCCATCGCCCTCACACGTCAGGAAAAAGCTATGGTCACCCTGCGTCAGGGTCACATCCTGCAAATCGCCTCCCGTATAGGCAACGATGCCGCCGGCCAGCAGGGCGGTATAGTCCTGCATTAAAAGGAGCAGGGGCGCGTCGTCCAGCTGGTATACCACAGCGCCTTCTGGGTCCGCCATCAGGCACTGGTTATCCTTGGTGCGCAGGAACACCGCGCGCTGGGTTTCACCGCTCTTGAGCGTCAGTGTCAGCGTCAGTTCCGGTTGATCCAGCCCATACTGCGAAAGATCGGCCTGTGTGGCGATCACCTGATCGGCGTAAAGCTGCAGCATGGGGTTCAGCACATTGGCGTACACGCTGGCCTGCGAAAGCCGCAGCCGCACGGGCGACGTCAGGTAAAAACCCTGATCGGTCTGTTCCAACTGGTAATCTCGCCCATTCCCGTTATATTTTACTATAATTTGATCGATTTGAGAATAATCATCCCGGGAATACAGCGAAAACACCGTGTGGCTGATAAAATCCTGCGAGGTGCGCAGAAACAGCGCCGCGACCTCTCCGGGAATCAGGTACACCGCGCGCGCCGTTTCGTCCCAAAAGTAGACGCTGTTTTCCAGCGGATTATTCGCCAGCACCTGAAAGCGCATTTGACGCTGATCCGCCAAAAACAGGGTGACGGTGGCCTGAGGCTCGTCTAAGCCGTAGCCGGAAAAGGCGCTTTCGTCGGTCACCTTCCGGCTGCCGGTTATGTGCCCGGCCGCGTACAGCAGCGCGCGTAGCTGGGCTGGGTCATAGGCGCCGGCTGTCTGGCTGATCATTTCCACGCCGTCCGCGCCGTTTAACACAGCATAGGAATCCTGCGCGTTTTCTACCTTGACGGCCGCGATATCCGCCGGGGAAACGGCGACCACCTCATACACCGTTGCTTCTGCGGCTACGGGCGTTTCGGCCTGCGGCCGGTACAAAAGCCAGCCCAGCAAGGCTATAAGCGCCAGCGCGCAGGCGGCCAGCGCGGCTACCGCCCTTTGTTTTGCTTTCACAGGCGACGCCTCCTCCACTTGACCGCAAAGCCCACCGCCAGCGCCATCAGGGGCAGCGCCCCTGTGAGCGCGATCGCAAGCAGATTGGCCTGATAGCCGGTAATGGGCAGCGTCGCGCTTTCCAGCCGCCTGGCCGGAAGGCTCAGCACGGTGCTCTGCTGCCACAGCGCGCCCAGCGCCTGTGTTAAAAACATCCGGTTGGCGTAGGAATCCGCGCCCATCAGATCATCCGCGTACATCATGCGGGAGGCGGCAAGGAACACCTTTCCGTCCGCCATGGCGGCCACGGTAAACGGCCCCGTTACGTCGCCTTCCGCCTTTTCGGACGCGGTATAGCGCAGGTCAGTCTTGGCGTATGAATCCGCCGTGGTGCTCAGCAGGGCTTCCGCCTGTTGTCCGTTGGCCGACGCGCTGAGCGTGATGGCGCTGGCGGAGGGCATCACCACATACACCGGATGGTCCGCAAAGTAAGCGTTAACCGCGCTTGAGGTGTACATGGGGATGATGTTGTGCGGCGAGCCGGAGGCATAGGCCTTGGGCTCAAACACAATATCGGGCTGCACGGCCATGCCCAGCGCGCTTAAAAAACCGTTCAGGTTGGGCATAGCCGCGTCGGTTGGCTCCAAAAACACCATGAGTTTTCCGCCGCCGCCGAGGTAATTTTGCAGCGCCGTCACATCCGTAGCGGTAAAATCGGTCGCGGGCGCGGCAATCACCATCACTTCGGGCTGCTGCGCATCCTCCACGCCAATGGCTACGGTTTCCACGCTAAACTGATTATCGGTGAAAAGCTTTTGAAGCGCGGAAGTCGGGCGTTCCCCGTGGCCTGTTGTAAACACCGCTCGCGGAGCATAGCTGCTGTTGACATACAGCAGGGCCGAGGTGAGCTGCTGCTCCAGATCAATGCCGGTCGGCTGGTTATCCGTATATAAAATGAGGTCCGCGTAGGGGATGGCCTTGATCCGGGCGGCGCCTTCCACCAGAATATCCGACGCGTCCAGCGTTGCGCCCATCTGCTGGTAATGGGTCATCAGCACCGGGTTTTCCGTTGGGTCCACGTAGGTTACGCGCAGCTGATCGCTCAGCTGGGTATAGCGACGCAGCATTTCCCTGAGCATGGCCGGGTAGTCGGCCTCGGCGCTGAACACATACACGTTGGTTTCATTTTCAAGACCGGCGACGGCTTTTTGCGTATCGGCCGAAAGGGCATAGAGGTTTTCCTCGGTTAAGTCCAGCGCGGTTTGGAAGCGTTTGGCCGCGAAGGTTGCGCACAGGTTCACCAGCCCAAAAACGCACAGCGCCAGCAACAGCACCGCCGTCCAAAGCCCTTTTTGCGTCTGTTTTTTCATCGATACCACCTCACGAAAGCCTGCGGCGTTCCAACATATAAACGCTCAGGAACAGGAACAGCGCCGTAACGCTGAGGAAATAGACGGCCTCCATCAGGTCAAACACCCCGTAGGCAAAGCCCTGGCAATGCGTAGTGATCGCCAAAAACGCAAGCGCCGCCTGAAGCGTGGGGTTGCTGACCATGCTGGTGGCCGAGCCGGCCAGCAGCAGAAGCCCGAACACGGCATAGGTCGTCATAGCCGCCACAAACTGGCTGTCCGTCAGCAGGGACAGAAACTCCCCAAGCGCTATGCAGGCGGAAGCCAGCAGCAAAAGCCCCAGATAGTTGCCCACCGTTACCGCCAGCGCGCGCACCCCAAACAGGTACAGCACTGCCGGGTAGCAAAGGGTAACGAGCATCGGCAGCAGAAATACGCTCAGCGTTGCCAGAAACTTGCCCATCACAACGGAGGTGAGCGTAACGGGCGCGGTCAGGAGCAGCTCGTCGGTTTTCTGCTTGCGCTCCTCGGAAAACAGTCCCATGGTCAGGATGGGGAAAAGCAGCACGGAAACGGTGTTGAACACCGAAAAATAGCTCTTAATATCCCCGCTTTGCGCCAAAAGGCAGGTAAGGGTGAACACCGCGCCCGAAAGCGCGAGGTACAGCGCGATGAACACATAGCCGGTCATGGTTTTAAACAGATGGTTCCATTCCTTGCAAAACAGCCCTTTCATGCGTCCCCGCACCCCCCTTGGGCGGCCTGCGCCGGCTCCGAGGCGCCGCCGCGCGTGATTTCCATAAAAATATCCTCCAGCGAAGGCGTTTTGGCGCAAAGCGAGGTGATCGTGAGCGCGTCGCGCCGCGCCGCCACCGCCTGAAAGACGGCCGCCGACAAATCCGCCTGTGCGGAAGCCTGAACCAGAAAATCCGTTTCATCCGAGGTCGGGCGTTCCTGCACGGAAAGCGTTCCCTGCCCCGTTGTGGCCTGACGAAGCGTCTCGGTTGCCAAAAGCCGATCCCCGCGCACGGTTACGGCGAGCAGCGAACGGTCGCGGTGCTTTTCGGCAATCGACTGCGCGCTGCCGTCGGCCACCAGCACCCCCCGGTTGAGGATCAGCAGATGAGCGCACACGCATGCGATTTCCGACAGCATGTGGGAGGAGATCAGCACCGTCATTTGCTGGGCCAGGTCCAAAATCAGGCGGCGGATTTCCACCACCTGCTGGGGATCCAGTCCTACGGTCGGCTCGTCCAGGATCAGCAGACGCGGCTGACCGATCAGCGCCGCCGCGAACCCCACGCGTTGCCGGTACCCCTTGGAAAGCCGCCCAATCACCCGGCCGGATACTGCGGAAAGGTTGAGCAGGCCGCACACGCGCTCGCATTCCCGCGCGGTATCCCGGGAGCTGACGCCCTTGAGCGCGCACACAAAGCGGAGGTGTTCGGTTACAGTGCTTTCGGGGTAGAGGGGCGGCAGTTCCGGTAAATAGCCGATCATCCGTTTCACGTCCCGCGGGCGGTCGGCCATGCGCAGGCCGCAAAGCTCGACCTCCCCGGAGGTTGGCGCTAAATAACCGGCCAACATCCGCATGGTGGTTGATTTGCCCGCGCCGTTTGGCCCCAGCAGCCCCACGGCTTCCTGGCTTTCCGCCGTAAAGCTGAGGTCGTTCACGGAGCGAAGCGTGTGATATACTTTCGAAAGATGCGTCACTTGGAGCATAGCCAGTTTCCTTCCCAATGCTGTGATAATGAAACGTCGAAGAAAAGTGCAATACTGGTATACCACATCTTGCGGTGGGAAGCAACCAATTTCGCAGCGTGGGATTGTGAACCCCATAAGAACGGACTCAGAATTGCGACCCGCGCCCACCTGCCAACCCACGGCGGCCCGCCGACTGCTGCAAACCTCTCCGGAGGGCTATGGAGCCATGAGGCCCACTTAGAAAAGAATACAACCCTTCGCGGGTTAACCGAAAGGGCCAGCTTTCTATCCATAAAAGGAGGAAAAACTCCGCCATGAAACGCTTCCGTTTTTTGCGCGCCTGAGCGCCCTGATGCTCCTTTGCCCGGGTGCCCACGCGAACAGATGGGTGCTTTCGACCGTGATGCTGCAAGCCGTGTTCGCCACCCATGACGGGGATGGTTTACCGACGTTTTTCGGCCGTGCGGAAAAGCAGTTATCAGCGCCCCTCAATAAAAGAGCCACGCGCGGGACGGGGCTGTTTGGCTGAACCCACGGCGCTTTGGTGAAGTAGGAAGTATGAACCGGCGATAGAAACTTCGTAAACCTGACTTGTTTATGAAATCGAAAAAAGCGGAAACCTCAAGGTTCCGCTTTTTCCTCATTTGTTATTTCACAAGACCGCCGACGATCGTTACATATAAACCCGTTAAGATGGCCGTGGTAATGACCCCGCAGATATTGGCGCCCAGCGCGTACTGCATGATAAAACTGTACCGGTTGGCTTTGCTGATTTCCTTTTGCGCAACCTTGGCCGTGGTTGGAACACACGAAACCCCCGCGATGCCGATCACCGGATTAAAGTTCTTTCGGTTGATATAATAGACCAGGTAGCCGCCCAGGATTCCGCCAACCCCGGAAAGCAGCAATGCGATCATGCCCAGCACCAGCAGTATCAGAATTTTGGGGTTCAGGATGGTGCTCGCGTCACAGAGCACGCCAAGCATTAAGCCAAGGAAGAAAGTAGCGCCGTAAAGGAAAACTTCTTCAATAAGCTTGATATACTTTTGAATGCCCGATTCACGGATCGCGATCCCCAAAAAGAAACTCAGGAAGAGGGGGGACGCCACAGGGAACAGCAGGCACAGAACCGTGTTGATTACAACCGTAAAGACCAGCTTTTGCTTTGAAGAAACATGGGTGGTCTTTGTGGTTACCACAGCGTGCTCCCGGTATTTTTTGGGCACGAGCAGCTTAATCAAGTATGGATATCCGCCGTAGGTTAAGCTTAGATACAGATAGGCGACAATGGTGATGGGAACGAACAGGTTTTTTGCCAGCATCAGCGACGTATAAAGCACCATTGGCCCGTCCGCCCCGCCAATGATGGACACCGCGGCGGCTTCGCCGTAGTTGAGGCCCAATGCGGTGGCAATGGGGAAAGTAAGCACGCTGCCCAGTTCGGCACAGATTGCGATTAGCATGCTGGTAAAGGGATAAGCCAGCAAAAACCCAATGTCCGTGATGACGCCGATGCCCATGAACACCAGACAGGCAATCAGGCCGTTACTGAAGGTAAAGGTGTAAACGGGCTGCAAGAAATCAATCTGCAAGATATTCATTAAGCTGTCTGTGTTGGTAACCAGCGGATCAATGAAAATATTCCCCAGTTGACTGGCTGAGAGAAACAAAACGGAAGCGTTGACCGCCGACATGCCAAACCCCATGGGGATCATGATTAAAGGCTCAAGGATTTTTTTGCCGCCAAGATAAACTAATAAAATGCCCAGAAGAATCAGAAGCACCCGCGCAATCGAGGTTTGCGGGTCTTGCACAAATAAAGTGGAAATGCCTTGAAATAAGTGCGAGAGGTTTATGGTCAACACCTTACTTTCACAAATGCTTAAACTTCTTCCGCTTTTTCTTCCGGTTCATCTTTGGAGAATTTCTTGATCACAACCATCATGAACTTAATCAGCATGGCGATGCCCAGAGAAATCACAATGCCCAGGCCATAAACCTCAAGTGGGATCAGAAAGGAGTTAGACATAGCGATAAACCTCTTATTCTAATTCGGAGCGGATATTTTTGATGTAGATCACAACAACCATCAGAGCCACAAAAATCCCTAATATAATTTTTAAATAAGACATGCAGAGGATCTCCTTACAATGTTTGATTTGTTTTCAAATATATTTGAAAGCGATTGAATTATAGTATCATTTTCTGTATAATTCAAATATAGATAAAGCAACGATACTATTTACCGAATATATACTTGTGGCAGAAATGGAAGGGTTGCGGATGGATTTACATTATCTTGAGCTGTTTAACACAGTCGCGGCAGAGGAAAGCTTTACGAAGGCGTCGGAGATTTTGCACATCAGCCAGTCCGCCCTTTCCATACAGATCAAGAAATTGGAACAGCAGCTTGGTTTTCAACTTTTCAACCGATTTGGCAACAAAGTCTATTTGAATGAGAATGGCAAAATCCTTTACGAATACTCCCAAAGCGTCTTTAAGCTCATCATGGAAGCGGAATATAAGCTGCTGAATAAAAAAGAATTTATGACAGGCAGCCTGAACATTGGCGCGAGCAATACGCCGGGCACGTATATCCTGCCAAATGTGATCGGGAAATTCAAGAAAGAATACCCTAACGTGCATATCAGCATGACGATTGGCAACACTTCGGAGGTTGCGCATCTCATCAACAACGGAACCCTTGATTTTGCGGTAAACGGCGGAAACATGACCTACCACAAGGAGGTAAACGTCGTCAGGCTCATGGAAGACGATCTGGTACTGGTCGTATCGCCAAAATCGGAGTTTGCAAACGCAGAGTGCGCGGACAGCGCGACCATCAGAAATATGGGCTTTATCGTCCACAAAACGGATTCGCAGCTTTATACCTATTATAAAAACTTTATTCTTTTGATGAACGCGCCGGAAAACATAGCGATTACGCTGAGCAATATTGATGCGATCAAGCATGCGGTTGTTGCCAATGTTGGCGTAGCGCTGATCCCATTTGCATCTGTATCCTTGGAATTGGAACTTGGCTTGCTTAAAAGGATCAGGACCGAACCGGCCAAGGTGCAATATCCGTACAGCTTAATCCATAACAACAATAAATACCTGTCGCCGCCTGCTGAGAAATTCATTGAAATGACCCAGGATTATATCCATAAACAGTTTCATCCTGAACAGACATGACGCCCGATTCACAACAGCGGGCAGAACAGGCGTTGCAAAACCTGACTGCGGCCGCACAGCAAACAGTGCCCAAGCTGTGCCGGCCTGAGCGCGCGGATCAGCCCTTCGGGCGATACGGCGAGCAGAGTAACAAAACACAGGGTGTTCCTTACACCCCTCTGCCACCGTATTCAAACTCATCGAAAAATGTGTAAATCAGGTTGGATTAGGGGATATTCGTATTGATAAGGACGGTATCGACTTTTAGAATATGCCGAATTGGCAACTGCAATGAGCCATTTCCATCTGTAAGCAGGCGAGCGTATCTTGATTGATGCCATTCAATGCCACTTTATTCAAGATACATGGGATTTATCGCAAGTTTGGATTATGCGGACGTCGGAAAACAATCCATGCTGTCGCCGTTATGAATGATGGGGTAAGGGATTTCCAGAAAAACGATGCTTTCCAGCGATGGAGCCAGCATAGGCGCGGACAGGTTGCGCAGAGAAACGCTCTGATGCCCCTGTGAACGCACGGGGCAAAACCTCCGTTTATGGTACCGGCGCATGACTGGGTTCAATTACCGGCGTAAAATCCGCAAGCATGGAGCAGGAAAAGCTTTGGATGACGGTAAACAGATTCGCGTACTGTTCGGTGCCCAGATTTAACTGGTGCAATTGCATTTCCAGATAGTACTGTAGATACATGTTTTCATCCATCTGGTCGGGATAGGCGTAAAAATGTTCCACCAGCGCGGGCTTGGTTGCCATGGTGCTGATACTGGCGAGAATTGCCCGATCGGTAATGCGATAGTCCTGCTTTGTGTATTTGACCATGGTGCTGATGATGGTTTCGTTAATGTCCTTTTTGAACTGCGGCTCTTTGGACATGAGCAGGTAGAAGCTGCCATATTGTCGGCTGCGCAGGCACATTTTCAACTCTGCGGCGCTGCTGAGCAGGAAATCATCCGCCCCGACCCGGTTGGGAAAAAACTGCTTGAGCGCGATATCCAGTTTTTTACGCACTTCAAAGTAAATGGTTATGCCCAAATCGCCTTTGCCCTGAAAGTAATAATTGAGCAACCCAAGGTTTGTGTCCGAAGCGGCCGCAATTTCCCGAAGGGTTACTTTATCATAGCCCCGCTCATAAAACAGGCGCCTGCTGACATCCAGTATATTCTGTTTGGTTTGAATCCCTTTGGAATAATGGATCACGCGGGTCGGCCTCCTTTCAAACGGGAAGGGTTGGGAGCAGATGGCGTTTTACCGTTGATTGATAACGCTGACGGGCGAACCTTGAAGGAAGGCAGCGTAATTATCAATCGCCATGCTGATTTGCCGCATCCGGCAGGTTTTGGGCATCCAGGCAATGTGCGGGGTTATCAGCGCGTTATCCAACAAAAGCAGCGGGTTATCCGCCTTCGGGGGCTCGTTGGTTAACACATCCAAACCGGCGGCGGTAAGCTTCCCGCTGCGCAACGCTTCGGCAAGGGCTTCTTCATCCACAAGCGCGCCCCGAGCGGTGTTAATCAGAATGGCGCCATCCTTCATGCGGGCGATTGCCTCGCGGTTGATGAACCCCCGGGTTTGCTCGTTTAGCGCCACGTGCAGCGATACAACGTCGGATTGCGCGAGAACCTCATCCAAGGGCAACTGTTCCAGAAAGGCAAATTCCGGCGCTGTTTTCCGGTGGCGGTTATAGGCGACTACGCGCATGCCGAAAGCCTGTGCCAGCATCGCCGCGTGAAAACCGATGGAGCCAAGCCCTACAACGCCAAAAGTTTTCTGATAAAGCTCCAATTGCCGCACCGGCGCGTTCATGTATTTTTGCGCGCCTTGCGACCAATCGGTGGTTTTTACATGATGGCTGCAAAATGCAGGCTGCTTGCAAATTTCCAGCAACAGGGCAAACGCGTATTCCGCGATGGTGTGCTCGCCATAGGTGGTGTTGGTAATAACAATGTTATAATCGCGACTCAGTTGCCAATCCAACTCCTGATAACCATGCGCCAGCCCGCCAATATAACGCAGGTTGGGGTGCGAATCATAAAACGCCTGATTGAAAAACCCATTGGTAATCCATGCCCCCAGTATGGCGGTTACGTCCGCGTCCATGGCGGCGTTGAAGGCCTCGGGCGTGGGGAAGGTATCAAAATGACGAAGTTCATAGTGCACATCCGCCAAAAGGCTGAGCTTTTGCCACTCGTTCAGGACTTCTTCCAACGTTATATCCACACTGCCGGGGTTGCCGTAAATCACAATGACTTTCTTCACGGATAAACACTCCTTTTGCTATTTTACCGGAGGTTGGGCTTCGTGCCCAACAGAAAAACCAGCCTGCGGAAAGGGGAACGCGCCGGACGCCAATCTCCGGATCGGCCGGTGACGCGCACAGATTTTCAACCGCGGGCGGGCGTGTTTGCAAAATGCCTTGGCAGCAAAAGGACAATTGCTTTGTCCATCATATATTATACACGTATAAATGTCAACAGCCAAAGGAATCGGAAATGGGAAGAACTTCCTATCTGCGGAGACATCGCGCCTGTTATGGAAGCAGAGGATACGCTGATTCCGGCACGATCGCTTTGCCGCTGCGCGACAGCATTGCCCTTGAGCTGAGGAAAACATGAAAATCGGATGCCTTGAAGGGAACGGCAGTTGCTGGCGTTTGCTGCATTTCATCCTGTGTCCGATGGGAGGGGTACAATGGATGAAAATTCCGGTAAAGCAAGCGTTTTCAATTGGGTTCACAGGTTAAGGAAAGCATCGCCGCAGCCGATTGCGCAGACGCAAATGGCAATGGGCTTGCTGCGCAATACGCGTATGGGAGCGGGTGTATAACCTGAAAACGGCGGGGCGCCTGTTGAAAAAATTGGTAAATGGGATTTGTTCAAAAAAACTCCGGCGAACGCAGGCCTGCGTGATGCCGCGGCGCGGGGGAAAAAGCTTGAAAATCATGCGATTTGCTTATATGCGGCTGGATGCAGGGGGCGTTGATGGGCCTCTGTTTCAATATTGTACTTGTATAAAATTATACTTGACTAATATGCCGGGATGCTTTATGATAGCACCAAGCCTTGATACCGGCAAGGCGCGGAAAAGGAATGGTATGGGACGGTAGAAAGCGGGGGCGGCTAAAAAGAAAAGAGGCAGAGCAGAATTTGAGCAGCACGGAGCGAATTAACGCAATGGAGACCCGGAACATGCTGCCGTTGATTGTCAGCATGTCCATCCCGGCGGTTTGTGCCAATATTGTCAGCGCGCTGTATACCTTCATCGACAGGTTTTACGTGGGGCATTTTGTTGGCAGGGACGCGCTGGGCAGCATCGGGCTGGTATTCCCGGTCACCAACCTGACCTCTGCGCTGACCATCATGCTAAGCATTGGCGGAAGCGCTCTGATGTCCGGCGCGCTGGGTGAGAAGAATGTGGCGAAGGCGAACAAGGCGTTCACCAACATTTGCGCCCTGTCGGTACTGTTGGCGATCTTGGTAAGCATCACGTTTTTCCTGTTTGCGGAGCCGCTGGTGGTCCTGTGCGGAGGCACGCGGAGTTCTGCGCTGTATGGTATGGCAGTAACATACTTGCGCATCACCTCCATTGGACGCTTTTTTATGATTGTGAACCTGGCGCTGGCGGCGGCGATTCGCTCGGAAGGCAACACTAAATACGCGATGATTGTAACCATGGCCGGTGCGTTCATTAACATGGGGATTGACCCATTACTGATTGCCGTATTGCACATGAACCTCGCGGGAGCAGCGACCTCCTCGGTGATCAGCCAGATCATCAGTTGCCTGCTAAGCGTACAGTATTTTGTCAGGGGCAAGGGGGTTTTCCGTTGGGCGGGCCGGGCGGCGCTGGATGTGAAGGTCATGCTGCGGGTTGCGGCGCTGGGCGCGGCTCCGGCAGTGTTTCAGGCCTTAAGCTTCTTCAACAATACGTTGATTAACCACTCGCTGGTTGTGTACGGCGACACGGCGCTGGGCGCCGGAGGCGGAGACCTTGCCATATCGGCGGTGTCGGTGATCTCCTCAGTAGAAAGCTTCGCGATCATGTTTGTTATGGGGCTCAACAACGCGCTCTCAGTTATCATTTCCTACAACTACGGGCATAAACTGTATGACCGGGTTAAGCAGGCGACGCTCACGGGCCAGCTGATTGCGACGGCATCCTGCGTGATTGTGTGGGGGATGATGATGTTCTTTCCCCGGCAACTGTTTCTCCTGTTCTCCAGCGACACGGCATTGGCGGACTACGGCGTTCGCGCATTGCACCTTGGTAAGCTGTTCATTTTCGGGCTTGGCACTCAAACGCTGGCTTCCATGTACTACTCGGCAATTGGCCAGCCAAAGCGGGCGCTGCTCATATCCCTGAGCCGCAACGGGTTGTTCTTAATTCCCAGTTTGCTGATACTGCCACCGCTCATTGGGCTGGACGGGGTGCTGTGCAGCAGCAGTATATCGGACGGTTGTTCGCTGATACTGGTGTTGCTCATGTACTGGTACGGGATTCGGGAGCTGAAACAGAAACCGGCGCTGCAAAACCCCATAATGGAATAACTCATTTGCAAAGCATCAATGAAGCTGCTTGAAAGAACAGCTTCTTTTTGTTTATCAGAAACCCGCGAGGGATGATGGCCGCAGGAACGGCGCAAGGGAGGGTACCGCGTGAAAAAGTATGGGAAGTATATCTTCAAGCGCTTGGTGATGGGAATCGTAACCATGTTCTTTTTAATCACCATTACGTTTGTCCTGACCCGGCTCATGCCGGGCAGCCCGTTTGACGCGGCGAACATATCGCCGACCATGCTGGCGGCGCTGGAGGAAAACTACGGTTTGGATAAACCGGTAGACCAACAGTACCTTACCTACCTCAAAGGGTTGGCCAGCGGCAACATGGGCGTATCCTACAAAAAGACGGGCGTTACCGTAAACCAGCTAATTGCCAGCGGCTTTCCGGTTACTTTGGAGCTGGGGCTGATCTCCTTTGCGATTGCGCTGGTGATAGGCACGTTCATCGGCATCTGGATGTCGGTTACGCCCAGTAACCGTGTGCGAGGAGAACTCCTGACCGCGTCCACACTATTCATCAGTATACCAAACTTTGTGCTTTCCATTGTGCTGATGCTGTTTTTTGGGGTCACGCTCAAGTGGTTGCCAGTGTTGTGGGATGGGAGCCTGAAAAGCTATATTTTACCGGTCGCCGCGCTGGCTGTGTACCCGATCGCACAGGTGTCCCGGCTGGTGCACACCAGCTTCACCGAAGCTATGCATCAGGATTATGTAACCATGGCAAGGGCTAAGGGGCTGCGCAAGGTTCGCGTTTTGGGCTTGCATGTGCTCAAGAATGCGCTGATCCCGCTGGTAACGGTTGCGGGGCCGATGGTAGCGTTTCAGATTACCGGAAGCTTTGTTGTGGAAAGTATCTTTACCATCCCCGGCATCGGCAAGGAGTTTGTGAACTCCGTAAACAACCGGGATTATACCGTTATTATGGGTTTAACGATCTTTGTTGGCGGGATTATTATTTTGGCGAACCTGCTAAGCGATGTTGTTTGCGCGGTGGTGGATCCCCGAATTAAGCTGGACGCGAAAAACTGACAGGGGGGATGAACATGCTGGAAAGAACCGCGTACTTTGAACCCATCGGCAGCGAGGAACAAAACTGCGAGTTTATCGCCATGGCGCGAAAAAGCTTTGCCCGCGATGTGTGGGAACGGTTTTGCAGCAACCGCCGCGCGCTGATTGGCCTTTATGTGCTGGCGCTGATCGTGCTGCTGGCCATCATTGGCCCGATGATATCCCCTTACCCGTATGACGGCATGGGAGCCGATATCAATAAGGGCATCAGCTGGAATCACTGGTTTGGCACCGACGCGCTGGGACGCGATCTGTTTACCCGCGTGTTGTATGGTGTGCGAATCAGCGTGATGATCGGCTTTGTGACAACCTTTATCAACATGCTGCTGGGTGTGCTCTACGGTGGAATTGCCGGTTTTGCGGGCGGCAAAACCGATATGCTGATGATGCGCCTGGTGGATGTAATGTACGCGATTCCCTCGCTGCTTTACATCATTTTGCTGATGCTGATTCTGGGAGCCAATGTGGGCAGCATTATGCTGGGCATGTGCGTTTCGGGCTGGATTGGCGTAGCGCGGCTGATGCGCTCACAGGTGATTGCGCTTAAGGAGCGAGAGTTTGCGCTGGCGGCGTATACGCAGGGGGCCAGCCCCGCGCGGATTTTGTGCAGGCACCTGCTGAGCAACGCGATGGGGCCGCTGGTGGTATCCGCCACGCTGAACATTCCGCAGGCGATTTTCATGGAAGCGTTTTTAAGCTTCATTGGCATGGGGATTTCAGCGCCACAGGCCAGCCTTGGCACGCTGGCGCAAAGCGCGAGAATGTACATGAGCGTGTTTCCCAACCAGATGATTTGCCCAATCGCAATGATTTGCCTGATCATCTTCGCGCTCAACTTTATTGGCGAAGGACTGGACGAGGCGCTCAATCCCAAGGGCGGCAACGGAAGGGCGTGATACTTTGGCTTTGCTGGAAATCAAAGACCTGTGCGTGCAGTTTCAAACCCGTAACGGAGTGGTGAACGCCGTACGGGATGTGAGCCTGCAAGTGGATCAGGGAGAGCTGCTGGGCATTGTGGGGGAATCCGGCTCGGGGAAAAGCGTTTGCATGCTCGCGCTCATGGGCTTGCTGGCATCCAACGGGCGAATTACCGGAGGGCAGATTCTGTTTGACGGGCAGGATATTTCTCCGTTGGCGCCCGCCTGCCAAAATAGCCCCTCGCTTTATGAAAAGCAAATGAAGCAAATTCGCGGCAATCGCATCGGGATGGTGTTTCAGGATCCGATGACGTTCCTCAATCCCGTACTCAAAGTGGGTACGCAGATTACCGAGGGAATTTTGAGCCATGAGCGGTGCTCCCGTGCCGAAGCGAAAAACCGCGCGTTGCAGTTGATGCGGCAGGTGGGCATTCCCGGTGCGGAAGAACGGTTTCGGCAATATCCGTTTGAGTTTTCCGGCGGAATGCGCCAGCGCATTGTGATTGCGATTGCCTTGGCCTGCAACCCGAAGCTGATTATCGCGGACGAACCGACAACCGCGCTGGATGTGACTGTGCAGGCGCAGATTATCGAACTGCTAAAGCAAATCGCCAAAGAGAGCCACACCGCGGTGGTTATGATTACCCATGACCTGGGGGTTGTTGCGAAAATGTGCGATACGGTCAACATCATGTATGCCGGGAAAATGGTGGAAAAGGGAACGGTGGATGAGATTTTTTATCAGCCCAGGCACCCCTACACCATGGGGTTGCTCAGGAGCGTGGGCACACACGGCGTTACCGGCCGACAGGCGCTTATCTCCATCCCGGGTACGCCGCCGGATCTGCTCAAGCTGAATACCGGATGCGCGTTTATGCCGCGCTGCGCGCAGGCTATGAAAATCTGCAAGGATTACATGCCCTGCGAGACGTTGCTTGGGTCAACGCACAGCACAGTTTGCTGGCAGGATTGTAAAAACAGCGCGGACGAGGTTGTAGCGGCGGCATGCCGGGATCGGGGGAACCTGTGATGATGCGCAATGCGACCCCGGTTGTGAGCATTCGGCACATGAAAAAGTACTTTGTCGCAGAGCGACACCTGTTTCGGGCTACGGATTATGTGCGGGCAGTGGACGATGTAAGTCTGGACTTGATGCCGGGGGAAACCGTGGGGTTGGTTGGGGAAAGCGGATGCGGAAAAAGCACGCTTGCGCGCAACGTAATCCGGATTTATGAGCCGGACGAAGGGGAGATTTACTTCAAAGGGGTTGACATCACCCATTTGCCTAACGCCAAGCTGCACCCGTACCGCAACAAAATGCAGATGATCTTTCAGGACCCTTACGCCAGCCTGAACCCGCGCTACACGGTGGGCGACATTATTATGGAGCCCATGCAGATTTACCATATGTATGACGCCAAACAGCGCAGCCAGAAGGTGCAGGAGCTGCTGGAACTGGTGGGGTTGAAGCCCGATCACATTTCCCGTTACCCGCACGAGTTTTCCGGCGGCCAACGCCAGCGGATTGGCATTGCCCGCACGCTGGCGCTGGAGCCTGAGTTCATCATCTGCGACGAGCCGATTTCCGCGCTGGATGTGTCCATACAGGCGCAGATTATCAACCTGTTGGAACGCATACAGGATGAAAAAGGGATTACGTATTTGTTTATCGCCCATGACCTGACCATGGTGCGGCACATCAGCCACAAAATCGGGGTGATGTACCTTGGCAGGCTGGTGGAATACGGCGACGCGGAGGAGGTATACAACCATCCGCTGCATCCCTACACGCGCGCGCTGATGTCCGCCGCGCCGGTGGCCGATCCTGTAAAGGCGAGAGCCACGCAGCGCATTATGCTGGAAGGGGAAGTGCCCAGCCCCATCCATGTGCCAGTGGGCTGTCCGTTTAGCACCCGTTGCCCGGAGTGCCGCCCGGAGTGCCGCATAGCGCAGCCGGTAACCGCTACCCAAAACGGGCATAAAGTGGCTTGCTATAAATATGTGTGAGCGTATTGGCACGGCGGAAAATGGAGCCCGCCGCGCACAGGCGCAACCGCATACTTGTAGATATTACTCAAAGGAGCGAGTGGATATGAAAAAGGGTATTTCCATCATCTTGGCGGTCATCCTGGGGCTTTCGCTCATCATGGCCAGCGGTATGGCCGTTGCTGAAACCACGGAGCCCAAAACACTGACGGTTGCCGGTGGTTCCATGGATGGCAGTATGGACCCCGCCGGTTTCGCCCTGTCCACATGGAATTTATTTGCCAGAATGTGCTCCCTGCCACTCCTGTCCTTTAACGCAAGCGGCGAAGAAGTAATGGGCGCCGCCGAAAGCTATACCGTCAGCGACGATCAGCTGACCTGGACCTTTACCTTGCGTGCCGATGGCAAATGGAGTGACGGTTCGGACGTAACCGCCGCCGATTTTGTGAATACCATTCAGCGTGCGCTGGATCCGGAAAACAGCGAATCCATTTATGCGGAAATGCTGTATGGCCTGGTTGGCGCACAGGAGGCCAACAAGGGCACCGGCGCTATGGACGCGGTGGGCGCTACGGCGACTGACGATCATACGTTGGTTTTCCAACTCACGCAGCCCTGTCCGTACTTTACCAAGCTCTTATCCCTGCCGGTGTTTTACCCGTCCAAGGTTGGCGTAGCGACCAACGAAAACAAAACGTGGTACAAGGACCCCGCCACCAACCTTTGCAACGGCGCGTTTATGCTGACCGAATATGTGCAGGATCAGTATTACACCGTGGCCCGCAACCCCTACTACTTTGATGCGGCCAATGTTAAGCTGGATACAATTGTAAACCGCAGCATTCTGGATACCCAGTCCACCATTGCCGCGTACGAATCCGGCGAGGTGCAGGCTTGCTCCGGTTTGCCGGATTATGTGGAAACGCAGTATGCCGGATCCAAGGAACTGACCATCTGGAACATGCTCACTACCACCGCGATTTTGCCCAACGTGGACGTAGAGCCGCTGAATAACGAAAAGGTTCGCGAAGCCATCGGACTGGCGCTGAACCGGCAGGCGATCTGCGCGTCCATGGGCACCAACTATGAGCCAAGCTACACCTGGGTGCCCAAGTATATGCTCTCCAACGTGGGCGATAAGTTTTTCAGCGAGGAGGAAACGCCCTTTACCGAGGATGCGGCCAAGGCGCAGACGCTTTTGGCAGAAGCCGGATACCCGGGCGGCGCAAACTTCCCCGTGTTGAGCTACACCTACCCCAGCAGCGATAAGGACGCCATTCTGGCGCAGGCCATACAGGCGCAGCTGAAGGCGGTGCTCGGGATTGACATTACGCTGGTGGCGCAGGAAACCGAAGTTTACAACGCAACCAAGCGGGAAGGCACCTTCCAGCTGCTGCGGTACAACTGGACGGCGGATTTCAACGATCCCATTAACTACCTGGCGCTGTATACGTCCGACTCGTCGCTCAACTATGTGCATATGAAGGACGCTGCCTATGACGAGGCGATTGCCGCCTCCAACGCGGCGACCGACCCCGCGGAGCGCAATGCCTACCTGCATACGGCGCAGAAGATCCTGATTAACGATAATTTCTACGTGATCCCGATCAGCACGATGCACTACATCGGCCTGTGCAAAGAAAATGTTACCGGCATTACCTACAACGACAAGGGCGAACTGATTTACACCTACTGCGACATAAACTAAGCCGGGCACACGCGCCGCTTGCGCCGCGGCAAGGCGGAAGCCATGATACCGTCCCTCCGCCCTTCGCAAAGCCGAAGGGCGGAGGGAACCTTGAGGAGAACGAAGCATGACACAGGCAGAAATGTTAACGAAAACCGGCATTCAAAAGATTCCGCCCTATATTCCCGGAAACACGGCGGAAAGCGTTCAACAAAAGTATGGATTACACCATGTGCTGAAACTGGCATCCAATGAAAATCAATATGGCACATCGCCCATGGCGGTTGCGGCGATGACTGAAGCGGTGCAACACGCCAGCATCTATCCGGACCCGTTTTGTATGCAACTGCGGAAAAAACTGGACGCTCGTTTTGGCTTTGACCAAAGCGGCGATCACGTGATTATTTCCCAGGGAGGCAGCGGCATCATCTCCCTTTTAGGGGAAGTGTTCATCTGCGAAGGCGACGAGATGATCCTTTGCGAACCCACGTTTGGCGCATACGCCGCGGCCTGCCGTCGCAACAATGGCAAGGTGGTCGCCCTGCCGCTTACCGAAGATCAGATTTTTGATCTGGATGCCATGTACAACGCCATTACGGAAAAAACCAAGATGCTTTGCATCTGCAACCCCAACAACCCCAGCGGTACCGCTGTGGACAGCGAGAAACTGCGGGAGCTGATCCATAAGGTGCCCAAACACATCGTTACGGTTGTGGATGAAGCGTATATTGAGTTTGCTACGGACGAGCGTGTGCAAAGCATGGTTTCTGAAATTGCGGAGGGTGTCAATCTGGTGGTAATCCGCACGTTTTCCAAAATCTATGGGTTGGCAGGCGAACGGCTGGGGTACTCCCTGATGAACAAGGAGCTTCACGGCATTTTGCAGAAAGCGACCACGGTGTTTGTGGGCAGCCGCGTTGCGCTGGCCGGCGCGCTGGCCGCGCTGGACGACGATGCGTTTGTGCAAAGTACAATAAACAACATCCGGGACGGGCGAACGTACCTGACCCGCGAGTTTGAAGCGTTGGGTTGGCGGGTTTTTGACTCCCAGACGAATTTTTTATATGCCGATACCGGCTTGAATACCGCGATTTTGGCACGGGAACTGGAAAAAAAGGGCTTAATTATTCGCGGCAACTTTACGTATAGCCGCATTACGATTGGGACGATGGAACAGAACCGGGAAATGCTGGAGATTATCCGTCAGACGCTGGCGGAGGGCAACGTACCCAAAGCGTAAACGGCAGGCAACTCGGCGAGCACGCGCATCGTTGCCGCCAAAAGCCCGCCCCCCCCGACCCTTTACCGTGGTGAGAAACGGAGGTTCCACTGATGGAGAATACCCTGTTTGTGGTCGTCAGCGCCGGGTTATGCCTGTGGATGGTGGCTGGCTTTGCCGCGATGGAAACCGGCTTTTCCCGTGCGAAGAATGCGAGCAATACCATCTTGCGGTGCATTGCCGGGCTGTTGATCGCCATCCCCGTTTTTCTGCTGGTGGGGAGCCGTGTGGCGGGCATGCAGCAAGACGCCCCGGTGGAGCTGCTGCTGGCAGCGTTGGGCTGTGCGGTAGTGCTGTGTGTTTTTTCCGGCGCGGTGATGGAGCGCATGACCTTTGCGGCTTTCTGCGCCATTGGGGTGTTGATGGCCGCGGGGATTTATCCCCTAACGATCCATATGTACAGGCTGGTGCTGGTTCAGTGGGGCTATCATGACTTCAGCGGTTTAGCGTCGCTGGCCACGCTGGGTGGTCTGGCGGCATTGAGCGGGGCGAAGGCGGTGGGACCCCGAATTGGTAAATATTCCGGCGGGGGCGTATCCCGTGCGATGCCCGGGCATAACATTCCCCTGAGCCTGCTGGGTATGCTGGGCTTGGTAGCCTGTGCATTCACACTGGCGGGTTCTACGGCGCTCAATACCCATATGGCGTTGGCCTTGCTTTTCCCGCTGGCGGAAAAGCTTCTGTTATCGGCCTGTGTTGCCGGACTGGTTGCCATGCTGGTTTCGTGGGCCCGGTACCGAAAGCCGGACATTACCATCACAGGCGGGGCTGTGTTGGCAGGGGTGATTGCTTCTGCCGCAGGGTGTGACGAGGTAAGTATGACGGGCACCCTGCTGATGGCGGCGCTCGCCGGGTTCATAACGGTGTTTGGCGTGGAAAACCTCGATCAGTTTCATCATGTGGACGATCCTGCGGGCGTTGCGTCGGTTTTTACCATTGGCGGCGTGACGGGGTTGTTGGGCGTGGGGTTGTTTTCCCTGCAACGAGGGCTGTTGTATGGCGGGGGTTTTACCTCCCTTGGGGTGCAGACGCTGGGGGTAGTGGCGGCGGCCATCTGGGTACAGGGTTCGGTGGGTTTGCTTAGCCTGCTCCTGAAAAAAACGGTTGGCCTTCGCTTACCGCCCGAACAGGAGTTGGAAGGGCTAGACCTGAGCGAACACGGGCTTGTGAGCTCCTACCATGATTTTTCGCTGAATATTGATACAACCGATTGGGACGATCCGTACCTGCGCGAAAAGAATACGACGGAAATGGATGTGCATGCCCGAAAACCCTATGTGTATCCGGTTGGTGAGGATGGGGTTTCTTGCGGTACACTCACCAAAATTGAGATTATCGCCCGAAAGGAAAAATTCGAACCGCTGAAAACCGCGCTGAATGATATTGGCATTACCGGCATGACGGTGTTCCCGGTTTCTGGCTGCGGTGTGCAAAAGGGGCATAATGAATTATACCGTGGCATCCCCATGGCGGTGGAACTGAAGCCAAAGGTGCGCATGGAAGTGGTGGTTGCAAAAGTGCCGGTTGCCGATGTGGTGAATACGGCGCGCCATGTGCTGTACACCGGGCATGTTGGCGATGGGAAAATATTCATTCACCCGTTAACCGATGTGGTACGCGTGCGTACCGGTGAAAGCGGTTACGACGCTATGCAGGGTGCGTCCAGCGAGTGAGGCCGCAGGTTGCCCGCAAAGGCTGCGGTACAATTTTGCGCGCCTGCATGTTTCCCAAGGGGGAGATCGCTACCCAAGCAAAGATTCGCGCACAATGGTTTGCGCGAGAGGTGGCGAACAGCCCGCGTAACCTTTGACGAAAAGCCGCGGCTGGCTGTCGTCGATCAGGTAACGGTTGGTTTAGATGGGGAGACGATATTTTGGTTTTGAGATGGCACAGTTATTGAAGCCTCCGATCCTACGCCGCCCCTGCTGGCAAAATCCCATCCGCAGGGAAAGCCCGGTCAGTCGCTCAGATTGGTTCGGGAGTACGCTATTCATCAGTTACTAAATAGATAAATCGAAGGAGGAGCGATTTGCTCCTCCTTCAATTATGCTTGGCAGTATATGTTTACTTCTTGGCAATCAGCTTTTTCACAGCCGAAACGATAGCCATCAAGATGCCGCCGCCAACGCCGCCGCCAAGAATGCTGGTCAGAATGCTAGCGATATCAAGATTTCCGGTTGTTGCGCCAATGCCCAGCGCACCCAGCAACTGACCACCGCCAATACCGCCCACAATGCCTGCAATAATGTCACCAATTTTGCCAAGGGAAAGCTTTGGCATCACTTTGCCCGCGCCTACACCGCCCAGACCGCCGCTGACCAGTTGAATGATGATGTTCACGATGTTACCCATAAAAACACCTTCCTTCCATAAAATAGCAATAGCAATACTCATATTCTAGCCTGTATAGTCGTTACTGTCAATATTCACATACGGCGAACAATTTATCCATAATATGGTAACGTCAAACAGTAGCCCCAAAGGGGTGCAAATTTGGCGTTTCCCTATCTTACAACGATACCTTCAAGTTCAAGTGCAAAAAAGGAGGGTGTTCGCGTCCCGCCATCTCTACAAATTGCCAATTGCCCTCGGCATCTTTCAGAGATTGATACAGCAAGCGCATGTAACCACGGGCAAAACTCTATCAACGCTTGGGTTTCGTAATATAGCAAACACCACCTACTAACAAGATTTCTCTTGTCAATAGGTGGTATCCGTTATGGCGGAGCGGGTGGGATTCGAACCCACGGACGGTTGCCCGTCACCTGATTTCGAGTGCGTAAGGTCATTCGGACGTTGACGGAAAATACCAGAAAATATAAGAAGTTAAAAGATGCTGGAGAACCTCGAAAAGCGAGATTCTCCAGCGTTTTTTGCCTTGTATGCCTTGCATGGCAAAGGAATTCGAGCTGTGACGGAATTTGTGTGAATTTTGGGAAAATGGAGAGAAATCGGAGAGAATTGGAGAGAACTTTTCGACTGATTTTGCGGCCAAAGAAAGATCACCCGCTGACCATTCGAAAGAATTGGGGGTGATCTTCATGCCGAACCAAGGCAAGTATCAATTGTATGCCGCCGCTTGGGATGCTGTCCATCAACGCGCTGACGGCGGCGGATCGTGTGCTCATTCCCGTGCAAAGGCACTATCTTCCGGCCAAAGGCTTGGAGCAGCTTTTAAAGACCGTCAGCAAGGTGCGTCGTCAGCATAACCCCAAGCTGAAAATTGACGGGATATTGCTTACGGTGGTGGATAACCGCACGATTTACGCCAAGGAAATAACGCCAAGGAAATCAAAGCCCTGCTCCGCAGTACCTATGGCGCGAAGATTATGGCGTTTGGAACAGAGATTCTCGGTTTGCTGTTCCTATTGATTACCCATACGATATGGATTTTTACTGCAAATCACTGTACGCAGACACTATAGTCACGAACCCGTCTGCCAGGTCAATCTCACGACCAAATGAAATTGGAATAGCAACATTACTTTTCCTGAACGCAAGCAACTGAAATGCGTTGTTTAGTATTTGTTCAAACCATTCTGTTAAAATTATCCATGGGAAAATTTCAACACCAGGTAACTAGCTTCAGTAGCATTGTATTGATAGTAACAATTATGAAAGTGCATACTGTTCAATTCTTATATGTGGCTGAATTTTACTATATCACAATAGTATAAAGGAGGGTGTCTATGAGAAAGAACGCTAGAAAGCAGACGGTTCATCCAGAATTACTGGAAGAATTGCGCTTGTATACCAATGCCTATTTTATCTCCGATTTACAATATACTCCCTATTTTTTCAAAGCGGCTTGCTGTTTGGCAGCTGTGCCTGTTAATCGCTACTCGCTGAATGAATGGAACAGCGCTGTTGCTTATTTACTCAAGGATTTGGAACCGTGCACAGATCCATCTATCGCAAAGCAGAAGTTTGTGGACATCGTTCAAAGCAGAAAACGCACAATATAAGACAGAAAGTAGCCATGGCTGTTCGACTCTACGCGTTACGCCTATTCTTTCATCTGAGTAATGCGCAACATAATATTTGGGAGGAAAACATAGTGAATAAGTCAAAGCGCAATGATGTCCAAGCACGCTGGTGCCATCTGCGGATTTTCGTGATGATTGTCATGTTGCTTCTTTCAGTTTTCTTGAGCGCCTCAGGGGCATTTGCAGCAGGCAATGAAATATTGGTTGATATTTCAAGCGCGACAACCGATCTGCAGAGAGGCGCTGCGCTACGTGCGGCCATCGCGACAGCAACGAACGGGGATACGGTCGTGATTCCGGCAGGTATATATGATGTGGCCGCGGGGGGCGCCGGTATCAATGTAGGCGCAAAAGCGATCAATCTGAGAGGCGCGGGAAGCGGTCAGACCATCTTGGATGGCAGTCATATTACCAGCAGCACAACTGCGAATGCAGCGGTATTCAAGCAAAGAATTGATGACACAACAAAAACAATCACCTTTACTGGGATCACATTCCAAAATGGGGGAACCAGTAAAAGCAGCGGAATTGATTTTATTTGCTACCATGATGCTACACCCGGTATTTCATCAACCCTCATATTGAATGACATCGCCGTGACCGGCAATAGAAATGCCGGCGTGAATATCAACTCCGCGAATGTGATTGCGAATGGACTTCGATCCAGCGGAAACGGATTGGCAGGCGTTAGCATAGGCGATCCCCACGGCAGCGCGAGTTTTGTAGGCAACGACTATGTATTTTCCGAAACTTATACCGGGGCCAGTACGATCAATAAAAAAGTGGGCGTCTATATCGATAAAGCACAAACTTCGTATACAGTGAATGCCTCATACAAAGACGCGATAAAGGTTGCGCAGGCTACTTTCGCTTCATCGGCAACGGCCACCGAAACCCCAACCGACAATTTTGTCGTTACAGGAAGTGGATTGGTTAGCCGGTTTTACCTTGGGTTGCCGGACCCGACAAGCATCGCGCTTCCCCAAGGCTCAAAAACGCTGACTGAGGGCGGAAACGCGATCCCCATGACAGAGAACCAATTCTCGTTTTCTGTAAACGAATCCGTTTCCGGTGGGGCTGTTTCAACAAATACGATATTTTCGCCGACGATGGATGCGAGTGGACTGATTACGTTGGGAATCGGCAATATTCCGATATCCAGCGCTGGAACTTACACGTATACTGTTCGAGAAACCGGAGCGCCCTCCCCGGGGTATACGCAAGACACGAATTACTTCGAGGTATCCTATATCGTAAGCAAGGGCGCTACCGCGCTGACCGCTTCATCCCCCACGATAATGAAATACGATTCGAACGGGAACCTGCTATCAGGCACTGCAATTCAATTCGTGAACACCTACAGTTCATCGGGCAGCGGAGAAGTTGCCGTTACCAAACAACTGACGGGCACCAACCTGACAGCCGACATGTTCAGCTTCACCATCGTGCAGACGGACGGCGCTGGGAACGCGATTGCCAATGGGTATACCGAGACGGTTGGCAACAATGCGGACGGAAGCATTCCCTTCAGTTCCATCAACCTCACAAAAGCCGGTTCCTATTACTACACCATAACTGAAAACAAAGGAACCTTACCTGGCATCACCTATGATGACCGTGTTATTAAGGTAACGATGACGGCAACCGATAACGGACAGGGAAACCTTACAGTAACCGCATCCTATGATGGCGGACAGGCGTTTTCCAACAGCTATGCGGTAATCCCTACGGCGACAGCTCAGCCAACCGGATCGCCGATTCCTCAACCCCCCAAAACCGGTGATGCAAGCAATATCGTAACTTGGTTGGTTGTATGCGCTTTGTTTATCCTTGGCTTGGTGACACTCATTATTGTGCCCTCAGTAACTTTGAAGCACAAGTGGCATGGATCTGCAAAGGAATAAAACTTGAGTTCCATTTGCGAAAGTTATACCAATGAACCCATGCTTGCCAACTCGCATGCCATCAGAACACAAAGTATGTTTTTACGGTGCGCATTCCCCCGAACCGCTGATGGTTTTCGCCCGTTTCAATGATTTCTCATGCTTTGAAGGGAATTCGCTATACGCGTTCGGCATTGTCCACAGCGTTCTTAGCACAGATGCGGCAAGGCGTCCCTCGCTATTGGAAACAACGTCACCGACGGCGATTGTGCCCATGGTAGAAAAGCCTTCGGGCGTTTGTATCAGCTGATCATAAAAGCATACAGAAGAACAATGCAAACGCGATAGTGGAAACAGCAATGCCAGCTTTCAATCCGACCAACTCATAGTGCAAAGCAATCGTGTGTTCTCCTTTAGAAAGCTTGATTCCCATAAGCGCATTTGAAATTGCGTTAATCTCTGTTTCTTCTCCGTCAACAGTTGCCGACCACCCTTTGTCATAGGGTATTGTTAGAAGCAAAACCCCATCCTTCTTAACGTCAATTGTACCAGACATGTTCTGGGAATCATAGCTTGTTACGGTAAGTTCGGACGTCGATAAGCCCCGCACCATTTCCGAATACCAATCTTTATTCAAGGTTGCGCTTCGAATTGTGATATATCCCGTGACTCCTGCAGCATAGGTCACTGTAATCTGCATGTCCTCACTGTTAACATCTAATTCAAAGATTGCGTTTGTCGACATGTAATAACTTTTGCTATCCTTTTCCCCTGTTGCCAGATCAGTTCCCGTCACGGTCACAGTTGGGCAGGTATATGCGCTAAAGAACAGGTAAATCACATCTCCAATTGAGGCTGTATCTGGCGAAATATGAAAAACAACGTCTTCACTTTCTGATTGGATTGAGAAATAGTATTCCCCCTGACCATCCTGTGAAACTAACGTTGCATTTGAGTAATGATTGAGAGTAAGTTCTTTGCTTTGATATACATCCACTGTTCCCATCGCATTTAGTAGTGCGTTTGTTGAATCAAACGGATTTCTGTTATACTCGAGTTGATAGGGCAGAATATCGTCAGAAACAACATATCCCACCGAAAGTGCATCATTATTTTTAAATACCTCAAAGTCCTGGAGAGAATCCTCTGATGTTTTGGTCAACCCATAGGGAACTTTTGAGGACGAATTGACACCAACAAAATAGTCAATCCCAAGCAAGTCTGCCGAAACCAACGTCAAACCCTCGCTGGTGACAGCATTGATACCGTTGTAATTCAGGCCAAATCCGCCCATGAATTTTATGAAGCTCTCATCCTCGGTCGATATGAATGTATCAATCCCCTTTATATGATACAATCCCGTTGTTGTACTCATATAGGATGGAGTAATTGCAATTCGGGTATAATCATCATTTCCGGATCTCTCTGCATTTTTGGACAATTCCATAATTTGTTCGGAATTTTTACCATAGACATCCGTTGACACAAACGTATAATTTTGTGAAACAGCATCAATTGATATATAGCACGCAAGAGAAAGCTCGATTAACATAAAGCAGCATAAAATATAACCAATATTTGCGAATGACTGTCTTGAAAGTAGGATTGTTTTAGCTATAATAACATACACAATGATGAATAGCGCCGTTAGCAACATTGCCGTGCCCGATTCACCCTCGTGAACAATTTCCTGATAGAGGATTATATAAAAAATGGATAGCAATCCGCAGGAGCCTATTTCGCGAAACGAGAACGATGACAGATTTCTCAAAACTTTATAGGCAATCATCACCAAAAGGAAAGACATAATGAAGGATTCCCGAAACGGCACAGAGTTTGGATAATGAAACGCATGCCAGATAAAATCAAGCGCCGGAACTTGAAAGCTTAAGTACAGGATGATAACCAGCGCTCCATAGCAGACTTTTTCCTTGAGCGCAATTTTCCTGCATAGAAAAAATAATGGAAGTAACAATACTACGATTACGCCAGAGTATACATTGGGAATGTTGCCGAAAATATTCGGGCGGCTTGTAACGAAATACCGGAAAACGAACTGAATACAGTATTGTAAAAGGCCCAGATCGTCGGAAACGTATCGCCAATCGCAGAGGATTCCTGCAGGGCAATCCATGTTGGGATCGTTAACACAGCTGTCATTGCTCCCGCTAAAAGAGAACATGCAATGAATCTCCACAGATACCGCCAAATTTCTCTGGCCGTGGTGATGTTATTTGTGATAAGCATAACAGGGAAATAGATCACCAGGAAAAGGCACAGGAAGAACGCCGCGAAATAATTTGACCAAATTGCTAAAAACAATGTTACAACATAAGGGATTACACTTTTCTTTATAATGAGTCTTCTCAACCCCAGCACAATGAATGGCAGTAGGTAAAGCGCATCAAGCCACATAATATTCCAAAAGTACGCGGTCATCCATCCGCACAATGCGTAGAAGGATGGAAAAACACTCAACGTAAGATCGGATGTATGACTTTCATCCATGTCCCTCAGCAACAGCGCCATTGAAAGTCCCGAAAGACCCGCTCTGAGGCAAACGGTAAACGCTATCGCATCATATATATACTTTTCTGGCCATAACAATACCAATAGGTTAACAGGGCTGGCTAGAACATTGGCATATGCCGCCCAAAAATTTGTTCCCAAACCGATATTCGGCGAGTAAAACAGGCTTTCCCCCGCTGCTATCCTGTACCTGAGTTCAGATAGAAACGGTGCATATTGATGATATAAATCAATCGTCAGTATCGTTTTATTGCCAAAAGGATGAACATTTTGAGCGAAAAATGCCATGACCATTAAAAAAAAAGGAATGAAAAAGGATAACACATCATATCTCAATGGTTCTTTAGCACCAGGAATTTTATGATAAGAATGTTCATTATTCAACTTTGTCAACCCTCACGGAAGTTGTTCATGAATATAATGTTTAGTTGCGCCGTTACGGAACCAGTCACCTGGCTACGGCAACCGGAAGAATGCGCACGCGTGGTTCTGCCCCAGATGGGACAATCGAATCCGGGGCGGAATCTTTTATGTACGCTGAGATCAAACGGACTCAAGATTACGGATGATCCATGCCGGTCACTTCAAGTTGCATCCCCTGATCACGCTTTCCTTCTGTTGCTATTCTTTCTGGAAAAGTAAAGGTATAAGGATATTGCAGTGATACCGCAAATGGAAATCAGTATTGTCACAGTCAGACGGCCATACTCGGTATCTCCTGTTTGTGGTGGCGCACTGATCGTGGTTATCGTGCTGCTTGTAATCGTAGGACCTATCGAGCCAGTGGTTTTGGTGGGCTTGGTAGAACTGGTCGGGTTGGTAGAACTGGTCGGGTTGGTAGAACTGGTTGGGTCAGTAGGGCTGGTTGGGTCGGTAGGGCTGGTTGGGTCGGTAGGACTGGTCGGGTCGGTAGGACTGGTTGGGTCGGTAGGACTGGTTGGGTCGGTAGGACTGGTCGGGTCGGTAGGACTGGTCGGGTCGGTAGGGACGGTTGGGCTAGTGGGGTTGGTGGGCTTGGTGGGGTTGGTAGGTTTGGTGGGTTTGGTTGGGTCGGTGGGGACAGTGGGGTCGGTGGGGACAGTGGGGTCGGTGGGATCGGTGATTGTAGTGGTGTAACTGCTGGTGGGTATGGTGGGTTCGCTTGCCATTGCTGTTTGCATGCCAGCAAAGAACAATACTAATAGAAACGGTAGCAACAATTTTTTCTTCATCATTCTACTCCTCACTGTCTCAGTTGCTGAACAACAGAAAATCCCTGTAGGACATAAATGGTGTTGCGGATTAGATGGTTCACACATTCCGAGACCGCCTTTCAACTCATATACGATAACCGCTTGGATGCTTGCCAATATTCGCGAGGGGGACAAATGCCTTTGGATAGGTTCATTCTCAATACTCATTTTTGTCTTCGCCCAAATTCAGATCATCGTCGCATAAATACTGGTCAATGATATAGCGTGGACGGCCTTTGGTTTCGGAGTAGATTTTTCCGACGTATTCTCCGATTACTCCAAGACTGATGAGCTGAATACCTCCAAATATCCAATAGAATATTAGGATCGTCGTCCAACTTGCGAACTCTTTTCTGGACAACCACATAATAAGCGCATATAAAATCAACCCTAATGACGTTAAAAATCCGAAAACACCAACTGCTGTGATACACCTCAAGGGTTTAACGGAAAAACCTGTAATGCCGTCAATAGCAAATGACATCATCTTTTGTAAAGTGTACTTGCTCTCTCCTGCAAAACGCTTACTGATTTGATAATATACATATCCCTTCTTGAAGCCAATCAACGGAACCAGACCGCGTAGGAACAAAGTTGCTTCATGAAAATTCGAAAGGCTATCCAAAGCGCGGGCGCTCATCAGCCTAAAATCTGCATGGTTATCAGTAATATCAACCCCAAGCCTTTTTAACAGCCAATAATAGAATGTAGCGGATTCCCGCTTGAAATGGCCCTCTGAATCGCGGTTGTTCTTCACTCCATATACAATGTCACAGCCTTCCAGAAATTTCATAATTAAAAGATCAATTGCCTCTATATCGTCTTGCAGGTCTGCATCCATGGAAATACATGCGTCATATTTGTTTCTGGCAACCATCATTCCCGCATATAGCGCATTCTGATGACCGTAGTTCCTGCTTAGTTTAAGCCCTTGAAACAGTGAATCATGAAGATGCAACGAATGGATGGTTTTCCAGGTATCGTCCTTGCTTCCATCGTCTATAAACAATACGTGGCTGTCCGCAGAACACAAGCCTCGCTCGATCAGACTTTCTACCTTTGCCCGAAACCGTTTTGCAGTTTCTGGAAGAACTATCTCTTCATTAGATAAGGTAGAATATTTTGCGCACAATTGAAAATGGGAGCCCAGAGCGTGTAAGC
>DAOPZY010000034.1:0-29701 GCA_035353615.1 Candidatus Limiplasma sp.
CGCTGATGATTTCGCCGTTTTACCTGCTGATTTGCTTTAATCAGATCTATGCGGGCGCGCTGCGCGGCATTGGCAACGCGCGCGCGCCGGTGATTGTGATGCTGGGTTCCTTTGTGGTTTTCAGGCAGTTATACCTGCTGGTCAACAAACTGCTGGGCAACGCCTTTGTGCCGGTTGCCCTGGCCTATCCGGTTGGCTGGGCGCTGTGCAGCGTGCTGCTGACGGTGCTGTACCTGCGCTCCGCCATTTACAAGGCTCCTGATCAACCGGTCAAAGTGACTGATCCGGTTGCCGAAACACAGGCAGGCCCATCCGCGTAATATCCATCATCGATCGATGATAAATTGAATAAAACAAACGATCATTTAAGCATTTACCCGATCCGCCCGGCGATTAGCGCCGGCGTGCTCCAAGCAGAAAAATAGATCGGGGTTTTTGACCCGTCAAGGAGATTGCCGCAGAAACGCGTATCATCAACCGTGAGGCCCTTCCGGGCAGCCGGAAGGGCCTCACGGCTATTTCGCATGCCATGACACTTTTTTGCTGTTCTTTTGCTTTTAATTTGCCTGCCGGGGCACAGGGTTTTTCGTAAGCAAAAGGGCCTCCCGGAAAGCGGAAGGCCCAGATAGGGCGGAATATGCAACGGTTGCCGTTACGGATCGATATCGATCTTCCGGTGAATCAGCTGAAATTTGCCCTCATTCAGTTCGGTCAGCGTATGCCCCTGCCCGTAAAGCTTGTATTTATAGGTGCAAAGGCCCTCCAACCCCATGGGTCCGCGCGCGTGGATTTTGCCCGTAGCAATGCCCACCTCCGCGCCAAACCCATACAGGAAGCCGTCTGAAAAACGGGTAGAGCAGTTGGCGAACACGTCCGCGCTGTCCACAAGGGTCATGAATTTTTCAATCGCGGCCGGGTCGCTGGCTACAATACTTTCCGTATGGCGCGAGCCGTAGCGGTTGATATGCGCGATCGCCGCCTCCAGGCTATCCACCACCCGGATGGACAGGATCGCATCCAGATACTCGGTATGCCAATCCTCCTCGGTAGCCGGCTTGCAAGCAATCAGGGCTTGGGCGCGATCATCCCCCCGAAGTTCCACACCCTTCCGGCGCAGCGCGTTTGCCGCCTCCGGCAGAAAGACTTTTGCGCAATCCTGATGCACCAGCAGGGTTTCTGCCGCGTTGCAAACGGAAAGGTTTTGCGTTTTGCTGTCCACGGTGATTTTAACGGCTTCCTCCACATCCGCGGAGGAATCGACATACACATGGCAAATCCCCTCGGAATGGCCGAGCACCGGGATCGCGCTGTTCTGCATGATGTAGCGGACAAAAGCGTTGCTGCCTCGCGGGATAATCAGGTCGATGCAATCGTCCTGTTTCAGCATCTCATCCACATCCTGTCTGGAATGCAGAAGGTTGCACCATTCGTTTGGCAAGCCGACCTCCGCCGTACCTTCCAGTATGGCGCGATACAGAGCCTCATTGGTTTCCATCGCTTCCCGGCCGCCTTTGAGCAGCACCGCGTTGCCGCTTTTCAGGCAAAGAGAGCTGATTTGCACAAGCGCGTCGGGACGGCTTTCAAAAATAATCCCGATCACGCCAATGGGGCAGGAGCAACGGTACAATTTCAGCCCCTGCGCAATCTCGTTTGCGTATTGCACACGGTTCAGCGGGTCCGGCAGTTGGGCAAGCGCTTGCAAGCCTTCGATCACGCGGCGGGCTTTCGCTTCCCCGAAGCGAAGGCGGCTTACCAGCGGCGCGCTCAGTTTTTCTTCCGTTGCCTTTTCCACATCCCGGTGATTCGCTTTCACGATATTGTCTAAATTGCGTTCGATCGCTCTGCCGATTGCGAGCAAGGCGCTATTGCGCAGCCCGATATCCGTCGCGCTCAGAACAAGCCCGGCCTCCCGGGCGCCGGACGCCATATTGCGAATGGTTTCCTCAGCCATGATATCCCTCCTGTTCCCACAGAGGTATTATAAAACAGACGCAGACTCTTTGCAACGGGAATGATCTATGGTATAATGTTTAATACGCAACCCATGGGTTGCGACGTTAAGCAACAGGGAGGCGGAAACGTGCCGCGGCAAGATGGCGTAAAGTCCGTTGCCCAAAACAAGAAAGCCTACCACGACTTTTTTGTGGAAGAAACGTACGAGTGCGGGCTAAGCCTATGCGGAACGGAAGTCAAAAGCATGCGTGCGGGGCGTGTGAACCTGAAGGAAAGCTTCTGCATGATCCGCAACGGCGAGATTTTCGCCGAGGGCATGCACATCAGCCCATACGAGCAGGGCAACCTGTTTAACCATGATCCGCTACGGCCCAAGAAGCTTTTAATGCACAAAAGCGAGATTCGAAAGCTGGCCGGGTTGGTCAGCCGGCAGGGCTATGCCTTGGTGCCGCTGAAGGTGTACCTCAAGGACGGCCGCATGAAGCTGGAGCTTGGCCTTTGCAAGGGCAAACAGCTGCATGACAAGCGCGACGCCGCCGCCGAACGCGACGCCAAGCGGGAAATTGAGCGGGCATTCAGCAAACGGTAGTTTCCCAAAGGGCTTAACGATCCATATGGGGGTGTATCGGTTTCGACGGGGGTTTTTGAAGGTTGGGTAAGCGAGCCGCGGACCCTGTACCGCGTAAAAACGGGGAAAAACAATAACTGACACTAACGATTTAGCGTTCGCGGCGTAATGCCGCGCGTCGACCCGAATTACCCATGGATTCGGCAATCGGCGTCATGATCGTGGGGAACGAGCATGCCAAAGCTTTGAGGCATTGCCCGTAAAAATGAAGCTACCGATCGCATAAGCCCGTCAAGGGGCGTTTGCAGGGGGGAATCCTAAATCCTTGACTGCGCTCGGAGAAAACCTGATCGGCATGCTTTCGGACAGGGGTTCAACTCCCCTCACCTCCACCACTTTGAAACACTGTATCCACAAGATACAGTGTTTTTCTTATATTTTTGGTGCTATATATTGCGTTCCCGGCTCTATCATAAACAATTGGTAGAAATAGTGGTAGAAAAACGGCACCTGTAGTGATATATGCTGTCGTTGGTAGAAATGATCCGTAGAATAGGAGGATAAGAGCATGACTAAAGGTAAACCGAAAAGAAAAGGGAATCGGGTTGTGGTGGAGGGACTAAAAAATATCGCATACGATAAGTCAAGAAAGAAGTACTATGCAACCTTCTATTACGGCAAAGACGATAGCGGCAAGGCACAAAAAAGGTATTACCTTATGACACCAAAGAAGAAGCTGTGACAGCTCTAAAGATATTTGAGGGTAGTCGTGCTCAAGGAGATGTGAGCTGTATAATATCTCCCATGGGAACCCTCCTCGTGTTGTGATGTTGCCGCTAACAACAGCTTACACGCTCTGGGCTCCCATTTTCAATTGTGCGCAAAATATTCTACCCTAGGGCTTGCTCAACAACGCTTGAACCGTTATAGAACAGGCGATAGAAGTCCATTCATGGTATAATATGTGCAAGGAAAACAGCTGAAATCCTCCAAAAACCTTGCACAGGAGGCAACCCCAATGTACCGGAAACACAATCGCGAACAGATCAGCGTGGACGATTTTATTCCGCCGTTTGGCGGGAAACTGTCTTCGGATAATTGTCGAGGCTCGGAGCAGTTGTGGTGTTACCATCTTCTGCACGCAATACGAACCACAGGGCTGGTACAGGCGGATTAACCCAGATCCCGAGAATGAGAGTCCTATCTCCGAAGCCATTATGGACCGTATTGTCCACAATGCTTACGATTTGCTGATCGACGGCAGCATGTCGATGCGGGAACGGCATGGTTTGAAGGCTACGGAAGAAAGTAATCTGTAAACCGTAGTTGCGGTGGCTCTGCCCCCGCGCCCCCGGAGTTTACCGCTTTGGTTTTTCCAAGGGAGTGATTCCGCATGCTGGCCAATCCAGGCTGGCTCTCGCATAAACGCAAAAAAGAAGCGGTGCCAGCACGGCACCACTCCCTCGCAAAACCTCATGTACCGCTCAGGGCGCTCTCCAGCGTTGCCTTATCCTGTACATGAGTAAACGCAAGTTGATGGTACCATGTACTGCTACACGATTCAATGCCTTAGCCTGGCGCAATTTGCCGTGAGAGCGGTGCTATTTCTCCGTGACGGTGGGGCTAAAACGCCGTGCACGCGGTGCTCAGACGGCGTAATTTACAATATAGGCAGGAATATATCATTCCACAAATGATTCACTTGTAGAAGCGTTACTAACAACTGTTTTTCCTGATTCGCGCATCTTTTACCTGACGGATAGAAGCGCACAAAGGGCGCGCAGCCGCACAAGCATTGTGCGTTCCGAGGGGTTTGGGGATATCTTCCCCAACAAGCAACGGACGATTTGCGCAAAGCAAATCCGTCTGTTTTGCATGTGTGTTATAACACATGCCCTGCTTGCCCGTTTCCGTTGATGATGAAAAACTCAACGAAAGATACAATCGGGTCATTTTTGAAAATCAGTGTGCCATACATTGATTGAGGGGAACACCTCCTTAAGATTCTCTATCTGTTGAGTGCTGATTTGGTTGCTTCCCCAAGCCAGTTCTTCTAGTTTCTTCACATTCAACAAAGGAGTGATGTCTTGAATCGGGTTGTCAAATATATAAAGTTCTTTTAGATTTTTCATCTCTTGCAGAGGGGATAAATCGCTGATTTCGTTGCCCCAGATATGAAGGCTCTGAATTTCTGTTAATGCTTTTATCGCGGTCAGATCTCTGACTTGATTACCTCCGAAATGTAGGGTCATAAGACTGGTTAAGCCCTGTAGTGGGGTTAGATCGCTTATCTCGTTTCTCGTAAGAAATAGCTGCTTTAAGTTTGTTAGCCCCTGCAACGGAGACAGATCGGTGATCTGATTATCGTTTGTGTTTTTTACAGACGGATCGTTTGCCAAGTCCAGTATCGTCAATCCTTTAAACTCGGCCAAGAACGATATATCGTCGCATTTTGTACTTGCCAGAGTTAATTCTGTCACAGCCTTCACATCAGAAGGATATATTTCACCACTTTCCTTGCCAATCACGTTTCTAGTGGCCTCTTCTACCAAATCGCTTGGGAAGGCAATTGCTTCCTCAGGTGTTGGCATAGTCGCCATAGCGGGTGTAGACGTGGATGACGTCTTCGCACAAACCGACATAACATTACTAAAATTAGCATTCGTATGGTTACCGTTGTTATCTTCGGCATAAATACGTACAGAGTAGCTGCCAATTTGCAGGGAATTTGAAATGTTAAATTGACACATCCATTGATTTTTTGAAGAATACGTCATTTGAGAATTGTACATTTCAATACCATTGTATAGAACAAAGCAGTCTACATAGGTTATCTTCTGCAAATTATCCGTGATTTCCGCAGAGATTTTCACCGCTGATGAAACTTGAACAGGCTTAGGTGAAACGACGACGCCACTGACTACGGGTGCGGTGGTATCCTGATTCGGATTCGTTATTTTAAGCGCACGTGAATAGATTTTTTCAACCTTGTGGGCGCTTTTATCATATGCGGTAATTTCTAAATTAAAGGAGCCTGCTCTGATCGTGCTGTGTAAGCTCAGCGTGGCTTCCCAAAGAGACGTGCTTTTGTTATAGGTCATTTGTGCCGACATGACATATTGCGTGTCAAGAAGTAGCGTCACTTCTGCCGACCTGACGCCGACATCATCGCTGATATCGGCAGTCACTTTGACTGTGGAAGGTGCCATTACGGAATCCGGCGTACATTGGAAAGAATCGATCACTGGTTCTTTCGTGTCTTTAGGGCGCGTGGTAGGCGTTACTGTTAGGGTGGGCGTACTAGGTATTTTATAAGCGACATCGCAATCGGTAAGATTCTCAATACCGGACAGTGGAGAATAGTCTTTGATAGGATTTCCTGAAAGATGCAATTCTCTAAGCTTCAGCATGTTCTTAAGCGGAGAAATATCTTGAATCGAATTTCCATAGAGAGCTAATTCCACCATATTTGTCATATTTTCAAGCGGGGCTATGTTATTAATAGCGTTATTTCCCAGCCATAAAACTGTTAGCTTTGTGAGTCCTTGCAAAGGGGAAATATCCTCTATTTGATCGTCGCCGAGATCTAGGCGAGATAAGTTTGTTAGATTTGCCAATGGCGAAATGTTTGAGAGCTGTGGGTTCAAATATATTTCTAGCTCTCTCATGTTTGATAGATACTTTAATGCTGAGATGTCGCTAATTGAATTCTCATTGAGCTGCAGAATCTTTAGTTGTGAAAGATACCCCAAGCACGAAATATCACTAATCAAATTGTCATTCAGATGTAGAATCTCTAAATTGGTAAATCCTGATAGATATGAGATATCAGACAATCCCATATCGTTTAAATATAAAGAAGTTACGCCTTTCTTCATCTCCTCTGTTATCGATTCGGTACTTTTCCATCCTTGCGATTTTCGAACTGCAGCCTCCGTTTTCGCTATTGCAGCTTTATCAACAGTTACAGTTGGCGTAGCTGTAGGGGTTGATGCTGGGGCATGTGTAGGCGTGTTTGCGGATGTATCTGTCACCATGAATGTGGCATAAGGCGTAGCCGTTGGCACGGGCGTAGACGTCGGAACGGGGGTATACGTGATTACGGTCATTGGCTGATTTGTCTGATTCATCCATAGTTTCATGCCAAGGCTTCCGATTGTGAGGGAAACGACAATGGCAAGGACAATCCAAGGCCAAATCACGCGCTTGTGTTCCTGGCGCTTGCTATTGGTTTCATTTTTATCAGTTGGCCTGCCGCCCATATTCGGATTCAGGCTGCTTCTGCCGCTACGCAATCCAGCGCCGGTTGGGTTGACCATCAACTGTTTGTTCAAATCGGTCTTCTCCGCCGCTCTCTGTAATGCGTCCCGCATTTCCTCAGCTGTGTGATAGCGTTTTTTTGGATCAAACGCGCAGGCTTTGCAGATTGCTTTTGCCAATGTAGCTCCGCCGTCCACCGGCTGTGAGACAGGCGTCCCACGCAACCGTGTTTCCAAAGCGGCATTACGTTCCGCATGAGTAGGCACGGTGTCGTCCATTGGTAGAAACGGTAGCCGCTGCCGGTTCAGCAATCGGTGCATAACCAGGCCGAGCGAATAGATATCCACCGTGGAATCATATTTGCCTTTCCCCAGATACACTTCCGGTGCCATATATACGGGCGTTCCTTGTTTGGACAGATGCGTAGCCGTCTCTTCCAAACTACGTGCAACACCGAAATCGCCGAGCTTGTATTCGCCAAATTCCGAAATAAAAATGTTGTCTGGTTTTATATCTCTGTGAACAATGTGCACCTTGGCACACAGTATAAGCGCGTCGCACAAATCGAGTCCGAGCTTGACAACATCCCCTACGGTCATGCCTTTCTTCAGGCATTCGGAAAGCGGGGTGAGCATCTCCATACGGATCAGGATATCCCAGCCAATCTCGTTTTCCCGCTCCAGAATCATGTGGTCTTCATAATTGACCACGTGACTGTTTCCCTTCAACCGACTCATCAAGTCGATTTCCGCGCGTAGGCGATTGATGTTCTCACGATAAAGATTCTTCACATCGTTATCCATCAGGCCTTCGGTACGATAATCGCTAAGCTCCGACTGATTTTTGGGCAGCGTGATCCATTTGAGGGCAGCATAAGAGACCTTCCCCATCTCTTCCCGGCGGATACGGTATACCTTGCCGTAACTACCCTCGCCGATAAAGCTATCCAGCACCCAAGAACCCCAGAAGGGTTGCAAAGCGGTGAGCCTTTCGGGAAAATCAGACATGGGAATTGCCTCCTTTTTTACAATCCGTGACGAAATCAATATGATCAATATATTATTAATGAACACAACGTAAAGGGCTACGGCTATGGAGGCACAGCTCACCCCGGCCAGAAAATATCTAGCTGTGGTTCATTGGCGGTCTATCTCTTTCTTTGCCTGCTCGTCGAGCCAGTCCAGATATTTAGCATAGGCGAATAGATCGGAAGCGATGTTATCTAACTGGACAGCCACTTTTGTAATATCGCTGCCCAGGCTGTTAACGGCGCTTTGCAGGGTTTGGGCGGTATTCCCGCTTAAGCTATCGGTCACACTTGAGGCGATACTTTTCAAGCTTCCATTCCAAACGCTGGAAACGTCGCTGGCAACCGATTGGGCCTTTCTGGCGGCCCGTCTGACTTCTCCACTGTTGTAATTCATGGTTCTCCCTCATCTTTATAAATAGTAATCTTCGTATATACAATCTATTGATATGTTCTCCAAAAATGTGCATCTATGTGTTGGGCTGTATAGTTGCGGGTATATGGTAAAATTTATTACTGCTAACGGAGTAGTGTCGGTTCGTTGTTACATTATAACTGCCATTGGCATAATTCACCCAGTTCTGTTCAATTACTGTTACTGTATCCCCGGAGACCGATTCCACAATAGCCCAGTGATTCCCATCGTTATACGATAATATGTCTCCTGCTTGAGGCTCGGACGTGGACGTGTCGACGAGTTGCATGTCTTCTGTATGTTCTACGCCATTCAGTTCATATTTGATTTCGGGTATTCCATCATGTCCCTTGTAACCATTTGCATAAAGATTATGAACGGCTTCGATCTTTACGCCTTCCGCCACTGCGATCTCATTCGTGCTGCTTTGATAGAACCTGTTGACATATTCAGAGCATTGAGTTCCAGTCGTGGTGTCAGCTTCATCAAGATAGACGATATTCCCTTCTTCATCATAAATGATATTCTCATTATCATCAGTTTTCGCTTTGCGAACGATGTTTCCCTTGGAAAAAGTCGCATATACGCCTCTAAATCCGTATAAATCTATTTCCGTTATATCTGCCCCCCACTTTTCGGATAACTGACTGAAAAGTTGCGCCAAGCTGATTGATACCATAGCCAAATTATCATCGTTTGAAGCCGTGCAAACCCCTGTACTTGAATCACAGGATATGGTAAATGTCACATCTTTACCAGTGCTCGAAACGTAGGATATTGAAAATTGAGATAAGCGATCCTCATATTCAGCAAAAAGGTCCGAGGCTTTCAGTGTGTTCTGCGCCATCTGGGACGCCCGGTCCGCTGCCTCCCGCAGTTGCGAGCGGCAGAAGGCAAGGCGAGTTCCTATCCCGGATGGCCCCGACGGTGCTCCGGGCACGCAGGAAGCACAGCTTTCCAGTGCAGACGCCGCGCTTCTCAGCGCGCTGGCTACCTTGGTATATTCGTCTTCGTAAAATTTGATGTTTGCGGAGTCCGACACGGTCACGTCCTCCTTTTTATGGCTTTGCCACTATCGTGCGCAAAGCTAGATCGCCCGGATCAACAGTAAACTTTCAAAGGCCCGGATCATTCCGCTGCTATGTTCCGTATCAATCCGCTTCTTTCTTCTTTTCATAGAAAGCCTTAAGCGACGCCAGGAACGTCGTGCGCTCCGGAGGATTATAGCCGGTAAAAAGGATTCGATCGATATCAGCTTGATCGAACAAGAATTGTACTTCAGAGCTGACGTTTCCTTCCGGAAAGAGCACCCCGATATAGTCGTACTCCCGCTGCGTTTCCTTGTTCGTCTGGCAAACGCCATAGATCATCAACGGCTTCACCGCGTCGTTAAGAAGCACAACGCTGCCGATAGGCAGTAGGCTGAAAATCTGTTCAACATTCTTCATAATTGCATAACTCCCTTAAGGGCGCAGGCATTTTAACCCTTACCTGTTTTATTTACTCACAAACTACCGCGCTTGCCCAGGACGCAATGATATTCGAGCATACCGAAACTACCGCCTTGGTCGCGTCGTACCCGTCGCCGATAAAATGGCCGAAAGCCTCAACGGCGCCGGTTTCACTGCCGGTAACGCCTTTGTATAGGGCGTTGGCCGCGAAGATGGTTGCGTACGAAGTAACGCCGACCGCGATTGCGGGCCCGCCGACCGCCGTAGCGACCATCGCGGTAACGATGCCCGTTATCGCAAAGGATGTAACGCCTTCCGCAACGGTTTCAACGACAGCGCGATCTCCCGTTATGGCATTGCTCCTCCATTCTTCGTAGTTCTCATAAGCAGAAACGGCCATCGACGCGCCGAACCCGACAAGGTTCGCAGACTTGCCAAGGTCTAATTCCGCAGAAAGATTTTTCGCCAAGTTTCTGGAAGTTGCAAGGACTATGTTTTTGGCCTGAGAAGGGTTTGCCAGGTATTTCTCCAAGCCGTACAGCTCGTCGGTTGAGATCCCGTTTTTTACCCATTTGGCAGAGGTTGTAAGGCCGAATTCGAGTACTCCTACGAAGTTCTCCGCAGTGGGGTCCAGCGAAAAAGATAGAATCGAACTGGCCGCGGAGCCTAGAATGCCGAAGTTGCTCATAAAGCCAAGGATGAATTCTTGGCCTTCTGAAAGGGTACTCTCCGCCGTTTCCGCGCAGGCAGCCTGCGCCGTCGCCCCGAGCCCCGCCTCGCATTCGGCCAGAATGTTCGCGGCCTTCACAGAGCTGCTTGCCAGCTGCGATGCGCGGGAGGAAGCGGCTTGCAGTTGCGCGCGGCAGGAGGAGAGCCTGCCCGCGATGCCGGAAGGGCCGGACGGCGCGCCGGGCACGCCGGACGTGCAGCTTTCCAACGCGGACGCCGCGCTTCTCAACGCGCTGGCCACTCTGGCGTACTCGTCCGGGTTGAACTTGATGAACGCAGAATCCGACATCTTCAAGCCTCCCCCTTGATTGGATACCTGTGTATTCTGGTTTGTTATGAGGGTTGCACGCGCCGGGGAGCCGGGCTTTCCGACTCCCCGGCGTTTATTATAAGTGACAAGCTGCCGCCTGCGAATCAGGCGAAGGGGCTTTGCCCCACGTCCATGGCGCTGGCGCCGGATTTGAGCGATTCGATCTCGGTGCCCACGAACAGGTCCGCGGACTTGCCTAATTCATCCACAGCGTCGGCCATTTTCGCCTCGCTCTGCGAGATGTTGGAATAGTAGGTCTGGAACTGGTTCTGGAACGACTGAGACGCTTCGCCCAGCCAACTGCCGGAAAGGCCCGCGATGGTGCTCTTCATGCTTTCGTAGGCGCTGGTCTGCGCGCCTTTCTGGGTGTTGAACGTATTGAGGGTGCTTTGCATTTCCTCCGTAGAAACGATCAGGTTCTCCGCCATTGTTCTCCCTCCAAATCAATTGATAGTTTTGCTGTGTTGCCTTACAATCGTCCCGTCAGCCTGCGGAGATGATCCCGCTGGCCTGCGAGTCCGCGGTTTCGTACTCGGAGGCGGCTCGAGTGAGGAACGCGCTATACTGCCGCGCCAGCGTAGTCATCTCCACGTACCAGTTGTACGCCTTTTCCTGTTCGCTCACGAAGGCTTTCTGGGCATCTCCGACCCAGCCTGCAGCGAGAGCGTCGGCTGCGGATTTGGCTGCTTTGCTCGCGTTTTCATAATTGGACGCTTCCGTTTCAAGCTTTTTTGCCGCCGCGCGAAGTTCCCCAGGGGTAACGGTGAATTTTGCCATGGGATAGTACCTCCTTCTCATTTTTACCGGTTTATAATGTGGGTTTTTGTGTTCCGCAGCGCCTGGCGCGTGGCGCGTATCCGCGTCGTTTGCGTTTTTCGCTTTCCGGGCTTATTGTAATCCTTTCGTCCTTTATGCGGTGCGATACTCGACGAATAGCAGGTTTTACGGAGCGAATCGCAAAGCATCCTTCATTCGAGTTTTCCTCCTCGCTAGATCAGCATAAGTTGGCTCCCGTCCCTTATCCCAGCAGCCGCAAGAGATGGTTGACCAGTCAAGGGGAAGCCGTTGCCGGCATCGTACAACTCCGGCTGCAGGAAGCTTAAGCTGGGGTTCAGTTTGCACAACAATTCCGCCGAACTGTCGGCTGCTTCCCGGCCGGTGCTCTGCGCGGGAAACTCAAAATCGAAAGAACGCCCCAGCGCAGGTACGATGACTTCGACAATGATCTTTTCCATACCGCTTTTCCTTTCTTCGGCCCGGCTTATATGTCCATGGGCAATACCAGCCGCTCGACGTTGTTTCTATTCACCCAGTAAGCATCACCATGACGGACCATGCGGTTTTTCGTGGCAAACGGGATCTGCAGTTCCCACAGGTCGCAGTCGGCAAGCTTGCACAGGGCGATCCCGTTTTGCCTGGAGCCGAGCGTCGTGGTCAAGGGGTCACGCCTGAGCAGCGACAGGTCGCCAGGGTTCAATGTAGCAAAAAGGTAAAGACCGAATCCTTCCGCCATAGAAGCGCACTCTGTCAAGCGGTGGCGAAGCGGCGCGCTGACTGGGGCATCCTGTAGCCCGTCTATTATCAGCACATAAGGGGTAAATATATGGTACAGTTCCCGCAAGGCTTTCTCTCCTTGAGACATGATTGCCTTCCTCCGGTTGTTACGATCCAGGATCAACTGGTCCAGCTCTTTCAGATAGGATTCTTGCTCAGCCAACGGTTGGAATCTGATATTGGCAGCAGAAAAATCGTTTCGATGATTCTCGGCCGTAAACACGTTTATCTCGGCGTTTTTTCGCGCAAAGGCCGCCGCAACGGCTTTCAGGAAGCTGGTTTTTCCGGAGCCGTGCGGACCTATGATAAGCCAAGCATACTGCTTGTAAAGGTCGGCACATGCCGGCTCCGCGTCAATATGTTTATATCCGACGGCTAGCGTTGTCTGGGTATCATAACCCCCAACCTCCGCTTGGCTTTGCAGGAGGTTCCATGTGGCGTCCTCCGCGATGTGCGGAAGATGCTTAGGCAACTTTCCCTTCCAGGAAGCCCTCATTTGGTCTGCAAGCATCCCGATGCCTTCCGCCCTATCCGCATCCACCGCCTGTGGAAAGCAGACCGCCGTCTGCATTTCAAACACATCGTCTTCCAAAGCGACCACGCCGCGACCGGCATATGAAAGGATATCGCTCATGTCGCTGGGCATGCGCTTACCGACAACATCCTGATAGTCGCTCCGGTCGTGAAGCCGCAGCGCTACGCCGTGGAAATTGCTGAGCATCCGGGAGGGAAGCTCGCTGGTCGACAACGCTGTAACGACGAAGAACAGGCCTCTGCTGCTTCCTTCTTTCAACAGGGTAAACAGGCGCTGTTTCGGCTCGTCTTCCGATACGATCTCCAAAAGCTGCGCGATCCCGTCGATCAGCACAACGATAGCCGGCACTCGTTCAAATTGCTTACGCGTATCGCAGGAACGGATGAACGCCGTGTAATTGTCGGTGGCCGCTTCGGCAAACAGCCCGCGTCGGCGTTCGTTTTCTTTCGTCAGCATATGGATGAGGCGGAAAACATCGTCCGGATCGTCCCCGTAAACGATATCTCCCATGTGGGGAAGGTTCTTCATAGTACCCAAGGTTTTACTGGTCAGAGACAGCGCGTAGATCTGTACCTGCTCCGGGGTATACCGCAGCGCAAGGGATAGCGTTAGCGTTTGAAGAAAGGTTGTTTTCCCTGTGGCAGCCAAGCCGACCACCAGATGATTTTTGTCCCGTGTGAAATCCAGCATCACCGGAACACGCCGTTGATTCTGCAGATCGTCCGCCAGCCCAACCGGAGCAACAATCGTGCCTGAAGGCAGTTGCGGCCATCCGTTTGCCGTCCAGTGAGCGAATGATACGGGTTCAATTTTCAGTAGATCCAGATGCGGCGGCAATTCGTCGAGCCAGAGCCGGCGAGAAGGCGGAACTTGATGTTCCGCAGCCGTTTCTCTGATGTTCTCCAATACGGCGGCTATCTGTGTGACTTTGCTTGATGCATCGTCCTTGTCAAGCTTGACGTATACAGGTTGCCCGACTTCATTGAGAAGGCGCGGTTTTTCCAAGGATGTCGACCTGGTGGGTTCGTAAGTGGCGCCGCTCCAACTAGTTTGCACCTCTTCAAAAATCTCATCGTTCCCGATCTGAACAAAGCAACGTCCCATGCCCTTGATGTAGCTTGCGTCAGGGCGTTTAAGCATATCCAGACTGTCGGAGCGGTTCTGCACGCGCAAGCAGATGCGGAATCGGGCGTTGGACCATATCTCGTCGTCCACCGAGTTGCCGGGCTTTTGCGTGGCGAGGATCAAGTGGATGCCTACGCTTCTGCCAACGCGGCTGGCACTGATCAGCTCCCGCATGAAATCGGGCTGCTCTTTCTTGAGTTCTGCAAATTCGTCGATAATGATAATCAGATGGGAAAGCGGCTCTAACTGGGGATCCGTTTGGTATTGGCGCATATAATCATCCACATTGCTTACGCCAACAGCTTTGAATATTGCCTCGCGCCTACGGATCTCTCCCTGCACCGATGCAAGCGCGCGGCGGATCATCCGGATTCCCTGAAGGTTATCGATCGTACCGGCTACGTGGGGAAGCCCCTGGAAAGCGTCGCTCATACCGCCGCCTTTATAGTCGATCAGAATAAACTGAACATCGCGCGGATGATAGCGCGTTGCAAGTGAGAGTATATACGTTTGTAGCATCACGGATTTTCCTGATCCGGTTGTGCCTGCGACCAACCCATGGGGACCGTGCTTTTTATCGCTAATATCCAGAATAAAAGGCTGAGCTCCTGCTCTGAGCCCTATGGTGGATTCGAGGCCTTCAAAGGCGTGACGTTCGTTCCATGACCGCCACACATTGAGATGCTTCACGTCACGTACACCGTATAGCTCAAGGAAGGAAACGACGGAAGGAATCGCAGCGCCCATTACGCTGTCGCGCACGCGCATGGGGGCAAGCCTGCGTACAAAGCTGAATGCATCGGCAGGGTTCAGACGATCGTAGTCCAGCGGCGTTACATCGCCAACGGAGCTGTAGATACCGCTGTGTTCCTGGCCGGCGCTCAACACGAGCCTGCATTCTTTCGGCAGTTCCTCCATATGCGGCGCGGCTACGACCAAAGTAAAGCCAGGTGCGCCAAGCGCTAGGCGATTGAATACGGCCTCGGTTTCCAACATGGCGGGAACCAGGCAAAAGACGACATAATGAGGGGTCGGCTGGCTTTTCGGGTCGTCCTCGTCCGAGAACGTTTCCTCGCCGTGGGTAAGCCGCATCTGAAGGATCTCGTTAAGGTGCATCAGAACTTCCCGTACCGCCGCGGGTTGGCTTGCCACCATCCGTAAATTTCGGTCCTCCGTGGGGAACACATGGGGAAGCCACCGCGCCCAGGACCACTGGTTGGCATTCTGCTCATCCGAAATGATGGCGATTTTCACATCATGATAGCTTTGCAACACCGAGATCTGAATCATCATCGATATGATGATCGCCTGCGCGCTGGCGCTACCCAAGATGCCGACCACCTTTTCCGAGCGCAGGTTCACGCTAAGGGGCGCGTTTTTAATGACAGAATAGGTTTGGACCAAACGCTCTGGTTCCGAGCGAAGGCTGTCGTCTATCAGGGAAAGCGGCTCTTTTGATATATGGATCTCGTTGGGAAGGGGCGCTTCTCCCAGGCCGAGCCGCACGCAAAGAAAATCGTCGTGACCGGGTTGTCTTTCCCAAAACCGCAGTTTCTCCTTGTCCAACAGGTCGATGCATTCCTGAAAGGAAGGATTCTGGTTCAGCAGCCGGTTGTATTCCTTTTGATAAAGCTGGCGAAGATGACGCTCCGCCTCTTTGATGTAGGATACATATATTTTTTTCCGTTTGATTTCCGTTTGTTTCTCCAATTTTTTTTGTCGTTTGAAACTGGCAGTCCCCCAAATAACGGCAAGAATGGAAGAAGTACCGATCATCGTAAGCCCTGCCAGCATAAAATTACTGCCATTGCTGATCATGCTGGTCATCATCGCGCCCATCATCATGGGCAGCACCATGGTAAGTGACGGACCGATGGTCATGAACAGGGACTGCTCGCGTTCGGGAGCTTTGGAGATAGGTGGATCGATCTCAATCGCCTCATCGTCAGGCCGTACTAACATTCGCGGCGCACGATGGATCTCTGTGATAGCCGACACGGAGGGCTGTTCCTCGGGAAGTGGTTCCGGCACACTCTGCACCCACGGGGGAAGTCCGACAATTGCCAACTGGACGGGATGGTTCAGCGCGATATGATCTCCCAGGAAAACGAACTTCAAACCCGGAGCAAAAAACAGCTCGTCGCAGACCTTGAGCCTGTATTCCCCGTTGTTGACCTTTCTGTGGTTCAAAAACGTTCCGTTACGGCTAGTATCGCTGTAGAACCACCCGCCCGCTTTATACGTAAGCGCTCCGTGCGTGGCTGTAACAAGAGGCGAATCCATTCTTAGCGTGCAGTTGGGGTTTCGACCGATCAAAACGGTTCGTTCCGGTGGAAGGACATATTTTTCTAGCTCGTTTTTTTCTATCTGGGTGGAATATACTGCAATGGTCAGTTCTTTGTTTTTCAATATCAGATGCCCGCCCAGACATAGTTCGCCGGGCGATTCTCCTTCGCACTGAAAACCTTCGGGCATCGTCAGGAACCAATCGCCGTCCAAGCAGCGTATGGAGAGCCGGACATCATTTTGCCATCCGGTATCGCCGCTGGATAGCAGGAGAGAGGTATGGAATCCCGTTTGTTCCGGAAGTAAAATATCGCGATAGCGATCTTCCCAATATAGCCAGATGCAATACAACTACGGATGCCTCCTCTTTATCGGCGTAGAGACGTAAACCTGACGACGTGTGAGAGTCTCGGCTCTGCCGGTCAATGGATACGGTAGAACAGTTCGACAAGAAACATCAAGCCGCCGGCGCCCGCAGCGGCGGAGAAACTAAATAGCACTTTTTCAACAACTTTTTGCCTTGCGCTCTGGTTCGTGCCCTTAAAGAACAGACATACTACGGTAACGTTATCCCTCCCGCCGTTCTGAATGGCACACTTCACGAGTTCCGTTGCAGCGTCCTTCGGGCAGTTCGCTCCCCGGAGGACCCGCTTGAGCTGAGTCTCCTCCACCATATCGCTCAAGCCGTCACTGCATAGTACGAACCGGTCGCCGCAGCGGATATCAACGGTCGTCAAATTGGGATCAATTCGGATTTCGGTACTCGGCATGCCCAGATACTGCGTGATCACGTGACGCTTCGGATGGGTTTTAGCCTGCGACGGTGTAATGACCCCCATCGCCAGTAACCGCTGTACTTCGCTGTGGTCAACAGTCATTTGCTTGAGCACACCGCCACGCAAACGGTAGACGCGGCTGTCCCCAACATGCGCGATCCTCATTTTTCCGTTTTGCCACAGGCAACCCGCAAAGGTTGTTCCGGAGCGTAGGCCTTGCCCGCTGGCGTTCTTATGTATGTTTTCGGATATGATATTCAGTTCTTGCGTAAAGGCCGTGTCCGAAATCCCATTGGGATATTTCTGCATCAGCTCGTGCAATTCTGTTACTGCCTGACAGCTTGCTTTTTCGCCTGCTGACTCGCCCCCCATGCCATCGCAAACCGCATACAGCTGTGTCCTGGCTATGTTTTCGGCAGTATACGTGCCTCCGGCGTCCATGGTTTCCAGGCCCATCCAGCGACCGTTCAAGTAGAAATTATCTTCGTTGTTGCCGCGAACCCGTCCCTTGTCGTTGCAAGCAGCGGCTTCGATGGATGAATCGGATACGGAAGAGCAGGTTTTTCGGGTCTGTTTTTTTCCGATTTTGCTCAGCAAAGCTTTCGCCATCAGAAACAATGTACATACCCCCAATAGTACCAATGAAACGGATGTTACTGTTCGGTTGGAATAGGAACTTGTAAACGCTATCAGCGTTTCCTGTGTTATATTGGTCACCATCAGTTTTTCCGGGCGAAGCGTGTCATCCGAAAAGATCAGGTAAAAAGTATTTTCCAAGGGCAAGCCGTTCTTCATGGCGTTAGCCAGGGTAAAGGAGAAAGAACCGTCTTTACCGGAGATCGTCGGATTTGGGGCTGTGACCGTGTCGCATTGTAATGAGAGTTTGATAAAAGGAACCGATATGGTACCACTAATTGTAAGCTCGTTGTCGCGATGACTGTAGCTCACTACCCCGATCAGCTGCGCGTCGTTTGCGCGTGCTGTTTGATAAATGAACGGATACGTCGCCGCGTACGAATCCGGGAAATCGGCATAGGTAACTTTTAAAACCACCTCGCCGATATTCTCCAATCTGGCGCATTCTTCTGGGGTGATCCGGTCGCTGAAAACACCCTCGCCGTCGCAGATCAGCGAATGTGAAATAATGATCTTTGACACGGACGTGACTGTGAGAAGGAGGGAAGCGCCTTTTTCCGCTTTGCCCTCAATGTTTAATCCAGCGGATAAAGCGGCAGCATAGGTCTGCACCCCACTCTCAACCGACGGGGTGGGCAGCGTAAGCGTTATCATCACCGGCTCGGGTGTGGGCGTTGGTGTAGGCGTTGCCGTTGGCGTCGGTGTCGGTGTCGGTAAGGCCGTAGGCATTGGCGTAGGCGACGGTACGGGATGGATCAGTGGCAGAAATTGCGAAAAGCTCATCTGTAGGTTTGTTACGAGTGTTGCTTCAGGGGTAGGGGTAGGGGTAGGCGTTGCCGTGGGAACAGGTGTCGCTGCAATAGTGTCGCTGATAGTCGTCTCTATCGCTGTGGGAGGAAGGGTTCCATGCTGTGCCAAAGCCATTCGCGAAAAAGCAGTTTGAGTCAGGAGCAGGGCGCACAGCGAACCGACCAGCACTGTCGACAATAATTTCCGCTGAAACATAGCGTTTCTCCGCCTTTCAAGCGTCAGCCCTGAATGGACAGCCTCACTTGGGTGGCCCCCAGCGAAAGGGTATCGCCCGTTTTGATGGGCATTTCTGAAACGACCGGCTGGTTGTTCAGCATCGTTCCGCTGCGGCTCCCCATATCCGCCACATACAGGCCGTTCGGTTTCAACATGAGCTTGCAGTGCTTTCTGGAAATATGGGGATCTTCCAGTACGAGCCCGCAATCCGGGGCACGCCCGATGACCAGTTCCTTGGCGAGTGTTAGCGTTTGCTGTTTTGCTTCTCCACGGTAGATAATTGTCGCATTGACACGGTACTGGTTCGCGCCCATCGGGATGGTCGCTTCTGGGTCGCCATCGAAAAGCCCGATCGTTTCTTCGCCGCTTCCGCCAAGGGAAACGGCAGAATGGATGTCATGTGACTCATCCTCCGGCATATCGAAATCGTCGACCCTGATGGAAGAACGCTTTTTATGGTTTACGATCAGGAAAATGATCAGACCGAGAATTAAGGCGATAACACTGATTCCTGCGAAAAGCAATGGAGGAGTCAGTAGCTTTTCTACGATACCAGCGGGAACTTGGCTTAATGTAAACACGGCTTGATCCCGAACAGGAGATGTTTCGGAAGTTGTGTACCTCGCGGTTGTGGCCAGCGTAACTTCGTAAACAGAATTGTCATTGGGAAGGTTCTCCCAAACAGCCATCCAATCGTTTGCTTCATTCAGCGCTAGCATTTTACCTGTATTCGAACCGTCCTTGATAAGCGACGCGATAATAGAATCCGGCCTCGTCCCCTTGGCATTATCCTCGTCTTCCCAAACGATGGAGACAGTATAATGCCTTTCGGGGGTAGTGGTGACCAAAGGGGCTTTGGTAGGTTTAGGCGTGGGCGTGAGCGTCGGCGTGGGTGTCGGTGTGGGCGTGGGTGTAGGACTTGGTGTAGGCGTAGCAGTTGGCGTGAGCAACAAAGAATACTTTCCGTCTGCACTGTTGGTTACAGTATAATTGCTCAGCCTAACACTGACACTCCAGTCGGCAGCAAGCGCGTTCCAGGCATCCTTGGAGGGCACCGCTGTAATCACTTTCGTTCCCATAATGTAGCTGTTGAAGGTTTTTATCGCCGATCCAATATCACTGGTGCCGTCGATCACCCGACCATGGGAAGCTCGAGCGATACGGTCTAAATCGGCTGTATCTATCGTCCGTACGCTGTTATCGGCGTTCTTCCCTTTCAGGGTAATGAAATAGACCGGTATACCGCTTTGGGCGGCTTTATTTGCAAGCACGTCCGGTGCCATGCTTTCGTCATCTTGGCCGTAAGTCAGCACAAGAACGGCCTTACGTGTTGGAAAATCCGAACCGGTTGAGGAGAACGCGTCTAGCGCACGACTTACTGATTGGAACAACGCGGGGTCCCGCGTCTTTTCATTACCGGATATGTTCTCAATCGCATTGTTGATCGCAAGTCTATCTTTTTCAAACCCATTGGTTAAAGTGGACACGCCGCTTTTACCAGAAACGAGCAGTAAAACACGATCCGCGTCACGTAGCATGTTTAGAAAGGTTTTAAGCTCGCTTTGTAAGTCCGTCAACCGGTTCGCGTTAAGAGCGTATGTGTTGAGGTCGAGCACAATCGCATAGGCAATGCCCTCTCCAGAATCGGAAAACGACTGAATGGAAACAATTTGTGAATCTCCATAGGAACCCCCAACGGCTTGAACCTGGCTTGGCTCTAAACTGTTGGTATAAACGTTACCGCTATCCACATCCGTAATCAGCGAATATAGAATGATTTGGTTACCGTTCTGCCTGGCTTGAACAATTTCCAATTTTTCCTCTGCCATCGCCGAGGAAAGGCAAATGGTACTCAGCACAAGAAGCATCGCAATGAAAGAGTACAGGCATTTCTTTTGCATAACATTATCCTCCTGATGTATTGAATACTTTGTGTTTCTCTGGAAAAATGGTGGGATTGGTGGCTTGATTGTCTTGCTACGTTTCTTTAGAAAGTATAATTACGAAGCACAAGATGATTGAAGGTATCAGGTTTAGGAAGCGAGGGATGTTATTAGTGCCTTAATCGGTGGAGCCCTGTAAAGATTATAATAACCCTACTGGATATTGTAAAGCCAAATTGGATCGGCTCTGAAAAAGGGATCCTGCTAGAAATCCAGATCTTTCACGCGGACCAGAGCAACGATTTTGGTAATATCATGTACCTGATAAATTATGTCCGACAAACTATTGGCAATTCAATCTTTCCCTCCACGATTGGCTCCCGAGAATCCTGTCCGTCTATGTAAGTCGCTGTAGATGTACACCAGATATCTTATCGACTACCAACTAACAGTAAGCCAAAACGCCTAGGGAACCATAGATGTGACAATATCAGATGCAAGATCCAACCAAAAAGCAGGGCGGATTGCGTAAGAACCCCAGATGTAGCAGCCATTAGTTATGATCATGCCACTTGTACCGACGACTGCAGCTTCGCTGTTGGTACTGCCAGGAGAACGAAGCCACCACACAGCATTGCCACTCATATCGGTGCCACCTCTCCCCGCCCTTGCGTAAAATGTGGGCTGTGCCTGGCGGTCGGGGCTATCCCTGAATAACGTTTCTGCCTGCATAATACTGAGTAGGAAGATTTTATCGTTTGTATCCATTCCTCCATCTGTTCCCAGCTCTGGATTATCGTTCTCCAACTGTGTAGGTAGGATGGCTTGCCTCTCTTCCGCTGTGAATGCAGCAAAAAAGAAATCATTATTTAGCCACTCCCTTAACGAACAGGTTGCCCAAGTAGTATCAGTATCCTCGTAACTATCATTGTAAAGCTGAAAATCCAGGCATTTTTCCGCAATCAAAAGGGCTCTGCTGCCTTCGTATGCTAGTACCTTCCACTGAATCGCTTTCTTACCATAAGATGTACTGTCGAGCTGTTGGTGATCTCCAAATGCGACTGTTTTCCCAACCGCGTATATATTGCTTAGTTCGGTTGCGGTAAGTGTTGGGACTGGCATTGGTGTAGGCGTGGGTGTAGATGCGGAAGTAGACTTCGGCGTATGTGTGGGGGTCGATGTCAGTGTAGATGTGGGCGTTGCAGTCGGAACTGGCGTGGCCGTTGATACTAAGGTCGGCGTTGAAGTTGATTCAATCGTATCGGTGCTAGTCGTTGCTGGTTGTCCTGTTTGTTTTTCTATCCAGAGTTTCATACCAAAGCCGCCAACGAGAAGTGCGGAGAATACAGCGACGATAAACCACACCCAGTTCACGCGTCCGCGCCTTGGTAACTTGTTTTGTTCCTTTGTTTCTTCAGCATGATTCCTGTCGGTTAGGTTCCCCGTGCTGCCCGGATGTAGACTACTTCTGCCGCTGTCTACGCCCGCGCCGGTCGGATTGACGGTCAGTTGCTTTTTCAGATGCGTTTTCTCTGCAGCCTTACGCAGCGCTTCCCGCATATCCTCGGCGGTGCGGTAGCGCTTGTGCGGGTCAGCGGCGCAGGCCTTGCAGATCACCTTTGACAGTTCGGTTCCGCCGTCCACCGGCTGCGGGATGGGTGTTCCGCGAAGCCGCGTCTCCAATGCGGTATTACGCTCTGCGTGTGTGGGCACCTCGTCGTTCATAGGCAGAAAAGGCAGCCGCTGCCGGTTCAACAACCGGTGCATCACCAGCCCGAGAGAGTACAGGTCGACCGTTGCGTCGTACTTACCTTTACCAAGATAGACTTCAGGAGCCATAAACACTGGAGTTCCCTGCTTGGACAGGTGGGTCGCGGTTTCGTCCAAGCTGCGAGCCACGCCGAAATCGCCAAGCTTGTAATCCCCGAACTGGGATATAAAAATATTATCCGGCTTGATGTCCCGATGGATTACATACACCTTGGCGCAACGTTCGAGTGCGTCGCAAATGTCGAGGCCCAGTTTGACCACGTCGCCCACGGTCATGCCTTCCCGGAAGCGTTGGTTCAACGGTGTCAGCAATTCCATGCGGATCAGGATATCCCAGCCGATCTCGTTCTTGCGTTCGAGGATCAGATGATCCTCATAATTGACGATATGGCTGTTGCCCCGAAGCTGGCTCATCAGGTCGATTTCCTCGCGGAACCTGTGTACGCTTTCCCGGTATAGCCGCTGTACATCGTTCTCCATCAAGCCTTCGGTGCGGTACTCGTCCAGCTCCGAGCGGTTTTTCGGCAGCGTGATCCATTTGAGCGCCGCGTAGGTGGTTTTTTCCATCTCTTCCCGGCGGATACGGAACACCTTACCATAGCTGCCTTCGCCGATGAAGCTGTCCAGAACCCAAGAGCCCCAGAAGGGTTGGAGAGCGGTCAAGCGTTCGGGAAAATCTGTCATGGGAGACGGCCTCCTGTCTGCGTATGATGAACATGTTACCGACTATTCATTTGCTTTCAGATCACATATGTTTGCAAAATGACCATAGGTCCCAATTGGATGGCCGCATCCTCAATGATCAATTCACGGATTGCTATCCCGCAACCAGCGGCTATCGCTATAAAGGCTACCCTTCCGCGAAATTTCTTCGCGGGCCCTGCTGGCTAGTTGCCCCCGTTGTAGGCCTAATATTTGATTTCCGCATCCGGAAGACTTTGCTTTAGCAACGCAATCTGAGCGCTAGTCAATGAGGTGTGATCCAGAATAATCTTCTTTAAATTGGTTAGCATCTGTAAAATAGATATGCTACTGATTTGCGTATAGCCGAGATTCAATTCTGTCAGGTCCTTGAAATTGCTTAAAGTGGAGAATAGAGTTACTTTGCTATCGCTATCCAGGTAAAGAATCTTCAGTTCCGTAAGATTACTTAAAGAAGCGATGGAAGTAAACTGGTTTTCACTTAAGTACAATTCCTCCAGGTTTGTCAGGTTCTTGAGAGATTCAAGATCGCTGATCTTATTGCATCTTAAGCCTAGGACCTTTAGTTCTGCCAGGTATTTCAGGGCTTCGATATCTTTTACGCTGTTATGGTCCAACGAAAGTACCGTTAATCTATACAGATTCCGCAGGGGGCTTATATCACTGATATAGTTATAATACAACTCTAAGTCATTGAGCTGTGTCAGACTTTGTAACGCGCTTATATCCGAAATCTTATTATTATAAAGATGCAGTACCTTGATACTTTCCATATTCTGTATGCAGCTTATATCGCTAATATGGTTATTTCCCAGATACAGATATGTAATATCTGTCATGTTCTCTAAGGGGCTGATATCGCTGATCAGATTTCCGCCAATGCCGATGCCGATCATATTTGTCATATATTGCAACGGTTTTATATCGCTGATCTTGTTGTCATCTAGGCACAGCCCATACAATTTCGTCAGCCCTTGCAGACTGCTGATGTCTGTGATTTTGTTATCCTCCAAATACAGGTTGTTCAGGTTTACCAAATCCTTTAAGGGACTCACGTCAGAGATTTTGTTATAACCGAGATGTAATGACGTCAGCTTCTTCAAGCTAGCCAGTGTGCTGATATCTATGATATCATTATTTTGCAAATACAATTCCTCAAGGCCTGAAAAATATTTCAGAAACGATAGATCTAAAATACCCATCTCGTTTAGCTCCAAGCAGGTGATTTCGCAAACATCTTTTGGATATATATTTCCGTTGCTAATCCCCACCGCCTTACGAACTGCATTTTCTACGCTGCTGTTGGGGTAAACGATCGGGTTTGGGGTAGGCGTGGGTGTGGGCGTCGCGGTTGGTACAGGAGTTGCAGTCGCCACAGAAGTTGATGTTGCAGTCGGTTCAGCCGTAACGGAGATTGTCGGCGCCGGCTGTTTTGTTTGTTTTTCCATCCATAGTTTCATGCCGAAGCCGCCAAGTACAAACGCCGCGGCCACAGCGATGACGATCCATAGCCAGATCATAAACCTGCGCCGCTGGTTCTGACTGTTCTTGATGACATCCGTGTTTCTGCCGCTTCGGTTCCCCGTGCCGCCCGGCGGCAGGCTGCTACGGCCACTATCCAATCCTGCGCCGGTCGGGTTGACAGTCAGTTGTTTCTTCAGATTTATCTTTTCAGCGGCTTTCTGCAACGCATTATGCATTTCTTCGGCCGTGTGGTAACGCTTCTTGGAGTCAAAAGCACAGGCTCTGCATATCACTTTAGCCAGCTCAGCACCGCCGTCCACCGGCTGCGGGATGGGTGTTCCGCGAAGCCGCGTCTCCAATGCGGTATTACGCTCTGCGTGTGTGGGCACCTCGTCGTTCATAGGCAGAAAAGGCAGCCGCTGCCGGTTCAACAACCGGTGCATCACCAGCCCGAGAGAGTACAGGTCGACCGTTGCGTCGTACTTACCTTTACCAAGATAGACTTCAGGAGCCATAAACACTGGAGTTCCCTGCTTGGACAGGTGGGTCGCGGTTTCGTCCAAGCTGCGAGCCACGCCGAAATCGCCAAGCTTGTAATCCCCGAACTGGGATATAAAAATATTATCCGGCTTGATGTCCCGATGGATTACATACACCTTGGCGCAACGTTCGAGTGCGTCGCAAATGTCGAGGCCCAGTTTGACCACGTCGCCCACGGTCATGCCTTCCCGGAAGCGTTGGTTCAACGGTGTCAGCAATTCCATGCGGATCAGGATATCCCAGCCGATCTCGTCCTTACGTTCGAGGATCAGATGATCCTCATAATTGACGATATGGCTGTTGCCCCGAAACTGGCTCATCAGGTCGATTTCCTCGCGGAACCGATGTACGTTTTCCCGGTATAGCCGCTGTACATCGTTCTCCATCAGCCCCTCAGTGCGATATTCTTCCAACTCCGAACGATTTTTGGGCAGTGTGATCCATTTGAGAGCGGCGTAAATGGTCTTACCCATTTCTTCGCGGCGGATACGATAGACCTTACCATAGCTGCCTTCGCCGATAAAACTATCCAACACCCAAGAACCCCAGAAGGGCTGTTGAGCGGTTAAGCGTTCGGGGAAATCTGCCATAGGGACGGCCTCCTTCGGTATAATAAGTCTCTGCCGGTACGAGTCTGTTATATGCAATCAGGAAATGATTGGGTAACTACCTATGTCTTTCCACAGGCGCAAGCATTATGAAACCATAATGGATCATCCGTACAGTCATTGTAAAGAAAGTACAGGTTCATTCCATCAGATGAATATCCTCCCAAGCAATCGTGTTCGCAGGCTCCGCGCGAACGATAAACGATTGAAAATTCACTACCGGCAACTCATTGTGGAGACATCCAAAATAGTTTTCATACGTCTCGATCCCAACGCTTATGGCGTCCGCTGGCGGATTAAACATATTCAGGATGTACTTCGCCTTTGCCCCCGCTTGCAGGGAGCCTATACTGGCTTCTTCCGTTAAGCAAACCTGTTTCAGGTGATTTTCCGCCGCGCTTAGTACCTGATCCGCATGTTTGATATTAGTTGATAGACCATATACCCGCTCAATCAGATGATTGAGGGATACGAGGTAGCTTTCCCAGCAGAAACAGATATCTTTGGTTTCCGCGCTTTTCTCAATGAGGTGATCGTCCAGCAAGGCAAGCTGCCGGTACACGTCCATAAGGACTGAGGCAATCGCTTTGAGCCGATGGTCTATTGCGAGGGCGCTGTCCGTTTGCCAGCGTATTTGATTCAAAACGACTTCCTCCTTTCCGTTGCTTCTTACAGTAAATCCGTACTGTACCTGTTCAATCCGGCGATCGATCTTGCCTTACGACAGAGGGACCGTCCTCACGATAATATATCAAATCCGCCGGTTACTTTTCCCGGGTTTCCGATTCGTCCGTTGGATCCTCGTCTTGCATCCCGGCCGCGCACCGAGCCAGTCTGGATGCAACGCAAGCCAACCCGGAGGCTAGTTTTCGCGTGTCATATTCCAACCCACCCAGCGCGTCGATCAATGCGTCGGCTGTTTTCCCTTGTAGGTTTTCGCCGACATCGGCACATAGATATTTCCAATCTTCTTCGGACAGTCCCCTAAGGATGAAAGCCGCAGCGCCGATACTGTTCGAGAGACTTCGTATATTCTCAATGTCCTGAATCATCTAATAAACCTGCCTTCCTGTTACAGAGTTATTATAGAACCGGAAACCAAAGTTCGGGCGTATAATGACCGAATGCGGGATTGAAGGAGTGAATGGCAGTGCGAAAGTAGTCCTAATCCTTTGATCTGGGTTTTCTACTCTGGTATTCATTTTCACGGAACCATTGTTCTGCCTGATTACCGTTCATTTCCGCGATCCATAGCGGAGATCCTTGCGAGCGAATACCGAAAGCACCTTTATCGTTGCGTAAAACGGATTTGATCTTCTCTATGGGTGTGTCTGTTCCCTGAACGCTGAGTCGTTTTCCGCTGAGCGCTACGATCCATATCCATCCTTCCGGCGAGCTGAGCAACAGGAAAAGATGATTATCCACCCTTATATCCAACCCCCATCGAGTCTGGGCAATCCTATAAGCTATGTGATCCAACACTTCATCAATAGCCGTCTGCTTTTCGTTAAACCATAACAACCCTTGCCCGGCCAGCCAGTCGCGACCCCCGTTCACATCCATTTGTGCTGTTTCTATGGGCAGCATCCACGCATCCTTTACGCCTTTGTACTGCAACAGGAACAGCCAGCTTTCCACTGGAAGGACAAAAGCGATCTCATCTGCGAGCATCGGCATCACAGATCCTTTCCTCTACGGATTTTCGGTAATTCCTTGAAATAGGAATGCGTATGCCGCCGTTTAACTCAAGTTCCATATTGGGGAGGTCGACGCTCGCAATGCTGTTGATATTCACGATATAGGAACGGTGACACTGTATAAAGCGCTCGTCCAGCATGGCTTTCATTTCATGCAGGCTCTGCGTTGATACGATGCACTGCAACTTCGTATAGATGTTGACTTTCTTCTCCATTGCTTCGATATAGATGATTTGATAGACGGATAATCGGTATGTTTTGTGCCGGAATGTGAGGATTATCTTTTTTGTGTCGTTTACTAATGCTTCTTGATAGTCTTCCAAAATTCGTACGTAATTTTCGCGTATCTTTTCCATGTCTACGGGGCTGGTCAGAACTGCGGAAGGCTTGATTCCCGTATTAATTAGGAACGCCAATATGGAAAGATCGTCCAGAATGAGAACTAGCAGATGATCCGTGCTGGAAAAAGTCTGCTTAAGTGAAAGTATTTTGGCCGGAGGCACCGCATGATCCATGATTTCTAAGGTTAAAAAGTTGGTATCGTCCAAACGGGGAAGGAGACGGGCAACCTCGATAAAACAATCGGTTTGCAGCAGTACTTCGCAATCTATGCCCATGGTTGAGCAAACATTTACAGCGGCCTCTGCCAGATCGTCACATGTTTTTCTGCTGGATGCACAGGTAATAACTGAAATCATGGGATCACACTCCCTTCAGTGCATTATTTTTACAATTATATCACCGAAATATTGATAATGCCATGAACGACTGAAGATTTATTCAACGATTACAGAGGCTTAGAATCGAGCGCATTCAGGCGTTTATCAACCGGCAGGTCAGGTATGGATATCACAGTTTGGAGGCTTACACAAAATCCGGGACGGTCTCGGACACTATCTGTTTGTCCCAAAACTTCTCGAAGCTGTCCGCCTCAGCAAACTCCATATCTGTTTTCAAATGCTGGAAATGCGCTTTCCCGCAATCAATTTTCAGGTTTTCTGTGCCGCGCCGATCCTCTGCCAGAAGGCTCGTCTTCGTTTCGATCACGAAATAAAGCTTCTGTTCACCATCCTGCTCGATCAGCACCGCCCAGTCCGGGTTATAGGTACCCAGCGGTGTAGGAATCGTGAACCAATCCGGGAGCTTCGCATATAGTTTGACAGCTTCGTTCGCCTCGAATTTGCGGGCGAAATTCTCTTCGTTTTGGCTGTCATACACCACATACTCATAGACAGATTTCCAACTGGCGAGCATATTGCTTTCAAGATAACCGGCCAATTCCGTGTTTTTAAAAGCTCCTGTGCGTAAAACTCTTGATCGCCCAGTCTGGTATACTTGATGCCATCCACAAGCATTCTCCGCATAACGGAGGAAATTAGGCGCACTGATTCCTCCATGTACCGCTGGGGATTTTTACCGAACTGATCCTGCCCCCAAGCGTTGTACCAAATTGAAAGTTAGTCAATCTGGTATTGAGTGTCCCCCGAAAATAAGTCCAGTTTCAATGAGAAAAATCAGAGTCAACTGTGCCCATAAGCCGCATAATTCCTGGCGAATTCGGCCGGCGGCAGGTATGTTAGTGCGCTGTGCGGACGATACTCGTTGTAATCATTTCGCCATCTTTCCAGCTTTTCCTTTGCATCCTCCAGAGACATGAACCAGTTTGTGTTCAGGCATTCTTCCCGAAGGCTTCCGTTGAAAGATTCAATGTGAGCGTTGTCGGTTGGCGTACCGGGTCTTGAGAATACTAGCTGGATCTTTCGGTCATAGGTCCAAGCATCCAGAGCACGGGAGATAAACTCAGGTCCATTGTCCACCTTGATGCATTTGGGGGTTCCGCGCTCCTTGGAAACATGCTGGAGGATCGCACAGACACCCTCCCCCTTGATGGCCTTATCAGCAAAGGTCGCCAGGCACTCTCTTGTAAACAGGTCAATCAGCGTCAGTACCCGGAAGCGCTTGCCATCATACAGTTGGTCGGAGACGAAATCCATGGCCCAGCATTCATTGGCCGCCGTTGCCTCGCTGTGCGGTTTAACACGGTTTTGATTGGCTCTCTTGCGCCTGGTGCTATTGCGCAGGTTGAGGCCTTCGATCTTGTAGAGCCGATAGACGCGTTTTACATTGATGGCCCAGCCCTCGCGCCTGAGCAGCACGTGGATCCGCCTGTACCCATAGCGCACGCGTACAGCCGCGATTTCCTTGATCCGCATTCTGAGAAAGGCCTGCTCATCTCTCCTGGGACGGCGCCGATAGATACTGCGATTCAGCCTCAGCACGCGGCAGCAGCGACGTTCGCTGGCCTCGTAGACCTTCTCCAGATAATCGACCGCCTCTTTCCGATCAGCAGGCCTTACCATTTTTTTGATAGTACGTCCTGCAGCAT
>DAOPZY010000035.1:0-28036 GCA_035353615.1 Candidatus Limiplasma sp.
CACCTGCACCATACTGCCATCGGTGGTGCTGACATGCTCGGTTTCAGCGGCAACAATCACTTCGTCGGCCTTTTGCCCGATGGCCTTCCAAACGGGTGACCAGACACCGTTCCATAACGCGCATACCGCACCAGCAAGTGCCGTTGTAAGGATGGCGTCCTTGGACCCCCCGGAGGCGAGTGCAGTACCAAGCAAGGCTATGAATGTTTGCACCAGCGTTTTAACAGAACGAATTCCCACATCACGCCAATCCACCACCGAGAAAATCAGCACCAGTTTTACCCAGGAATTTTTGAAAAACTGCTTCATGGCTATGCCCCTTTCTCCAAGTCCTCAATGCGGTGATTTGCAACGTCGATTTGTTCTTCCTGCACATCAAGCCTCGCCTCGGCCTTATACATACGGTCGATCACGCAGTTGTGTTTGTCAACCTTCTTTTCCAATTGATCAATACGGTATACAACAAGGGTTTCAGTCTGTTTTGCCGCCTTTTTAGCCCCATAGATGTTCCCCACCAATGCCAAAGCCCCAACGATTACAGACGCGCCAGCGGCAACCAATACTGTGTCCATTGTCGTACAGCCCCTTCATCAATTTAGCCTGATATCCCGTTCTTGTGCGCATTGTACCGCGCCTCCGCCAGCGCCGCCCACGTCAACCGCCCAACAACGCCGTCTGCTTCAAGCCCGTGCGCCGTTTGAAACGCGATCACCGCGACTTCTGTGGCAGGCCCGAAATCGTGGTCAACGTTGATCCCGTATCCAAGGTCACGCGCTAGCCACGTTTGCAGCCGCTCAACCGCGCCTCCCTTGCAGCCCTTCTTGATTAGATAGTAGCCGGAAGTGTCGGTCACAGCGTCAACCGTAGGCGTTACAACGCTTTCGCTTGTTGACTGGGTTCCCGTGTCCGAGTCGGTATAATTTGCGTCGCCTTTCAGCGCGGCAACCTGCTCGGAGGTCAGACCGCAATCCACCCACGGCGACCAGCCAATCATGTTCCAGCCACCATTGGGCACGGCCGTACGTCCGTTGAATTTAGTGGAAACCTCAACGCCGCCACGGGAAGATGAGCTGTTAAATGTGCGCCCGCCGCCCAGATAAATGCCCATGTGATCGGCGTTACCATACCCGTCGCCTTGGTATTTGGCAGGCTCTCCGCTGGCTAGCACAATAAACACGAACATCCCGGCGGGCACCTCCTTGACCCCTAACAGGTCAAGCATTCGTTCCGGCGTTCCGCGCCACAGGCAGTTGCGGTAGTGCGCATTGCTGCCGCTCAGGTTGCATTCGCTGAGTGGTACGCCCGTCCGCAGCAGGGCCTCCTCCACAGCTGCTTGACAGTCCAATGTGGTGTAAGGGATGTCCTCTGTGAGCATCTGCTCGCAGGCCGCTTTGAGCGCGGCATTGGTGATCTTGGTCGCCATTGTATCCACTTCCCCTTTATACCGGGCTACTCGCCCGCCGTAATCGTATCCGCCTGCGCCTGCGTGATCCACCCACGCGTTACCAGCTTCGCCAGCTGCTCCGCGCTGATCTTGCCCAGCGCGAACTGAATCTTAACAAACTCATACACTTGCACCACCCCCCAGCGCCAGTTCCAGCACCGCCGCCGACAACGCGTCGATCTGTTCCTGCAACGTAGGGCTGGTATCCAATGCAGGTGCCGGAAGTGGATCAATTACCCACGCGCCATCCGTTAGCACCCAGTCCCGCGCCGCATCAAAGGTAAACGCCTCCGGAACCTCCCGTAACACCTCGCCAGGCCCGCAATGGTATCCTTCGTCCGCTACGCTCAGGATCCGTCCATTCGCGTCCAGAACCATGTAGTAACTCCTCACCGTAATCCCCTCCTAGCTCAGCTGTCGGATTACACTGATCGTGAATCCGGCGGTTGTCAGCGCGCTGCTGACTGCGCCCCCCATCACATCGATTCGGCTCATGCTGTCAAACGTGATGGTGGTTCCACTCCGCGTAGCTTTCAGCGTGTATAAACGGATTCCGCCCGTAATCGGCGATGCAGCGACTCCGCACATTGACCCGTCCCGGTTTGCCATCTGGATTTCCATCAGCCCTGATCCGGCAAAATAGCACGCAAACTGATTGGCCGTTGCGAACTCCGGTGCCGTCGCCGTTCCGCCTTGTACGACGGCGGTTCCGCTCCATATCGTCGCGCCCGATGTCCGCGCGTTAATCGCGTCGATCTCGTCGCCCAGCACCTTTCCCACGGGCGCAGCCAAAACCTTGGTCGCATCAGTCCCGGCTTGATCGTTCTCAATGTCGTTCGCGTCAATGACTTTAATCCAGCTTCCCAGCGTCCAACCTCCGCTGTTATATGTCGCGTAGCATCGATATTGCGTTCCGTTCACCGGATACCAGATAATGGTTGTCCTCGCCGTACTGATACGGTGTATAATCAGCGTTCCGTATTTGCTGACGGAAGGGATTAGATTGGAGGTTGTTGTGCTGGCTGGCATAAATACCAGTGTCGCTCCATCGGGGAGCGCGTTCAGCACCTCCTCCATGGTCGTTGTAATCGTTACCGTCAGTCCCAAATCCGCTGGGTCGGTATAAATCCGGATGTTGTTGCGGGCCGTCCGACGTTGCGCGTCCGTATAATCCTGCGGCAGCACGCCCAGCGCCCCAATGCTGGTCAGAACATTCGCCTTGTACACGTCGCTGAGCGTCATGACGGCGTCGTATTTCAGGAAGTTCCCCAGCGTCGCAACGATGGATGCCAAGTCCACCGGCGCGGGGTTTTCAAGCCCTCCGTTGTTCGTGAACGAAATCACGCCGTGATTGTCCACCGCCGGCAGGTACACCGGCCCCACAATCCCCGCAATCGGCCCGTGGTTGACCCACCCGTAAGGCCCTGCGCTTTCGTCGCCCACATAGCGGTACAGATCGTAGGGAGCCGCCGCGCCTACCGCGTATACGCTCCACGGGTACGGTTCCGGCACCGCCTCGTGCAGCGCCTCCACCGTCGCGTAGGGCACGCCGATCACGGTCAGCGTCGTGCGTTCGACCATCCCTCGAATTTGGCGATAAAGCGTGGTCAGCGCGTCAAAATCGCTAGAACTTTCCAGCGCGTCCTCCGGCAGCACACAATTTTCTACAATCAGGTCAAAACTGGGACTATATAAATCGCTCCCGTCAGAACTTACAATCCGCAGATCGCACGTCACAATACCGGCGACGGTCAACGCCTGCGCGCTCAGGTACGCTTTGGCCCGCCCTTCCTGCGGCAACCCATTCAGCGTAAATACCGTGCCGTCCGGCTTCGTCCCCGTGAGGATCACCTGCGCATCCGCCGGCACCGTCACTTCTTCCGCCCCGTCCCGCAGGTCAATCAACAGGCAATATATGCGCGTATCCCCTTTGCGGGCATACAGCGCGTCCTGTTGCCCCGGTTTCCCTATGTCCAGGCTCAGCCGTCTGGGTATCAGCATGCCTCGCACCTCCCGAAATCAAAAGCCGCCTTGCTACTATCTTTATCATAGCAAGGCGGCTTTTGTTTTTCGCCCTTACGAAGCGCTGTTCTTCAGGTAGTCGTTGATCCAACCGTTGATCTTTTCCTGGGTGAAGTACGGCCGCCCCTTCTCATCCAGCAGATCAAGCGATAGGAGCTTGTTGGTGTATGTGGACACCGCCGCGTCATCACCGCTGGCATAGCTGGAAACAATCAAATCCTTGTATGAATTGGTGATGCTTGTTTTGACCTTCGCCGGGTCGGACGCATAAATATAGCGGTTCAGTTCCTCTACGCTGGAATACGGGTTGCTCGCAACGGTGGCGTTTCCGTTCGCCTCTTTGTAGAAATAGGCTTTCTGCGCATCGCTTCCCCGCAGATTCTCAAGAATGGAGATGGCCTCCTCCTTCGTGAACGAACCGTCGGCGCTCGCGGTTGTTTTTGCGGCGTTAAATTTGAGAATCTCCTCAGAGGAAATTCCAAGGCTGGAAGCCGTTTGCAGGGATTCCGTTTCCGCACCCTCTGCGCCCAGTGTTCCCAGAATGGCGCTTTCGGCTTCGGAACGCGCTTGATTTTTTGCGGACTTCAAGCCGTTTTCCGTTGCCGTTTCCGGGGCGGCCAGCACATCGCCCACATAGGCCCAATACCGTTTCAGGTAGTCCGTCTGATAGTCCACATACTGGGAAGCAGTGAGGTCGTACGCGTACCCTGCCTTGTCCTTCACGGTTGGGGTAAGCGCTGTCGGGTATTGCTCCGTCCCGCCGTTTTTCTTCACAAACCCTTCCAACGCCTTGGTTTCCGGCGTGTAGGGGCCGTCCTTTGCGTATTGGTTCATCCCGTCCAGCATATCCAACACCGTCTGGCGATAGGCGCGGGAACGGTCGCTTTCGGGTTCGTCTTTGGATAACTTGTTGTAGTTGGTGTAGAAGGTGCTCATGTTGTACAACATTTTATACTTCATTTGGGAAACCGGTGTTTTAGCGCTGTTTTTCTCCAAGGTGGCCGCTTCGGCATTGTCAAACAGCGTGTTCACGATGTCCGTTGAATATTGATTGTCCTTGACGTAACTGTTTGCAACGCCAAGCGTGTAATCGACGTTCTCCTTGCCGATCGGGAATAACGCCTGATTCCATTTCCAGAAACCGCCAAGGATATTCTTTCCCACATAATCCACTTGAAGCGGGCTTAACCCGAATACGTCCGCAATCGCCTTCGCAGCAACGCTCGTCCTCCGGTTAAACCGGTCGGACGGAAGCAGGTTTCGCATACTTTCGCTTTCAATCGGTCGGCCAAGAAAATCCTTGTTTGCCGCGACCGACGTAAGCACCCCTACAACGCCAAGGCTGGATACGGCGTTGAACAAGTCGCCCTGGGCCAGCCCACTCACAACGTTGGGCAGCGAGGTTTCGGCGGCATAGCCGTAGAAGTCGTTGAATGCGTTCTCGTTTCCGTTTGCGTAGTATTCCATTGCGCGCTCCATCAGGCTGGTCAGAACGGCAAGCTCGCGCGGTTTGGGAACGGCAAAGTACTTTCCGTCGCCAAGCGGAAAACAGAAGAAAGAATTTTTCGTGTAGTTGCTGAGCTGAGCGTATTCTTTCTTCTCCTTGTCATCCTTCGAATTGATCCCGTGCAGCAGCGCGGCGATTAAGAGCGAGGTCGCAATCAATCCGGCGGTGCGGATTGTCGCCGCCCTTTTTCGCGCGCTCCCGGAATACTCCTCTCCGCTGATCCAGCGGCTGAATTTGTCAAGACCCTGAATGCCGGCGTTAAAGAAAGGAATGAACTTTGTCGCCTGCCGGCTCATGGATCCGCCGCGCCGGAAGTTGACCGTGATGTCGTTGCTTTCATAGAAAGCCTGCGTCGGGCTCATACCGTAGTGCGTGCGCATCATCCGATAGGTCGCGTATCTTGGCCCGCTTTCGATCATGTTACTGACAAATTCTAGCCAATGGAGCGGATTCAGCCACTTCGTTTTATCCCCGGAGAAGTCCCGAATCAGATTACGCTGCAGGTTCGTATCCGCCGTGTACGCGCTCGTTTTCCCGCCGCCCATCGCCTTGTATTCCTGATAGAGCGCATCCGCGCCCCGGCCTTTCATCATGTTCAGGTACGCAGAGGCGATGCCCCCCAGAAGGCGAACGGGGTTCTTATCCTTGCTGTAAACCATGTAGGTTCCAATGTCCCGGGGGAAGTTGGAGAACAGACTCCATACCACGTTCAGCCCTGTAATGTTTCCGGTTACAAACCGTGTGATTTTCCCGTATGCGTCGATTAACGCCTTGTTGTGCTTGGGGGCCATATTCATAAGGCTTTGGAGCAGCAGCGGGTCGTTCACCTTGTAAAACTCCTGCTCCCCGTTTCGCAGCACCGTAACCACATCGCCCTTCGCCTTCCCCTGTTCGTATTGATAGGCGACGTCGTCAAAGTCCTGAATGAGCTGCAAAAACGTGTCCTGCTGTTCAGGGTTGGCTTCCAACACATTCTCGATCAGATCGTGCTTGATCGCCTTCAGGTCAATGGTGGTCCGTTTCAGCGGCGCGGGCACCTTTTCCAGAAACCGCCCCATGCCAGCCACGTCCTCGGTCGCGTTCACGATCTCCTGCATCACCCGGTTGCGCTCGGCGGCGCTGACCATCCGAACCATGTTGGTGATAATGCTGTCCACCGGCATGATAATGCTTCGCCCACTGCCCCGCGCTTTGCGGATGGTGCTGTCCTGGTTGGCGTAGCCTCGGCGGGTCCCAATCGCGCTCGCGTCTGTGCCCATCGCGCGGTTCAGGGGCACATAATACGCCCAGCGTTCCCCCCAATCTTTGGCGGCTTCTTCGCTGACCAGTCCGGTTTTCACGCCCCACGCGTTTAGGAATGCTCTCTGGAAAATATACAGCTTCCCGGAAGCCTCCCGGAACGCAGGATATTCCGCCTCCAACTCCTGCGCCCTGCAATTCATCCAGGTTGTGCTGTTTTTTGCGTCGTTGGCAAAAATTCGCATGCCCTCTTTGAGGCGTTCCGGCCCGTGGCGCACGACCAGGTATTCGTTGAACGCCGCGTATTCTGTCTTATTCCCCACCCGAATGGTGGAAAGCGCGTCCCGAAGCCCCTCGGATACGTAATTGCCGTTTATATCGTGGAGCTGGCCGGAAAGCAGTTCGCCCGATACCGCGTCGGCATACGCGCTGTTGGTCGCATACGTGTATGCGTTGCTTCCTGTGGCTCGGTCAAATTTCCGGATGCCGATGTTCGCGTCTACCCAGTCCAGGTATAGCCGGTCAGCAACGTCCACAACCTTGTCTTTTAAGGCCGCGTGATCGGCCGCGCTCTCCTTGCGGGTCATCAGTTCAGGTTGCGCAGTATCCGCCCCAAGGCTGTAATAAGCGTTGATATCGTCGGCAATCCCGTCCAGCGAGCGCAGCGCGTCCTCCGGAAGCAGCGAGCGAAAGAGAAGGCTTGTTTTCGGGAAGTCGATCTGCGCGGTATCCCGATTCTGCATGTACCGGCGAATATATTCCGCAAAGCCTTCCCGGACGAGCTGGTTCGGATCGTCGGCGTATCGGGCCTGCATATCCGCCCGAAGGTTTGCTTTCAACTCGGAACGGCTTTCATTGGTCAGGTTTTCCAGCATTTTATAGGTGCGTTCTAGATAATGCCCGATCTCATGCGCGGCAGCGGGCAAATCATTGGTGATCTTCGTTCGCACGGTCACGGCATGAACGTCGAATTGCCCCCGGATTCCCGATCCGCGAATATGCCCGGACGAAAGCGGAAGATTAAACTGCGCGCGCATTTTTCGGAGAATCGCATCAATCCCGGTCACAGTCCGCGATTCTCCGACACGGGAAGCGTTCCATTCGGTCGCGCCTCCGGTAGTGCCGGCCATTGTATCGGCCTTCGCCTTCATCAGGCTGTCAACCCCGTTGTCCGACTCAACGCTTTCGACCGGGTTGTTTTTCATTATCCTTTCCATAATCCGTTGTCCGGCTTCATTGGCGGGGATGAAATACCGATCCTGATAGGCAATCCTCTCAAAGATAATCTCCGGATAGGTGCGACGGTAATACCATAGGTTGTCGCCGGTGATTTCAATGCGCGCCTCATTGTTGACGCGGCTTCGTTTCAGCCGTACTTTGTCATTGTAGAGCCGCACCGTTTCTCCCTTTTTCAGAATGCGCTCGTATAAATCTCCGGCTTTGTATTCAATTTTGGTCCGTCCGGGTGCGCCAAGGCGAGCGAGCGTAGCATCCACTTCGTTCTCCGGGATCACTCGCCCAAGATATTGCGCGCCGTTATCGGCGATGATTCGCATCGCCTTTGTGCTTCCCGAGTGCGGGAGCAGGTTCCACACCGGCAGAAGTGTTCCGGTCAGCATGTGCATCGTGCTCTCGTCGTACTCCGGTTGTTTCGCAACCTCCTGCGCCCATGCGTTCATCCATTGGGAACGCGGGATTTCCTGCGCGTTCGCTTCCAGCGTTGACTGTTGCCACGTGCCGAATTTTGTGAAGGTCGGGGTTTGCACCTTGTACATTTTGCTGATCTCGCCCCGGCTGTTGGTTTTATCGGCGGTTTGGTATACAGCCCTTACCGCGCCCTCCTGGGTCCGGTATAATCCAACAAAGTTCTCCCGAAGTTTCGTAAGCGTGCTCACATCCCGGATGATCGCCGGTTTCCGCGATACCTTTGCCTGAACATAACGGGTTTCCGCTCCGGATTTCTCGTCTTTGTGGACGGCCTCATCATCAATGATTTCGATTTTTTCCGCCTTTACGGTTTCCATGCCCATGTCAAGCGTTCCGTTTTTCAGGGCGGTATCATAGGCGTTCTCGAAAATGGAGTAGAACCGGTTAAACGTTTCGTTCTGTTTGTCTACCGTAAGAGCAAGAATGCGGTTCAGGAAAGTGTTCATATCCCGGGCTGTCTCATCGTCCATTTTGAAGGAACCGTGTTCATCGTAGAATTTATCCTCCAGCCCCATAGAGGTAAGAAGCTCTTTCGCTCCGGCCTCATATCGAAGAGAAGCATAGAAATTGTACAGGGAATCCCTCGCAAGCGGGCTTTCCAGATTGTCTTTGGCCGTGAACATGCCGCCACCCGTCTCGCGTTGCCCTTTCGTAAGCGCACCGAGCTGATCCAGCCTGCGAGCTATCGTAGAAACGAAGCGCTTTTGGCCCATTGCATCCGTCGTTACGAGCTTATAAATTGGCGCGGACGCTTCGTTGCTTCGATGGGTACGCCCAAAACCTTGCACGGCCTTGCTTGCACTCCATCCGGGCTGTACAAGATAGTGAATACGCTGCTGCTGGTTCTTCGTCCGGAGGTCTGCGTGATAGCTCTTGCCAGTACCGCCAGCATCGGAGAAGATTAGAATACGCTTCTTCCCATCCTGAAAAGACTGTGCATCCGCGAGTGCCGATTTCTCCGATCTGGATTCTTCGACGCGAACCATCTGCCCGTTTTCATTGGCTTTCGATACGACGCGACGCGTTCGCCCTGTTACTTCAGCTACATTGTCAGCGCCGAAAGCATCAAACAGCATTTCAAGAGGACCGTCAGGCACTTTCATCTGGTTGATTTTTTCGATTAGTTCATCCCGCAGGCGAACAGCTTCTTTATCTATAATGGGTTCCCCGTCTTTCCCCTTAAGCGCAACAAACCGCTTCTTTCCGTTGTCGTCCTCAACTTCTTCGTAAACGGACACAGGGAAAGCCTTATTCAGATATTCAATCAGGGTTCCGCGGGGTGTAAGGTCAAGCTCATCAAGAACGCCATCATCCTCCGTGTCTTTGCTTTGTTTGGCGCGCGCAAGCTCGCGCTCCTGTTGGGCCGCGTTAGTGTTCACAATCTGAAGCACGCAGGATTTCCCATCCGCGAGCTGCTGTTTAATATCCGTGATAACGCTCGGCATTGCCATAGAGGTAAGAATCTGGCTATAGAACCGCTGCATGGAGCTGAAATATGCACTTCTCGCATGTGAACGCGCCATACCGTTTTTCTTCTGGTTCGTGATATTGAGAGCTTCATTCATATGCTGCATCGTGATTTGCCATGCTTCGCTCATGGTATCATAAATTTCTCTCTGAACCGGCGTCATATCATGTTCAAGCGTTTCGTATTCAACACCGCTGTAACTGATACTGCGGGCCAGATAGGAACCCATTGACTTCATGTCGCGCGCAACCAGCTCCATCGCGGATAGGCCGCTGGAACTGATCTGCTCAACAAAGTCAGTCAGGCTCTTGAACGCGGTTCCTTCTCCCCAAAGGCCAAGACGGGAAGCAAAGGAAAGCTCGGCTACATCTGTAGCGCCGGTTGCCGATACGTATACGATACGTGCTTTCGGAAGCGCCGCCTGTAGCTCCGCGCCTGCCTGGGCAACTTTGCTGCCATCTGTGCTTCCTCGTTTTCCGGCTTTCCCAAGAAGGTTACCCATCGTATGGACTTCATCGAACGCGATTACACCATCGTAATCCTTCCCGAACCAGTTAATAATCTGGTTAAGGCGGCTGATATTATTCTTTTCGCTTCTTAGCGTGCTGTAGCCAGCGAAAAGGATACCCTTTTTCGCTTCAATACTGTTGTTTAATTTTATGCTGTTCAGCGAGAAAACATCATCCTTCATCCCGCCAATATCTGTCCAGTCGCGTATGGCATCCGGTAACAGCTTTGCGCTCTTGCTGATCCATACGGCCTTTGTGCGCCCTTGACGGAAGTTGTCCAGAATGATACCGCTTATTTGCCGCCCCTTGCCTACGCCGGTTCCATCACCGATAAAATATCCTTTTCGGGTTCCGTCCGGTAAAATCTGTGTATGCGCTTGACCGGCATACACGATATTTTCAAGTTGAGCGCCGGAAAGCCCACCGTTTTTAATTAACTCCACCGGCAAATCCGGGATGTAAGTCGCTTTAGGCGCTTTAACTGCGGCCATTGCTGCGCTTTCCACAAGATTCGCTGGATGTTTCTTTACGCCGGAGAACGGTAGCGGTGACGGCACATATTCCGCATATACGCCATCATCGCTTACGGGATTTACCTGTTGCTCTCGTACAGGTCGAAGCTCTCCGACAGATTCGCTGAGGCCATGTCCAGAGTTGCCAGCAACATTTCCGCTGCCGTCCTGCACTCCTTCATTTGCGACAAGGTTTCCTCCTCGCTGTAATCCTCTATCCCCTCCGTCAGAAGACGGTACTGCTTTTTCGGACTGAGGTTCGGAAGAAACACGAACGGAGGTTGCGGCTCTACCATCATTTTGAACAGTGACTCCATTTCTTCCGCGCCGACCGGCATCAGAAGATCCTTCGGGAACTTTCCGTCCGCCCACGTTTGAAGGGCTTGCTGTACTGCTTGTGTCAGATAAAGCTGTTCCTCGTCCACTTCCGATAACGCCTTTTTCGCCTGTATGGATAGCGGCCGTTTGTTCAGCTCCTGTACCTGCGCTAACCATTCCTCTGTCATTGCGAATCCCCTCCAGCACCGTCGGTATCTGTGTAAGGTCCTTATACTCTCCGGTAACCGTTTCCCCGGTTTGCGGGCCGGTTTTATCGATCACCGCCAGTTGAACGCCCCAGGTCGTGCCATATTTCGTGTAGTTACTGCCGTCTATGCTGATATTAGCACGAACCGAGTACTTTTGTCGAATCCTATTCCACCATTCTTTGAAGGCCGGCGCGTCGTTGGCCATCCCTTTTCCGAGAATGGCTACCAGGCGCCCCCCGTCCGATAACCTCAGCAACGCCTGTTCCACGTGCCTTTCAGCGTTATGGGTCGTGTTTGTGCTGGTTCTGCCCGCCGTAGAACTGAACGGGGGGTTCATCAGTACAAGACTGGGTTTCACATCGTCCGGGAGCACATTGTTCAGTTGTTCCGCGTTCTCGTTAAAATAACGGTCAAAGCCCATGTTTTTAAGTACGGCCAGCCGCCGATCACTTAACTCGTTCACATCGACCGTAGCCCCCCACGCCTTGGGGAAAACAGCCAATCCGCCAATTCCGGCAGACGGTTCAAGGACAGTATCGCTTTTTTTTACATTTGCAACCCATGCCGCCAAATACGCGATGTTCGGAGGTGTTGAAAACTGCTGAAATTTCTGCTGCTCTTCTGTGCGCTTCGTTTGTGTTGGAAGCGTAGCCAAGAACTTATTAAGCCGTTCAACAAAGGAGGATGCGCTTTTCGCATTGCCGTTCGTATCTGGAACCGTTATTGTAAGGCTATCCAGAATGAACTTATTTACTGCAAGTTCAAGCGCGTCGTAGGCATCCTTCGGCGTGTATTTCCCCTCTGCCTGTGTTCCCCCGAAAGCTTTGTCTGCAAGGTCAAAAAGAACCGAAGAATTGAACGTGGTTCCTTTGACAATATACTTTTCAAGAAGATCACCTGCAAGCTCTTCAGAAGGGCTTTTTTTCGATACCAGTCGGTATCCATTCTCTTTCGCCTCTTTGAGCATGCGCTTATGGGCTTCCTCCCGCGCGTTAAATACCGGGTACGTAGGGGGCTCAGATGATGTATTGCGTTCTGTGCTGGTTTGCGGTATAATTGTTTCGGGAGGAGAAGCAGCTGACGTTTCGGACGTACTCTCACGCCGGGGGTTATCATCGGCAGTCTGCGTAACTCCCATCTTACTTAAATAAGCGGTTTCTATCCACAATTTATGGTGACTGTTATCGGCGGCAGCTTCAGAAATATAGTAAGTGCCGTCGATTTTTTTATACAATAGAAGGACAGGAGCGGGTTTCCCATCGGCTCCCATATGGGATTTGCTATATACCGGTTTCCCGCTTTGATCGACACATCTTTCAACTCCGTCGTAATTAGCAACAATATAACCCATGCGGGCGATATCATTAGGGTTCGCCATACTCGTATCGGCGGCCCCATTTTTTCCGTGGCGTTTGTCAATGTGCGTAAAACTGGAACGATCAGCCCACACCGTATAACCGGTAAAATCAGACCCCAGCGCCTGTTGAATATCCTTAGCCATGTGCTGTGAAACTGGCGCGATCTGAACGCGGTGGTTGCTTTCAGAACGGTTCTGTTGATACAGTTTTGCCAGCGTAAGCACTTTGTTATCGACGGAATCCAGATACTCCTGTTGTACCGCCCGCTCCGCTGCTGTGTATTGCGTCGGGTCCTTGAAGATTACGCCGGTGGATTTTGCCCCTTCCTGCGTGGCGGCCTTCCCGTCGGAATACGCGGCCGCTTGCGATGTTTTGTTCTCAGCCTTGCCAAAATTGTACGCCGAATAAAGCGCGTTCCCATCAAGCGGAGTATCCTCCGCAATCTCGGCCATGGTTGCGTTTGTGCTCTTTGCTTTTGCATATACATCCATATACGCGAGCGCATATTCAGCGGGTAAAAGGCCCGTATTGTGGTCGTAGTTTTTCAGAAACGCGCTCGCTTGTCCGCTATCCCCCAGCACTTTAGCAGTCTTTTCAAGGCTCGCCATTGTTTCATCCGTATACCCATACGAGTTATGAGAAATTTCGCTTTCGTTCGCTGGCGTTTCTGCGTTTTGCAATTCTGGCGTATTGGGTTCCTGCTGTGCTTGCGCGGGCTGCCCCGAAGGGGATACGGTTTCGGGTGTTTGATCAAGCGTAACGGAAGGGAGTGGCTCGTCCATTGGCGTTGTAGCTTCAACGCCACGAACGGGCACGCTTTGCGTGTTGCCAGAACTGAATTTTACGCTGTTGTTTGTTTTTACTATTTTCGGCTTGCTTTGGGCATCAAAAGACTGCACGGACGGTTGCTCGCCCGTGGCAGGCGCGTCTTGCAGCGCTGCCTCTTGCGCGGCTTTATTCAATATGTTTTGAGGGGTTACGCCCGTTTCGGCCTCGCCCTGTTCGGCCTTCGGTTGCGCTTGTTGGGTGGCCTGCACGCCCTCCTGCGGAAGGGCCGATTTCTCGCTTGTCGCTTGGTTTACAATCGAACCAAGGCCATAACTTGCCGCCGCGCTCACGGTACCGCTCAAAGCGCCAACCAAGCCGGCCCTAACAATATTCCCAACAAGATTCTTGTTTGCTTCCGCCTCGGCTTCCTGCATGCTCATGCCGGCCGCCATGTATTGCTGAATCGATTGCGAGCGATCGCTCATAACGCCCATGATGGCCGTGTCGCTCAAGGATTCGATCGCTTCGCTCGCCATTTCGCCGGGCGCTTCTTCGAGCGCGCTGCTTAGCGTGCGAGTAATCAGCCCCTTCAAGCCCTTCGCTCCGCCATCGGCGAACGCGCCAAGAACCTCTCCAACAGGGAGAAGTTCGGTCGCGGTTTCAGCAATCAGAGTAACACCGCCGGAAATTAAGGCCTGCTCGTTTGTGCCGCCCTTCATTTTGACGGACTGAATTGTATCCGAAGCTGCTGACATCCCCATGCCGGCAAGCGATCCGCCCATCGTGCCCATGCCTGCGACCATAGACGCGCCCATATCTCCGATGGATGTTCCAGCGTCGTATAACATTTGCGCAACGTTGTTCCCAAAAGTACCTTCGCCTAAGTCGTTTTCAATTTTTTGCTTTACCGCAGAACGCGGCGTGTTGGTATACTGGTTCGCGTCAAAGTACTCGCTATACGGGTTTATGTTCTTTCCGCGAATCCCCTGCGCTATTCCGTAAAGCGAGCCGGCGATCTTCGCGGGGGATGTGACGACGGAAGCTGCCGTGGCTGCCACAGGGTGCTGCTCCGCGAAAGAAGTGAGATTTTCTTGCTGGAAGTTATACTGCCGCTTGTCAAGGCTATCCTCGGTTTCAGATTTCAGGCCGTTGAAATAAGCGCTCGCTTCCGGTAGCCCCTGCGTCTGCGCAACGTAGTAATACGTGTCCCGTTCTTCCTGCGTCATGCGGTCTGCAACGGTCGCATTACGCCCGGGGCCGCCGCTGCTGTACGTATCATACGTGCCGGGAGCTTTCTCGGACGCAAGGACAGACTTCATTATGTCTTTGTCTGGGTCGGAATCCCTGTCCCCGGCAAAATCAGTATGTTCATTCTTAAATTGGTCAACTTTCGCGCGGAAGTCCGCTTTCTTCGTAACATAGGGAAGATAGTTTTCCTGCTTGTTTCGGAAAATCGGGATTCCATTTCCATCATCCGCTTTTAACACGGGGGTATCCGATGTAATCGCACCGTACGGGTTTTCTTTCTGGCTGGTCGCCTCGATTGCCGCCTGTGTGAGTCTATCAGTTGGGGACGCTGCCGTTTGCAAGCTTCTCAACCGCTGACCCGGGATGTTGTCATTTTCCTGGAAGTTAAGGTTGGAACCAACTTCGCGCGGTTTGGACTGCTTGTCCTCCTGCACCTGCCGCTTGGCTTCATTGCTCATTACTTTGTTGTCATATAAGCGTTTAAGCGCGGCACGCTCCTCCTCGATACTGGAGGATACGCGCTTCCCCTGCGCAGATTTGAGCCTTGATGTGCGGCTTTCGATTTCGCCAAGCATTTTCTCGGCACTTCCGGCGCCTGATTTTTTATCAATGCTTTCCGCATTTTCGTTGACATACCGGCGAGCATAATAAGCGTCTTTATACGCTGCTTTTGTGTCAGAATAGCTTTTACTGTCAGCGTTCCCTCGAAGTATGGAATTGCTCTTTTCAATAAAATCTCCATACTTGTTCTTTTCGCCGCTTACATGGGAAAACACGTCGTTCACGGAACGCCCGGAGGCAGTACGTCCCTCATCATACATTTTTACGTATTGGGAAAGATCAGAATCGCCCTGCGAAGAAGATTGTTTGCGTTCCTTTTCTTCGTACAGTTTCTTGAGCGTCTTTTTCATCTTTGCGTTGTTGGACATATCAGCACATCCTTTCAGGAACGCTTCGCAATCATTGCCTTGAGATAGTCAGAGTAAGAGTTGGTGCCCGACACAGAAGATGAGCCTGAAGATTTGCGACGTGTCCACTCGCTGTTTGTCATAATGCCGCTATCGCCAGTAAGCGCGGCGTATTCGTTGTACGATGTTGGCAACGAATACGAGGTTCCGCTGCTCTTTTTACTACTCCCGCCGCTGCTTCGCTTGGAGGATGTTGCCGCCGCAAGCGATTTCGTATAATCGTCCTGAGCCTTCTGGTACCAGTACGTGCGGTCTGCCTGCCATGCGGCCAGATCGTTCTCATAGCGGTTATATTCCTGCTCGCTCATATCGTTTGCGGCATTGTACAGAAACTCCAGCTCGGTGTTATAATCGCTGACACTATCACGATATTGGTTATAGAACACGCTCTCCTGATTTTGCAGGGTCGTGATGTTGTTGTTCAACGTCGTGCCTTCGTCCTGATACTGCTGGTAAGCGTCGCTCCGAAGTTCCGGAAGCATGTCGTTCAATTTTGACAGGTATTCTTGATAGGTTTGTTGCCCAACGCTTTGGGCGTAGCTGTTTCCATATCCCCCGGAGAGGGCGACCGCCTGACCGATCGCATCCCGGCTCGCCTGTTGCCCCTGCCGCTGGTAGCTTTCCGAATACTGCTGATACAGCGGATCCGTGCTTGAATCATAAGAAAAACTCTTTCGGTTCAACGCCTTGTCAATCAGGCTTTGAATCTGATCGCCGTATTTACTGACGTAGCTTGACGGCTTTTTCAGATTGTTGACTGAACTCCACGCGTCCTTGACCGCTTGGCTTTCGGTATATGTGGGTTTGTTGTTTTCATAGTTCGTGGATGTGGACGGGGTTGTGTAATACGTTCCCGTAATTCCGCCCAGCGCTGTTTTAGAACTGCTCGTTGTTCCGCTGGACTTTTTCGCCGTCGTACCGGACGCGGCTGACGTTGCGGCCTGACTTTTCAGGTAGCTCGCCGCGCTTGCCGCAGCAAGCTTCTCCGTATCTTCTTTATTGCTGGCCATATTCGTCGCCCCCTATCGTCCAACAAATACCTTGAGTTCCTGCGCCTGGGCGTTAAAGGAAATGCCCGTGATTGCCTGATATCCAGCGTACGTTTGCTCCGTTGCCCACCGGCTCACGCCGTCCTCTGCCACCCGCTCGGTCAGCACTTCCACCGGGTTCAGCGCTCCCCGCGCGCCCAGTACCGCCGTCAAGTCCCCGAAGGCAACCGCATCCACCGGATGCACACAGATCACCAGCAGATCAACCGCCGTCATGGTCGTGGGGCTGCACAGCGTCACATCCCCGATTTCCGTACCGTTACTCAGCCGTATCTTCATGCGGTTCATCCTTTCCGGCTTCGGGCGTTTTTTCGTCCGTGATTGCTGTGGCAATGGTCTGCATGGCTGTCACCTTCAGGCTAATTTCTTCCATCGTCCGTACCGGAATCAATTCCAACAGGCGTAGCGCGCTGTCGAGCCGGTTCATATTCACCTGTTTCATGCTGCGTTCTCCTTCTTGTTGCGTTATGCCCATGTCAGTACGTTTCGGTAGGTTCCGCCGATGTTGATGCTGTTCAGGCTGACCGTATGCCCGTTCAGGTAGAAGGACGATGCGTGCAGGTCCGCGCAGTATAGGGAATTGGCCGATATCGTCCCGTCAAAATAGGATAGGATCGTCGCCAGATTGGCTTTCATGGAGGCGTAATCCGTTTCCATCGCGCTTGAATCAATCGCGTGCGAGCTGATTTTGTACACGTTGATGGAATAATTGGTGACCGCCTCACCAGCGAGCGTGTTGTCTGCGCCGTAGGTCACTGACCCCGCGTCCACGCTTCCCCGGAAATGCCCTTCCGCGCAGTACAGCGCGCCCGCCTTCGTCACCCCGAAGCTCGCGCCGATCTTGAAACGCCAGTCCTTTCTCTCCCCGCTGTCCGTAATCTCAGTTGCCTTCAAAATATCGGCGTTCCCCCAGTACAGCGTTGGGGCCACGCTGTCGCTGTTGGCGCCCAGATACTGCCCGGTGGCTCCGATGGTAAAGCCGCCGATTTTCCCGCCCGTCACAATCAAAAAGCCGCTGGTATCCACCGAAAAGGTTTCGTTGATGCTCACGTATCCGGTCAGGCTGATCTTGTTGGCGGAAATGGCGATTTCTTCCGCGCTCTGGTTGATGGTGCTGATAACGCTGTTCTTGGATACTTTCGTCTGAATCAATTTAGCCGTCTGCGTGATGTAAGACGTATAATTATCAAGCGACACATATCCGTTGAGCGCCCCGTCCGCTTTTACCGCCTGATCGATCACCGTCGAAACGCTTTCCGCCATGTTGTCGGTGTCGATGTTTGATAGAACTGAACTGAGCGTCTTTTGCAGCGTGTAGATGTATTCAATCAGCGTGCTGATCTTTTCATCCGTTGTTTTTTTGGAATCGATATCGGGCATTTTGACGTCAAATCTCATACTTGTCACTTCCCGCCGAGATACGCTTCGCAATGGAGAACAGCGAAAATTCGCCCTTTCCCTGAATGCGGAGCTTCACCGTTCGACAACGTTTTGTCGTAATCGGCAAAACCATGTTTTGCGGACGGATCACGGCAGTATGATAGATTTCAGTCCACGCCCCAAATCCGTTATACTGGATCAGCACTTTCATGCTGCTTCCCAACGCCAGATCAACCGAAAGCTGAATCCCCGAAATGTATTTGGTATAGGGGTTTTCCGTCCCAATGTCCCCCGTTTCAAGCATCCATTCAATCGGGCCTTCCAGCGCTTTTCCGGCATCCCCGTATTCGTCCAGCGTACCGCGAGCGCTGTATAGAATATTGTCTGCAATGAAATAAAGCTCTCCGCCAAGCTGAACAAACCAGCGAACATTGAGGTTATCCTCTTTGCTCCAGGTCTGGTTTTCGGTGTCGTATACAAACAGCGAATGCTCGCCGTTTTGTTTTTCCATGCAGATGTAATAATAGCGGCCCCACGCCCCCGCGACGGCGTTCCGATACGTTTCGTTCCCAAGCGCGGCCGATATCCCGTTGGGCAAAGACTGCGCGAACGCGCATACATCGTTGAGCGCCCGATAATACAGAACCTCGTTCACAACGCAGAGGCTTTTTCCGGACCCTTGCGACACTCCCCGCGCCCCGGTATCCGATAGGGTAAAATTGCTCGGAATGGTTCCAAGAATTTGGTGGATGATGTTCTCCTTGAAAAAGAACACATTGCCCAGGTGCGTTGCCGCTCCCGTGAACGGCCCCGCGCTCCCGACCGTCACCGCATAACTGTCGGTGGAAATCCCTCTGTACTGATACCAGTTCTTCGCATCGCCAAGCGCACAGGCATAAATTTCGTTATTCGCGCTGTTGCAGCCCCAGAGTCGGTTGTTGCTTTCCGTGATGTATTCCATGTCCGGGGTGTATCGGTCAACCGATACCGGAACGCTGTTCACCGCGATTGCCTGCGCAATGACGGCGGTGATCACAATCCAATCCTCCCCGCGCGCGGTCAGGAAAAAATCCCCGTTTAGCGCTGCGTTATCCATCCCCGCGATGGTTACGCTGTCATATTGCGAAAAGTCCGCGCCAATTCCGGGTGCGATGATCTTGACATACACGGTTTGGATGGTTGTCCACATGGACAGGCTCGTGCTGTATTGTTTCAAAATGGAGGTTTCGCCGCTGATGTCCAGCCAATAATCCCCGTTTTCGGGTGCATCGGGGGCAGTGGAGCTGGCCGTATAGCTGGAGTAGGCGTTTCCATCCGATCGGCACAGGACGGCGCTTACCGCTCCCGCGCTGACGTAGTGCGCTTCCAAAGGGCCAAACTCTCCTGTGCGCGTGTTGTAGTATACCTTGTCCGGCCAGATGACGATATTCGCGCCCATGCGCATAACCTTTTTTTCCGTGTCCGTAACCGTCCCTACAGCTTCTCCGTTGTAATACAGGGTCGTACCGTCCACCCAACCCAGTTTATCATTGGCAAAAAGTCCGTTTGCCTTCTCCAACTTTCTGAGAATCCCACGCGCGTGACGGGAGCGGATTACCGGGAGGTATTCTCCGGTGACGTTCTTCTGGTCAAAGAATTCTGTGGAATTGATTCTCATTCCATGGTTGTATCCCGTAAACCCGTTTACGCCATCCATGCTTGACGTAAGCGGTTTCAAGGCCGGAAGCTCGATCATCGACGAACGCTCCCTTCTATACCGTAATCCATCCGCTATTCAGATCGGCATGGCTTTGGGCCACGCTCGCTGCATAACTGTTTTTGTAGCTGTTGAACAGCTGCATTTCGTTCGCGTATCGGTCGTATTCCTCATTTTGGTTGTCGACCATGGCCGATAGCCAAAACAGGTAGATTTGTTCAAACGGGAAAGGCACCAGCAAAACGGTATTCAAGTCCGTGTCCACGGAATAGGCTTTGCTAAGCGTTGGCATGCCCGCTCTGCCCTGATGAACGGATTGGCTGATTTGCCCGTCCAGATCGCTGATCCAGCTGACAAGCGTTTCCTGACTGTAGGCATTGGGCTTCGCCGCCTGAAACCGGGTTAACAGTTCACGGATGATCATCAAACATCAGCTCCGTTCCAATCGCAACGCCCCAGTCCTGCCCTGGACAAGCGTCTGTACCAGCGTTGCATGCAGAGGGGGAAACGCCCCCTCTGTGATTCAGCTCAGTTCCGGGATATCGGCGTTCAGCGCTTTAGCGGTCTGCTCAATCAGGCGAATCGTCGCGGCATCCTGCGTCGCGCTTTCCTTGATGGCCATGTAGACGTAGTAGGGCACGGTAACCACTACGCCGCGAGGCAACTGATTGGGCACGCCGTTAATCATCACGTAAAGGTCACGGCTGTACCGTTCGTTATCCTTGAACAACTGAATGCGAACCATCTGCCGGGGATTCTCACCCTCATAATCATCTCCGGACGGAACCGCTTTGTCCTTGCCGGCCAATTTTGCGTTGGCCGCGGCGAGCTGCGCTTTGAGTTTCGCAATCTCGTTGCGGCTTTTGCGGTCAGAATCCTCCGAAGCCGGTTCGTCCGTTGCGGTTTCTTCCAAGATGGCTTTGTTGTCTTCTGCGGAAATGGTAGCGCTATCGGTCTTCTTCATTCAAGCCTTCTCCTTTCAGGACGGGCGCAGCGGAAAATTCCGCTACGCCCCGCAAACTTAGTTACTTTCGGCAACCAGACCCATGCTGGTCGTGTGCTCCACCCGCACCATGTACGCCTCAATCAGGCGCTCGGTCACCTTGGTGGCCTTCCAGCCCACGGACCCCACAAGGTTCAGCGCGTCCTTATAGCCAAGCGGTTTCACGACGTGCTGCAAGCCCATGTTGCTTACCTCGGTTGTGCCGTAAGCATTCATGGCCAGGAATACCGTGCAGTAGATCGCGCTGCCGTCCCGCCCCGCGCCGTAACCGCAAATCATGGCGTTTGCCGCAACGCTCTTGACGGCGGCGGTTACCACGAACTTCGCCGTGCCGGGATCGCCTGCGGTTACGCTGACCAGCGTCGCCTCGTTCCCGCCAACATACATCTTCACCGTGCCCGCCGCAATTTTCGCGGTCAGTTCCGCCGCCTGCGCGACGGTGATCGCCTCGTTGGTGAAAATGCTTGTGCTGCCGGTAGCGTCAAGTGCAGTTTTCAAGCTCATTCGGCACACGCCGTTCCCGGCGGAACCGAAGAAATATTCGGGGCCGATGATCTTGGCTTCCGTGGATTCCATGAAGCCGGCGTCATACAGTTTCCCGATAGAACCGTTGTAGATCTTGTCAGGGTTCACGTACTTCTGCGCTTCCAGCCATTCCTTGTTGCCCATCATATCGGCGATGGTGTCCGGGTGGATAATGCAGGGGTACAGGGCGTTGATCTTCTTGGCGTTGTTCCGCTTCAGGATGTTCACTGCCTTCCGGATCACAGAAGGGGTAAACAGGCAGTTGGCGTTGACATTCGCGCGGAGCAGGACTTCCGTTTCCACGTCGCTCACCACTTGAGGAGCGAACATCTTGTTGGTGCCGCCGCACACAACCTCGCGGGAAATGGTGTCCAGCGTGCGACCCGCCTGGCTGCCAAGCTCGACCGTCGCGCGCTCCACCACAGGGTCCATCAGCGTAGCCGACACCAAATCGGTGTAGGGCACAAAGTCGCCGTACTGCTGAATGGAAGCCGTCAGCGAGTGCATGGAGAGCTTGCTCCCGATCGGGACAACACCTTCCACGATAGGCGTCAACGCCTTGGGAAGGGGATCAAAGTACCGGAACTCAATCGTTTTGCCGCTTCCCGAAGGAATCGGGTACGAAGCGGCGTATCGGTCGTACAGAAGCTCAGGTTCCGCGAAATCGAGCAGCCGTTGATGGTAGTACGTTTTCATGCCATCGGAAAGCTCCGGGTTGGTGCTCTTGTTGAGCACATCGTCAAAAAGCCGCAGGTTCAGCCGAATCGAGGGCGCAAACCCCGCTTCAATGTCGATCATGGGCAGGATCATTTGGGTTTTCATAGACTTCCCTCCGTTTCTTTCTTCGGGAAGCCACCTACCGGTTACAGTTCAATGGCTTCCCCACGAAGCGCGCGGCGAGCAAGATCGTCGCGTTCTTCCCTTGTCAGTTTGCTGACGTCTTTTTTCAGGCTCGCCGGGGTTGTGCTGTGCAGCCCGTTTTCAGCCGGCCGCATTCCCCGCGCCCTGATGGTATCCAGCGTCTGCTGCTGGGTCATTTTGGCAATCATCCCGCTCGCGGCGGTGATTCTCGCATCCCGCTGTTCCGGGTGTACGGTTTCATAGGCGGTCTGAACGTCGATCAAGCCGCTTGCCATCAGTTTGAAAAACCGTTCCCCCGTCTGGGGGTCGTTCATCTCAGCCAGAAGATCCAGCTGAGGGTAAACCGCCTTGGCCTTCTCAGCCTGATCGTTCCATTCGGTAAGCTTCCGATCCCGCGCCTCGTCGCGTTGTCGGTCCGCTTCCTCCTGGTTGCGCCGGGCCAGCTCGGATTCCAGGGTCTTGACATGCTTGAGCTGTTCGACCGTCATGCCGCGTTCTTCGGCTTCCTGCTCGAAGTACGCGGTGTCCGATTCGATGGCCTTAAGGAGCGCGGGCACATCGCCGGGCTTTGTGCCGTATTTCCCCTCCAGCGCTTGCAGCACCGGGTTTACCTCGTTGAGCCGGGCTTCGGTGTGCTTGGCCGATTTGAAACGCGCGTCCAACTGCTTATTGAAATCGGCAGAGAATAAGTCCTTATTCTCCCCCTTGAATTTCTCATAAGCGGCGAGCCGCTCATCCCCCTTGTCTGTGCTCACCTGCGCGCCCGGGATTGCTTCGGCACTGGCATTCAGCCCGGTCGCGGCGCCTTCTGCCCCCGAGCTGGCCCCGGCGCCATCCCCCGCGCCACCGTCAAAAAAGCGAAGATTCAGCCTTAACATTTGTTTGTCCTCCTGCCTTTCGGCCTGCCGTCTTTCCGGCGTGTCCGTTAATTTGCCCTGATGGGCCTGCCGTCTTCCCGGCGTGTAACCTTATTCTTTCACATATTCCTGAAATTCGCGCCCCACCGACACGGAATCCGGATATTGATTTGCAAGCATCGCGCAACCAGACGCGATTCCGCTGAACAATCCCAATACCTGGGGGAACCCTTCGTCGGTCGCTACGATTTCAACCGACACTGCTCCGTCCCGCTCATTCATGCAGTTGTGCTTGACGCTTTGAATGTTCCCACGCTTGCTTTCGTCCATTACGCCCTGCATAAGCGTTTGGGCAAGCATGGACGCCGCCGCGCATACCAGGTCATTTCCCCCGGTTCTGGGCGCGTTGGCGTGTCCGGAGAAGGTTGCGATGAAATGCCGGTGATTCTGCCTGAATACGATCTTGGTCATGTTGCGCTCCTTTTCACTCTGGGTGTGCTTTGGGCGGCCGCCTGCTTTCGGGCATTCCCAACCTGCGTGTTTTTCGCGGTGGACAACGCGTCCCCCAACACATTGGTTTGCGTTTCAGCCCCGCCGCTGTTGTTGGGCTGTCCGGCGGACGCGATATACCCCTGAACGATGGACGCAATCTCCTGCGTGTAGTTTGTTTTGCCCGCCGAAAGCGCGTCCAACTGTTGCGCCATAGTAAGCGTAATCGGGCCAAGCTGCTGAATCGCCTCAAACAGCGTCCCGTTTTTCTGGATGGTTTCGCGCACCTGCTCGATACCCTCAAACTGCATCATGGAAAGGCACGCAAGCGCCTGATCGCTCCGGTCGGGGCTAAAAAACCCCATCCCGTACAGCTCCTTCGCCCGTTCGTTTTGCGCGACCGTCGAAAACGGGCTGGATTTCTGCGCAATCACCCGTATATCGAAGTATGGAACACGCTTTGCGTCGGGGGTCATCGGCGTGCCGATGTCTTGTTCCGCGATATTCTGCCCATTGAACTCGACAAACTTCATCTCGCCCTGCTTCCCGATGATCCGGAAGAATCGCGGCTCGTTGTAGAACTGCCGCATCAGGTCGATGCAGAAATAGCAGATATCCTGAAACGCCAGATAGCTGGAATTGATCTGGTCGCGCGACAGTTTGTTACCCGCCTCCTGTAATGCCGCGATGGCGCTCGCCGCCGTTACGCCGCTGGCTGTGCCTCCCTGAGAAAAATCCCGGTTGCCGCTGGTTTCTTTCAATTCGTCAATCTTTTGCTGCTTGAGCGACAGGAGGCTGCCGTCCAGCGCGGGCAGATTGATCGGGTAGAGCACATCCGCAGGGTTCCCGCTGCCCTCATACGTGATAATATCCCGCGTCCCGTCGCGGAACTCATCCATGTTGATGTTGATATCCCGACGCGCGAAGAAGCGCTGCCGGGCCGCCAGCGCGGCATGCTTGATGTACAGACTGTCCAGCTTGTCGATATAAAGCTGCGGGGATTTGCACACATCCACATAGCCAAACCCAACCGGCGTGCTTTCCTCCGGGAACAGCACGTCGATCACGAACGGGAACTTTCCGTGATCGTAGAACCCGCGTTCCCTGTATTCCGGGTCGTTTTCGGACGCATACAGGATTTCTCCGCACGTAAATTTGCAATAGTGCAGCAAAGTCTTGCCCGGAGCCGCCTTTTTGTAATACCAGTCCACGACCAAAACCTTATCGGAATTGTCAACCGGATCGTCCTGCCGATAGGGCTTGATGTCCATCACAAAACTGCGGATCGCCTGCGCTTTATCTGGATACTGCTGAATCAACGTATCCCGATCCGCCAGCTCCACATGAAACACATTCCGGCTCTCCTGAATATCCGAAATGCCGGGTTGCCATAGCAGATTGAGCGCGTCGATTTTGCGAATCGCAATGTCGCCCAGCCCGCCGTATTTGGCGTTGTCCCAGAAAATCCCGACCACCGAAAAACCGTTTTTGAGCTTGTACCACCATACGTCGCTGTAGGTGCGCTCAAAGCCGTTCTGATCCAGCACCGTTGGCAGGATGGAGGTCAGCATTTCCGCGTCCGGCTTGTCGCCCGCCTCGCGCGGCAACACAGTCGGCTCCGGGTAGTTGTCCATTGCGTCGGCATGCTTGTTGGCGAGGCTGTTAAACAGCCACGCCGATGTCGGTTCGGGGTCGCTGTTATTGGGCTTTCCGCCTGCCGGCTTGACAATCTGCTGCCAATGCCTGAGCCTGTACCAGCTCTCGTTATCGACGATCCTGCTTTTCAGCATCCCCCTGCCCGCCTCGTAACGCGCAAGAGTTTCCGTCGCGCCCTTAATCTCCTCCGGCCCAATCGGCGTGTCGGTATAGGCGCTTACGTCCTGTCCGAATCGTGAAGGCGCGTCAAAGCCAGCAGGCTGCATGGACCGTTGCGGTTTCTGCGCCGGCGGCATTGCCGTCGGCTGAGCCGGTTGCTGTATAGGCTCCCAGCCGTCGTCAGGCTGTGCCTTCGGCATCTGGGCTTTGACCGCTTCCACGGCTTCCGCGCCCTCTCCGGGAGCCATCCCTTGGGCGGCGGTCTGCGCGTCCGCCTGTACCGGCTTCTTGACCTTACGCTTCCCCTGCGGTTGTTTGTCCATTGCTGATACTCCCTTTCCGCCCGCTACCGGGCATAGAACTCATACGGGCTGATGTAGCGGACATCATCGTCCGTGTCCAACGGGCTAATTGGCTTCGGCGCCGCCTGCGCAATCTTCGGCGGAACAATCGGGTTGCGCATGCACATGTATCGGATTTCATCCGCGATGTGGTCCTCGCCCTCCGTGTCCAGGTCCTCCACCTTGTGATCGTCGTAGATCAACCCGGTGAGGGTGCGAATCGTGTCCTTGCAGGTGTTGAAAATGTATAGCTGAGGGCGGCCGCCCTCGTCAAACGCCAACCGGTAATGCACCTGCATCCATCCGGGGATCCGCGCGTGGTTGCCAGGCTCGAAATATATCCCTTGCCTTGCCGCCATATCCGCGATGGTTACGCCGTTCTCGTCGCGGCTGCCATCCCATATGGCAGGATCCGCGATGCCGGATACACGTAAGCCCTTGAGCAGCGGAGATTCCTGCTCAATCCGCTTGATCTCCGCGAACACCTTGTTAGGCGGCCATTTCAGCCCCTCGTTAGGCTCGCGGCCACACCCGTACAGCTCAGCAATGCGGTATAGCGTCCCGCTGGGCGCGACTGCCCACCACCCGCATGAGAAGGGTCGGGAACTCCCCCAGTCAAACGACCGGAATCGCGGCCAGTCGCGCGGAATAGGGAACGGCTTGATGACGTGCGTAAACAGGTGCGTGTCGTAGCCCTTGGGATCGTCTGTGAACTCCTCAAAAAACTGGCCCTCAAACACGTTCCAATCGCCGTACAGCCACGCACGCTTGAGTTTTTCCGGCAGGGCTGCGAGCTGCGCCTTATACTCCGGCTGTGCGGCCATGAGCGCCGTGTTATCGTCTACAAACGACTGGATAAAACTGTATTCCTCCGGATTTTCATCGGGCTTGAATTTCCGGTCAATAAATATGCGCTTTACCCACGAATGACCAACCCCACCGGGGTTAAATGTAAGGTAAATTCGTTTTGGTAGGCCGTTTGTGCCACGGATACACGCCTTTAGAACCTGAAAAACGATCTCCATGTACTGCGTAGCCTCCTCCAGAAATATGACATCGTACTCCGCGCCCTGGTATCGATCCAAGTCCTTGTCCGCATCGCAGTAGCCGAACTCTATGGTGCTACCGTTTGGGAAGGTATAAATTTTGTCTTGGGAGTTGTATCGTGCGTATTTATTGGACAACAGCGCCCGCAAAGGGTCGATGTGATTGCGCTTCAGCTCGTTGAATGTCTTGCGCACGATCAGTATTTTGATTCCCGCATACTGCTCGGCCAGCAGAACCGCCTTGGTTCTTGCACCCCAGCTCTTACCGCCCCCACGAGCACCGCCATACCCGATGTATTTATGCCGATCTAAAAACAATACCATCTGCTTCGCATTGGGCGATTGCAGCGTCAACGTGCTCATTTGCTGGCCTCCTCTGCGCTTTCGCCGTGCTCAAAGCGGATCAGTAAGCCTTCGCCATCTCCATCATGCTTTTCATCCGCGTCAACGTGCATCACGTCCCGCAGGTCTTTCAGCGCGGACGCAATGCGCTTAGCGTCGGACGTATTGATTATGGATTCGCCCGGCACAGCGATTTCCTCCGTGTCCTCCACCAGCCGTTTGACCCCACCGCCACAATCAATAACATTGTCGCCCTTACGCTTAACGACTGTGTACGCACCGAGCTGCCGGGATGCCTGATGCAGTTTGTCCGCCAGGTCATCCCCGATTGCCATGAGGCGCGATAGCCGCTCAACCTCGTTTTTGGCGGAAAGTGAAACTATTTTTTGTTTCACTTTCTTTTCAACTTTGATTCCCACCGCGGCGCGTTCCGCCGTCCATTTTTCCTTCATCGCACGCTTGCTGATGGCTGAAAACGTCACTCCGTATTTATCGGCCAATTCACGCATCGTGATCGACGTGCTGATATAATCCGCTTTGACTGCCATCCAGTCCGTCTTGGACACGCCAATCACCTCGCTCCGTGCAATTCCAGTGTATAGCACCCGTCGGTTTTTCCGCGCCCTGCCGATGTTTCACTCGTGTTTCAAAGATTTTCTCAAATTTCCACGAAATGGGTATTGACATATGCACAACGCTATGCAATAATAGGAGCAAGAAAACTTGCCGCAGGCGGGATAAGCCGCCGGGCAATGGAGGTAAGTATGTACGGAGTATCAAGCAGCAATGGTCAGGTTGAATACATCGTCCGCTTTGAAAGCGACGAGGATGCCCAGAAATGGCTTGTGACCGAGGAAAATGACTTCCGTACCCGCGAGTTGCTTACCGAGGACGAAGTCCTCGATCAGTACGGCGACTGGTATCGGGACATTGCAGATGATCACAGCCACCCGCGCGACTGGGCAGGCGCAAGCCTCGCGGACGTAACGCCGGTGTGGCCGGATGGAGTACGCTGATGATGGGGGAGAATCGCATCACGCTCGCAGAGTACGCCGATCTCATCCATCGTGATCGTTCCTGCGTACTGCGAAAAGCTCAAAAAGGCGACTTTCCAAGCGCAAGGCGTGAAACCATAGGCGGTTACAAAATCTGGACTATCGACAAATCAGAACCCTATATCGATAAAAGAAAAGGCCCCCGATAACGCGGGGCCCTTTCTTTCACTCATCTGTGTGATTGTTCCGGTCTATCAACCTGGCATATGGGCACTTTGCATACTCGTAGGTTTCGCAATACCCGTTCATCCATTTTTCCAGCTCGGCGAATTTTATGAACGCCACGATGTTCTCCATGTC
>DAOPZY010000036.1:0-27411 GCA_035353615.1 Candidatus Limiplasma sp.
CTGTTTATCCTGGGGCAGTGCACACCCTGCCAAGGGCTTCGCCCTTGACCCATCTTCGCTGCGGCGGCGGGGAGGACGGGTTGCGTGTGAACATCGGCAATTCGTTAAACCCGCTCGCCTTATAGCCCTGCGGGCTGTTCGCTCGCTTGATGGCTGCACGCTGCGGCGTTAGGCTTGGGGCTCTGCCTCAAACCCCGGCAGGGACCTCGCCCCTGCACCCTGACAAGGGCTTCGCCCTTGACCCATCTTCGCTGCGGCGGGGAAGGACGCACTTTAAATGGTGATCGGTTTCAGCGAGCGGGTTGTTTCTGATGGTTCCGGTTCGGCCCGCGCAGCAAATCCCCCGCTCCCACGGCGAACGGAAACGCCATGCGCAGCCGCAGCCCGGCAACGCTGACCGTCTGCGCTGATTCCCCGGTTTCCGCCAGCGTAATGCTGCCTACGGTAAATACCTTGCTGCCTTCGGGGGTTAACGCTTCCAGCCTATCGCCCACATAGAACCGGTTTTTCACGATAACCTCCGCCGGCTCGTTCGCCGCCGCGTCGCTTGCAATCTCCGCCACAAATTCCATAGTCTGCTCAAAGCCTTCCGCTCCGGCCGCCGGTTGCGGCGCGCCAAAGAAGAAACCCGTGTTGCTCACCCTATGGCTTGCTTTATTCAGTTCCGCCTTCAACGCAGGCAATGCCTGCCGGTACGCGGTTTCCCCCTGCGCCGCCAGCAAATCCATCGCCTGTCGGTAGGCCGAAACCACGGTCGCCACATAATAGGCGGTTTTCATTCGCCCTTCGATTTTGAAACTGGCCACGCCCGCGTTCATCAACTCAGGCAGGTGTTCCAGCATGCACAGGTCGTACGCGGAAAACAGGTAGGTGCCGCGTTCGCCTTCATCCACAGGCATTGTGGCGCCTGAACGCTTTTCGCCCACCACATGGAAAGGCCAGCGGCAGGGCTGCGCGCATTCGCCGCGGTTAGCGCTGCGCCCCGTGAGCGCCGCGCTAAGCAGACACCGTCCGCTGTAGGCCACGCACATGGCCCCGTGCACAAAAGTTTCCAGCTCCAGTGCGGGCGGCAGGTTTTCGCGCATGGCGCGGATATCCTCAAGGCTCATTTCGCGGGAGAGCACAATGCGCGTGCAGCCAGTAGCCGCTTGAAATTGCAGCGCGGTCGGGGTGTTCAGCACATTGGCCTGGGTGCTGATGTGCAGCGCCAGGTTCGGAAGCGTCTGCCGGAGCAAAACCGCCGCGCCCAGATCGCTCACGATCGCCGCGTCCACGCCAGCCCGGGCAGCCTGCTCCGCCGTTTCCAGATATCCGCTCATATCGCGGTCAAACGGCAACAGGTTCATGGTAACATAGAAGCGTTTGCCCTGCCGATGCGTCCATTCCACCGCAAGCGCGAGCGTTTCCGGCGTAAAATTGGTTGCGGAGGCGCGCAGGCCGTAATTTTGCAGACCGCCGTAAACCGCGTCCGCGCCAAAGCGCAGGGCGGCTTTCAGCTGTTCCATTCCGCCCGCCGGGGCTAAAAGCTCAGGCAGGACGGTCTTTTTCACTTCTGCTGTCATTGAATGCCGCGCTCCTGATCGTACTGCTTCCAAAGCGGCGCGTAGATGGCCACCGCGGCGTTATGCTCCTCCAGCGTTTTGCTGAACACCAGCTCGCCGGTGTTGGGATCCTTGCTGCAGAAATACAGGTACTTTTCGGCGATGAAGGATTCATCCGGGTACAGCGCGGCCTGAATGGCGTTGGAGGAGGGGTTGCAGATGGGGCCAAGCGGCAGCCCGGCATATTTATACGTGTTGTAGGGCGAATCGATCGCCAGATCGCTATCCCGCAAAGCCATGCGGCGTTCGCCGGTGATGTAGTGGATGGTTACGTCGCTGCCCAGGTTCATATTGTTCTTTAACCGGTTTTGGAATACGGCCGAAACCTTGGCAAAGTCGGCGGTCTTAGCTTCTTTTTCGATCAGCGAGGCCAGCGTGAGCACCTGATCCACGCTCAGCCCGATATCGCTCGCGCGTTCCTGCCACTCCACGCTGAGCACCGAGTCCGTCTGATCCAAAAGTTTTTTAAGAATATCGGTTGGGGAGGCGTTGGTATAGATTTCGTACGTGTTGGGGGCAAGGTAACCCTCCAGCAGATACTTGCGCTCCGACACCCGCGCCGTTTTCAGCTCATCCTGAATAAAGTAATAGTCGCTCAGGCCCTCGCCGCTGCGACAGAGCTGTAAAAACGCGTCGGTGGTTTTGAAAACGCCTTTTTCCACCAGCATGGCCGCGATATCCTCCACCGTCCAGCCCGGGATCACGGTGATGGTGGTCGTCATCGGCTTGCCGTCGCCTGTGGTGAGCTTTTCGGCAATCTGGAAAATATTCATGCTTTTGGAAAGTTGGTAATCGCCCGCCTGAATTTTTTGACCAAGGCCGGCAAAATCGCAGTAATATTTAAAAACGGACTGGTTTTTAATGATCCCCGCGCTCATGAGGTTATTGGCCACGCGCGTGAGGCTCTGGCCATTTTCCACTGAAAAGGGGATCTGCGCGGTATCGTCCGGCGCAACGGCGCTGATGTATTTTTCCTCAATTTGCTGGTATATGCCCGACGCGAGGCCGAACACAAGCACCAGCGCCGTGAGCACAATCAAAATGGGCCGGATCACGTTCCACAGGCCGCTATACCAGTAAAAACCATACTGCCGCTCATCCCGCAGCGATTCGTGATCGTAATCCCGACGGTGTTTTGCCATGCAAAGCCTCCTACATCCCGGGCAGGTCGAGTTCCAGCTCGGCGACGGCCGCCACACGCTGGAAAACCTCGCCCGCCAGTTGACGAACGCGAAGCTGTGCCACCAGATATTGCGCGATTTCGCCGTTCATGTACAAAAGCGCCGAAAGCTTCTGAAAGCGCTGCACATCCTCGTCATCGGCAGGCTGGCCAGCGACCGCCGCCATCTGCAACCGGGTTTGCGTGCGCTGGTATTCCTTGAGCAGCGCGCGGTTGGCGTCGTTGGCCATGACGGTTTCCTTCAGGGCGCTGTATTGACGGTATTCCTCACTGGTCTGTATCGCCTGGGCCAGCTGTTCCGTAGCTGCCCTCACGGCGTCGTTTTCAATCATGCGCGAACTCCCTTCGATCGTTTGGCCGCGACCCCGCAAAAACCGCCGGAGTGGAGGGACGGGGGCGCTTGTTTAGTATAACGCAAAAACGATCAAATTTCATCGCTAATTTTTTTCCCTGCGCGCCATCAGGTACCCGTTTCGTTTTGAACTTCAGTCTGGGCGTTCCATTGGAAACGGAACGTCGCGCCATGCCCCGGCTCGCTTTCCACCGTCAGGGTCATACCGTGGCGCATGGCGATTTCCCGCGCGATGGCCAGCCCAAGCCCGCTGCCGTTTTTGTTTTCGGCGGTTTGTGCCTTGTGAAAGCGGTCGAAAATCAGCGAAAGCTCCTCCGGGGCAATGCCCGGGCCTTCGTCGCGGATGGATACGCTGTCGCGGGTCAGGGTCGCCGTGACAGCCCCGCCTGCCGGTGAAAACTTAACCGCGTTGTCCAGCACAATCAGGAACATCTGCCGCAGCCGGCCGTAATCCCCCGTGAAGGCAACGCCCTCCGCGGGCAGCTCGCGCAGCAGCCGAATGTGCTTGTCCCGGGCAATTTGACCGGCGCTGTAGAGCGCATCCCCCAAAGCTTCGTTGAGCATCAGGGGCGCTTGCTCCATGGGAAAGTCCACATTCTGCAACCGCGCCAGATCCATCAGATCGTTCACCAGCCGTTGCAGGCCAACTGTTTCCCCCAACATTTGGCGATGGTACGCGCTCACCTGCTCGGCGCTGTCCACCACCCCGTCGCAAAGCGCTTCCAGCGATGCGCGTAGCACGGTAACCGGCGTTCTCAGTTCATGGGATACATTAGCCAGAAAACTCCGCCGCAGCTGTTCCTGCCGTTCCGCAGCCTTTCTGGCTTCCAGCAGGCGGTCGCTGAGGCCGTCGATCGCCTGCGCCAGCTTGCCGATCTCGTCTTTTTGCCGCACATTGGTTTTTGCGGCATAATCGCCCTCGGTCAGTAGCAGCGCGGTGGTTTTCATGCGGTTGATGGGCTTGGCGAAGGAGAGCGAAAGCGCTACGGACAGCAGCACCGCCACCAGCAGCGCCGCCGCGCCGCTGTACAAAAGCAAGCGCATCCCTTGCAGGCTGGCGGCCTCGATGCCGGAAACCGCATCGTGCAACAGAAGCGCGCCGGCAACGGTTTGCCCCTGATAAATCGGCGCGCCCACCGTGAGCGTCGGCGTGCCCAGCAAATCGCTGAACCCCTCGCTGAATGGCGTTTGCCCGGAAAACACGCCTTTCACAAGCGTTTCCGCCCCGCTGGGCAGGTCGCCGTATTGCAGGGTTTGCCCCATCATATGGCCTGCGGTTAAAAATTGCAGGTTTTCATCCAAAACCCAGATGTTGGCTTCCAGCGCGCTCACCGCGCGTACGTACGCGCCGTACCCGCCCATGCCCTGACCGGAACCCATGCCGCCGCTGCCCGTTTCGTTCAGGGCTTTGGTGAGCGCGCCCGCGATGGAGGTAGCCCGCGCCAGCATTTCCGCCTTTTTGGTTTCAATGGTCTGCTGGGTAAACAGCGTTTGGAACAAAAGCCCGCTGACCAGCGCGAACGCGACGATGGCGATGCTGAAATAGGCGAACAGCTTGAGCGCGATTCTATTTTTCAACGGACGTCACCTCAAATTTGTAGCCGACGCCCCAGATGGTCTTAATCTCCCAGCCCTTGGGGCCTGCGGCTTCCAGCTTGGCGCGCAGGCGTTTGATGTGGGAATCCACCGTGCGGGTATCGCCGTAGTATTCATAGCCCCAGAGGCTTTCCAGCAGATTGTCACGGGAAAAAACCTTGCTTGGATGGCTGGCGAGCATCCAGAGAATTTCCAGCTCCTTTTTGGTAAGCGGGACCGGCTGGCCCCCAATCTGCGCGGTATAATCGTCCGCGTGCACGGTCAGGTTGCCGTAGCTCAGCGTTTGCGCGGCTTCGGGCTTAACGTTGTTCATGCGGCGCAGCACCGCCCGCACGCGGGCCATCACCTCGGCGGGGGAAAACGGTTTGACAATGTAATCGTCCGCGCCGATATCCAGACCCATGATTCTTTCAAAATCCTCGCCCCGCGCGGTAATCATAATCACCGGAACCGTGGAGGTTTTGCGGATCTCCCGGCATACGGCAAAACCGTCCAGCTTGGGCATCATCACATCCAGAAGCACCGCGTCCGGCTTAACGCTCTGAAACAGCGCCAGCGCCTGCTCGCCATCGGCGGCCGTAACAGGCGTATGGCCTTCTTTTTTTAAGTATTCCTGTAGCACATTGGAAATTTGTTGGTGATCGTCCGCAACCAGTATGGTAGCCATAGGCGCCTCCTTCAGGATGAATGGATGGGTTAGTTTCAGTATAAACGCAATCCATGTCAAAACTGTGTCATGACGGGCATTTTTTGCGGGAAAAGGGAGGATTCTGGAGCCTGCGCCGCGGAGAATTGTCCGGGCGGGCATGGTTTTCCGGCCACTGCCGTGTTGACAGCACCGGCCCCCTTTGAGTTTTTGGCAGGAATTTGGGAAAGCACCACAGTTTTTCACGAAAAATGACAAACTTTTGCCACGAATGCCTGTTACGCTTTCAGGCAAGGAGGTTGATTCCAATGCAAAAGAAGCTGAAAAATCGCGGAAAACTCCGCCTGTGGGTGCAAATCGGCGCGTTCGCCGTGGTGGAAATTTTGGCGCTGGTCAAGTGGTTAAAGGAGCTGGGGGTGTCCATTCCGTTTTTCCCGGAGATTTCGCTGCATGCCGTATGCCCCTTTGGCGGGGTGGTGACGCTGTACGATTTTGCGACCACCGGCGCGTTGCTGCCTAAACTGCACAGCGCCGCGCTGATTTTGATGTTCCTCGGGCTGTTTGTGGCTTTGTTTTTCGGGCCGCTGTTCTGCGGCTATATATGCCCGCTGGGCAGTTTTCAGGAATGGATTGGCAAGCTGGGGCGCAAGCTTTTCCCCAAGCGTTACGGTAAGCTGATTTCCCCAAAGGTGGATCGCGTTCTCGGTTACCTGCGCTACGGGGTGCTGGCCGCGGTTGTGTACCAGACGGCGGTCGTGGGGAAATTGGTGTTTCAGGATGTGGACCCCTATTACGCTCTGTTTAACTTTTTAACCGGCGAGGTTGCGGTTACGGCTCTGGTTGTTCTGCTGCTGGTGATGGTTCTTTCCCTGTTTGTGGAACGGCCGTGGTGCCGGTACCTGTGCCCCTACGGCGCGCTTTTGGGGCTGTTTAACCTTATCCGCATCTTCCCGGTTCGGCGCAAAGCGTCCACCTGCATTCACTGCGGCAAGTGTGACAAAGCCTGCCCGATGAACATCCCGGTATCCCAAAAGGCGGCTGTGCGCGATCCCCGCTGTATCAGCTGTTATGAATGCGTCAGCGGCAACGCCTGCCCGGTGAACGATACCGTAACGATCTCCACTTCCAAAGGAGGAAACGCGCAATGAAGCTGAAACCGCAAACCGTGATCCTGCTGGCCTCGCTGTTTGTCATCGCCGGCATCGCGGCAACCATGGCCACCGGGCTGTGGCAGACCGAATCGGACAAAATCCCCCGGAAGCTAACGGTAGCCGAGGACGCTGAAAACTCAGGCCAAACTCAGCCCACAGCCGAGGCTGGCTCAACCGCGCAGTATGATCCGGCGGATATCCGCGGTTCGTATACTTTTGGCGAAATCAGCAACCTGTACGGGGTTCCGCTGACGCACATCGCGCAGGCTTTTGGGCTTACGTACGCCCAAGCCGAAGGTTTTCAGGCCAAAACGCTGGAAAGCCGCTACCCGGACGCGGAGCAGGAAATCGGCACGGCTTCCGTGCGGCTGTTTGTGGCCGATTATCTCGGCTTGCCCTACACCCCCACAGAGGATACCTGGCTGCCGAAAACCGCCGCGGATGTGCTTGGGGCGAGCGGCCACATGAACGCGGACCAGACTGCCTACCTGCAAACGCATACCTTGCCGTAAAACAAACATCCGTACCGCAAATGCCACAGGAACGAACCGCGCACGACATACTTTTGCCACAAAACCCGGTTAAGCTATAACCACAGCAAGGGATTGCTGAATTTACAAAACGAGGTGCTGAAAATGAAAACCAACAAGATAGCCGCGATGCTCCTGACCCTGACCCTGATGGTTGCCCTTCCCATGGCCACCCTCGCGGAGGACGCGTTCGGCTCCGCCGCCGTCACCGCCGGACAGACCTACACCCTGGAACAGATGCTGACCTATGCGATGCAGGACGAGTACATGGCGCAGGCGGAATATGGCGCGATCCAGACCGCGTATGGCGCGAACGCTCCCTTTGCGAACATCCAGAAGGCAGAGGATACCCACGTTGCGCTGCTGCAAACCCTCTTTGCCACCTATAACCTGACGGCGCCGGAAAACACCGCGGCCGCCAAGGTCACCACCCCCGCTACGCTTGAGGACGCGTACGCCGTCGGCGTTGCCGCGGAAACCGCCAACATCGCCATGTACCAGACATTCCTTGCGCAAACCGATGTGCCCGACGATGTGCGCAGCGCCTTTACCGTGCTGGAAAACGCTTCGCAGAACCACCTGACCGCGTTTAGCCGCAATACCGGCAGATACGGCACTGGCATGATGGGCAACCGCCGCGATGACGGAACCGTAAGTAGCGGCAATGGCAACGGAAACGGCAACCGTAACAACGACGGGACGCTTCAAAACGGCGTATGCTCGGAGGATTGCCCGCTGTACGACGGCAGCGCCACCACCTGCGTGGGCTGCGGCCAGCAGGGTCGGATGGGCGGAGGCCGTAACCGCGCGAACTGAGGTAAACCCGTGAACCGAGACAGGGAATAAGCATAATCTTCAGAGGGCCTTGGGGTAAAACCCAAGGCCCTCCCAGCCTGCTGAAAAACCGTCGCCGCAGCGAAAATGGGTCAAGGGCAAAGCCCTTGTGGGGTGCAGGGGCAAAGCCCTTGCCCGCCGGAGGCCTTATGTGGCCACACATTCAGCGTTAGCACCACGAGTGCCGAAGGCACAATGTGGTGCGGCTTTTGGACTCAATCCGGTTTGTCAACGGTTTGAGAGGGCCTTGGGGTAAAACCCAAGGCCCTCCAATCGTTTGCAGCGGGTTTTCCCGCAACCCGGGGCGGCCCGCTGACGGGCAAACGATAATCACTTTTTTGCTGCGAATTCACGATGAACCCAACCGAAAGGGCATCAGTTTTGCTGGAATTTTGATGGCTGATTTTTGCCCGCAATAGGAGAAACCTACGCAGGAGCCGAGCCCATAAGGGTTTGAAGCACAGAAACCAACCGATTAACCGGGACGAATTATGCCCGGCGGGACAAAATTTGTACTTGCATCTTTCCGCATCTTGCGGTATGATACGTCCACGCGGTACAAGAAGCGCCCATAGGGCAGAAACCGTCCCATATGCCCCCAAAATGGAACTGTTGCTTTGCCGTATGCGATTTTGGGAATGATATTATCATCATAAAGGAGGAACCCCAACCATGGAACGCGTTTATAACTTTTCGGCAGGCCCGGCGATGATCGATGCAAGCGTATTGGAAAAAGCCGCCAGCGAAATGCTCTGCTATGGCGACAAAGGCATGAGCGTGCTGGAAATGAGTCACCGCACCCCCATGTTTATGGACATCTACAACGAGGCGCTCGCGCTTTTCCGCGAAATTATGGGCGTACCGGAAGGCTATGACGTGCTGTTTTTACAGGGCGGCGCGACGATGGAATTTGCCGCTGTTCCTCTGAACCTGATGACGGGCAGCCAAACCGCCGACTATCTGGATACCGGTAATTTTGCGCACTTGGCCGCCGAAGAAGCCAAAAAGTACGGGAAGGTGAACATCGTAGCCAGCAGCAAGGCCGATAATTACACCTATATCCCCGATTTGGACGCGATTTCGTTTACGCCGGATGCGGATTATGTGTACATCACCACCAATAACACGATTTACGGCACGCGGTACGTAACTTTGCCCAATACCGGAAGTGTGCCGCTGGTTGCGGACGCGAGCAGCAACATCCTTTCCGAGCCGATGGATGTAAGCCGTTTCGGCGTGATCTACGCTGGCACGCAAAAGAACATTGGGCCTGCGGGCATGGCTATCGTTGTGGTTCGCAAGGATTTGCTCGGCAAGGCGAACCCGCTGTGCCCCAAGGTGCTGAACTGGGCGGAGCAGGCCAAGAACGACAGCATGATTAACACCCCCAATACGTTCGCTATTTACATGCTCAAGCTGGTGTGCGAATGGATGAAGAGCCGCGGCGGCGTGCCCGCGATGTATGAGGCAAATCAGGCAAAGGCTAAGTTGCTTTACGATTATCTGGATAACAGCAAGCTTTTCAAAAATCCGGTACAGAAGGAATACCGCTCGCTGATGAACGTGACCTTTGTCACCGGCGATGAGGCGAAAGATAACGCTTTCTGCAAGGTTTGCACCCAGAACGGGCTGGTAAACATTAAAGGGCACAGAAACGTCGGCGGTATGCGGGCCAGCATCTACAACGCCATGCCTCGCGAGGGCGTGGAAAAGCTGGTGCGCGTGATGGCCCAGTTTGAGAAGGAAAATCTGTGACCGCAAGCGGTCATGAAGGGGGAACAGCCGACCGGCTCACCTTCGAAAACGAGCTGGTGATGTTGCGCCCCATGGGGGATGCAAACGCGGAAAGCGACCCGCATGCCCAGTCTGTCGTTTATGCGGACGCGCCTGCCGGCAACGGCGATCGGATGGCCGATGGGCCGCAGGCGTTCAAATCGCTTGAGGAGCCAACCGTATCGGCGGTTCAGCGTTTCCGTAGCGGTCAGCCGGTTTGCTGGGCTGTGGTTGACCAGTCGCTTGAGGCGGTTGTTGGGACGGTAAGCCTGTTTGGCAGCGCGGAGCCGGACGGTACCGGCCCCGCCGGCAGGCTGGAGGTCGAGCTGCAAAGCCCTATGGAAACCCGGGCCTTTCTGTATTCAGTACTCACCCTTTGCCTGCGCCATTTTTACAGCCTGTTTGGGATCGAACGCATGCGAATCCGCACAAGCCCGAGCGAGCGGGAAAGGCTTGTGGCGCTGGAAGCCGCGGGCTTTGTCCCCAATCCGACGGACCCGCGAGAATTTTTCAGCTACGTTAGCAGAAAACGAGAAGGAGCATGAGCCATGTATAAAATCCAAACCCTGAATGAAATTTCGGATGTCATTCACCAGCACTTGAGCGCGGAGAAATATCTGATCGCCAGGGAAGAACCCGTTCCCGACGGGATTCTGGTGCGCTCGGCGGATATGCACAGCCTCACCTTGCCGCAAAACCTGCTGGCCATCGCCCGGGCGGGCGCGGGCACCAACAATGTGCCCATTGAGGAGTGCAACAAGCGCGGGATTGTGGTTTTCAACACTCCGGGCGCAAACGCCAACGCCGTTGCCGAACTGGTTGTTTGCGGCCTGATGCTGGGCAGCCGCAATATCGCGGGCGGCATTGAGTGGGTGCAAACCCTGCGGGGCAAGGGCGCGGATGTGCCTAAGCTGGTGGAAAAAGGCAAAAGCCAGTTTATCGGCCCGGAAGTGCGCGGGAAAATCCTCGGGGTGGTCGGCTTGGGCGCGATTGGCGCGATTGTCGCCAACACGGCCGCGCAGGGCCTCGGCATGGACGTAATCGGGTACGATCCGTTCATCAGCGTGGAAAGCGCGTGGTCGCTGAGCCGCTCCATCAAGCGTTGCAATACGCGCGAGGAGATTTATGCGCAGGCGGATTATATCACCATCCATGTGCCGCTGTCCGATAAAACGCAGCAGATGGTCGACGCCGCCGCCATTGCCAAAATGAAGGACGGCGTGCATCTGCTCAATTTCAGCCGCGGCGAGCTTGTGGATAACGAAGCGATCCGGGCCGCGCTGGAAAGCGGTAAAATCGCCAGCTATGTAACCGATTTCCCCACAGATGAGATGATCGGCGTGAAGAACGCGGTCGTGATCCCTCATTTGGGCGCGAGCACCCCGGAGAGCGAGGAAAACTGCGCGCACATGGCGGCCTGCGAATTGCGGGATTATCTGGAATTTGGCCAGATTCGCAACAGCGTCAATTTTCCGGAGATTCTGCTCAGCGCGTGCGACAGCAACCGGATTTTGGTGATCCACGAAAATGTGCCCAGCATGGTCAGCGCGATTTCAGCCGCCATTGGCGCCAAGCACATCAACATTGACAATATGCAGAACAAGAGCCGCAAGGAGCTTGCCGTAACGGTGCTGGAGTTGGACGACCTCCCCGACGAAGCGTTGATTGCGGAAATTGGCGCGCTGCCCGGCGTAATCCGCGTGCGCACATTTGACGCGAACTAAGGCACAGGGTGGCAGAAATAGCCCCTCCCTCGCCGCAGCGAGGGTTCTTCAACAGTTTATGGGGGAACGGCCTTACGCCGTTCCCCCTTGTGTTGTATGCAGTTCCTTCCGGGAAACCGTTTTGCGGTGCGCAACCGTCTGCTGTCATGAAAGCTTTACTGACCGGATAACCAACCTCGGCCAAAAGCCCGAGCGGAACAGGTTCGCGCGCGTCCGGTTGCCGGTAACCTCAATGGGCGTTTTACAGCTTTGCCATATACCGCTTCAGGTTTTCGCCGGCAAAGTCCGCAATGGCCTCGTCGCTGTAACCGCGCTGCTTCATACGGTCCAACAGGGCATACACGCAACCGGCATGCTCCAACCCCTGCGGATGCGTTTCAATACCGTCAAAATCCGAACCCATCCCGATGTGCTTTGCGCCGCCCAGCTCGGCCATGTGGTCGATGTGGCGGAGGACGGTATCGATATCCGCTTTTTGGCTGGCATCCAAAAACATGGGGTAAAAGTTGACGCCCACATAGCCGCCCATATCAAAGAGGGCGCGGAGCTGATCGTCGCTCAGGTTGCGGGGATGGTCGCACAGGGCGCGGCAACAGCTGTGGGTGGCGATAATCGGCGCTTTGCTAAGCGTCAGCGCGTCGCGGACGCCCGCGGCGTTCAGGTGGCTGATATCAACGGCCATGCGTTGCTTGTTCATCCGGGCAATCAGGCTGCGCCCCAGCGCCGTAAGCCCTTTGTCCGTACCCGCGACCGCCGGGCTGGCAAAGCTGTTTTCATGGTTCCACACAACGGCGGCAATCCGCACGCCCCACAGGGCGAAAGCGTCCACGGTCTGCAGACCGCCCTGAAACGCCTCGCCGCCCTCGATGGTCAGTAGATAGTTGGCCTTGCCGGCCTCGGCCTCGTCCAACTCCCGAACCTGCCGAAAGCCGAGGGCCTCTAAACCGCACAACGCCTGCATTTCGCGGTCAATCAGGCCGACGTCCTTGCCAAGCAGACCCTCGGGTCCGGTCCAAAGCGCCAACGCCTGCACTCGGGCATCTCCGGGTCGGGTTTCGCAAAGGCGTTCCAACGTAACGTCACAGGGCGCGGAAGCATCCCGGGCGCTGTTCTGCAACGCGTAGAGGGTATCGGCATGGGTATCGCAAATGAGCATTGAACCAACCTCCCAATCAAAGTTTTCGGTTCATGATGGATACAATCAGGTTCCCGTTTTCGAAAACCTTGGCCAACGTGCTCTGGTTTATCAAATCCTGAAACTGCGAGATGGGGATCACGCTTTGCAGCAGCGGCATGGCGGTAAACACAATAAAGCACAGCACGCAACCCACAAGAAAACCGAAAGCGCCCCCTGCCAACCAGTCCAGCTGTTTGAGCACCGGAAAGCGGAAAACGGATTTCACCAAATTGATGAGCACGGTAATAATGATAAAGCAGGCCAAAAAGCAGAGGATAAAGCAAAGCACGTTAATACTTACGGATAGTATGGTCTGGTTCACATAGTCGCCTACGGATGTGGCCAGGTTGCCCAAGGGGCTGAACACCTTCTCGGTCAGGTTGGCCTGAAGCAGCTTGCCAATCGGTTCGGGCAGGTTAGCTTTGGCCACAATGGCGTTGATGTTGCTTGCGCTCAGCGTGGTCACCGCCTGACTGCTCAGGTCCAGATCCCCCAAAATGCTGCCGGAATCGGTGTAGCTGCTAATCATGCGCACGATTCCCGTGTTGGCGCTCAGCGCGTCGGACAGCTTTGGGAAAAGCCAGAACGAACCCGCGAAGGAAAGCAGGCATCCGCCTAGGTTCAGCAGGGACTGGATAAAGCCCCGATAAAAGCCGAACAGCACGCATAGCGCGATAACGCCGATAATTCCGTAGTCGATCACATTCACGATCGTTTGCTCCTTTCGGGTCGCAAGCCCAGCACGCGGTTTGCGGATTTATCTTCGCGCCGCCTGTGGCAGCGTGCACACATACACCTCGGTATCGCACGCCACCAGAATGTTGCCGTTGCTCAGCGCGCCGATGTAACGGGTGGCGGGTTTGCTGAGCGGCAACGGATACTCGGAAAAGCGGTTGTCGGCCATCGCGGCGCGGTAAAGGGATGTGGCGCTGACCGCGTATACGTTCTTGTCCCATACCGCCGCGCCGATGCAGGTATCCGGCAGGCTGTACCGGCGGTCAATCGATCCGCTGATGAGCCGAAGCTCGCGGATGTCAAAATCACTGTCCGTTTGGGCGGTCGGGGCAAACAGCATGAGCGCGTCGCCTTTTTCGGGCACCTCGCTGTCAATCAGCCGCCAGCCGTACACCAGAATACTGGCGGTGGTATCCTCGGTGCCGCGGTAGTTGAAGCTGAGCATTTTCCGTGTATTGATGACCCGAAGGGTACTGTTTTCGTACAGCACCGCATAGGTGATGGCGCTGCCCAGCGAAACTTCGCCGGTGTTCATTTTGCCAACCTCAAACGTGTTCAGGATGGTGTTGGCGGCAGTGCCGAAAACATCCAGCGCCAGCGTCCACATATACTCGCCGTTCTGGCCGTAAAAACCGACGTCCAGTATCAGCAGGTTTTTGTAGGCGTCGGCTTCCTCGTCCATGTGCGCGCCGAGGTGATCCTTCACAACCAGACGGGGCGTTGTGTTATCGCCAATGACGGCCGCGACGTATTGCTTGCCGGCGCGCGCAAACTGGATTGGCTCGCCGAGGTTATCATTGTAGGTGGAATTGCCGTTCTGGTCAATGATGTAAATGGTATTGCCCGCCCATGCGGCCACGATATCGTCGGTGCAGTCAAACCCCGCGTCCGACCCCAGCTGAAACGACCAGCGTACCGCGCCGGTGCTGCTCATGCAATGGATGCTCACGCCGTCGTAATACAGCACATTGGAGCCGAAAGGCTTGATGCTGTCGTTGTAATCGCAGGGCAGGCGATACGCCGTAACGTTGGTTACGGGGCGACTGCCCAATATGGAAACCAGCAAAACGACCAACGCCACAAAGCCGGCCAGAACCCCAGCCAGTATCAGGACGGACTGCCAGCGTTTGCGCTTTGGCTTTACCCTCTGCATAGTTACTCCTTGAAAGCGCCGTCGCCTTTTGCCACAGGCGGATGCGCCGGTTGGGCCTTACATGCCGCGCGATGGATATGCGCGGACGCCATCTTTTATTATAACGAAAAGCGCGTCGGCTGGCAAGTGCGCCGTATTTGCAAGGCAAAGTCCGCAATACGGCAAACGGGAGGATTTTTGCCGGATGGTTTTCCTGTTGAGCATGAGCGGCGTAAGAACAGCAAAAATAAACAGCCGCGCGCTGTGACGCGGCTGAAAAACGGATCGGCGGTTGATCTCGCATAGCCAGGGCGGTAACCTGCAAGGCGGAATGCAATCCGCCGGCTATTCGGACGGATTCACGCTTTCATACGGCATTCAGCCGGGAAAGGCAAAATACTGTTTGGCGTTTTCGTAGCTGACTCCGCGAACGATCTCCGCCAGCGTGTCAAAATCATCGGGGTATTGGCCTTCCTCCACCCATTGGCCGATCAACCGACACAGGATGCGGCGAAAATATTCATGGCGGGGGTAGCTTAAAAAGCTGCGGCTATCCGTCAGCATCCCCACAAACCCGGCCAGATAACCCAGATTGGCCAGACTGACCAGCTGATTGGTCATCCCTTCCAGATGATCGTTAAACCACCAGGCGGAACCGTGTTGAAGCCGACTGACGGCCTCATCGTTCTGGAAACACCCGCAAACGGTGTCAATTGCCGCGTTGTCCTGCGGATTCAAACTGTACAGAACGGTTTTCGGCAAGCTTCCGGCGGCATCCAGCGCGCCCAGCAGCTCGGCCAATTGCGCCGAAGGCGTGTGGTTATCAATGCAGTCGTACCCCGTATCCGGCCCGAGGCGTTCAAACATGGCGGTGTTGTTGTCCCGGCGGCAGCCAACATGCAACTGCATCGTCCACCCCAGCCGACGGTATTCACCCGCGACAAACAGCAGGAAAGCAGTCTTGAAGGCTAATTCGTCCTGCTTGCCAATGGCTTTGCCGGCTAAGCGGTCGGTAAATATCCGCTCCACCTCCGCATCGGCGGCGGGCGCAAACATGGCATAGCTCAGCGCATGGTCGCTCAGGCGGCAGCGATTTTCATGGAAATACGCCATCCGTTTCACCAGCGCGGCTTTCAGATCGTGAAAGCTCCGGATCGGTGCGCCGCACACGCCGGCTAACTGCGCCAGATAGTCAAGGTAAGCGGGTTTTTCCAGATTCATTGCCTTGTCCGGCCGCCATGCGGGCAAAACGGTGGTGTGGAACGATGCGTCCGCCGCGATCTTCTGATGCCACTCCAACGAATCCAGCGGATCGTCCGTGGTGCAAACCAGCGCGACGTTGCTTTGCTCAATCAGCCCCCGCACGGAAAACCCCTCGCTTTGCAATTTCGCGTTAGCAAGGTTCCATACGGTTTCGGCGGTGTTGCCGTTTAAAAGCCCCTGATAGCCGAAATAACGCTGCAACTCCAAGTGACTCCAGTGGTACAGCGGGTTTCCGATTGCCTTGGAGAGTACCTCGGCCCATTTCTGGAATTTTTCACGGTCGGGCGCGTCGCCGGTAATGTAACGCTCCGGCACGCCGGCGCAGCGCATCAGCCGCCATTTGTAGTGATCGCCGCCCAGCCATACCTGGGTGATGTTCTGATACCGGCGGTCCTCAAAGATTTCCCGGGGGTTGATGTGGCAATGGTAATCGAGAATCGGGCAGGTTGCCGCGACCTCGTGGTAAAGCTTCTTCGCCGTTGGGGTGGTTAACAGAAAATCCTGATCCATGAATGCCTGCATAACGATCTTCCTTTCTGGGCGCAAATGGGAAAGCCGCGCCCGTGCCCAAAGAGCGGACGGGTTGGATATTCGGAGGATGTAAACGCTTACGCTTTCATTCCTCCTTTATTATAGAGATTTTCGGAAAAAACGCAACTGAAAAATCACGATTTCAAATAAACGTACCGGATTATGAGCAAACGCGGGCGTTGACGAATTACCTTACATACGGTATGATATCCATATAAACGTGTAATTGTTTACATTGCCTGCGGACGAACCGCATCCTGCATCGGGAGGGTATAACCATGAAACAGGCCATCCAAATCCATCCGGAAGACAACGTAGCGGTGGCGCTGCTGCCGCTCCATGCTGGAACCTCCGTAACCGTCGGCTCGGCGTATTGCGTGCTGGTAAGCGACGTGCCCGCCGGTCATAAGTTTGCGCTGCGTAACATTGCCGCGGGGGAACGCGTGATGAAATATGGCCAGCCAATCGGCGCGGCTGTTCAGGATATCGCGGCCGGCGAACACGTCCATACGCACAACCTGCGCACGCTCCTGTCCGGGGAGCTGAGCTATACGTACCGCCCGGCGGCGCCGACGCTTGCGCCCACGGCGTCCGCTGTGTTTCAGGGATACCTGCGCGGCAACGGCCAAGCAGGCGTTCGCAACGAGCTTTGGATTTTGCCCACCGTGGGTTGCGTGAACGACGTGGCCGTCGCGCTGGAAACAAGGGCGAAAAAATGGGTGGGCGGCGGGGTAGAAAATGTGCGCGCATTTCCGCACCCGTACGGTTGTTCCCAAATGGGGGAGGATCAGGAAAGCACGCGGCAAATCCTGGCCGATCTGGCAACCCACCCAAACGCGGGCGGCGTGCTGGTGCTGGGGTTGGGGTGCGAAAACAGCGGCGTGGCGGAAATCCGCAGCCGTATGGGCGAGTTTGACAGCCGTCGCGTGCGGTTTTTAGTGGCGCAGGAGGTGGAGGACGAAATCGCCGCCGGCATGCAGGCGCTGGCGGAGCTGTGCGCGAATATGGCAAGCGACCGCCGGGAGCCGATACCCGCGAGCAAACTGGTGATCGGGATGAAGTGCGGTGGTTCGGACGGCTTTTCCGGGCTGACGGCAAATCCCCTGATCGGCCGTTTTTCCGACCGGCTGATTGCGATGGGCGGCAGCACCATCCTGACCGAAGTGCCGGAGATGTTCGGCGCGGAAACCCTGTTGATGGCGCGTTGCCAAAATGAACGGGTTTTCGGGGACACCGTGCGGCTGATCAATGATTTTAAGCGTTATTATGAGGAACATCATCAGACGGTTTACGAAAATCCATCGCCGGGCAACAAGGCGGGCGGGATTTCCACCTTGGAGGATAAGGCGCTGGGTTGCACGCAAAAAAGCGGCGACGCGCCTGTCACCGCCGTGCTGCCCTATGCGGGCAAAGTTGCGCGCGAAGGGCTGAACCTGCTGAGCGCCCCGGGCAACGATCTGGTGGCGACCACCGCGGTTGCCGCCGCCGGCGCGCAGCTTGTGCTTTTTTCCACCGGGAGGGGCACGCCTTTTGGAGGCCCGGTGCCAACGCTTAAAATTGCCAGCAACACGCTTCTGGCGCAAAAGAAACCCGGCTGGATTGATTTTGACGCGGGTCGCCTGCTGGAAGGCGAAACGCTGGATAGCCTTGCCGACGAGCTGATTGCGAAGGTGCTGGCCACCGCGAGCGGCCAACCGGCCCGCAATGAGGAAAACGGTTATCAGGGTATAGCGATTTTCAAAACCGGCGTCACCTTATAGAATGATATTCCCCCGCCGCAGCGGAAACGGGTCAAGGGCGAAGCCTTTGGCAGGGTGCAGGGGCGAAGCCCTTGCCGGGGTTTGGGGTGGAACCCCAAGCCCAACGCCGCAGCGTTTCCCCAGCAAGCGAGCGAACAGCCCGCAGGGCTATGAGGCGAGCGGCACAGGGATCAAGTTCCCCCGCCGCAGCGGAACCGGGTCAAGGGCGAAGCCCTTGGCAGGGTGCAGGGGCGAAGCCCTTGCCGGGGTTTGGGGTGGAACCCCAAGCCCAACGCCGCAGCGTTTCCCCAGCAAGCGAGCGAACAGCCCGCAGGGCTATGAGGCGAGCGGCACAGGGATCAAATTCCCCCGCCGCAGCGGAACCGGGTCAAGGGCGAAGCCCTTGGCAGGGGGCAGGGGCGAAGCCCTTGCCGGGGTTTGGGGTGGAATCCCAAGCCCAACGCCGCAGCGTTTCCCCAGCAAGCGAGCGAACAGCCCGCGGGGCTATGAGGCGAGCGGCACAGCGCGCAACACCATTTTGGTCACAGCCGCGAACCCCCCGATCCCGCGCCCGCCGAAAACCTGTATCCCTCCGCAATTTACGCTGTTAACAGGGCTTCCCCGCCTATCTTTTCAGGGGGTAACCAGGGGATAATCCTTCAGATATTCCGGCTCAAGCCCGCATTCGTCAATCAGCTTAAAGAGCGTATAACGCGTGCGGTAATCTTTGGCGCAGTGCATGGACAGGTTCAGCAGGCGCGTATCCACGCCCACATCCGCGGCGGTCAGCGGCGCGCCCAACTCGCGCATGGCGGATTCGATTTTTTCGTAGGGTGGCAGTTGCGCAAGAATACTGCGGATTTCCTCCTGATGCGACTGCGCGGCGCGAATGCGGCGTTCCTGCTCCTCCCAGGGCAAAAAATCCGCCTGATTGTCGCGCATGATGCTTTGGGCCGCTTCTGCTTCAAAGGCGGTGAGCATCCACGCTTCCCTTTGGGCGCGCGTCAGGCGGCGGGCCTGAATGGCGGCCAAATCCAACCGGGACAGATCCTCCGCCGTAAAACGCGTAAACATCGGCCACACCAGAAGCGTCGCAACGCCAACCGACGCGCCGTGCGCGGGCGGATGGTTGCCGTGGAGCAACTGCATCATTTCCCAATAATGGGCGATGTTATGCTCCACGGAGGCAACGGCGCGCGTGTGGCCGACAATCATGATGGTCACGCCGGCCAGCAGCAACGCTTCAATCAGGATGCGGATGCCTTTTTCCGTTCGGGCGCGAATTTCCGGTATGTTCTGAAGCAGTTTTTCAATCGCCTCGGTGACAATCTCGCCGCAAACATCGCAATATACCTCGCCGTTGATGACGCTGCCCAGCATCCAGTCCGCCTTGGCGATGTATTTGCCCAGCACGTCGCCAACGCCGGAGCAGACCATGGAAAGCGGCGCGGTTCGCAGAACATCGGTATCGCATACGATGATTTCCGGACATTCGCCCGTGCGGTGGATTTTGACGCCGCGCAGCAATAGCGGCGCGACCACCGACGTATACCCATCCATGGAAGGGGCGGTGCCCACGCTCACAAAGGGCAGCTTGCAGCGCGTCGCGTTCACGCGCGTGGTGTCCGTGATGCTCCCGGAACCGACCGCGACCAGAAATTCCGTTTCCGGTTGAATGGACAGGAGCACCTCGCCGCAGGCGAGCTCGTCGGGGTCCATAACGCCGTCCCGACGGATAACGCAGCGGACAACCGTAAACCCGGCCGACAGCAGCGCCTGTTCCACCCGCTCGCCGGCAAGCGGGTATGTGTTTTGATCCGCCACCAGCACGCAGCGCGTGCCTAACCCGCGCGAGCGGATGTATTGCGGTATTTTTGGCAACAGGTTGCGCCCCACGTAGATATCCTGCGTAGGCAGGCAATGGGTCAGGCCGCAGTTGCACTCAATCCCGGAAATGGTCAGCCGGTCGTTGGCATCATAACGGATCACGGCGCCCATATAACCCCTCCCTCAGTGTATGAAATCTTCCCGCATCGGGGTAAAAACATCAATCAGCACACCGGCTTGCCGGCACACGCAGCCGTGCGGTTCCCCCGGAGCGAAGGCCAGCGTATCGCCCGCGCACACCGTGTATTCCTTGCCGCACAGGGTAAACACAAACTCGCCTTGCCGCACATAGGTGCACTGGGTGTGCGGGTGGGTATGCACCGTGCCAATCGCGCCCATTTCAAAGGTAACCTCCACGATCATCTGGCTGGGCAGATAGGCAAGCACCCGTCTGGAAACCCCGCCGCCGAGCGCCTCCGGGTTCGCATCCTGAGATAAAACAACCTTGGATTCCATGGCGATCGCCTCCCTATACGCCCGCACTCTGCGCGGGCGCGTTCATGGGCCTGGGCTTGAGCACATAGTTGAGGATGGAGAGGATCAGCAGCGCTACAATGCCGAACAGGATGCTGCTCATGCCCCCCGCAAAACCGTAGGCGTCCGCCATAATGCCAACCAGCACGGGCATGACAATCGCGCCCACCGACCCGATGGCTAAAATGGTGCTCGTGCCCATCGGATATACGTTGTTGATGTAGCTCGCGTCGGAATAAATCATCGGGCAAATGCCGGCCATGCAAAAACCCAGCCCCGCGATGGAAAGGGTGATGGGCAGGATTGCGTGGCTGGAAAGCAGCAGGATAAAGAAGATCAGCACGCCCACGCTGTCCAGCATCATCAGCAACTTTTGCGGCAGGCGGTGCGCCAGCGCCGCGCTGGTCAGCCGCCCCGCCAGCATGATGGCCCAAAGCAACGTAGCCATGGTTTGGGAATAGGCGACCAACCCGGCGTGCGCGTCCGGCCCGGTAAATTGCTTGAGCAGGTCCGGCTTGCTTTGCAGGTAGGTGACCAGCCAGCCGTTAATGGAATACTCCGCGCAAAGGTAGAAAAACATCATGCCGCAAAAAATCAGAAAGCTTGGGTTGCGCAAAAAAGCGAGGCTCTTTTGCGACTGATCCGCGCGGTCCGGCCGGTCATCCGGCAGGCGAAGTGTGGAAAAATTAACCGTGACCCCAATGCCCAGCAGCACAATGCACACAACGGCTGTTTTCCAGCCCGCGACGCGGCTGGCCAGCAAAAACACCAGCGGGGCGCAGATCGCGCCCGCCGCAAAGAAGCTGTGCAGCACGTTGCTGGCCGAGGGGTCCCCATGCGTAACCCGGTTCACGGTCGCGTTGTTGAAATTGCTGATGCTGCCCCGCCCGATGCCGGTCAGGATAAACGCGGCGATCAGCCACAGCGGGTTTCCGAAAAACAGAACCATGGTAAACCCAATGGAGGAGATGATGCTGAGCGCCACGATTGCCTTGCGACGGCCCAGCCAGAGGGATACCAGCCCGCTCAGGAAACACGCGATCAGGTTGCCGATGGAATGCCCGGACAGGATGATGCCGCTTTGCGTGTCGGTAAGGCCATAGGAAGCCTTCATGTCCGGCAGCAGGGAACCCATCATCAGCGTGGTGAGACCGTTGAGAAAGAAAGCCAGAAAACAGGCCCCAAGAATACGGCGTGTGCCGCGGTCGAAACCGGAAAACAGTTTGTGCATGGGGGATTCTCCTTTGATTTCAAGCGGCGGACAGTCCATTTCCAGCCCCGCGCCGAGGATGCCGCTTTTCGCTGTGGAAGAAGTTCGGGCCGCAAGGATGCCGGCCACGGTTGTGGTTTCGGGTTATACCCGACCAAACCCCCGACCCGTGATACAGGCCGGGGGTCTGTTGCGCCATCAAACCGTGAACGGCCGCCCTGCGCGTTTCGAAAGCGGCTCCCCTTGCCGAAACCGACAGAAAGCGAATCCGTGAGGAGGTCCGTTTCTGCGCGGAGCGGAAGGCTGTGAACTTACGAAACCTGCGACCTTCTTCATTATAACGCGACCGTCAAGTGCGCTTGGGGCATGAATTCCCCGTGTGGCGGGGGTTCCCCGCGCGACGCGCGTTCCGCGATGCTGCCTGCGCCAATCCCTTGGCCGCCGGAGAATCAGGCGATCAGGGCTCGGCTGCCCCTGCGGACATGCCACCGCCGCAAGCAGACTGGGCCTTGTGAGAGAGGCTGAACCATTGGCAAAGCCTTAACTCAGGCCATACCCAACATGGTCGGCAGCCACATGGAAATGGAGGGGATAAAGGTGACCAGCATCAGCGCGACAATCATCACCGCGTACATGGGCAGCATGTGGTAGCTGGTGCGCTCGATGGGGGTTTTGCCTACGGCGCAGCCCACATACAGCGCGGAGCCGACCGGCGGTGTGCACAGACCGATTGCGAGGTTAAAGATCATGATGATGCCAAAGTGGATGGGGCTGAGGCCAATCGCGGGGCTGGTGACCACCGGCAGCAGGATGGGCGTCATAATCATAATCAGGGGCGCCATATCCATGAAGCAACCCAGCAGCAACAGCATCAGGTTGATGATGAGCAACAGCACGTACTTATTGCTGGTAACCCCGACCAGAAAGTTTGTGAGCATGTCCGGCACGCGAAGCTCCACCATCATGTACGCGAACGCCTTGGCAACGGCGATCAGCGTCAGCACAATCGCAAGGGTTTTAAGCGTGCGCTTGAACACCTGGCCGATGTTGCGGAATTTGGCGCTGCGGAACACAAAATAGGTGAGGATGAAGGCATATACGCAGGCGATGGCGGCGCTTTCCGTCGCGGTGAACACGCCCGCGGCCACCCCGACCATGATGATGACGATGGTAAACAGCGGCAGGATGGCGTTCAGGATGATTTTCAGCCACTGATCGCGAGGTATGCGCGTACCCATGGGGAAATTGTAATGCTTGCGCATGAAAAAACAGAACAGCAACATGCTGAAGCCTAACAGCATACCGGGCACCGCGCCGGCCATAAACAGGCTGCCGATGGTGACGCCGCCGCCGGCGGCCAGCGCGTAAATGACCATATTATGGCTGGGGGGAATCAGCAACCCCTGACAGGCCGTTGTAACGGTGAGGCCGACGGAAAAATCCGGCGTGTACCCCTGTTTAACCATCATGGGCACCACAACGGAGCCGAGGGAACTGACGTCCGCCACGGCGGAACCGGAGATGCCGCCGAAGAACATGCTGTCCAGACAGTTCACATACGCAAGGCCGCCCCGGAAACGGCCCACGATCAGCGTAGCGAAATCGACAATCTTTTCCGATATGCCGCCCTCGCTCATAAACTCGCCCATAAGGATGAAAAACGGGATGGCAAGCAGGGAGAAGTTATTCACGCCGCTGATCATCTGCTGCACGATCACCGTGAGGTTGGTGCCGGTGATGAGGGCCGTGGCAAGGGTAGACAGGAGCATCGCAAAGGAAATGGGGACGCGGATCATCAGCAGTCCAAAAAAACCGCCGATGAGCACGATAATCGCAAGCGTGGTGGTTGTCACGGAACGTCATCCTCCTTCTTTTGCCCATCGGGCCGGATGCTGCACGCCGCCTGCGCGATCTGATCGTCCAGCACGGCGCCGTCGGCCACGGCGGCTTCTTCCTGAATGGAGTCGCAGTAGATTTCCGCGGCGTCCTTATCCGGCTCGGAAAAGAGGGTATCGCCGGGCTTCAGCACGCCGGTCAGGTAGAGGATGCTGTCAAAGGTAATCAGAAAACCGGCCAGGGGGATGGGCACAAACTGCCACCAGGTTTTAAGCCCCGTCATGGGCAATGTGCCGGATAACCCCATCATTTTCAAACAGCGCAAACCGCCGTAATAAAGCATGAACAATCCGCAAATCAGAACGCAGAGGTCTCCGAAAACTTCCAGAAACCTGCGGGCAAAACCGTCTTTCTTAAACCGATTGTAAATAATCCCCACGCACATATGCGTTTTATCCCGCACGCCCATGGCGCACGCCAGAAAGGTGAACAGCGTTACCAGCAGGCGCGGCACTTCCTCCGCCCAGCTGATTCCGGTATTAAAGCAATAACGCAGCACAACCGTCATGGTTACCACAATAATCATCGCAGCCAACGAAACCTCGCCGATGAATAAAAAGATGCGGTGAGTCCATCGGTTAAGCGTGCGCAGCACACTGGCCATAATGATCCTCCTTTTTCAAAAAACGGGGGGAGAAACGCTGCGTTCCTCCCCCGCAGGGCATTCCGTTACGGACTGGATTAGAAATCCTTGCCGATTTCCTTGATCTGGTTGATGATATCGGTGTAATCGGCGCCGTAGGTCTGGTACAGGCTGCTCATCGCATCCTCAAAGCCCTGGCGTTCTTCGGCGGTCAGCTCAATCACGGTAGTGCCGGCGTCGCGCACGATCTTCTCGGAAGAGGCTTCTTTTTCAGCCCACTTCTCAATTTCGAATTCCTGCGTAGACTTGGCGCATTCCTGAATGATCGCCCAATCGGCGGGGTCGATGGTATCTTTCACGGCTTTGGAAGCGAGGAGGATTTCCGGCACGCGGGTGTGCTGGTCGAGGATGTAGTACGGGGCCGCTTCATAGTCGCCCATGTTCTGGTAGGTGGGCCAGTTGTTTTCAGCGCCGTCGATCACTTTCTGGGTAATGGAGGCATACACGTCGTTGGGGCCGATGCCGGTTACGCCGGTGGCGCCCAGCGCGGCAACCATGTCCACCATCATGGGGTTGTTCTGCACCCGGATTTTCAGACCGGCCATATCGGCTACGCTGTGAACTTCCTTGGTGAGGTAGAAGGAACGGGAGCCGGCGTCATAGTAGCATAGGCCGACGATGCCGCTGGGGTTGCCGTCTTTGTTGGTAGCGGTTTCAATATCGGCAAGCATTTTCTGGCCAATTTCGCCATTGAGCACGGCCCACATATGAGCGGCGCTCTTGTACAGGTAAGGCATCTGGATGGCGTTGATCGCGGGCACATAGCTGCCAACCGGAGAAGCGGAAACGCGGGCGAAGGCAAGGTCGCCAAGCTGCATGGCTTCGATGGCTTCGGTTTCCTGGCCGTAGAGGGTGCCGCCGGTGTAAACGTCGATCGTGATGCGGCCTTCAGTCTTTTCAGCAACAAGGCGGGCAAACTCGGCGTCCGCCAGAGCTGTGGGGTAGCCGTCGGCATGAACCTCGCTCAGTTTGAGCACCGTTGCCGCGGATGCAATGGATGTGAAGGCGAAAACCATCACAAGGGAAAGAACCAGCGCGAGAACCTTTTTCATACGGGTATTCCTCCTCGATATTTTGGTTGTGATACGGATGGTTTACGCGGAGCCGACGCGGTTCGCGTAAGAGCTTACATGTATTATAACAACGCGATTTTGTTTTTGCAAGTCTTTTTTGGGCGCATTGCTACCATACAAGATAATGAAACCCTGAAAGCTTTGCGCTGCAACAAATTCAACCCGAAAAACGTATGGAACATATATGGAACAAAGGAAAGAGGTTACATTGGTAAATCAAGAAAACGGTTCCATACATGGGTTTGCTTCTTTTACTGATGTTGAGAACGGATATAAAACAGACCGAAAACGCAATGCCAGCGCGATATTTTACCAATAATACGCGCTGAAAGCACGCCCAGAAGGAGGTTGAGGAATGGCGTTGATTGCAGGAGCGCGGGACAGGTAGTTTTCAAGGGGGCGTTTGGCCGTCGGCGCAAGCGCACGCATGCGCCGGAAAGCCGGCAATGCAACGCCTTGCGGCTTTCGGTTTGAATGGGGATACGATAGCGGCGCTGAAACGTTGCAGGCTGCGGAACCACGAAAGAAGGGCGGGGCGCAGATTCGCAGGCTGCGGATGCGCTGCAATGCAAAAACCCGTTCGCCATGGGCGAACGGGTCAGAGAATCAGGCTGAATTGGAATTACCGGGTCAGCAGCGTGGCCTCGGTTTCCTTGTCGAAGAAATGCAGGTGGTTCACATCGAACGCGACCTGAATGGACTGGCCGGCGCGGCTGGTGGTGCGGGGGTTGACGCGCGCAATGATGTTCTCGCTCTTGCCGCTGGTGGCAAGGTAGAGGTACGTTTCGGAACCCATCAGCTCGGTCACTTCAACCTTGCAGTTCACAACGGCGTTGGGCGCAGCCTGCACGAACACGTCCTCGTCGTGGATGTTTTCAGGACGGATGCCCATGATCACTTCCTTGCCGATGACGCCTTCGTCGGCAAACTTGGAAAGTTTGCTGGGCGGGATCACAATCTTGTTATCGCCAAACTTGGCGACCACGTCTTTATCTTCCCGCTCGAGGGTCACGTTGAAGAAGTTCATTTGCGGGCTGCCGATAAAGCCGGCCACAAACAGGTTGGAAGGATAATCGTACAGGTTTTGGGGGCTGTCCACCTGCTGCACAAAGCCGTCCTTCATAACCACAATGCGGGTACCCATCGTCATGGCCTCGGTCTGGTCATGGGTAACATAGATGAACGTGGTTTGCAGGCGCTGGTGCAGCTTGGTGATTTCGGTACGCATGGCCACGCGCAGTTTAGCGTCCAGGTTGGACAGCGGTTCGTCCATCAGGAACACTTTGGGCTCGCGCACAATGGCGCGGCCGAGGGCAACGCGCTGGCGCTGGCCGCCGGAAAGCGCCTTGGGCTTGCGGTTAAGCAAATGATAGATATCCAGCGTTTTGGCGTTTTCTTCCACGCGGGCTTTGATCTCCGCCTTGGGCACCTTGCGAAGCTTCAAGCCAAAGGCCATGTTGTCAAACACGGTCATATGGGGGTAAAGGGCGTAGTTCTGGAACACCATGGCGATATCACGGTCTTTGGGGGCAACGTCATTCACCAGGCGGTCGCCGATATAAAGCTCGCCGCTGGAGATTTCCTCCAAGCCGGCGACCATGCGCAGCGTGGTGGATTTGCCGCAACCGGAAGGCCCGACCAACACAATAAATTCTTTGTCCTCAATGTCGAGATTAAAGTCGCTTACGGCAGTTACATTACCGGCGTATACTTTGTAAATATGGTTGAGGGATACGCTTGCCATGTCAATTTCCTCCTCATTGTTTTTTCACAAACAGCCCACAGCTAGCAGGGCCGTTTATCATGGGCTTATTATAACGTTTTCAGCCCGGATTGCAAATGGTGTAATTAACCAAAGATTAAATGGGGCATTTGTACACGATGTACACGGCGGAACAAAACAGGCCAAATGATTGCTGAAAATGCACAAACAACAGCAAAACAATCCAAAACCGCGCCTGCCGGGGAAACGCTGAGCGCGGGTCATCAAAACGCCGCACAGCCTTGCGACGTTTGCTGGTTGACCCTTTGGCTGAGCTTTTCAACGCTGCGGCGTTGGGATTGGGCTTTACGCGAAGCCCCGGCAGGGGCGGGGGGGCGTGGGTGCGACTGATTTTGATTGCAATGCGCTGTTGCCGCTCGCCTCATAGCCCTTCGGGCTGTTCGCTCGCTTGTTGTGGATACGCCGCGGCGTTGGGCTTGAGGTTCTACCCCAAACCCCGGCAGGGGTTTCACCCCTGCACTGCACTGCCCCAGGAAAAACG
>DAOPZY010000037.1:0-26833 GCA_035353615.1 Candidatus Limiplasma sp.
CGACCGCGACCGCCAAGACTGCTGCGGCGAAGAAAACAGCCGCGACCGCCAAGACAACTGCGGCGAAGAAAACGACCGCGACCGCCAAGACTGCTGCGGCGAAGAAAACGACCGCGACCGCCAAGACTGCTGCGGCGAAGAAAACAGCCGCGACCGCCAAGACCTCAACGGCCAAAAAGACGACTGCGACAACGGCTAAAAAAACCGATAAAAATAAGACTGCGGAATAAAGGGAGGTTGCCATGAGCGCATATCAGTGTTGGGTTGCACAGCGGGCGCGGCTGCGTGAAAGCCTGCAGGGCGCGAGCGACACTGCGGGCGCCGCGTACCTGACCCGCCACGCGCTGGCGCAGGTAGAACAGAACGCCATGGCGGAGCAACCGGACGATCTGTTGCGTCAGCAAACGGGGATTCTGTTTGCCTGCTGTAAAACATCGCTGAATTTGCTGGATATCTCCATCACAACGCGCGTATGGGTCGCGCGTGCGCAGTCGGAAAACATGCGGCGCAAGCCCGCGTTTTGGCTATTTCTGCCAGCGTGCGCTATTCAGCTAGCTTTGACGCTGTATGCGTACTTCGCCCACAATCCAGCCCTCTGGATTCCATTGGCGGCTTCCGTCGCTGCAACCGTCGCGGGTTGGGCGCTATTGTCGCGCGCCCCGCAACAGGTTCAACCGGGGGATGATCGCCTGAAGGTAACAGCCGCGCCGGATACGGAAAAACTCTTTTCTGCCATTGACGCGCAAATGAAAGCGATCGACCGGTATGTGAACGATTTTCAGTACTTAAACGAGCAGAACGCCTTGCGGGGGCAGGCGGCGGAAGGCAAAAACATTGCCCTGTACGCGGCGCTCATGGAAGCCGTTTACGAGTGTGAGGAGGATGCGCAGGATAACGCCGTGGCCGCCGCGGAGCAGGTGCTGGCTGGTTCCGGAATCCGCGCCGTTACTTTCTCGCCGGAAGAAGCGCGGCTGTTTAACATTTTGCCCAGCCTGACGGAATCCCGAACGCTGGTGCCTGCCCTGCTTTCCGCGAAGGATGGCGCGCTTTTGTACCGGGGTACCGCAGCCGTTGCCATGCCATCCGGCGGGTATGCGGCTCAGGAAACCGGCGCAACGCCCCATAAGGGGGAATGAGAATGCGTTACATTGGTTTTGATATGGGCGATGGCGAAAGCGCGGTCGCTATTTATCAGCACGGCTCCGGCATTGAGCCGATTGTGCAGCCGATTTACGGCAGCCAAAGCCTGCTGTCCGCGGTGGGTACGCTCAACGGCGAGGTTGTGATTGGGGAGCAGGCGTACACCAGCACCCTTGCGGAAGGGCTGTCCGTGCGCTTCAAGAGCCGCTTTACGGACGATCCCCGATCCTACGAGATTATCACGCTGTTTGTGCGCGGCGTGATGAAAGCCCTGCGCGAAGCCAATGCCTATGGCCCGGACGATCATTTTGTGGTAGGTTGCCCGGCTGGATGGAATGCCGCCGCGCGCGCCCGTTACCGGGATATTCTGATTCGCGGCGGGGTTGCGGCACCGCAGGTGATCTCGGAATCCCGCGCAGCCTTTTTATATGCGAAATATGCCAAAACCGTTGCGCTGGATCTGGATTTGCTTCGCCAGAGCGCGCTGGTGATTGATATTGGCAGTTCGACGCTGGACTTTGCCTACATAGTGGATGGCCGGGAAACTGGGGTGGGTACGTTTGGCGACACGCACCTTGGCGGCGGATTGATCGATGCGGAAATTCTGCGCCGCGCGGTGGATCAAAACCGGGATCGCGAAGCGATTCGTCGCGTGTTTGAGGATAGCCGCAGCTGGTACAGCTATTGCGAAATCGAGGCCCGAAAAGTGAAGGAGCAGTTCTACACCCGCCTTGCGCAGGACCCTGCGGCGAGTGTAAAAAAGCAGCTTCGCATATGTTACCGCGGCACGCAAAAACTGTCGCTGACGCTGGATGCGGCATTGGCCTCGGACATTGTTGGCGAACCGATGGAAGCGCTGAACGGCGCTAGCTTTTCGCAGGCGCTGCACGATGCGTTGCAAAACGCAAAACAGATCACCGCGGATGCGCCGCCCCGCTTGGTGCTGCTGACCGGAGGGGCTTCGCGCATGCCGTTTTTTCAGGAACAGTGCCGCGAAGCCTTTGCGGACGCTGTGCTGGTTACCTGCCCGGAACCGGAGTTTTCCATTGCCAAAGGGCTGGCCTATGCCGGCTGGGTGGATGAAAACCTGCGCGCGTTCCGCAAAGCCATCCGGGATGAGGTGACAGACGAACGTGTGGGAGCTATTGCCAGAGCCGCGCTTCCGGAGCTTACGCCCAATGTGGCAGGCGCTTTGGCGGAACTGGCCCTTGCACAGGCCGCGATACCCGTGGTGGAATCCTGGCGGCGCGGCGATATCGATACGCTTCAGCAGATGAACGAGCAGATGCAGCGCCGAATCGGGGAGGTGTTGGCTTCGCCCATGGCGGAGGAAGCGCTGGCTCCCGCGCTCACCCAGTGGATGAAAACGCTGTCCGCGCATTTGCAAACGATGATCGATCCCATTTGTGACCGGTATCAGGTGCCACGGGAGGAGATGCGCTTGCATTTTACCCAGAGCGGGGATGCCGCGACCGTGCAAATCAGCGCCCAACGGCTGCTGGGTTTCCCGATCATTGGCACCATGGTGGGGGTTGTGGTGAGCGTTGTGGCCGCATTGCTGTGCGGCGGCGGAGGCATTGCGCTGATTGCCGTCGGCGTGCCGGGATTGCTGGCTGGGGCCGCGATTGGCGTGGTCGCCGCCGCATTTGGCTGGCCCGCCATTACGGACGCTCTGATGAAAGTCAGCTTACCGCGCGTGTTCCGCTGGATTCATGTTGAAAAACGGCTGAAAAGCGAAAACACGGTACAATCGGTGCGCGACGCGCTGATGCGTGAACTTGGAAACCCCGAGGGCGCATTTGCCCAGCAGGTGGTTCAGGGGTTTACCAAAGCGTTTCAGCAATACCTGTATCAGATTGCTCAGGCCGCGGAAATTCCGATTCAATGAAATACGCTCCGATATTTGCGCGCCGTGAAGGGAAGGTACCTGCGCGGCGCGCTGCTTTCGTGATCCCAATGCGGCGCACAGCTCTGTGAGCGGAACCGTGACGGCGTACATGCGAAATTTCGGAAACGCTCATGCGACAAGCAGGCTATCGGCGGTTTCCCACAATGTGCTGTTGTGGTTGGGTTTGGGGTCAGTCTTAGCGCTGCGCAGCGGCGCCACTGGATGGCGGAACCGCGTTGCGCTTATTTTTTCGAACAACCATTTTGGAAATTTCCGCCCCCAACCTTTTGGCTTTCGGGTTCACTGTAGGCGAAGGGGTGCTTCTTTCCGGCGGCGGAGGCCTCGTTTGTACTTTTCCTGTATGCTGCTTGCAAACCCAATGCAAAGCCGATACAATGTCAACCGTGGCTCGGTGGCGCCAACCGCTTGTAAACCAACCGTTTTGGCCATGAAATGTTTATTTTTGGCCGAAAACGAGGACGGCAGAGAACCGCGCGGGGCTTCGGCTCCGGCCTCGCGTCGGCAAACGCGTTGGGTATCGCCACCGGATTTGAGATCTGGAAACACGTTCGAAAGGGAAGGGACAATGAACAGAATACGGATGATGACGCCGCTTGTCGAGATGGACGGCGACGAAATGACGCGTGTGCTTTGGGCAAGCATCAAGAAAAAACTGCTACTGCCCTATGTAGACCTCCAAACGGAGTATTACGACCTAGGCCTGAAACATAGGGATGATACCGACGACCAGGTAACGGTGGACAGCGCGCAGGCCGCCTTGCGGCTTGGGGTTGCGGTAAAATGCGCGACCATTACGCCCAACGCCCAGCGTGTGTCGGAATACCACCTCAAGCAGATGTGGAAAAGCCCGAACGGCACCATTCGCGCCATTCTGGACGGTACGGTGTTCCGGGAACCCGTGCTGGTCAAGGGGATTTCCCCTTGCGTGCCCAACTGGAAAAAGCCGATCATCCTCGCCCGTCACGCTTACGGCGATGTGTATAAAAACACGGAATACCTCGTGCCCGGAAAGGGGCTCGCGGAGCTTTGCTATACCGATGAGGCCGGAAACGAAACGCGCCTGCCCATCCATACTTTCAAAGGCCCCGGCATTCTTCAGGGCCTGCACAACACGGATCAGAGCATTGTAAGCTTTGCGCATTCCTGTTTTCAGTATGCGCTGTATGCCAAACAGGACCTCTGGTTTTCTACAAAAGATACCATTTCCAAAATTTACGACCACCATTTTAAGGATATCTTTAACGACCTGTACGAGAACGTTTACCGGGAGGATTTTGCCAAGGCGGGCATTACCTATTTCTATACGCTGATTGACGATGCGGTTGCGCGCGTCATCCGCAGCGAGGGCGGTTTCATCTGGGCGCTGAAGAACTACGACGGCGACGTGATGAGCGATATGGTGGCAACCGCCTTTGGCAGCCTGGCCATGATGACCAGCGTGCTGGTTTCCCCCAACGGTCAGTTTGAATACGAGGCGGCGCACGGCACGGTTACCCGCCATTATTACCGCCACCTGAAAGGGGAAGAAACGAGCACCAACCCCGTCGCCACCCTGTTTGCCTGGACCGGCGCGCTGTATAAGCGCGGCGAAATCGACGGCCTTGCCGATCTGTGCGCCTTTGCCAAATTGCTTGAGAAAGCGACACTGGCGACCATTGAGGGCGGGAAAATGACCAAGGATCTGGTGCCGCTTTTCTCCGGCGAGGCGCAGGCGCTTTCAACAATGGACTTTCTGGACGCGATTGCGGATACGCTAAACGGGTTGCTGGATTCGCAGGGCCTGTAACCCCTGACCTTTACGCTCCAAACGGCTCAAGAGCGCGACGCGGCGTCGGCGGCAACGGGCAAACAACCCGCGACATGAGGATGCTTCAGGCAACGGATGCGGTACCCGGTCCATTAAAAGTTAGGCGAGGGATGAAATCGCCTGTCAGGTTCCAAGGTGAAACCCTTGACAAAGTTTGGGGCAGAACGCCAAAGCCTGATACCGCAGCCTTTGAAGCGAAGCGAGCGAATAGCCCGCTCGGCTGTGAAACGGGTGAGATCATCACTTTGACACGGCTTCGACAGCTTGAGGCAGCAGAAACGCCGCTCCTTACCCCCTAACGGCCACAATCCGCCGGATCAGCCGCGCAGAACGGCCTAACGCCGCAAAACCGCAAATTGAACAAACTGTAAACAAACAAACGACGGGAAGCAACTTCTGCTTCCCGTCGTTTGTTTTGAAGACCGGCCGAAACCAACCCGTCAGGAAAACTTCCACAGCACGGAGAGAAGCGCGATGGGGGATTCGCCCAACAGAATGCGGATCACAAAGATCAGCAGCAGGTGCAGGGGATAAAAGCCGTATCCCAACCACTTGGGTAAACGGATTCCCGTATGCGTGGGGATCAGGATCAGCGGCAGCGCGAGCCAAACCATGGCCTGCATATGGAAAAACGGCTGAAGCACCGGGCCGACCGAGGGCCAGGAAAGAAACGTGAGCGGATAGCCAAACAGCGTGGTAATCTGGCTGTTGGTGGTGCCCCAGAACAGCGCGTAGGCAATGAACATTGCGCTAAGCCCGCCGACGGACTTGCGCGCGGCATACAGGAGCAACAGGAACATCAGCCCTTTCCAGCCGTAATCCACCTTGGCGTAACCCAGCACCGCAAAGCAGAGCAGCGGAACCCAGAACTGGCTGCCGAACCGTTTGGCACGGATACCGGCGATGGCCAGCACCCCAAGGCTCAGCAGGAACAGAATGTTCAGCTTGGACCAATCGTTGCCCAGCGCGATCATGTTGATTGGCTGAGAAATAACAGCCACCACAAGAAGGCGAAGCGCATAGCGGTAAATATCGTGGGTGTATTCGCAACCCACCACCAGGCACCACGCATACAATGGCAGCGCAATCCGCCCCAGCATGCGCATTTCCGGCAGATTGCCGAATACCGCAACCCCGAGGTGATCGATCATCATGAACACAAGCGCCAGCAATTTGAGCCATGAGGTATCCACATTCCCGGCTAGCAAGGGCTTTTTGGAAGCTGAAAGCGTCCCGTCGTGCATATCCGTATGCGCCTCCCATCAGTGCCCGTATTATACCATATCCGGTTATTCCTGCCAACGCAAAAGGGGGAAACCGGCATTCACAGCTTGCGGTTTATGAAACCGCGCGCCTTTCAGACAGGCTTCAGGGCATGTTCATTCAGGGTTCACCTGCGATGGATATGATTTTACCCGAACGATCGGGTTACGGAAGGGGGAATTGCCCAATGAATATCCAATGGACCGGACGGATGTCGGTCGCTTTGTGGATGCTCACGGTTGGGGTTGTCGCCATCCTGATTAAACAATACGCGTAGCGGCGCACGCGCAGAAGGGTGCGGGTCGCAATCCGGTACGTGATTGCAATTTTCCGCGATTTTGGTATACTGAAACCAACAAACCGCACCGAGAGGAAGGGAAGCTCATGAAACTGCTCATCGTGGATGACGAACAGAAGATTCGGGAATTGATTGTAAAATACGCGCTGTTCGAGGGCTATGAGTGCGCCGAAGCGGAAAACGGCATGCAGGCAGTTGAAATGTTCCGGCAAAAACCCAGCGATTTGATTGTGATGGATATTATGATGCCGGAGCTGGACGGCTTTTCCGCGTCCAGAGAAATTCGCAAAACCAGCCCGAATGTGCCGATTATTCTGCTCTCGGCGCGCGGCGAGGAATATGATAAAATCCACGGCTTTGAGCTGGGCATTGACGATTACGTCGTCAAGCCTTTTTCACCCAAGGAGCTGATGCTCCGCATCGGCGCGGTGCTGCGCCGCTCAAGCGCGAGCGCGGCTCCGTCTGAAGCGCATGATATCACAACCGTTGAAAACATGACTGTTGATTTTACCGCCCGGCGCGTGACCATCGCTCAGGAGGAAATCGAGCTTTCCCCCAAGGAATACGATCTGCTTTTTTACCTGGTGCGCAACCGGGGGATCGCGCTCACCCGCGACAAGCTAATTTCCGAAGTGTGGGGCTTTGATTTTTTTGGCGACGACCGCACGCTGGACACTCATATTAAGTTATTGCGCAAACAGTTGGGCGATTATGCCAAATATATCGTCACGCTGAGGGGAGTTGGCTACCGCTTTGAAAAAACCTGACGCGACCGGACTGGCGCCAAGGCAGCCGATCCCGGCCCTGAAAACCCGGCTTGCCCGCCTTTGGCGGGCGCTTTGCGCACCCATCAACCGGCTTGGCATTCGCAGCCGCATATTTGTTTACTTTCTGGTGTTTACGGCTGCGCTTTTAACGCTGCTCTGGGTTTTTCAAATTGGGCTGCTGTCTGATTTTTACAGCCTGCAAAAAACCAAAATGCTCACGTCCGCCATTGACTTGCTGGCGGATAATATTGACAACGTCGATTTGCAACTTCTGTCCGACCGCATTGCGGAAACGAACGACGTATGCGTGCTGATTATCGACGCGCACACCAACAAGCTGATTTCCTCCGATGTGCTGCGGGATTGCGTGATCCACCGCATGGGCGCGTTCGACCTGTCGCGTTACGTGGATTTGCTCAATGCCGATCCGACGACCTTATACCGCATTTTCAGCCTTGGCGGTTTTGGCAAAACGGATTACGACGAAAATCACTTTTCGGGCCGCGTTCCGCCCGCGGATGACGGGCACGCGAAAAGCATGGTGGCCATGCGCGCGGTGCAAACGGAAGCTGGCGAAGCTCGCTATGTTTTTGTGAACGCGCTGATTACGCCGGTGGACGCGACGGTGCAAACCCTGCAAAGCCAGTTCGCGCTGATTGCGTTGCTGATGGTGCTGCTTTCCTTCGGGATATCGCTGGTGCTTTCGCGCCGTATCGCGCAGCCGATCGTGGGCGCTAGCGAAGCCGCGCGGGGGCTGTCGGAAGGGCGTTACGAGCCGGCGGATACGCGCGTGAGCTACCGGGAAATTCTGCAACTGAATCAGACGCTCAGGCAAGCCGCGAAGGATTTGCAGCGCGTGGAGGAAATGCAGCGCGAGCTGATCGCCAACATATCGCACGATTTGCGTACCCCGCTGACGCTGATTGAGGGCTACGCCGAGGCTATGCGCGATTTGCCCGGCGAAAACACGCCGGAAAACATGCAGGTGATTATCGACGAGGCTAAACGCCTGACCAGCCTTGTGAACGCCGTGCTGGAATACAGCGCCGGAAAAAATGGAAAGAACCCGATTGAAACCCATGTGTATAACTTTACCGACAGCGTTCACTGCATTCTGGACCGCTACAGCAAACTGACGGAGCAGAACGGCTATCAGATTCAGTTTGAGTATACCCAGCGCGTATGGGTGCTCGCTGATGAAATGAAAATCGGCCAAGTGCTTTATAACCTGATTAACAACGCCTTAACCTACACGGGGGCCGACCAGCGCGTAACCGTGGCGCAAACGGTGCAAGGCGGCATGGTGCGCGTGGAGGTCAAGGATACCGGCGAGGGAATCGACGCAAAGGAACTGCCCTATATCTGGAGCCGCTACTATCGCGGGCAGAAACCCCACAAACGCGCTACGGTGGGCACGGGGTTGGGCCTGAGCATCGTAAAGGGAATTTTGGACAGCCATCACATGCAATATGGGGTGGATAGTCAGCTTGGCGTTGGAACCACCTTCTGGTTTGAACTGCCGGTCGAAAAAACGGAACCCTTGCCATAATCAGCGGGGGAGTGACCCGCGCTGAACTGCCACAAAGTAAAAGAGTCGATGAGCTTTGAATATGTTTCTTATGTTTCTTCAGGCCAATGCAAACAGAGCGGCAGGGGGGTGTGGGTTTAAACCCACCCTGCCGAGCCGGATGCGCGCCGGCTGAACCGTTGCGGGATTTGCCGTTGACTTGCCCCGGACGAAAGCCGCCGCACCGCGGGCATGCCATGCCAATCAACGGCGTATTCGGTGGTGCGGCCGTTCCGGTTGACATTTCTCTGCTCCTTGACATACAATCAAAGACAATCGCTCCGCGCGCAGGCTGAAGGACCGTTTTTACGTCGGTTCCCGGTGATGCGGATGCGTTCGGGATACGCCGCTTTATTGCGGCTTTTGGGAGGCATGGTCGGTCATGGATACCTGTCAGCAGATCGAACGCAGCATTATCACCAAATTCCGCAAACCCATCTGGGGCGGCTTCATGCACTCCCTGACAGAATACCGGCTCATCCAACCGGGCGACCACGTTGCCGCCTGCATTTCCGGCGGCAAGGATTCCTTTCTGATGGCCAAATGCCTTCAGGAGGTGCAGCGGCACGGGAATGTTCCGTTTCAGCTTTCCTTTTTGGTGATGGACCCAGGCTACCATCCGCGCAACCGCCAACTGATTGAGGAAAACGCGAAGCTGCTTAATCTGCCGATCCATATTTTCGAAACGGATATCTTTGACGCGGTTGCCTCCATGGATCACAACCCCTGTTACATTTGCGCAAGGATGCGGCGCGGATACCTCTACAAAAACGCGCGGTTGCTGGGCGCGAATAAAATTGCGCTGGGGCACCATTACGATGACGTGATTGAAACCATTCTGCTCAACATGTTTTACGGCGGAGAGATGAAAACCATGATGCCCCGCCTGCGAAGTCAGAACTACCCCGGCATGGAGCTGATCCGCCCCCTGTATAAGGTGCGCGAAAAGGACGTTATCGCATGGAAACAGTATAACCGCCTTACATTTCTCAATTGCGCCTGTCGCTTCACGGAAAACAGCGAGCCGGGCGGCGGCGGCAAGCGCGCGGAGGTTAAGGCGCTGATCGCGCAGCTTTCTCAAAATAACCCGCTGGTTGAGTCCAACATTTTTCGCAGTTGCCATGATGTGAATCTGAAAACGGTGATCGGCTACATTCAGGATGGCATTCATCACCCGTATGATGAAGCGTGGAACGGCTCCGAAACGCGCCTGACAGACTCGGCGGAAGGGATGGACGACGAAGGCTGAGGCATGATATGCTCAGCGCGCGTTTGCCGTAATGGGCGCGAATCCCATAGATACAGGAGAAAGGCGCGATTGGCCCAACGGAACGGCGGCAGGCTACGTGGGGCGGAACCGTGCGCGGTTACCGTTGGCGTTTTTGAAAGCCTTGACGGTTGAGCGTAAACGCGCTATACTTTTATGATTCAATGGTGGAGGTGTGTGTTTGGAATCGGTTCGCTAAGGAGCGCCGGTGTACGGCTTAAGGGAAGCGACCGCATGATCGCTTATTTTGAGTTACACCCAAGTGCTTTGCGAAACGATTGCCTGCAGCGCACCCACGGTGGGATCACCCTGTGGGCATAGCGGTTGCTATGTCTTTTGTTTTACATGCGGACGCTCCGCTCACTGCTCATGCACTCAAAAAACCAAAATGCCGCAAAGCCAGCGCCAATTGAGGCGTACTTTAGCGGCTGCCCGCAGGGCAAAATGAGGAGTGTATTCTGTTGAATCGTTCATGGGAAGCTTTAGAATTTCCGTTCATCCTTGAAAAATTGAAAACATACGCGGTTTCCACGCAGGCATGCGAGCGGCTGGCGGAACTGGCCCCGAGTAACCGTGAAACGGTTTGCCGCCAGAAAATGGCGGAAACCACAGCCGCGCGTTGTGTGCTGGATTCGTTAGGCTCGCCGCCGCTCCCGATGATGGCGGGGCTGGATGACTTGATTCCGCTCAGCGTAGCGGGGGCCATGCTCACCCCGGAATCGCTTACGGCGGTCGCGCAATTTGCGGCCGGCTGCAAACGAATGTCAACTTATCTGCAACGCGCACAAGCCCACAGCGCGGCGCTGGCCAGCTACGGCGGCGAAATCCGCGCGCTTGAAACGCTGCGGCAAAACATCGAGTTAAGCGTGGATGAGGAACGCGTGCTGGATGACGCCAGCCCGGAACTGCGCCGCCTACGCCGAAAAAAGGAATTTACCGAAGGCAGGGTACGGGACAAGCTGAATCAGGTGATGCAAAGCCGCAAACAATACCTGGCCGATGGGTATGTGACCCAGCGGAACGGACGTTATGTGCTGCCGGTGCAGAAACGGTATCAAAACCAGTTTGGCGGCGCTGTGGTGGATACATCCGCCAGCGGTAACACGGTGTTCATGGAACCCAATTCCGTTTCAGAACTGCAAGCGGAGCTGAATGCTCTGTGCGTGGAGGAGGAGGCGGAAGCACGCCGGATTTTATATGGGTTAAGCGCCGAGGTCGCTCAGCAGGCGGACGAAATCCGCCATAACATGGGGCTGATGGTTTCGCTGGACGTATTGTTTGCCAAAGCGAAATTCAGCGCGGCGTTACAGGCAGGCCCGGTGGAAATCGGCGGCCGGCGCGAGCTTCGCATCCTGCGCGGGAGGCATCCGCTGCTGGCCCCCGAGCTGTGCGTCCCTCTGGATTTTGAACTGAGCGCGCCCAACAGCGGCGTGATTGTGACTGGCCCCAATACCGGCGGCAAAACGGTCGCGCTGAAAACAGTCGGGTTGCTGACGCTGATGGCGCAATGCGGCCTGCACATCCCTTGCGCGGAAAACAGCTACATTGCAATGCAGGATGCGGTATGCTGTGACATTGGAGATAGCCAGAGCCTATCGCAAAATCTGTCCACCTTTTCCGGGCACATGAACCATGTGATTCAGATTTTAGCGGAAGCCAGCCGCGACAGTCTGGTGCTGTTGGATGAATTGGGCAGCGGCACCGACCCCGCGGAAGGTATGGGCATCGCAATCGCCGTTTTGGAGGAGCTTCGTCAGCGTGGGTGCATGTTTCTGGTTACGACGCATTACCCGCAAGTGAAAACCTACGCGAATACCGCCGAAGGGGTTCAAAGCGCGCGGATGGCCTTTGATCCCGAAACGCTGGCGCCGCAGTACCGGCTGGAGATGGGAAAGTCCGGGGAAAGCTGCGCCCTGCAAATTGCCAGAAAGCTGGGTTTGCCGGAACCCCTGCTGCAGCGGGCCTATCATGAGGTATACGGCGGCAATGCCCCGACCCAGACCAATACGAGCGAATATCAGCCGCCTCAAAGCAAGCTGGTGCGCGCCGAACCCGCCGCCGCCGAACGCGATCCTTCCCACGCTTTTGCCATGGGGGACAGCGTGCTGGTTTTACCCGGACGGGAAACCGGCATCGTGTACCGCCCGGCGGATGAAAACGGCAATGTGATCGTACAGGTGAAAGGAGTCAAACAGTCAGTGCGGCACACCCGAATCCGCCTCCGGGTGCCGGCAACTGAGCTGTACCCGCCGGATTACGATTTTTCTGTGATTTTTGATACGGTTGAAAACCGAAAAGCGAGCCGAATCCTCGGAAAACGGTATGACCCCACGGTCAGCATTACCCGAGAAGCGGACGAAATCTTCTAACGGGAAGGCATCAAATGAGACGGAACTGAGCGGGGAACCAATCCTCTATTCTATTAAGAATCAAAGGTTCGCTGACGCTAAGGAACAGCGAAGGGGGAACCGGCATAATCGCCGGTTCCCCCTTACGGTATTCACTTCAATGGAAGGGTTTGGGTTACTCCACATCCTGCAAAGCGTCGTAGCCTTCTTCACCGGTGCGAACCTTGATAACGTTCTCCACATCGTACACAAAGATCTTGCCATCGCCGATGTGGCCGGTGTAAAGCACCTTCTTGGCCGCGTCCACAACGGTGCGCACAGGCACCTTGCTGACCACGATTTCCACCTGCACCTTGGGCAGCAGGTTGGTTTCGGTTTCAACGCCGCGGTAGAACTCGGGCTTGCCCTTCTGGATGCCGTAGCCGAGTACCTGCGTAACTGTCATGCCGGTGATACCGATTTCGTTCATGGCAGTTTTCAGGGCTTCGAACTTGCTCTGCTTGGTGATAATCTCCACCTTGGTGAACTTGGTCGCGCCGGGTTCGGGCGCCGGCTTGGCGACAGGTTCCGCGGCAGGCGCGGCAGCAACCGCGACGGGCGCGGGGTAAACCTTTTCGATCAGGCCGGTGTAGCCAAAGCGGGCCAGTTGCTTGATGGGGGCGTTATCCTCCGAGTCGTAGTCCAGTTCGGAACGCACCAGCTGCTGATCGGGATAGGCAAGCACGCCCATCTCGGGAATGTCGAGGCCTTCCAGTTCATCTTCGGGCGATACGCGCAGGCCCCATACCTTGTCCAGCAGTTTGTAGAACAGGTAGGAAACGCCGAAACCGTAAACCAGCAGCACCGCGATGGCAATCGCCTGTGCAAGCAGCTGGGAAGCATCGCCGTAGAACAGGCCGCGCACGCCGCCGGCAACGCCGTTGAAGCCATCGCCGTAGGAACCGTCTGCGAACAGGCCGAGCGCCAGAACGCCCCAGAAGCCGTTGACGCCGTGCACGGAAATGGCGCCCACCGGGTCATCCAGCTTCAGTTTGTTTTCCACAAACGGCACGGATACGCAAACCAGCAAACCGGCGATCAAACCAATGATGAAAGCGGAAATGCCGTTGACAAACGCGCAGGGAGCCGTGATGGCGACCAGACCGGCCAGCGTGCCGTTCGCCGTCATGGAAGGATCGGGCTTGCCGAACTTGATCCACATATAGAACATGGCGATCAGGCCGCCGATCGCGCCCGCGATCATGGTGTTGGTGGCAACCACGGAAAGCCGGAAATCGGTCGAGTTCAGCGTGGAGCCGGCGTTAAACGAGAACCAGCAGAAGAACAGGATAATGGTGCCGATAATCGCCATCGGGATATCGTGGCCCGGGAAAGCGCGGGCCGTGCCATCCTTTTTGAACTTGCCGATGCGGGGGCCAAGGACAATCGCGCCGGCCAGCGCCAGCATACCGCCCATGGAGTGCACAACCGCGGAGCCGGCAAAGTCCACAACGCCGTGGCCGATGCCAAACTTGGAACCCAGCGTCGCCATCCAGCCGCCGCCCCAGACCCAGTTGGCAAACAGCGGGTAGAGCACCATGGAAATGAAGAAGGAGGTAATCACCACCGCGGAATACTTGACGCGTTCCGCCATTGCGCCGGTGGGGATGGTAACGGTCGTATCCATAAACACCATCTGGAAGAAGAACAGCGCATATACGCCGGCGTCATAGGTGCCATTGAGCAGGAAGCCCTTGTAACCCAGAATGCCGCCGAACCCGGGGATGCTCAGCAGACTGTCCAGCGAGCTGCCGCCCGTGCCGAGACCCGCCGCGCCGCCGGAACCGCCCATCTGAATGGCGAAACCGACCAGGAAATAGCCAACGGCGCCGACCAGAAACACCATGAAGTTCATGGTGATGGTATGGGCGGCGTTTTTACCGCGGCAGAAGCCGGTTTCCACCATGGCGAAGCCACACTGGAAGAAGAATACCATAAACGCGCAAATCATAACCCAGGTATAGTTTGCGCCAAAGTAAGCCTTGTTGGCGACGGTTGCCACATCGTTGAGCGTTTCGGAGCCGGTGGTCGCAATGTAGGATGCGCCGGTGGGGTCCGCGCCTTCCGCGGAGGCGACGGCCATACACATGCTCAAAACTGCCATCAGCACCAAGAGGAGGATGATGCCCTTTTTGAATCGCTTCATGTTTACACCTCATTATTCATTATGATGATTGTTATTCGCGTACGATTCGTTGTCTATTGGGCTGTTAGGTTTACCGACTCCTGAAGTTGTTCCAGGAGAAGCGGGAGGTGGCTCTGTAAACTTCCTTGCGGAGTTTACCCACGGCTAAAAAGTACCTGATGCCGAGAAAAGCGATCACCATTCCAAACACGGCTCCGGGAATCATGGTTTGCATCACCGCGATCTGAATGTTTGTCAGCAGGCTGTAACCGCAGAAGGCGACGCCCATCACGGTGATCAACACGGAGGTTGCGTAGAGCGCCCAAATGACGACCCGTTTCCCTGTGTTTATGTTTCCGCTTGCCTGAGAATTCATTTTCTCACCTCCTTCCGGTGCGATGGCTGAACCAGAAACCCTGTTGATAAAAACAAAACATCTATACAAAAAAGACGCCTAAATAAATTAGGCGTCTTTGCCTTGCTAATTCCGCGAGCACAACCTAGCTTCCGACGGGAGCGCAGAGCACAATGAATCAACAAATCCGTAGGTTATTCAGCTGAGGTTCACGAATGGAAAACGAAAAGAACCATTCCTGAACGATGTGATCATACACCAACTGTTTTCATTCGTCAACAGATTTCTTTTTACCGGCCTTTTCAAGACCAAAATACGGATAAATCGATAAAATGTCTAAAACAATATATATAAATAATACTCAAAAAGAGTAAGATGGCATAAAAATAGACAAATCATACAAGCATTGAAAACCTGAGCCGTTCGTTTGAACGAAATCCTGCCATAAACGTACGGGCAAATTTTGAACCGTCAACGCAACGGCGCAGTTGCGACGGATATGTTCGAAATAACTGTGAGCGCCACAGCGCAAGCGACGCACCGCACCGGCATGCCCGTTGGGCGACAGAACGAAGGGAAGCGCTTACATCGTTTGTTTACAACGCTTTATGATATATTGACAAAACAGCTCCCGAGTGATATAGTCTATCGACGTTGGTACCCTTCCGCTAGGACACGGAACCTGACACGCCAACGCCGGCCGGATGAATCCAAGGAGGAAATCCCGTGACCACCGAGCAACAGATCGATCTTGCACTGGCATACTTTACGGACATGGAACACTCTCACAGCTATGAACTGCTCGACGGTACCGGCAGCACGCTCCTGAGCGCGCCCCACGCGACGCTGCAAACCAGGAACGGCTCCATTAAATGCGCTGAGCGCTTTACCGGCATGCTTTGCCGGATGCTCAACGACCATATTCACTGCCCGGTGATTTATAAAACCCGCCACCTGCGCGACGATGCCAACCACGATCCGGTGAGCGATTACCGGGACGCGCTGTGCCGTTATGTGCAGCAGCACGATGTGCGTTATGTGCTGGACCTGCACCAGATGAAGCCGGAACGCCCGACCAATGTGTGCATCGGCACCGGCCGAGGGCGCAACCTGCAAGGGCGCAGAGAAATTGCGGAGCTTGCGGCGGCCTGCTTTCGCCGGCACGGCGTAACCGGCATCACGGTGGACGAACCTTTTGACGCATGCGGCCCCAACACCGTGTGCGCGACGATCGCGTCGCGTTGCCATGTGCCCGCGCTGCAGCTGGAAATCAACACGCGGCTGTTGATGTGCGGCTATGCGGATTATAACTTTATGAATGTTTTGGACGCTCTTAGCGAACTGACCGGCTACCTGAACACCCAGATGGCGGGCGAAATCGCACTGTAACGGTACCGGCGCCGCATGGAAAAGCTTGCGGCGCTTTTGCGTATGCGCAGTTTGTCCGGACCGGCGCATCGGCCTGTGAGCCGACGCTTTTCTCCAAAACATGCCCGTGATGCCCAACAAGCGGGGCCATCCCTTCCGCGCCAACTGCCTTCCGCGCCAACTGCCTTTCGCATAGCAAACCTCGGACGGTTCGTCTGCCTGAGGCCCGCCTCGTAGGGTCGGCACAGAGAGGGCCTTCAAACCCCGTAAGGGTATCGTTTTCGCACGTTTTGCCTCGACAAAGGCTCAATCACCCGGGTTTTGGTCAGAACCAGCGTAAGATAAACATCCATAACGGCGCGTTTACCCCATCGGCGCCGGGAAGGGAGCTGACGGAATGCCGCACGGTTTACTGGTCGTCAACGCCTTTCTGCGAACGACAAAATTTGATGAGTTGTATCATATTCTGCTCAGCTCCGCCCGAGAATGCGGGATGGAGCTTTCGGTGCATACCAACGCGGAGCTGGCCCCGATTGTGGAAAGCCCTGTTTTTGAACCGAAACAATACGATTTTGTGCTGTTTTGGGATAAAGACGTGGCATTGGCTACCCAGTTGACGCGGCGGGGCTTGCCGGTTTTTAACAGCGCGGAAAGCATTTTGCGCTGCGACGATAAATCCCTGACATACTTAGCGCTTAAACAGGCCGGGCTGCCAATGCCCCGCACGGTTCTTGCGCCTAAAACCTTTCCCGCCGTCGGTTACCCGACATTGGACTTTGTGGACGCGACAGCGGAGCAGCTCGGGTTTCCGATTGTGCTCAAGGAATGCTTCGGTTCCTTTGGACAGCAGGTCTATCTGTGCGAAACGCTGGATGCTTTGCGCCAGAAGGTGCAGTCGCTGGCCGGAACGCCGCTGCTGTTTCAGGCGCTGGTGCAGGAAAGCATAGGGCGCGATGTGCGCATCAACGTCGTGGGGGAGCGCGTGGTGGCAAGCATCCTGCGTCAAAGCCTGAATGGGGATTTCCGCAGCAACCTTACCCTTGGCGGCGCCATGAAAACCCATACCCCTACACGGGAAGAAGCGGAGCTTGCTTTACGGGCCGTTCGGGAGCTGGGGCTGACGTTTGCGGGCGTTGACGTGCTATTTGGCGCGGACGGGCCGCTGATATGCGAAGTGAACAGCAACGCGCACTTCAAAACCACGCTGCAATGCACGGGTGTGAACATGGCGACCGAGATCATGCGGGAGATCGGCAACCGGCTGGAGGCGGGCTTATGAAAACAGGATGGCTGCTGTACGAGGAAAGCGACCTGGCGAAAAACCGCGATTTTGCAGCCTATGTGGAAAAACAGGCGGTCAAACTGGGGCTGGGAATGGCGACGGTTCTCACGGCGCAGCTCACGTTAGGCGTGCGCGAAGGCGGCCAACTGTTGCTGCAGAAAGACGGGCGGGATCAACTGCCGGATTTTGTGCTCTCCCGCCAGCGGGACGCGCTGATCAGCGCGCAGTTTGAACGGCTGGGCATACCTGTGTTCAACAGCTCGCTCGTTTGTTCCCTGTGTAACGATAAGCGGGCCACGCATCAGTTTTTAGCGGGCTTGCCGATGCTGCGCACCCGGTTTGTAAGCCATCGGCGCGCGGTCGCGCCTGCGGAAGGGGCCTACCCGGTGGTTGTAAAACCCGCGCAGGGCCATGGCGGCGAGCATGTGGCGCTGGTGAATAACGAGTATGAATGGCGTGACGCGGTGGATGAAATTTTGCCGCATGACATTGTGGAACAGCAGGTAGCGAGCGAGGCGGGCAGCGATCTGCGGGTGTATGTGCTGTTTGGGAAGATCATCGCCGGTGTGATGCGAACGGCGAGCCGGGGAATTGTGAGCAACTACAAGCTGGGCGGCAACGTGGCGGCGCATACCCTCACAGAGGAGGAACGAGCGTTGGCGGAAAGCGTGATTGGGCGTTTCGACGCGGCGGGAGCGCCGCTGAGCTTTGCCGGCGTTGATTTTTTGTACCATCAGGGCCACCCTGTGCTCAGCGAGGTGGAGGATGTGGTGGGCAGCCGGATGCTTTACAAAGTTAGCAAAACCGATATCATCTCCGATTTTTTGGAAGGCGTGCGGACGCGGATTTAGGGGTTTGGCATAGCTTACGTTACGGAAAATTGACCTCGCACGCTGTCACCTGCTACGGGGCCGGATATCCTGAAGAATCCAGATACGTAGTTTTAACGCCTAGTCAGGCGTTTCAAAACCGACCGATACTTTACGCGCGAAGGGGTTCCTTAAACGGAACCCTTTTTTGTGACAAAACAGCCGACGGTTTCTTTTCGCGCGCGAAGGGCTTCGAACTGAGCCGAGAGAAACCGCTGGAGCCGAACGCCCGCTTCCCGTGAGAACATCTCCCCGGCATGTCGGCAATGACAAGCCCGGACGAATGTGGTATACTTTCATCCGGTAAGCGTGGCACATCCGCGCGTATAAAACGGAGGAGACGATAACGATATGATCCCATTCAACATCCCCCCCTATATTGGCGAGGAGGATCAATACGTTCTCGATGCGATCCACAGCCACAAAATTTGCGGCGACGGGCCTTATACCAAGCGTTGCCATACAGAATTGGAGAAAATGACAGGCACTAAAAAAGCGCTGCTGACCACATCAGGCACCAGCGCGCTGGAATTGGCCGCCATCCTGAGCAATATTGGCCCGGGCGACGAAGTGATTATGCCTTCCTTCACGTTTTCAAGTACGGCCAACGCCTTTGCCTTGCGCGGCGCGACGGTTGTGTTTGTGGATGTGGAGCCTGAAACCATGAATATCGACCCGGCCTGCATCCGCGCTGCCATCACGGACCGGACGCGGGTAATCGTGCCGGTGCATTATGCCGGCGTATGCTGCGATATGGATCAGATCGACGCCATGGCGAAGGAACGGGGCCTGATGGTCATCGAGGACGCCGCACAAGCCGTAGACGCGTACTGGAAGGGCAAGGCCGGCGGCTCCATGGGGGATATCGGCTGTTACAGCTTTCACGAAACCAAAAACTTCAGCATGGGCGAAGGCGGCGCGGCGTTGCTGAACGATGCGCGCTTTGTGGAACGGGCGGAGATCGTGCGCGAAAAGGGTACGGATCGCAGCCGGTTCTACCGGGGTCAGGTCGATAAATACACGTGGGTCGATCTGGGCTCCTCCATCCTGCAAAGTGAGCTGAACGCGGCCTATCTGCTGGCGCAGCTGGAAAACCGCAAACGTATTACGGATTTCCGCATGGCGCGCTGGAACCAATACCATCAGGGGCTGCAAGACCTGAAAACGGCGGGGAGACTGGGCTTGCCCAAAATCCCGGAGGGTTGCGTCCACAACGCCCATATGTATTTTATCAAGTGTAAGGACTTGGAGGAGCGCATGGCGCTTTCGGCGTTCCTGCGCGAGCGGGACATCATGGCGGTTTTCCACTACATCCCGCTGCATTCCGCCCTTGCCGGAAAACGCTTTGGCCGTTTTCACGGCGAGGATCGCTACACCACGGCGGAAAGCGAACGCCTGCTGAGGTTGCCGATGTATTACGGGCTTTCGGAAACGGATTGCGCCACGGTGATCGCCGCGTTGCACGATTTTTACCAATAACGCGAAGCGATGCTTGACCCGAATCAATCATCCGCAACAGCCTCGGTTACACGGTGCACACAGCTTCCATCGCTTGGCAAATTGGTTTTACGAAGTGCGGGGCAACCTGAAACGCGTGCGGACACAACGGGAATGCAGAGCCGAACCTGATCCGGCGAAATGACCAAGCAAATGCGCGCAGCTCCATTCAACAAATGCGGCGGCATCAAGGGGAATAACGCACAGGGTGGGCGCGCGAGAGGATCGCGCGCCCACCCTTTCAGTGGATTGACACGGCGACATGGAAACACGCGCTACCGCAAACCGCGCGTATCGGGCAAACCGGCGGGCTGATCCCCACAATGCTATCGGAACAGGGAGGACGGTTGGGGACTCGCGTCCCAGAGCGCTTTGCCCACGCGGGTTGGAACCAACAGAAGGATAAACCGATCCCCATGGCGAAAAAATACGCGTACGGAAAACAGCTACTGAAAAAGAAAATAAAGGGAGGGTTCAGATTGAAAAATACGAAAGTATTTCGCTGGAATTTCACCGGGTGGTCGGTCATTGTTTTCTATGCGGTGTGCGGCTTGCTGCTGTTGCTGTGGCCCAATCTGGCGCTCATGATTGCTAACTATGCGCTGGCCGCCGTGCTGTGCGGGGTTGGCCTGGTGATGATCATTGGCTACATTCGGGGTGAAGCGATGGACGGTATGATGGGCTTTGGGTTAGCTAAAGGCCTGATTGCCCTTCTGGTGGGCCTGGTGCTGCTGATGAAAAGCGAACTGCTGATGACGCTGCTGCCCTTCTTATGGGGCGTATCGATGATCGCGGGTGGCTTTGGCAAATTCCAGATGGCGTTTGACATGCGCCGCATCGGCCACAGCCGGTGGTGGCTGTTGCTGATCGGCTCCCTGATCTCGTTTGTGTTGGGCATTCTGTCTGTTACGCAACCGGCGTTTGTGGCTACGGCGTTCACCCAGTTCGCGGGCATTTCGCTGCTGGCGGAGGCCGCGCTGGACTGCGCGTCGCTGCTGTTTATCAAACGCGAAATGAAGCACCTGAACGTTACGGTTGGCACAAAATAACGCCTGCGCCCTGTGTTGTTTCAATCACCGGCAGGGAAGAAAATCAAGAAAACTGAATGAAAACAAAACCGGCCGCGCCCCTGCCGTCAGGGGTTGCGGCTGGCGCGCCAGTAGCGGCTTAATCCGTTTAGGGGTTGATCCTGCGGTCGCCCTTCTTCCGGCGGCGGCGCGAACAGCCGCTCCAGCAAGCCGTCGTCGGGCCGCTCCGCCGGATCGCGACTGAGCGCCTTGCCAATAACCCACCGGTACGCGGTGGGGAGGCTGTCCGCGAGGCGAATGGACGTGCCGGACAGAGCGGCTTCGTAAAGGTAGGCATGCGCATCCTCCGGCACGGGAAGTTTGCCTGTCCACAGCCGATGGGCAATAATGCCAAACGCAAACGTGTCCAACTGCCGTGCGAGCGTCGCGGGCTGTTGGGTCATCCGCAAAAACGCTTCGGGCGCCAGATAAACCGGATCGCCTTCAATTTCACGCGCGCCGGTCGGAGGGTCGCTTTCCAGAAACCCGCTGTCAAAATCGATCAGCCGCACGCGGTGCGCGTCCCCGTCGCGTTGCAGCAAAACATGCTCCGGCTTGAGGTCCGCGTGCACCACGCCCTGCGCGTGCAGGCGGCCCAGGCAACGCGCCAGCTGAAACAACAACTGCCGGGCAGTCCGGGGGCCGAGTTCACCTACGGTTTCAAAGGTTTCGTACGGGGTCTGGATATACTCCGACGCGGCATAGTACCGACCCTCGAACGCGAAAAAATCGGTTACGGGCACCACGCAATCCCCTAAAACACAGCGAAGCGCATCGTACAGGGCCAATTTGCGGCGCTCAAACAATTCGCAGCGCGCCGCCTGCTTTTGCCGCAACGCCGCCGGGGCCGCGCCGTTTGCGGCGGGCTGAACGGGGGTTAAAAACTGCTTGAGGAAAAATCGCCGTCCGTCCCGGATGGCAACGCACCAGCGCGCGCTGCCGCTACCGGCCGTGGCAAAGGGAGTTTCACATTCATAGGCGCCAATCCGCATGTAAAACCTCCTCATTCAGTTCATAGCCCTGCCGGTAATCTTCCCATAAGCCGCGGGCAAAGTCCAGGTTTTGCCTGCGGCGGCGCACGGGGGTCACAAACTTTGCCTGAAGCGCCGCCCTGCGTTGCGCGAAGGCTTCTTTTAGCTCGGCATACGTATCCACGCCATAGCATGCCATGACTAAGGTGCTGTCATCGCTGGCCAGCTTACCCAAGGCGTTGCGCAAGCGCGTACGCCAGCCAACCAGATCGTTGGCAGCTTGCAGGGTGGTCAGCAGCAGCAGCTCAAATTCCATCGGGGTGGGCAGGTAGCCAAAGCACCCGTCCGTGGCGGTGAGCACCACGCACGGGGTGGCAACGGTCAGGCCGTATGCGTCCAGATAAAAATCCCGATCCGCGTTGACCATATTGCTCAGCCGCGAGTCGCGGTACAGGTTTTCCATCGCGTCCGTGTGCCCGACCACATGGTCCGCCGTGCACTGGCGCAATCCGTCCGTGCTCAGCACATAGCCCCGGCTGTCCCCGGCCCAGAAAAAAACGGAGGACAGCTGCTTTCGGGCGCGAGCGTCAATCAGCGCGGCGCAAAGCGTCGTCGGCAAAGTTCGCTGCAAATCGCGCATGATGATGCGCGAACCTTCGGCGTTTCGGTACAGCGTGTGGAAATCGGTCAGCTTTACGCGTAAATTTTCGGTTAACTGCGCGGCGCAGGCATTCGCTTCCGCCGGGTTACACGGCAGCCGGCGACCGTCCATGTCGGAAACCCATTCCCGCGTACAGGCGGCAACCAGCCGGGCGGCGACAAACGCCTCGGTATGGTTTTGAAGCTTGGCATACCGCCGGGAGCCGATGCCGCCGCAACCGTCGGCAACGCAAATTAGCCCGCCCAGAGCGTCGGTTTCAGCGGCGTAGCTGTCCTCTCCCTGGCCGGGCACAACCTCGTTGGTTACGATAAGGCTCTGACCGTTTATGGCAAACTGGTCCCTCGTCATGGGTCCATGACCACCGTTCATAAGGCTCGGGCAGGTTTTGGGCCGCCCGCCGCGCCCGGGTTTATATGGTGTTGCACACCGCGTCAATCACCTGCTGATACTCCAGCTCCGCCAAGCCTTCGCTGACGGTTTGCACATGCACCACCTGCGACCACTCTGAGGAAATCCGATTCCATTCCGGCGCGTCCGGCGCGAAAATCAGCAGACGCTTTGCGCCTTCGTCCATCGCGCCGCCAAGCTGCTCATCCTCCCACCAGAGGCTCAGTTCGTCAAAATCTTCCGCCATCCCCTCGGGGTACCAGGGCGCGATTTTTCCGTAGCCCAGCTCATGGGTCGGCGCGTCCGACCACACGACAATGATGTGCCGCTTTTTAACGCCTTCCCGGGTCCAATCGCTGCGGATGGCGTAGGCCAGAGCCTCCAGCCCATCCTCGGGAATATCGCCGCCGCCTTTGGCTGTGATGCCGTTCACGCAATCGTAAAATTGTTGGGCCTGCTGAGGCAACACAAAAAAATCGCTCGCCATCATCGCCTGTTCGCCATCGGCTACATAATCCCGGAAAGCGATGACGCGTATACGCATCTGGCTGACGGTTTTGCGTTTTTTCTCCATGGCGCCGGCGACGTCCTGATACAGATTGAGCGCGTTGCGCTTGACAAAATCCAGCACATGCCGCATGCTCCCTGTTGCGTCGATACAAAACACCATATCCACATGGTAGGTTAACTGATATTTCTCCATGCGCTCCTCCTTGAGGCGGGTTTAATGCAAAGGGATCTGTTGTTGTTATTCTTCATCGGGGCGCTATTTCCTCCAAGGAGCTGGGTTAAAGAGGCGTTTTTACCCAAGAAACGCTCGTTATTGACGACAAACCGCGACCGGCAACCGGTCAGGAAACCGTTGCGGGAAGCTAAGTTTGCCTGTGCGCGCCAGATCTGACCGATCCAGCCCGGTTTGGCGGGGTTTATGGTTCGTGCGCGCGGCAGGAGGAAGGCGGGCCAGTTTTGTCGAATCCTAACCGTACACTGACGGAACTTGCAGCGTGGGAGAGTGGAAACACGGCATGAAGTTTTGGAGAATTTTCGGCGGGTTGCTGACTTTTATCGGCTGCGTAGCGGCATTGGCTGGGATTCTGGCGACCGCGGCCCCGATGGTGGATAACGATCAGATGCGGCGCATCATCGAATCGTTTTCGCTCAGGAGCACCGATCCTTTGCTGAATACTGTCAACGCCGCCATCCTTTGGTGCCTGCACAACAACTATATGCTTTTTGGGCTGGGCGCGGCGATCCTTCTGTTCGGCGGGCTGCTGAAAACGGCGGCGAGCCGGTCACAGAACCTGACCGCGACTGTGAGCGAAAGCGCCAAGCCGTCCGGTAAGACCCCGCAAAGCCGAACGGCAACGCAACCCCGCCAGCCGGTTGCGGCGGATAATCCGCCCTATCCTAAAAAACAGTCGCCCGGAATATCGCCGTACGCGGCGGCGCAGTACGGCAAGGCGCTGGCGGCCGGATCGGCCGGCGGCGATACGTCGGAGATTGCCAGAAAGTATTTACCCAAATCCATTATTGCCACCGACGATGTTTCGGAGGAACCCATTACGCGGGCTACCGCGTCCGCCGCGGCAGAACCGTCCGTGTTAACAGCGCAAAAGACCGACGGCGTTGCATCCGTCCCGGGCGCTTTGGCAGGCGTGATTCTTTGCCCCGCTTGCGGCAAGGAAAACCCGGTCAATCTGGTTTACTGCACGCGATGCGGCGAAAAACTGCCCGCAAGGCTATCCCTGCTGGCACAGGAAGCAAAGCAGGCGGCGTTTAGAGCCACTGGGCTTGGGCAGGAAAATGAGGATCACCATGCGCAGCCATCCGGGGGTTTGGGCGCGCAGGTTGTCTGGGATCCGGCGCCCGCGTCCGTTGTTTCGGAAAGGCCCACAACCTTCAAACCCGCGGAACCGTATGGCATCCGGGCTGACGAGCCGACCGGCATGGATACGGACATCGATACCCTGCTGGAAGGCAGCGAATGGGCCTCGGTAAACCACGCGGGAACCGTAACCGAGCGGGCCTACGCTCAGGCGACGCCATACGGGCAGGCTGAGCTAACCGCGCAACTTGCCACTGACGCGGAACGCCTTTTCGCCGGCCAAACCGGCGGTTGGCAATCAACGGCCCGGGAGGCCGGCGCTCCGGATCATTTAACCTATGAAGCTTCTACGCCAAAGGCGGCGGCGCAAGTGCAGCCGAGCCAACCTGCGAGCGAGCGCGGAGCGGTTCGTTTCCACCGCCCCGCAATGGATGCGATGGCGGCGGGCGAAACGTGGACACAGGCCGCGCAAAAGCCAGCGCCCGAAGGGTTGCAAAGCGCGCCCCCCGCAAGCCAGCCGACGCCCGTAAAACCGCAAACCGTACAGACGCAACCAATCGGGAACGCAACCGATGCCGCGCGGCAAACAGCCGGCGCGGAACCCTCGCGCTCGGGCTTTGCGCAGCCAGCCATTCCCGTTGACTCACGTAACCGGCCACGGATTGTAAGCACATTCCCGCGTGCCGCCGCAGGGCCTGACCAAACCGGGACCGTGCCGACCGGGCCTGCCGGCGCGCCTGTACTAAACTCTGAACCGGCCGAGGCGACGGCACCCAAAGCGCATACCGGGCCGCGTATTGTGAGCACGATGGGCCGTAAAATGCAGCCTTAACCCTGCGCCTATACCCGCGAGCATTGCAGATACTTGCGGGCACATGTTGGGCAGGGGCTTGCAAAGCCTCTAAAACAAAATGAACGCCGCGCCCCCGATTCCAGCGGGGCGCGGCGTTGCTTGGTTCAAAAGGGATCGCAGACCGATGGATTGGGCAACCGGCTCAGGTGGCAAAAGGCAGGTTCGCGGCGGCAACGGAACGAGCTTTCTGTTTCGCGTCCCAAATGCACCAGAGCGTTACGCTCACAATGACCAGCACGCCGCCAAACAGCGCCGTGGAGCCGGGCGCTTCCCCCACAAACAGGAACACCCACACGGGGTTCAGGATCGGCTCCAGCGCGGCCAGCAGCGTAAGCGTGAGCGGCGCACAGTGACTGGCTGCCAAGCCGTACAGGATGTAAGGGATGCCAAGCTGGAAGATGCCAAGTATCAGGATGGCCGGCAACGCGTAACCCACCATGGGCGCGCCATAGTGAAGCAGGAAAGGCACGCTGACAAGCGCGGCCAGAAAATGGCCCTGAGCCAGCCCGCTCAGACGCGCGTTTTCATCCAACGTTTCCACGGCGAGCATGGTGGCGGCAAACAGCGCGCCCGCGACAATGGCCAGCAGATTGCCCAACAGCGCGCCGCTGTCCAACTTGTCAAAGAAGAAAAGCGCAATCCCGGTCATGGTGAGCGCAACGGCGAGATAATCGCCCGCACGGAAGCGTTTCTTGCGAAATACCGTTTCAAACAGCAGCAGAAAAACCGGCGCGGTATATTGCAGCACAATGGCGTTCGCGGCAGTCGTCAATTTATTGGCCAAGACAAACAGGGTGCACATGAGCCCGTTGAGAACTGCCAGACGAAGCGTTTTGGGGTTGAGAATAAACGGCCTGCGGGTGGCGATCAGGTAAACGGCGAATACAAGCGCACAGATCAGGCTGCGAATCCCGGACAAAACCAGACCGTTCCATGGGATCAGCTTAATGAATACGCCGGATATGCTCCACAGCACGGAGCATAGGGCCATTTGAAGGATTCCTTTGCGTTCTGTTGATTTCATTTTTGGTTCCCCCGCATGCAAATTGGACGCGGACAACAGCATAAACCCAATGAAAAAGAAAAGCAAGCTGAAAATGACCGCTTGACCATGCTGTGAATTGCAAGTTGAATTGCCGCCCCCCTGCCACATCATGCAGTCTTGAAG
>DAOPZY010000038.1:0-25920 GCA_035353615.1 Candidatus Limiplasma sp.
GCCAGCATGGCCGTTTGCAAAATCAACATCGACAGCGACCTGCGCCTTGCCTTCACAGCTGAAGTTCGCAAGCACATGGCCGAGCACCCGGATCACTTCGATCCCCGCCAGTACCTTGGCGACGCGCGGGACGGCATTCGTTCCATGGTGCGCCACAAGATCGTGAACGTGCTGGGCTGCAACGGCAAAGCCTGAACCTTCGCGGCATGACCTCCGCCCCTGCTCAGCTTTCCCCCGCTTTTGCCGCGGGGCCGTTGGGCAGGGGCGGTTTTTGATTGTGCCAAGGGCTTTCATCCGGCTTCGGCCTGTTGTTCGGGCCTGTATTCAGGCTTGCCCGGCCGCGCGCGCAGCGGGAGCGCGTGCCTCGATGCGCATCAGACTGTAACGGAGCGCGCCGAACGCGCCCTCAAACGAACCCCCATCCCATTAAGGGGAAAGCAAACTTGATTCGCTTTTGGGGCGGGTTTGATGCCTGTGATTTTCATCCTTCAGGAGGAACACCCCATATGAAAGCCACGCTTGGGCATCTCCGCCGCGCCGATCAGGATTTTCAGCTAATCGAGCCAGGCGACCGCATCGCGGTTGGCGTGAGCGGCGGCAAGGATAGCCTCCTGATGCTGTACGCCCTCTCGCTGTACCGCCATATCCGAAACGATTTTACCCTGCAGGCCGTGATGCTGGTTACCAGCCCTACGCCCACGGACACCGGGGAAATTGAGCGTTTCTGCGAAAAACTGGACGTTCCGCTTACGGTGCGGAATACGCCGCTGTACCGGATATTGTTTGAAAGCAACAGCAAACAAAGCCCGTGCCCGCTGTGCGCCAGAATGCGGCGCGCCTGCCTGTGCCAAACGGCGCAGGCATTGGGCTGCGGTAAGCTTGCGCTGGGCCACCACCGCGAGGATGCGTTGGAAACGCTGCTCATGAGCCTGATTTACGAAGGGCGGTTTCACACCTTCCACCCGAAAACGCGCATGAGCCGCACCGGCGTAACCGTGATTCGCCCGCTGATCTATATGCCGGAAAAGGAAATCATCCACATGGCGCGGACGCTTAAATTGCCCGTGCTGCTGAACCCCTGCCCCGCCAACGGGCACACCAAGCGGCAGGAAATGAAGGAGCTGCTGGCCGAGCTTTCCCGGCGCTACCCACGCCTGCGGGACAGTATGCTGGCAGCCTTGCAAAACAACCGGCAGTACAGCCTTTGGGATAAAACCCCCAACACGCAACCCGCAGAGGAGGACTGACCCGGAGGATCCGTTCAGGCCGTCAAGGAAGCGGCCTCATGGTTATCCCGCTCGCCTCACAGCCCTGCGAGCTGGTCGCTCACTCTGTTTCAAATCCTGCGGCATCAGGCTTGGGGTTCCACCCCAAAGATCGGCGGGTTGCACCCTTGGGCCCTGGCATTTGACGCATTAACCCGCCGTTTTGGACGAGCCGGACTGATCCGAAGGGTCAGCGTCCCCGGATTGTCAATGACCGGCTTCAATCCGTCTTTGTATTTGTTAAAGCCGAAAACCGGAGCGGTTCACGCGTTTCAAACGCTTGAGCCGTCCCGGTTCGTTTTATTCTGTGGCGTGTTTGGTTTCCGGCAGCTTACCGAACGCCCTACCGAGGCGTGACCCCCACGTAGATGCGGGCCGCGCGGTTTTTATAGGTGCTGCGCGCAATTTTGGTGCGGCTGGTCTGCACGCCGTTTTGAATCGTAACCAGATAGGTATCCACCACATACCCTTCGCTGGCCTCGATCACCGTTTTTTCCTCATCCACATAGGTCACGTATTTCGCCTTGGTATCCTGAATGTATTCCGGCTCGGTCGGCATCGGGAGCTTTTCGACAACCTCGGTTTCCAACTGGTACTGGATATCGCCGAGCGATTTGCCGTATACCCGCACCTCGCACAGCAGGCGTTTGCTGTTGCTGGGGTCGGTAATCACGTGCGCCGCAAGGAAGATTTTGCTTCCGCTGTTGTTGCGGAAAATGAAATCAATCTCATGCCCGCGCGTGTCGCTCACGGTGGCGTCCTTGCCCATATCGGTGTAGGAAACCGACGTGGAATGCGAGGTATGATCGACAATCTTCATCCCCGCCATAACGGATGCGAGATACACCGTCGTGCTGGCCTGACAAACCCCGCCGCCCCAACCCGGCGTCAGTTCGCCGTAGCTGTACTCAAACGCCTGAAAAAATCCGTTCTCCTGCGTTCTGCGGCCGACGACCTTGTTAAAATCGAACTTTTCGCCGTCGTTAATCACGCGGCCGTTGATCTTGGAAAACGCCACGCGGATGTTGTTGTTGCGTTCGTCGGTGGAGTGCGAGTCAATCGGCGTAACGTAGCGGGAGCGCAGGGCATAATATTCCTGCAGGCTGGCGACGGTCACGTTGGGTTGCACATCCTCCGGCTGCACCAGCACCTCGCCGCTGGTGAAAGTTTCCACCATGCCAAGAATCTGCTCGCGGATCGCGTCCACGTTCAGCTTTTTACCCACCACTTCCTTTTGGAAGGTGAAGGGCTGGGTAGTGTTATCCGGGTCAAAGGAGAGCACCGCCGCGTCCTGCGGGGCCACGTAGGCCGCGTCCGCCAGCGTGCTCAGGATGGCGTCGATCGGCGCGGTGTCGCCGCTTTGTTCCACGCTAGAAAAAGCGTGTGCCGTCTGCTTCGCGGCGCTGATCTCGTCGCTAAGTTGAAAGATGGTTTTCCGGTTGGCCGCGCTGGTATCGTGTCCAACAGCCCACGCCTGCTCCAGCGCATCCGTCGGGTCGCTGTTGATGCCCAGCATCTGCGCGGTAATATCCTTGTATTCGCCGGAGCCGTTTTTCAGGCGCACATACCATGAGTTCAGCTTATCGTTGATCTGCTTCTGAACGGCGTTCACGCCCTGCTCCCACGTCATGCCCTGCAAGCTGATGCCATCGACCGTTACATTATCCAAAAATACCGTGGTGTAGGGGCGCACATCGGACTGGGTTTTCCACACATAGATGCCGGCTACCGCCCCACCCAGCAGCACAAGCACAATCAGCACCTTAATCAGCTGCCACTTGAGGCTCCGCTTTTTGGGTGCGGCAGGTTTGCCCCCGGATGGCGCGCCGCCGCTCCTGCCGCCTTGCGGAGCGCGGGCGCGCTTTGCTTTTGGAGCTGCCTTGGCCCCTGTGCCCGCCTGTTGCGGCGCCGCGGGCATCCCGCCGTTATACCCGGTCGGGTAGTACCACGCGTTGGGTTGCTGCGGGGCGCCGGTCGTCTGGTTTGGGGGATGGTAGCCTTGATTGTACATACGTGTGGCTCCTTTGTGTGCGTGGATGGAATCTAAACCGAAAATGCGTCAGCCGCCTGCCAACTGGGTTTGCGTGGTTTGGAAAGGCGGGTTTACCGCGCGGCTCAGTGAGAAAGCAACTGGCTGTCGGGCGTTTTCGCCTGAGCCGCGATGGCGGCCAGCAGCGCCTCCACGTCGCCTGTGCACTGAGCCCAGCCCGAAGGCAAACCGCCCAGCTTGGCGCGTGCGCCCCGGTCGCCGTGAAAATCGCTTCCGCCGGTTACCAGCAGCCGCAGCCTGCGCGCCATGGTCTCCAGCATCCGAACATCTCCCCGGGAGGCGGACGGGTGAAATACTTCCAGCCCCATCAGCCCCAGCGGGATCAGCGAGCCGATCAACGCTTCCAGCAGGTGCGGCGGCAGGTTCATGCGCATGGGGTGCGCCAACACGGGTACGGCCCCGGCCGAAACGAGCAGGGCGACCGCGGCTTGCGTGCTCAGGTGCTCAAGCGGCACATAGGCCGGTTTGCCCGGCGTCAGGTAACGCTGAAACGCCTGCTCTACGGTTGTAACCGCGCCCATGCTCACCAGCGCCCGGGCCACGTGCGGCCTGCCTAAGGGCCTTCCGGGAGCGTCGTCCGCTGGCAAACGCTCCGGCGGAATCCGGATGCCCTGCCGCGCCAGCGCTTCCAGCATGGCGCGGCCACGGCTGGCGCGGTTTTGCCGTAACATGGCGATTGCCTCCTGCAGGGGCGCACTGTCCGGATGGGCTCCGTAGCCCAGGATGTGCGTGTTCCCGTTTGGGCCGGTGCTCAGCTCCACCGAAGGGATCAGCCGCAAATCGCCGCCGCGTTCGTTCAGTTTCGCCACTTCAGCTCTCATGGAGGCGAGGCCGTCCATGGTATCGTGATCGCAAAGCGCAATCACACGAATATGTTTTTTATGCGCAAGCGCGCACAGTTCTTGCGGGGACAGCAGGCCGTCGCTGAACGTGCTGTGCACATGCAAATCCGTCTGCGTCACGGATCAATAAAGGGTTCCTTATCATCCCCATCGAGGTCGGCATCCGTAACAGCCGGTCGATAGGCTGGAGTGGGGATGCTTTCGGCGGGTTCCTGACTCGGCTGGGTCGGCTTCACCTTTTCAGGCGGAAGGGTTTCCCCCCGCATGACCGCCTCAAACTCCTTACGGCTCAGGGTATCGTGCTCCAGCAGGGCTTCCGCGACAGCGCTCAACTGCGCTCGGTGCTCGGTCAGCAGGCGTTGAGCGCGCATATAGCACTCATCTACAATCCGTTTGATTTCCTCATCGATGGATGCGGCGCTCTGCTCGCTGAATTCGCGGCTTTGCCCAAATTCCATGCCCACGAAAACTTCCTGATCGCTGGACAGGTACACGGTGCCCAGGTTGCTCATGCCAAACTGCGTCACCATGCGGCGGGCAAGCTCGGTAGCGCGTTTCAGATCGCTGGAGGAGCCTGTGTACAGATCGTCCAGCGCAACCTTTTCGGCGGCGTGCCCGCCAAGCGCCATGGTAATCATGCCCAGCAGCGCGGTTTTGCTCAGGTTATCGTTTTCCTCAGCGGGAAGGCTCAGCGTATAGCCGCCCGCCTGTCCGCGCGGCACAATGGTCACCAGATGCACATCGTCGCACTCGGGAAGCAGGTTGGCGATCACGGCGTGCCCCGCTTCGTGGTAAGCCACCGTATGGCGGTCGCGCGGGGTCACCTTGTGGCTCCTCTTTTCAGGACCCATCTGCACGCGGCTGATGGCGTCCACGAGGTTCTGCTGGTTGATTTTCTTGCTCTTTTCCCGCACGGCCAAAATCGCGGCTTCGTTCATCACGTTTTCAAGGTCCGCGCCCGTGGAGAAGGGCATCCGCTTGGCGACGTTCTCCAAATCGACGTCCGCGTCCAGCGGCTTCCCGCGGCTGTGCACCTTCAAAATATCCTTGCGGCCTTCCAGATCGGGGAAGTTGACCGTCACCTGCCGGTCAAAACGGCCGGGACGCAACAGTGCAGGGTCCAGAATATCGCGGCGGTTCGTCGCCGCCATCACGATAACGCCTTCGTTGAGCGAGAAGCCGTCCATTTCCACCAAAAGCTGGTTCAGGGTCTGCTCGCGCTCGTCATGCCCGCCGCCCAAGCCGGCGCCACGGTGGCGGCCCACCGCGTCGATCTCATCGATAAACACAATCGCGGGCGCGGCTTTTTTGGCTTGGTCAAACAGATCGCGCACGCGGCTTGCGCCTACGCCCACGAACATTTCCACAAAATCCGAACCGCTGATGGAGAAAAACGGCGCGTTTGCCTCGCCTGCCACGGCTTTGGCCAGCAGCGTTTTGCCGGTGCCCGGAGGGCCTACCAGCAGCACGCCCTTCGGAATTCGCGCGCCCATGTCCGTATAGGCTTTCGGGTTTTTCAGGAACTCGACCATCTCCTGCAGTTCTTCCTTTTCCTCCTTCGCGCCGGCCACATCCTTGAATGTGACGGTGTTTTTGGAGGGATCGCTCATGCGGGCATGGCTTTTGCCAAAGTTCATCACTTTGCTGTTGCCGCCGCCTTGCCGGGCAATCACAAAATACCACAGCGCCATGGAAACGATGATGATCAGCAGGAACGGCAAAAATTCAACATACCACGGCGTAACCACGGGCGCGCGGTACTGCACCGTGAAGCTGAAGTCCGTTACGCTCACGTTATCCAGCGCTTTGCCGGTTTGGGCAGCGGTAATCTGCCGCACCGTATCGATAAAGTCGCTGCCGATTGTCGTTTCAAAATCATAGTTCCGCTCCGGGAAATCCGAAGCCGCCGTTGTGGAATCTTTGTACATGCCCACCAGCGACGAGCCGCGGATCGCAACCGCGGTAACCTGCTTGTTTTCAATCGCCTCCAGCAGCTTGGGGTATTCGATTCGGCGATCCACGGTTTGCCCGAGACCGCCATTCAATACCACGGCAATCAATATGAATGCGGCAATGAGCACTATATAACCCATCATACCGCGCTGCGTTTTTTTCAAACCTCTGTCCTCCTCGTTCTTCAAAAAGACTTGCATCTTTCAGGATCGAATCTGCGTATAGCATGGCTGGGTAACCAAATCCCCATTCAGGCTACCAAAATCGATTATACCATAGTATACCGAGAAAAACCAATACCTAAACCCACAAAATGCCACCCGACCGGCACTCGGACGCCCCGACGCCATCGGATTTCGATCCGGAAAAGTAGCCGCCATGGAGAAAGTTGTAAATCTTTTGAGGAAGAACAACGCAAGCATGCTTAGCGCTCATTTGATTGAGAGCAAAACCCCGGAGCAGAACAAGACGAAGATGGGGCGATCAGATCCACCCTATGCTGTTGCCGCTCGCCTCATTGCCATGCGGGTTGTTCGCCCGCTCTGCTTTGCACTCTGCTGTGCCAAGTTTTTAGGGTTCCACCCCAAACCCCCGCAGGGATTTCGCACCTGCACGCCTTCACGGTTTTCGCTCTTGCCCCGGTTTCGCCGCTGCGGGAGGTATGGATTGATGTGCCTTTCCGTAAAGTGGATAAACAGAAACCCCCCGGGTAACAACCCGGGGGGCGCAGGAGGAATGCTCCTCCTGCTAGGCTGAAGCAACGGTCCGCTTACTCAGCCAGATTCTTGTACTTAGCGTACTTCTCCATGGCGTCGGCTTCGTTCTTGGCGAACAGGTTCTGCGCCACATCGGGGAACTGCTTCGCCAGCGAGGCATACCGGATTTCGCTCTTGAGGAAGTCCTGATAGCCGCCGGCCGGCTCTTTGCTGTCCAGCGTGAGGGGGTTCTTGCCCTCGGCCGCAAGCGCGGGGTTGAAGCGGAAAAGCGTCCAGTAGCCGCAATCCACAGCCTTCTTAATCTCCGTCTGCGAGAGGCTCATGTTGATGCCGTGGTTAATGCAGGGCGCATAAGCGATGATGAGCGACGGGCCGTGATAGGCTTCCGCTTCGTTCATGGCTTTCAGCAACTGCTGGGGGTTGGCGCTCATGGCAACGCTGGCCACATACACATAGCCGTAGCTCATGGCCATCATGCCCAGATCCTTCTTCTTGGTACGCTTGCCGGCCGCCGCGAATTTCGCGATGGAGCCGGTCGGCGTCGCCTTGGAGGACTGGCCGCCGGTGTTGGAGTAAAGCTCGGTATCCAGCACCAGGATGTTGACATCCTGATTTTGGGCCAGCACATGGTCCACACCGCCGTACCCGATATCGTACGCCCAGCCGTCGCCGCCGATGATCCATACGGATTTCTTGGTGAGCAGATCGGCGTCGGCCACCACAAGGCGGGCCAGCGTGCAGGCTTCGCAATCGCAGCCTTCCACGATGCCTTCCGTGCAGGCGTCCAGCAGCTTCTTGCCGGCGGTCTTGGAGAGCTTCGCGTCTTCCATGCCGTCCAGCCATTCCTTGCCGGCTTCCTTGATTTCAGGCACCGCGTACTCCACGGCGATCAGGGCCTTCACGTTGTCGGCCAGCTTGGCGCGGCGCTGCGTGTAGGCGAGGTTCATGCCAAAGCCGAACTCCGCGTTGTCCTCAAACAGGCTGTTCGCCCAAGCGGGGCCGTGGCCTTCCTCGTTGGTGGTGTAGGGGCAGGTGGGCGCGCTGCCGCCGTAAATGGAGGAGCAGCCCGTGGCGTTGGCAATCACCATGCGATCGCCAAACAGCTGGGTGGCAAGCTTCACATACGGAGTCTCGCCGCAACCGGCGCAAGCGCCGGAGAACTCAAACAGGGGTTTGAGCGCCTGACTGGTCTTGATGGAGTTGATCGTTTCCGGCCGCACTTCGGGCAGGGTGGTGGCAAACTCCCAGTTGGTTTCCTGCACGGTCTGGGTTTCAAGGGGCTTCATCTCAAGCGCCTTGCCCTTGGCGGGGCAAACGTCCGCGCAGTTGCCGCAGCCGGTGCAATCCAGCGGGCTGACCTGAATGCGGAACTGCATCCCATCAAACTCTTTGCCGGTCGCCTTTTTGGTTGCGAAGGAAGCGGGAGCGCCCTTGAGGGAATCTTCGCTCACGTAGGTGGAGCGGATGGCGGCGTGCGGGCAAACCAGCGAGCAGGTGCCGCACTGGATGCACTTGTCAATCTGCCATTCGGGCACCGTGACGGCGATGCCGCGTTTTTCAAACTTGGTGGTGCCGGTGGGCACAAAGCCGTCGGCGCTGAACGCGCTCACGGGCAGCTTGTCGCCTTCCTGCGCGAGGATCGGCTCCACAACCTTTTCGAAATACTCGGTGGATTTGATCTTGGCCGGTTCGGCGCCGGTGGTCGCGTTGGCCCATTCGGCGGGCACTTTGATTTCTTTCAGGCCGCTGATGGCAATATCGATGGCGTCATAGTTCTTCTGAACAATCGCGTCGCCTTTTTTGCCATAGGTCTTTTTGGCATACGCCTTCATGTACTCGTCGGCCTTTTCGTAGGGGATCACTTCGGCGAGTTTGAAGAACGCGGCCTGCATGATGGTGTTGATGCGGTTGCCCATGCCCACTTTCAGCGCCAGATCGATACCGTCGATGTTGTAGAAGCGGATGTGCTTCTTGGCGAGCAGCACTTTCATGCTGGCAGGCAGATGGCTGTCCATTTCCTCCGCGGTCCACGGGCTGTTGAGCAGGAACACGCCGCCGTCTTTCAGGCTGGAAACCATATCGTACTTGGTTACGTAGCTGGGGTTGTGGCAGGCCACAAAGTCGGCGGAGTCGATCAGGTAGGTGCTCTGGATCGGCTTTTTGCCAAAACGCAGGTGGGAAACCGTGAGGCCGCCGGACTTCTTGGAGTCGTAGGCGAAGTAACCCTGCGCGTACAAATCGGTATGGTCGCCGATGATCTTGATGGAGTTTTTATTGGCGCCGACGGTGCCGTCGGAGCCAAGGCCATAGAACTTGCAGCAGATGGTGCCTTCCGGCGCGGTGACGATCTGCTCGCCCAGTTTGAGGCTGGTGTTGGTCACATCGTCCACGATGCCGACGGTAAAGTGGTTTTTCATTTCACCGTCAAGGTTATCGTACACGGCCTTCACCATGGTGGGGGTAAATTCCTTGCTGCCCAAGCCGTAGCGGCCGCCGACCACTTTAAGGTCGGTCTTGCCTTTTTCAAGCAGCGCAGAGCAGATGTCGGTGTACAGCGGCTCGCCCATGGAGCCGGGCTCCTTGGTGCGGTCGAGCACGGCGAGCTTTTTGCAGCTTGCGGGGATCGCGGCCAGGAAACGGTCGGCGCAGAACGGACGGTACAGGCGAACCTTAATCAGGCCCAGCTTGGCGCCCTTGGCGTTCAGGTAGTTGATGGTTTCTTCGATGGCGTCGCAACCGCTGCCCATGGCAACGATCACCTTATCCGCATCGGGCGCGCCCACATAGTTGAAGGGCTTATACTCGCGGCCCACCAGCTTGCTGACCTTCTCCATCACGCCTTCCACGATGCCGGGCACGGCTTCGTAGCTCTTGTTGGCGGATTCACGGTTCTGGAAGTAAATATCCGGGTTCTGAGCCGTACCGGCCTGGTGCGGATGTTCGGGGTTGAGCGCGCGCGCGCGGAACGCCTTCACCTTGTCCCAGGGGACGAGCGGCGCGATGTCTTTATAATCGATCGCGTCAATCTTTTGCACTTCGTGGCTGGTACGGAAGCCGTCGAAGAAGTGCACAAAGGGCACGCTGCTTTCCAGCGTTGCGAGATGGGCAATCAGCGCCATGTCCATCGCTTCCTGAACGCTGTTGCTGGCCAACATCGCAAAGCCCGTCTGACGGCAAGCCATCACGTCCGCATGATCGCCGAAAATGCTCAGCGCATGGGCGGCAAGGGCGCGCGCGCTGACGTGGAACACGCAGGGCAGCATTTCACCGCTGATTTTGTACATGTTGGGGATCATCAGCAGCAGGCCCTGGCTGGCCGTAAAGGTGGTGGTCATCGCACCGGCGGCCAAGCTGCCATGCACGGCGCCGGCGGCGCCGGCCTCGCTTTGCATTTCCTGAACGTGCACGGTTTGGCCAAACAGGTTTTTCAGCCCTTTCGCAGCCCATTCATCAACAACCTCGGCCATCGGCGAGGAAGGGGTGATCGGGTAAATGGCCGCCACATCGCTGAACGCGTACGCAACGTGGCCTACGGCGGTATTGCCGTCAACGGTCATTTTTGTCGACATTGGTTGTCCCTCCTTAATAGTCTATGATTGAAAGCCGTTTGCCCCTGACCGCAACGCGGCCTCGCCGCTTGAGGCGGACGCCACGCGCGCGCCTTTAACAGCGACGTGCGGCCGGAACAGACGGAAGTTTCCAACAACCATATATTATAAGAACTTGACATAAAAAAGTCAAGCCGCACGCCGGTGCGCGCTCCCCGGCCCAAGCCGGGCCGCGAACCGCCGGAAACCGTTTCCACACGCCGACTTACAGCCTCCTGCGCGATGCAAGCCCCGGACACGGCTCAGAAAATACCTTGGGAATACAGCCATTTGGCCGGAATTTTACCCAAACGGCAGCTTCATCCGGTTCGGAACGCGCCTGAAACGCCAAACCCGCGCGTTTAAACCCTCCGCCCCAAAGGGCCGGACGAGGCGGGGAAACCGGCGAGCGGTGCGCGGCCCCATCAAAGGCTGAGCCGACAGTCAAGGGGGATTGCGCCTTGCTGAAAGCGCGCAGCCCGTCACAGAACCCTGACCGTCAGGGGCTAATTTCCGGCGTTTGCCCGCCGACTGCGCCGCCGGAGGCATTTTAGCAACCCCTGCCACGCTGCGGCAAGGGCGTTCCAATCTTCTTACGCTCCGTTCCCAATGGAACCTATACGGAAGCGGCATTCCCAGCGCCTTATCGGTCGCTTCGGTTCAGGCGGCGGGCACGGGCCTCCTCCGAAACCCTCCGTTAGCCAACAGGGTTCGCGTTCCGGTCTAAAACCGATTCCCTCGGGATCATCTGGCAGGGCAGCGTTTCCAGCGGGGGGACGTTCTCCCGCCCTTCCAAAATCTGCAGCAGGCGCTGCGCCGCTGTCAGCCCAATCAAAAGGCATAATCGAAAACCCGCGCCTTCAAACAGAAGCGCGGGCTATGTTCCTGTGTTTCAAACGAACTGAAAGGCCCCCATGCCTCCGCGTCAGGTCATGCCCACCGCAAGCCAAGCCTTACCGTTTACCCGCGTGAAAGGTATCCTGTAGCCATGTTTGGATGCGAAAGCCCAACTGGTTGCTCTTTTTCATCGCAAGGGCGGCGTCCAGCGCGCCGGCGCGGTACTGGTTATTCTCCGGGTCCCGGCGCACGGCTTCCCGGTAGCTTTGGTGGGCCGTGCGGTACTGGCGCATGCCCATCAGAATATTGCCCTGAATAAAGTACCAGTCCGCATCCCGCGTGTCGGCCCGGGTCAATTGCCGCAACGCGCTTTCAAGGTTGCCCTGCTCCACCAGCCGGGCGGCAAAATGCTTGGCTTCCTCCTGCGAAATCAGGTTGAAACCTACGCGCCGCTGGGAGCAGAGCTTCAGGGCTTCCTCATAGGCAAGGTTCAGCTCGATCAACTGCTCCTGCGCGGCCTTTTGCTGTTCCGGGTCCTGATACTGGTCGGGATGGCACGCTTTTACGCGTTGGCGGTAAGCCGTCCGCACCTGCGCGGCTTCCGCGCTCGGGGTCAGGCCGAGCACCTCGAATGGTTTTTTCTCGTACAGAAGGCTCACCTCCCTTGGCAAGGAACGCCCACCGCCGTACCGCACCGAAAAAACAACCGTCGCGCACGTGGGCTTGCCCTATGCGTTACAGTTTTTCCCGCCGGATATCCGCGCCCAACGAACGCAGTTTTTCTTCAATGCGCTCATATCCCCGGTCAATGTAGCCGGTTTCATAAATTTCCGTCATGCCTTTTGCCATCAGCCCCGCAACCACCAGCGCGGCGCCGGCACGCAGGTCCGTCACTGTAACGGGCGCGCCGTACATCTCATGCACGCCTTCGATCAGCACCGTGCGATCCACCAGCTTAATGCGCGCGCCCATTCGCCTCAGCTCGTCCAAATGCTTGAAACGCTGCTCGAAGATGGTTTCGCACACCGAGGAGGTGCCGTTGGCCATGCAAAGCAAAGCCGTCATCGGCTGTTGCAGGTCGGTGGGGAAACCGGGATAAACCTGTGTTTTCAGGTTTATGGCGCGTTGCTCGTACTGGGGCCGCACCCGGATGGAATCGTCATTGTCAGTTACGCGCACGCCCATTTCCAGCAGTTTGGCCGTGAGCGATTCCATATGTGTGGGGATGCAGCCGTGGATGGTCACATCGCCGCGCGTAGCGGCCGCCGCGATCATCAGCGTGCCGGTTTCAATCTGGTCCGGGATTACGGTATAAGCGGTTCCATGCAGGGTCTGCCGCCCCGTGATGCGAATCACGTCCGTGCCCGCGCCCTTGATGCGCGCGCCCATGGAGTTGAGAAAGTTCGCCAAGTCCACAATGTGCGGCTCCTTGGCGGCATTGTAAATCACCGTTATGCCCTGCGCCTTGGCGGCCGCGAGCATCACGTTGATGGTGCCGCCTACGGTAACCATGTCAAAGAACACATCCGCGCCCGTTAACTGGTTGCATTTGGCGCACACCAGCCCGCCGCGGTCCTCAATGCCCGCGCCAAGGGCCGCGAAGCCCTTCAGGTGCTGGTCAATAGGGCGGCTGCCAATTTCACAACCGCCGGGGTAGGCAACCTCCGCGCGGCCGCCGCGCCCAAGCAACGCGCCTAAAAGATAATAGCTGGCGCGAAGGCGTTTGGTAAATTCAAAAGGCACGTTGCAACCCTTTGCGCCTTCAGGAAACACCCTTAAATACTGATCCGGCACATATTCGGTTTTTGCGCCCAAAAGTTGTAAAATCTCAATCAGGGCGTGTACATCCTCGATATCGGGCAGGTTTTCGATCGTGCTGGGCTCATCGCTCAGCAGCGTTGCCGGTATCACCGCGACGGCGGTATTTTTGCCGCCGCTGACAGTGATTTCACCCATGAGGGGTTTGCCGCCCGTGATGAGCATCTTGTCCTTGCCGAGCAACATCCGTTATCCACCACCTAGAACACGTATCGGTTTCAAAATCAAACCATTGTTCATTATACACAATCCCGTTCCGCTTGACAAGCCGCGCCCCCGGAAGGCCCGGCATACGCGGGGGAGCCGCCCCTTTCGCATGCGCCGCCGACCGTTTCCCTCGTCCTTCGGTCTCAGGCGCGCGGGACGAACCTCCGGAGCGTAAAACGCCGGTTTGCAGGCCCGCGCGCGCAGGTTAAAGCCCGCAGCAGCCGTGCCGACCGGAAGGCGTTTTACGGCGGTTTCCCACGGCGCGGCAACGAAAAACCGCCCACCCCGCCGCGTGGCGGGATCGGTCCGCCGCCATGGCGATACGGGGAGGACGGTTTACAGCGCGTAAGCCATCCGGGTGGCAAACCCGGGCAGGAAATCAATTCTGGCGCACGCGGCCCATAAAGCAGCTTGCTACCGTGCCCGGCCCGCAATGCGCGCCGATCACAGGCCCCACCAGAAACTTTTCAACGCCGCCGATGGTGGGAATCCGTTCACGTATGAGCGCTTCCAGCCGTTCGGCATCCTCCAGCGCGTCGGCGTGAATAATCACAAGCACCTGAGATTCCGGGTTTTCGATGTCCTCGGCGGTTTTATCCGCAAGGTAACGCAACGCAGATTTACGGCCGCGCACCTTGTCCACGGCGCTCATGGAGCCTTCCTTGTTGAGGATGATGATCGGCTTCAAATCCAACATTGTGCCCATGGTGGCGGCAATTGCGCTGATGCGGCCGCCGCGCTTCAAGTATTTCAGATCGTCCACCGTAAGCCATGCGTGGCAGCGGAGCTTGTTCTCCTCCACCCAGGCGGCGACTTCCTCCATGCTTTTGCCTTCGGCATACAACTTGTAGGCGCGGTGCACCAACAGGGACATGGGGGCGGAAATGCTCAGCGTATCCACAACTAGGATACGGCGCTCCGGGTATTTTTCAAGCAGCTCCGCGCGCGCGGTATAGATGTTGTTGATGGTGGAGGACATGTGGCTGGAAAACGCGATGAACAGGATATCGCGGCCTTCCGCCAGTATCGGCTCGAAATATTCCAGATAGGCGTGCGTAGGCAGCAGCGAAGTAACGGGGGACACGCCTTTGCGCATGTTATTGAAATACTCGATCTGTTTGCCCGCGCGGCCCAAATCGTCAAGGTATTCCACGCCGTCCACCATGTAGGGCATGTAGACCATTTTCAGGTCATATTCATCGACAAACTTGTACGGCAGGTCGGAGTCCGAATCGGTCATGAAAACATAGGAATTCATAGCTTCCTCCTTCGAATAATGGCTGATGAATGAAACGATATAAGCGCCTATCAACTTTTGTATTGTACCTTGTTTGTCCGGTTTTGGCAAGTGCGGGCGCGAGCGGCCAAACGGGCCGCGGCGCGGGGCGTGCCGGCCGCGCGCCTTTCACCCATATCCCGGCGAGCGGCGCAAGCATTGCCGTGTTCCGCGCCTGCGGATTCGCTGGGGCCGCAACCTCCGCTTCCATAAGCAAAAGGTGGCCCGCAGATTCCACCCCGAAAGCCGCTTCAGGCAATGCCGCTGCCTCCGCGCGCATCCATAAAAGGCGGCCCGTCGGCCGGAAACTCCAAGCCGCGAACCGCCCCGTTAAACTTTGATAAACCTTTGGCCAACTGCCTGTAAACCCGCCGCGAATGCCGCGCCGGTTTCCGGCCCGCTAGGCGGAAAGCCTTTCGCGCGCCGCCTGTTTCCTGCGCCGAAGCAGGACGACCGCGACCATCATCACCACCGTCACCACATAGGGGGCCATGCTGGTTAAATCGCTGGAAATATACTTTTGCAGCCGCATGCCCAGCGCGTCGATAAACCCGAACATCAGCGCCGCCAAAAACACGCGCGGCGGGTTTCCGCCCCCAAAAATGACGCACGCCACCGCCACATACCCGCGCGACGCGCTCATGTTTTCGGAAAACATGGTCAGGTAACCCAAGCTCAGGTGCGCGCCGGAAACGGTGGCCAGAATGCCGCAAAGCACAGACGCCAATCTTTTCATCCGCTCCGGGCTTTTCCCGCTGGCGCGCAGGGCTTCCGGGGCCTCGCCCGACGCGCGCAGGTGAAAGCCGATCGGCGTTTTGTACAGGAATAGCCAGCAAAGCAGCACCAGAAGCCAGCTGACATACACCAGCAGCGTGTTGCCGCTGAGGATTGGCCCCAGCACCGGGATATCCCGGATGCCCGGCAACGTAAGCGTTGGCAGCGGAACAATGCCCGGGCCGCTGAAGGAGCCTTTGACCCCGAACAGCGTGCGCAGCAGGAACACCGTCAGCCCGCCCGCGAGGATGTTCAGCGCCACGCCGATGATGAACTCGTCGCTCTTAAACCGGATGGAAAACACATAGTAGAATAGCCCGAGGAGGATCCCCAGCACGACCGCGAACACCAGCCCCATCAGCCAACTGCTGAACAGGTAGCTGCCCAGCACCGCAAAAAAGGCGCCCATCAGCATCATGCCATCCACGCCGATGTTCATGATGCCCACCTGATCGGTCATCAGACAACCCAGCGCGCACAGCACAACCGGGGTCGCGGTGCGCAGGGTGTTCTGGAGCAGCAGGATATTGAAAATGTCGCTCATACGCCAGCCTCCTTCGCCGCCTTGCGCGCGGCCCGCCTCACCCTGCGCGCGGCGGCCTTTTGGCGCACCTCGTCGCTAATGCCGCCCTCCGCCGCCATAAAGAAGATGATTACCGATTGCACAATCAGCATCACCTCGCTGCTGATGCCGGCGGAAAGCTCCATCGCCGAGCTGCCGATGTTCAGGATGGCGAAAAAGAAGCTCATCAGGATCACGCCAAGCGGCTGGTAGCGCATAATCATCGCCACCAGCATGCCGTCAAAATAGAACTCGCTGCTGATGGTGGTAATAAAGCGGTGGTGCAGGCCAAAAACTTCCAAAAGCCCCACAATGCCGCAGATCATCCCGGACAGCACCATTCCCCACAGGGCCAGGCTGTCGGCGCGGATGCCGCCATAGCGGGCAAAACGCTCGTTGGTGCCGGTCATTTTCATTTCAAAGCCAACGGTGGAGCGGCTCATCACATACCACACCAACAGCGTAATCACCGCCGCGTAAAAAACGCCGGTGGTCAGGTTGCTCAGGCGCACAAGGGGCGTAAACCATGCTGCGGAAGCGATGGCGTCCGTGCCGCTTTCAATGCCGCGCTCCGCGGTTTGCAGCGGTCCATTGGCCATATAGCTGCAAAAATAGATCGCCGCGGAGTTGAGCAGGATGGTGGTGACCACTTCGTTGACTTTCAGCTTTACCTTGAGCACGCCCGGTAGCCACGCGTACGCGCCGCCGGCCGCCATGGCCGCCAGCAGCGAGCAGATCACGATCAGCCACGCGGGCGAGCCGTTCATGCGCGCGCCCACCACGGCTGCCGCCAGCCCGCCCAGGTATAACTGCCCTTCTCCGCCCACGTTAAAGATACCGGCTTTGGCCGCAAGGCTCATGGACAGACCGGTCAGGCACAGGGTGACGGTTTTCGCCAGCGTGTTGCCAAACGCGCGGGGTTTCCCCAACGCCCCTTTGAACAGGGCCGCATAGCAGGCGACGGGGTCGTACCCGCACAGGAGCATGATGCCCGCCCCCACCAGAAACGCCAGCGTAACCGCGATCAGCAGGGAAAACAGGTATTGCGCGGTCAGTTTTTGCTTGGGCTTGAGGCTCAGGAGCGTCCGCACGCTTTGGATCATCCCTGCGTTCATGCTTCCCGCGCCCCCTTTTGCCGGCCCCCGGTCATGTAATACCCGATATCCTGCTTGCTGATTTCACCTGCGTCAAACCGCCCGGTAATCTGCCCTTCGTACAGGGTAAGCAGCCGATCCGACAGGCGGAAAAGCTCATCCAGATCGGCGCTGACCAGCAAAATGGCGCAACCCGCATTCCGCTTTTCCAGAATTTTTTCATGGATAAACTCAATCGCGCCAATATCCACGCCGCGCGTCGGCTGGCTGATAACCAGCACGGGAGAATCAAAGCTGAACTCCCGCGCGAGGATGGTTTTTTGCATGTTGCCGCCGCTCAGGCTCCCCACCGGCAGTTCCAGCCCGCCGGAACGGATGTCGAACTCCGCCGCGATTTTTTCGGCATAGCGCTGCGCGTTGCGTTTGCGGTAGTGAATGCCGAACCGGCTGAACTCCGGCCTGCGCTGCTTGCCGACCAGCAGGTTTTCCGTCACGGTCGCTTTCACGCTCAACCCCGTGTGCAGCCTGTCCTCCGGGATCCAGCTGACCCCCATGGCGCGAATCTCGCGCGGGCTCAAGCGGCTCACATCCATGCCGTTCAGGGTTACGGTGCCGCCGGTTTGGGGGCGCATGCCCATGATGCACTCAGTCAGCTCCGTTTGCCCGTTGCCCTCCACGCCGCAAACGCCGACAATCTCCCCTCGGTGCACGGTAATGTCCACGCCCTTGACCGCCGGCAGGCCGCGATCATCCGAAGCTTTCAGGCCCCGCACCGTCAGCACCTCGTCGGCGCCCGGTTCGCCTTCGCGCAGCTCGTCAAAAATAACGTCGCGCCCGACCATCATCGCCGCCAGTTCGCGCTCGTTGGTTTTCTCCGTGTCCAGAATGCCAAGCAACCGGCCGCGGCGCATCACGCCCACGCGGTCGCTCAGCTTCATTACCTCGCCCAGCTTATGGGTTATTAAAAGCACCGTCATGCCCTGTTCAGCCACGATTTTGCGAATCACGTCAAACAACTCGTCGGTTTCATGCGGGGTTAAAACAGCGGTCGGCTCGTCCAGAATCAGCACATCCGCGCCACGGTGCAGCGCCTTGAGGATTTCCACGCGCTGCTGTAGCCCAACGCTCAGTTCGCCAACCACATCCTCCGGCTGTACCGGCAGGCCGAAACGCTCCCCCAGCGCCAGCACTTCCCGGTTGATACGGCGCTGATCGTAAAACAGGCCCCGAAGCTTTGGCTCCATGCCCAACGCGATATTCTGCGCCACCGTAAAGCTGGGCACCAGCTTAAAATGCTGGTGAACCATCCCCACGCCCATCGCCATGGCGCGCTGCGGATCGTGCCGCGCCGATGTTTTCTGGCCTTTGATGGCAATCGTGCCCAGCGTTGGCTTTTGAAGCCCGTACAGCAGGTTCATCAGGGTGGATTTGCCCGCCCCGTTTTCGCCTACCAGCGCGAACACCTCGCCCTTGCGAATGTCCAGACTTACGTCGTCGTTAGCCAACACGCCCGGGAACTGCATCGTCACATGCTCAAAACGGACGATCGGCGTTTCCCCGCTCATGCCAGCACCTCGTTCCACCCTTTGCACACATCGATCCAGCCCGCAGCCTTGCTGGCCGTTTCCAGCTCGGCCGGCGTAAGGCGCACGGCGCTGTGATCGTCCCCCGCGGCAGGGTAAACAATTTCAAACCGGCGCAGGGATTCGTCCAGATACACGGGCACCTTGGCCCCAAAAGGGCAAACGCCGCCCACACGCAGGCCGATGAGGGTTTCAACCTCCTCGTGGGTGAGCATGGCGGCCTTTTGGTGAAACTGCGCTTTATACTTTGGGTTATCAATTTTCGCGTCGCCGGCGGTCACAATCAGCATCGCGCCCTCCGTCGTTTTGAACGAAAGCGTTTTGGCAATCTGCGCGGGTTGGCAGCCGACGCACTGGGCGGCAAGCTCCACGGTGGCGCTGCTGTTTTCAAAGGTCATTACGCGCGCTGCAAGCCCAAACTCGTGCAGGTAAGGCATCACGGCTTCAACAGACATGGGGGTATCCCCTCCCGTATGTATTTGCTGTTCATTATACTCAAAACCCCGGGAAAAGCAAACCGATACAAGGGAAAATCCGTTGCCGGCAAACCGTTTCCCAAGTCGCTGCTCGCTGGCCCGTGCCGTCCGATTCCCTATGGGAGAATTTCCATGCCCTCCGATTTCAGCGCGTCCAAAGCCCCTGCCAGCCGTTCCGCCTTTACCAGCACATAATCCGTATCAAACGTGGAAACGGCAAACACAGGGATGCCATGCGCCGCGAGGCACCCCGTGATGCGGGCGAGCACGCCCACCAGCGAAAACGCCATGCTGCCCGCAACGCGAAACGCGCGCCAGTCGTCCTCCCGCGCCAGCGTACAGCGCGGCGCGGAAGCCGTAGGGCACACCAGCGACAGCTCAGCATCCGTTTTTCCCACAAAGGTATAAGGCTCTGCCAGATCAACGGCGGCGGAATCCGCCAGCTTACAGACGGTAAACAACCCCGGTAACACTTGCAGCGTCATCCGGAACCTCCCTGATATCGCCCTCGGCCAGCCCGCGCACGGCGATCAGCCGGGGGCTAAGGTAAGTCTGATGCTCTATCGCAGGTAACGCACACGCGCCGGATCGTAAAACCCCCGCTGTTTAGGGCTTTCATCCGGCACGCCGACAATCACCATGGCCATGGGAACCGTGGTAACTCCAATCAGCCTGGCGATATCCTCCGCTCGTTTCCGATCGGGATAAACGCCGCACCAGCAGGTGCCGTAGCCCAATTCCGTTGCCTGCAGCAGCAGGTTTTGCGTGGCCGCCGCGCAATCCTGCGGCCAGAAGCCCTCGCCCGGGGCTTCCGGCAACGCTTCGGGCGCGCCGCAAACCACAATGGCCGCGGATGCGTCCACCAGCGATTTGCAATACGGATGCACCTTCGTCAGGCGTTGCCGCAGGTCTGCGTTTTCCACCACCACAAACTCCCATGGGCGGGAATTGCAGGCGCTGGGCGCGCACATGGCGGCCTCCAGCATGCGGTCAAGGTGTTCCTGAGGGATCGAATGCCCCCGCTGATATTTTCGAACGCTGCGGCGTTCACGGATGGCTTGGGAAACGTTCATGCTTCATGCTCCTCCCGGATCAGGGAAATACGGTTCCCTGTTTGTTTGATGATACCATAACCGTCAAGCCGCCTCAATGGCCAAAGGGAATGATACGGCGGCAGGTCAACCCCTGAAAACCGGCCTCGGCTTCCGTCGCCGGGGATGCGACGCTGTTCTATTTCAATTTGGTAAGCGCGTTTCAGATGCCAAACAGGGCGGCGAAATCTGCTTTCGCCGCCCCTTGACTGTTCTCTATTCCGTTATCAGCCGCGGCTTGCCAGCATTTTTTCCGCAATCTGATCCGCGCACAGGCCATATTCGCGCAACACATCCATCGGCTTACCGGACTGGCCAAACCTGTCCTCCACGCCGATTTTGGTAAACGTGCACGCGCCGTTGCCCGCAAGCACGGAAGCCACCGCGTCGCCCAAACCGCCGATCACGCTGTGCTCCTCCACGGTGAACACGTTTTTCACCTTGGCGGCGCACTCCTTGACCAGTTCCTCATCCAGCGGTTTTAAGGTGTGCATGTTCACAACCATCAAGTCCATGCCCTGAGCGGCCAAAAGGTTCGCCGCCTCCAGGCATACCTCAACCATGATGCCAAACGTAAACACAACCGCATCCTTGCCCTCGCGCATCACATGGCCCTTGCCCACGGTAAAGGGCATATCCTCAAATACGGTGGAGGGCAGGCGCGCAAGGCGGAGGTACACAGGCCCGTCGATCTCGGCGGCGGCGGCAACGGCTTTCTTGGCCTCGTTTGCGTCGCAGGGGGCGATCACCGTCATGCCGGGCAGCACGCGCATCAGCGCGATATCCTCAATCGCCTGATGGCTGCCGCCATCCTCGCCAACCGTAAGGCCCGCGTGGGTGAAGCCAAACTTGACATTGTTATGGGGGTAGCAGACGCTGTTGCGAATCTGCTCGTAGCAACGCCCCGCGAACACGGCAAACGTGCTGCAAAAGGGGATCAGCCCCATGGTGCTCATGCCGTTGGCCATGGTGACCATGTTGGCCTCGGCAATGCCGCACTCAAAGTGACGGTCGGGGAACGCTTTTTTAAAAGTGCCGGTCATGGTGGCGGAAGCGAGGTCCGCGTCCAGCACCACAATTTTCTCGTTTGTTTTGCCCAGTTCAACCAGCGCCTCGCCGTAAGCAACGCGCGTTGCGATTTTATCACTCATGGGTTACGCCTCCAATTCCTTGAGCGCCTGTTCGCGCTGCTCGTTATTCGGGGCCTTGCCGTGCCAACCGACCTGGTTTTCCATAAAGGAAACGCCCTTGCCCTTCACGGTATGGCACACAATGCAGGTGGGTTTGCCCGCCTCGGCAGGCTGGTTGAGCGCGTCGAGCACCTGCGTAAGATCATTGCCGTCCGCCACGTTGATGACATGAAAGCCGAAGGCCGCAAATTTGCCGGCGATATCGCCTAGGCTCATCACCTGGCAGTTGCTGCCGTCGATCTGCAAACCGTTGTTGTCCAAAATAAAGGTCAGGTTATCCAGACAGTAGTGCGCGGCCGCCATGGAGGCTTCCCAAATGAGGCCTTCCTGGCACTCGCCGTCGCCCAACACCGCGTACACATGGCAGGGGTTGCCCGTATGCTTCGCGCCCAGCGCCATGCCGGTTGCAATGGAAGCGCCCTGGCCGAGCGAGCCGGTGGAAGCGTCCACGCCGGGGCACTTTTTCATGTCCGGATGGCCTTGCAAAATGCTGTGCAGCTGGCGGAAATGCTTCATTTCCTCCACAGGGAAAAATCCTCTGCGGCCCAACACGCCGTACAGGGCCGGCGTCGCGTGGCCCTTGGACAGCACAAACCGGTCGCGGTCCGGATCCTTCGGTTTTTCAGGATTGATGTTCATTTTCTGAAAGTACAGCGCCACCAGAATCTCTGTTACGGACAGGGAGCCGCCCGGATGGCCGGAGCCTGCGTCGGCGGTCATGTTGATGATATCGCGCCGAACCTGCTTGCACGTAGCCTCAAGCTGTTGGATGGTCATGTTTGATCTCTCCTTACTTCATCTACCAGTGTAGCGGGTGTGGTGCCGCGCAACACGCCGCGCGGCCCCTGCCGCCCCACCAATATTCGCGGATGCCGTGACCGCCCGCCGCGCGCATGGGGGCGCGTGCCGCTCAGTCCGGTTGGAAAAAGGCATACCGCCCCCTGTCGCAAAGCAACGGCCGCCGGTGCAAACCTTTGCGGCCAGAGCGGTTTCAAATGTTCGTACTTATTATAAAAGCAAGGGCCGGCAATGTCAAGCCGCGTTCCCGGCGCAATATGCGTCTTTGCTGCCGCATTGCGCCCGTTGCAATTGTTATATGCCCGTATGTGATCGTTTTCGAATGGCTTCCACCGCCCGGCATGGCTGCCGCCTCTTGACAATTTGCGGCGAAAACGCTATGATACAACCGATCAAACGTTTGCACGCACGACCGACCCAAAGGAGCAGAGTATGGCCCCGAAAGCAACTATCAAAGACGTCGCAAGGCTCGCGGAAGTGTCCCCTTCAACCGTCAGCCGCGCCCTGCGCGATAACCCGCGCATTTCCGAGGAGGTCAGGGCCCGCGTTCGCCGGGTGGCCAAAGAGCTGGACTTTCACTTAAACCAGATGGCGCGCAGCCTTGTGAAGCGGGAAACCCGCATCGTGGGCGTGCTGTTTGCCGAATCCGCCAGCACCAGCATGGGGCACCCGTTTTATCCGGCGGTGCTGCAAGGCTTGGGCAAGGTCGCGGGCGAGCGGCGCTACCATATGCTGCTGAGCACCGGCGCGGAAAACATGAGCGAGGAGGACGCCATGCGCGATATGGCGGACAGCGGCTTCGCTTCCGGCCTTATTTGCCTTGCGACGCTCACCGACCCAAACGCCAACAGCGAAAGCATCGGCCTGCCGATGGTGGAAATCGGCCACCCGCTGTATCCCGAACGCAGTTATTATGTGGATAATGACAACGTGCTCGCGGGGTATGAAGCCACCAAGTACCTGCTGGAACGCGGCCACAGGCGAATCCTTTTTTTAGGGTACGACGGGCGGTTTTTCATGATGGTGAACCGGCTCAAGGGCTTTCGGCAAGCCATGGCGGAATACGGCATCCCCGTGCATGAGGATTGGGTGGTGCCCGCAAAAATGATCGAAAACACGCCGGATTTTATCCATTTGGGCGAGATTTTCCGCGCGGATGCCCGGCCCACAGCCGTGGTGAGCATGGACGATCCCCTCTCGGTTGGGCTGAACGGTTTTCTGCTGACGCTGGGGTTAAGCGTGCCGGCCGACGTGAGCGTGGTCAGTTTCAACAACACGCAGGTTGGGCAGTACCATTCCCCGGCGCTCACCTCCATCGACGTGCACCCGCGCGAGTTGGGCATGCACGCCATGACGCTGCTCATCAACATGATTAAGGGCGCCGTGGAGGAACCGACCCACGTGGATGTTCCCTTTACCCTGGTGGAGCGCGATTCCGTCGCCGCCATCCGGCAGGAATAGCCGCGTTGCCCGATGATCCCGTGCAGAACCTGCGGCGGGCGCAGCTCATTTGGGCGCGCTCCCGCCCCAATTTTTTTAGGAGGTCCCTTTTTTGAAACAGTTATCACTGGGTTCCATATACCACATGCCCTGGCTGGAATACCGCCACGCGACGCCGGAAGGCGACGCCGTGCTGCGTCTGCGCACCGGACGGGGTGAATTTGACCGCGTCGTGTTGCGCGCGGCTAACCCGTACGATTTTCCCGATCCGTTTGCCCGTGGGCAGAACCTTGACATGACCGTCGCCTACCGGGACGATCTGTTTGATTTTTACGAAATCGCCTTTCACCCGGCCGATCCGCGCTTTAAGTATCTCTTTTTACTGTACGCCGACGGTGACCGTGTGTTTAAGCTGGATTCCACCGGCCTGCGCGTTGGCGAGGATAGCTTTGACGATATCAGCGAAAGCTTCGCCTTCCCCTATGCCTATCCGGCCGATCCAATGCCGGAATGGGCGCGCGGCGCGGTCGGCTATCAGATTTTCCCCGACCGGTTCCGGCGGGAAGGCCCCGCGGAGGAAGGGTTGGAGCCTTGGACCAGCAACCGGGTAACCAGCGACATCCGCTTTGGCGGCAACCTGAGCGGCATCCGCGCAGCTATCCCTTACCTGAAAGCGTTGGGCGTTACATTGGTTTACACCACGCCGATTTTCATGAGTGACAGCGCGCACCGGTACAATACCTTCGATTATTATCAAATCGACCCGTTGCTTGGCTCCGAGGAGGATTTGAAAACCCTGTGCGACGAGTTGCACCATAACGGCATCCGTTTGGTGCTGGACGGGGTGTTCAACCACAGCGGCCTTGGGTTTGCCCCCTTTGTGGACGCGGTGGAAAAAGGCGAAGCCAGCGAATACCGCGACTGGTTTTTCTTTGACGACGTTGAACCGTGCGGTTACCGCACTTTCAGCCACGAGCCTTACATGCCCAAGCTGAACCTGCGCAACGAAGCCTGCGCGAATTATTTTCTCAAAGTGGGCGAATACTGGCTGACCCATTGCGGCATCGACGGTTGGCGGCTGGACGTAAGCCCCGAGGTGTGGCCGGATTTCTGGCGCAAATACCACGCCATGATGAAGCGTGTGAACCCGGAAAGCCTGATGATTGCGGAATGCTGGGATGACAGCCGCGAATGGCTGACCCAAGGGGACATGTTCGATTCGACCATGCACTATGTGCTAAGCCGTAACCTCTGGAAACGTTTATGCACCCATACCCTTTCGCTGGAGGCGTTTGACGCGGCTGTTAACGACGCCGCCATGCTGTACCCCAAGCGCACGCAGGACGTGCTGTGGACCTTCCTTGGCTCGCACGATACGGAGCGCGTGCTCACAAGGGCGGGCGGCGATCTTCGGATGTTGCGCGCCGCGTCGTTTTTCCAGTTCACGTTCATGGGCACGCCGATCATCTACTACGGGGACGAGCTGGCCATGGAGGGCGGCTGCGATCCGGATAACCGCCGCCCCATGCGGTGGGACCATGTCAAGGATAACCCGACGCACGAGCATTTTCAAAAGCTGGCGCGCCTACGGGCGACGCATGCCGCGCTGCGAATCGGCGCGTTCCGCACATGGCAGGTTCAGGCGAACGGCGTATATGCCTACGAGCGCTTTACCGGGGAGGAACGCCTGCTTTGCGTGTTGAACACCTCCACCGAGGAGATCACCGCTCAACTGCCGTTGCCAGGCCCGATGCGCGATCAGGCCGCTGTGCGGGACCTGTACGGCGAGCAGGCTTTCCCGGTATGGAGCGGTCTGGTGGAGATCAAGCTTGCGGCTGGGGAAGGGCTAATCCTGACCTGATGTTGCGGAACCGGGCCGGCACTGAGCGATCGTAGCATCGCCGGGTCTGTTCAGAAAGGGGTCGGGTTCAGTGCCCGCTCTTCCGAACGGTCACGCGACTGTATTGACCTGAACGAAAGAAAATTTGGTGGGAGCTTGTCTGTTTTGAACGGACAAGCTCCCTCTTTACATATTCCGTCCTCCCTCGCCGCAGCGAAGATGGGTCAAGGGCGAAGCCCTTGACAGGGTGCAGGGGCGAGGCCCCTGCCGGGGTTTGGGGAGGAGCCCCAATCCCCAATGCCACAGCGTGAAACCAACCAGCGAGCGAACAGCCCGCAGGGCTATGAGGCGAGCGGCAATAACACGCTGCCAATGTTCTTTGACCAGCCGACCCCCTCGCCGCAGCGAAGATGGGTCAAGGGCGAAGCCCTTGGCAGGGTGCAGGGGCGAGGCCCCTGCCGGGGTTTGTGCACTGCCCCAGGATAAACAGACAGACAGAAAAACCCCCTGGCGTAAAATAA
>DAOPZY010000039.1:0-7305 GCA_035353615.1 Candidatus Limiplasma sp.
TACTGCTTGGCGTTCGAGCTCCTGCAATTGTGCGCAAAATTCTTGACGTGACCAATAATATGTACAGATAAGCATAAAGCATGCGACAAAAACCTCCATTATCATATCGCCATCTAGCATTCCTGTGAGGTAGGCATTCCCACCGGTCGCTAAGACCCCAAAGATGCTTAACAAGAAAGTACAACGGGAAAGCGATGCATTTGAAAATATTGAGGAGGCAAAAACCGGCAAAATGAAGGAACATAAAAGAACTTTTGCGATATCATGCGTTACAGATAAATAGAATGAGAAAACAACAAAAAGTAGAAGAGAAAGGCATTCTTTCTTGATCAGCGGAACCTTAACAGAGCGGATTATTCTGTCAATAAGGAAATTCATCGCAAACAAACCTATTGCTGGTAAAACTATATAGTTACGCAAATATACTTCAGGCGGCCATGCCAGAATGCGTCTTGCTGCAAAATACCAAATCACATGTGAAAGGACGATGAGTGCAGCTGTTATATAACCAATCTGTACAATATGTTGACACCATTTATTATAATCAACTAGCGTTTTTTCGCTGCTTGCCATCTTATTCATATCCTTTCGGCATTAAATATCGAACAAACGGTGAGCAGGATACTCTTTGTGTGAAGCTGAAAGTGGCAAGATGAATCTATACATCCGTGATGTAACCCGGTGTTTCTGCCATCTCCTGCACGCTCAACCGCTGCCGGGGCACCATAACCGCAGCATTTTTCCCCATGCTTTTCCTGTCAAAGCAATCTATTCCAATATCAGTTTATCACATTCTCCTGATGTTAGACAAGACTGCTTGTCGTACAGAAATAGAAAAAGCCTTGTATCAATAGATAATACAAGACTTTTAACATGGCGGAGCGGGTGGGATTCGAACCCACGGACGGTTGCCCGTCACCTGATTTCGAGTCAGGGCCGTTATGACCTCTTCGATACCGCTCCCAATATCTCTAGCATCCCCGCGATCCGGAATGGCTTGAGCCTGCCGGAAGGCATGGGCGCGGGAGAACTGTGGGGAAAATGGGGGAAAGCGCGAACTCTGTGGTTGCCTGAAAGGCTAATGCGTTGACGGGCGGTTGCCTGCAACGCGCCTGCGGTTTAGCGCGGCCATTGCCGACCTGAGGAAACCCGCCGGTTGCAACGTGCGACCAAGCGATAGTATACCAAACCGAAAGCGCACCGTCAAGCCGTTCAGGAGGATTTCAGAGGCCGATCCGCGAACGCGTCCAAGCGCTCCGAAAGTTCTCCATTCCGTTTGAGGACGCTGTTTGCGTCGGCGTGCCCGTAAACAGGCCATCGTGTTCGCTGGGCTGCGTCAGAACCAAATGGAATTTCTCCCGCCCGCCGTGGCCGGGATGGCTGCCAAACGCCGGCAGGCTACCCCGCGAGGTTAATCCTCCGCCAGCACAATCACGCAATCCGCGTCGCGGAAAACAAGCGTCTGCTCCTTGTCCGGGTTGGTCAGCACGTCAAAGCTGCCATCGTCGCGGCACAGGCGCAGGCCCAGCATGGGCTGCTTGGCGCCGGCCGTGGCGCTGGCCAGCGTGTACAGGCTGACCGGCACGCCGCTTGGCACAAACAGGTTGGTGGGCTTAATGTAAATTTCGCTGCCCGCATCGGTCAACAGCTCGTCAAACAGCGGGTTCAGAAGCCGGTTTTGCGATACCTGGGTGAGGATCAGCGAAGCGAGGTTGGTGCCGATCACAAAATCGTTCACATGCGCAACCGACGCCAACTCCTGATTCTTTTTCGAAAGCATTTCGCTGACCACGATCACCGAGTCGGGGTTGGCGCGGTAATAGTAGCTCAACTGCAATAGGATGGTCAGCGTTCGGGCGTCCGCGTCGCCCTCCCCTTCTTCGGATAGCACGATGATGCAATCGGGCTTTTCCGCAAGCAACGCTTCCAGCGCTTCCCGCTTGTAAACATCGCAGGACTTATACTGCACATTCAGGCGGCTGAGCTGGGTTTGTCCGTCTGCGGCGTTTTCAGAGGCGACGGTCAGGGTGGAGCCTTCGGCCGCGTACTGGTCGATCTCCCAGATAATATCGTCCGTAAGGCGGTTGATGCCCAAAATCAGCAACTTCTCCGCGCGCGCGGGTTGCGCAACGCGAATATGTATCTGCGCCGCGTCGATTGCGGCAGGCTCCAGCGCGGGCACCGCCACGCCGTTGTCCGCGGCGATCAGGATCACCTCGTCCCCCTGCTCAAGCAAGGTATCGGGCGGCGGATTGAGCCAAACTTTTCCCGCGCGCCTTAGGCCCATCACCGACGCGTTGCGGTAATACCGGGCCAGCTCCCCAAAGGCAAGCCCCGCAAGCATATCCGCCTTTTCCATATAAATTTCGTCGCCCTCAAAATCAAACAGCTCCTGATACACCAGCGAAAGCCCCGCCTGCCGGCAGGTTTGCGCAAAAATCCGACTGATGACTTTTTCAAAAAAGAGGGCTTCCACGCGCGCGCCGCCCGCAATCCGCGCCGCGTCGAGGTTCTGCTCGTCAGTGATTACGGCGGTAATGGTCACGTCGGTCGGCGCGCCCATATCGTTCAGCAGGGTGTTGGCGGCGAGAATTTCCTTGATAATCTCAAAATCGCTGTTCCCCAGCGCGATCACGCGCGCGCATTCGCCCAGCGCAACATTTTGGAGCGCCGCGGTGGCGGTGGGGTCGCCGGTGCGGCAGATCAGCCTTGTGTTTTTAAAACTGGGAATCAGCTGGGCAAGCTCCTGCTCCAGTTCCATTTTATCCCGCTCGCACAGCACCACCACGGCAGGATTTTTCTCGTTTTCGTTGGCGATAATCAGCTCGCCAAGCACGGTGGACAGGTGCTCGTCGTACCCCAAAATCAGGGTGTGCCCTTTTTCCAGCACCTTGGAATTGCCCCGGCGGAGCGTTTCCAAACGCGTTTCAAACGCCGCGTTGATAATGCCGATCAGGATGGAGGTTACGAAAAGCCCGCACACGGTGGCCGCGATCATCAGCAAAATGTAAAGGGCATTTTTGCTTTCATAATCACCGGTTACGTTGCCGGCATCCAGTATGCGCATGAAGCTGTTCCAAAGCGAATCCCCCACCGAGCCGGCGGAACCCGGCGCCAGCAGATGCGCTAGAAACGCCACAATAACCGCCACAGCGACGGTGGTGCAAAACAGAAGCGCCACAAGTGCGCCTGTGCCCCGGGACATCAGATTGTCAAACCAATAGGAAAGGCGTTCCTTCAAACTTGGCTTTCGCATGGGTCGCGCTCCTTCATCCTGAAGAAATACCGAACACGGATGTTATTGTAACGGATTGCGCCCGCCGCGTCAATCAGCGCGCTATTTTTTCCTCCTTTAGAATGCGAATATCCGGTTCAGGAGCCAAGTTGCCGGTAAAAATGGCGCTCGCAGCGGCGGTTATGGCGGCCGTGCTTTGCGGGAAGCGCCGGCTTGCCGGACGGGCGCTCCCATGCCGGAGAGATTGGTTCTTATAATAGTATAAGGAAGCGAAACAGCCGGTTACGCCCGGTTACATAGAACGGATTTGCCGTAACCGCTTTTTTGGGGGCGGCACAGGGCAGGGACGTTGCCGCCTTGGCACAGCCTCCGCGTTGGCGCAACGCATGCGCATCCATGCGGCCGGGTTTCGCCTCAAAACCTGCCGCGCGGCGCGCAACCGTCGCCTGCGCGTGTTGTGTTTTCGGGGTTCTGATGCTATAATTGACGCAATCCGAGGGAATAATGGCGGCTTGCCGCCCGAGAGGTGAGAGCATGGCAGGCGTTACCTATAAATGCCCAAACTGCGGCTCGTATATCGCGTTCAATCCGGACAATCAAAAGTGGAAGTGCGATTCCTGCGGGTCTGTTTATGATGAAAAAACCCTGCTGGCCAAGGCGGCGGAATATCAGCAGCAAGCGGAGCTTGAACACGCCCAGCAGGAACATGACCATGACCATAGCGAAGCTCACAGCCATACGGCCGCGCCGGAGGCGGAGGCCGAAGCCGCCGAGCCGACCGGCGAGGCAGCCGGCGACAGCGGCACGCAGGTGGTGTACCATTGCCCCAGCTGCGGCAGTGAAATCATGACCGATGAAACCACCGTGGCCACCGAGTGCTACTACTGCCACAACCCGGTGGTTTTGCAGGGGAAGCTGACCGCGGACATGAAGCCCGATCAAGTGCTGCCCTTTTCCATCAGCAAGGATAAAGCCGTGAGTCGGTTTATGGAATGGGTGGCGAAGAAACGGTTTGTGCCGTCCGGCTTTTTTGCGCGCGATCAGGTAAAGCAAATGCAGGGCGTGTATTACCCGCATTTTGTGACCCGCTGCCTGGTGAACGGAAGCTACGAGGGCGAGGGCCTGCGCTCCACGGTGATGGATTCGGGGCAGTATATCGTGACTACCACCGAGCATTTCGCCATCACCCGCCGGGGTGATATCACCTTTCAAAACATCATGCGCCCGGCGCTGAAAAGCACGGACCGAAAGCTCAGCGACGGGATTCATCCTTTTCCGCTGGACGAGGTGAAGCCGTTTTCCGGCGCGTACCTCTCCGGCTTTCTGGCGGAGCGCCGGGATTTGACCGCCGCGGAAGCGACCGCCGATGTGGAGGAGGAGCTGAACGGCTATGTTTCGCCCCTGCTGACGCAAACGGTTCACTATACCACCTACAGCGGCTCCGCCACCGCCGCCGTCCGGGACCGGCAGAGCAAGTATGTGCTCCTGCCCACGTGGGTGCTCACCTACCGCAAAAGCGGCGAGAAGGAGCCTTACTACTACGTGATGAACGGCCGCACCGGCGAGGTTTGTGGCAAACTCCCCATCAACCGGGGAAAACTGCGGCTTTACGGGTTGGGGCTGGCCGCGATTTGCTTTGCGGCGTACTGTGTTGCGGCCTATTTTCTGTTTTGATGGAGGTGCGATGAATGAAGCATACCAGACGGTTTCTCGCCCTCCTGCTTCTGGCGGGGCTGTTGCTTTTGACTTTGCCGGCGCTCGCGGCCAGCACTGAGGAGCGCGTGTTTGACCGCGCAAACCTGTTTACCGCCGCGGAGGAAACGGAACTCCGCACCGCGATTACGGCGTTTCAAAAGGCAACCGGCATGGATTTTGTGGTGGTAACCAGCAGCGAAGCCCACGGAGACGCCTCCCAGCAGCAGATTGCCGACGCTTTTTACGAGCAGGGCGGCTTCGGGCTGGATTCGGATCATAGCGGCGCGCTGTACTATATTGATATGTACGCCCGGCAGGAGTATATTTCCACCACCGGCGCCATGATCGACTACATGACCGACGCGCGCATCGAACAGGCGCTGGACGCGAGCAACCCCAACCTGCGCGCCGACCGCTACGCCGACGCGGCGCAGGCGATGCTTGCCAAGGTGCAGCAGTTTGTCAAAAGCGGCATCCCGGAAGGCCAGTACCGGTACGATGTGGTCACCGGGCAGATGCTCACCGCCCGGCATAAGGCGCTCACCGGCACGGAAATGCTAGTTGGCGGCGCGCTCAGCCTGTTGATTGGGTTCATCTTTACGCTGGGGGTCAAATCCCGCTACAAGCTCAAGGGAAGCACCTACCATTACGAATACGCGACCAACGCGAACGTGAAAATCACGGAGAGTCGGGACGATTATCTGCGCACCACCGTAACGCGCACACGCAAGGCTCCGCCCCCCAATGCCGGGGGCGGCGGCGGGTTTGGCGGCGGTGGCGGCAGCGGCGTCCATATGGGCGGCGGCATGAGCCACGGCGGCGGCGGGCGCGGCTTCTGATCCATCGCAACCCGACGGCGATACGCCTGCCCGGCGTAAGCGCGCCAGCCGCCGAATATCGGCCGCCGCGCCGCGACCTGCGGCAGGCGTTTCTGCCTGAAGGCTAAAGGATGGCGACTTGCGCTGTAAATGGCCAGCCAAGACCGGTCAAGGGCTTTTTAAACCGGTACGCGCCCTCCCAATCCGGGCGGGCAGTTCGGGCTGTGACAACCCCATACGGCGGCAGCCGGAAACAGCGAGGTGAGCAAAATGACCCACCCTGTACGTTACGCATTGGAACGCCTGGCTTACCGACTCCTGTTCTGCGTGCTGATCGGGCTGTTCCTTGCTTTTATGGTGCCCTGGATTTGGGACACGCTTTCGCCTTTCATCATTGCCATCCCCATTGCCGCGGCCTTGCAGCCGCTGATTCAGTTTTTTGTTAAAAAACTTCATATGCACCGGGGCTTTGCGGTCACGTTTTGGGTGGTGCTGTTCAGCGCGGTCGCTTTTTTCATTGTGTATTGGTTTGTGAGCTTTGCGGTGGGGCAGGTGGTGAGCGCGGCCAATAACGCGCCCAATTTGGTCAACGGCGCCATTTCCGTGCTGCGAAACGCCAGCGACCGCATTCTGGGCGCGTCGCAGACCATGCCTGTCAACGTGAGCGATACCATCCGCGAATCGCTCAACTCCGCGTATAAGTGGATTGGGGAACAGACCACATCGCTGGCCGCAACGTCGCTCAATTTTCTGGTCGGGTTTGCGTCCAGCTTGCCCTATGCGTTGATATACGCCAATTTTCTGATCCTGGGCATCTACTTTATTGCCGGGCGTTATCCGGAACTGCTGCGGCGGTTGCAACGCCACCGCACGCAGGATGTGGAAGAAGGTAGCCTGGGGATGCTCCGACGTTCGGCGGTCAAAGGCGCGCTTGGGTATGTGCGCGTGCAGCTGATGTGGTTTTTGCTGCTGCTGTTTTTATCCAGCATATATTTTCAGGTGATGGGCTTCCAGTATGCCGCGCTGATTGGACTGTTGGCGGCGCTATTGGAAATGATCCCGCAGTTTGGCTGCGGCGTGTTTTACATTCCGTGGGCGCTGGTATGCTTTGTGATTCAGGATGCGCACTCCGCGTGGGTGGTGCTGATTTTCTACATTGCGTACAGCATGCTTCGCCGTCTGCTGGACCCCAAGCTTTTGGGCGATCGGCTGGGGATGTCGCCGCTGCTCTCGCTGGTGGGCATGTTTATGGGTATGCGCCTGGGCGGGGTAATCGGCCTTATTCTTGGACCGATTGCCATGGTGGTGCTGGTAAGCGCCGTGCGCGCGAAATTTTTTAACGGCCTTGCGGCGGATGTGGGGACATTGGTGACGTATGTGAAGGAACGCTGGCTGCTGGGCCGGGAAAAAGAGCCGACCAATACGGAAAAGTAACGGCGGCGCATAGGCTGCCCCTAACCCTCGCCGCAGCGAAACCGGGTCAAGGGCGAAAGCCCTTGTGGGGCGCAGGGGCGAAGCCCCTTGCCGGGGTTTGGGGCAACGCCCCAAGCCTTACGC
>DAOPZY010000039.1:7405-25887 GCA_035353615.1 Candidatus Limiplasma sp.
CGCAGCGTAAACCCAACAAGCGAGCGAACAGCCCGCAGGGCTATGAGGCGAGCGGACAAAGCGCAATGTGGAACAGGGCGTATCATTCCTCCCTCGCCGCAGCGAAACCGGGTCAAGGGCGAAAGCCCTTGTGGGGTGCAGGGGCGAAGCCCCTTGCCGGGGTTTGGGGCAACGCCCCAAGCCTTACGCCGCAGCGTAAACCCAACAAGCGAGCGAACAGCCCGCAGGGCTATGAGGCGAGCGGCATAACCATCAAGCTACTTCTTTGATAACCTGCGGCGGCGCACAGGCTCCTTCTCCCTTCGCCATGTTAAAACCGTGGCAAACGCGATACCCCTGCGTGCGGAGATTACGCGATTTATGGCCGCTATACGGTAAACCAGCCAGCGCCACAATCCAGCCCGCCGCACAAATCAACACTCAACCGCCAAGGAGGGATAACCGTATGTTCAAGGGCGAGGACCGCCGCTGTGCCTGGGTGCACGGAGAACTGATGGAACAGTATCACGATCACGAGTGGGGCCGCCCTCTGCACAACGATGATAAACTGTATGAAATGTTTTTTTTGGAAGGCTTTCAAGCGGGCCTGTCCTGGTATATCGTGCTGAAAAAACGCGAAGCGTTCCGCCGCGCGTTTTCCAATTTTGATTATGCAGCCATCGCCGCCTATGGGGACGAGGACGTGACCCGGTTGCTGGCCAATGAGGAAATTGTGCGCAACCGCCTGAAAATTATGGGCGCGATTACCAACGCGCGGGTGTTTATGCAAATTCAGGCCGAGTTTGGCACGTTTGACCGTTACCTGCTCAGCTTTATTCCGGACGGGCCTGTGGTGAACCGCGACAATCAATTTCTGACCCAATCGCCGCTGAGCGACGCGGTTTCGGACGATTTGCGCAAACGCGGCATGAAGTTTGTGGGCAGCGTCACCATTTATAGCTTTCTGGAATCGGTAGGGATCATCAACGATCATGAGTTGGACTGTTTTGTGATGAAGGAGCTAAACGCGAATCGAACCTAGATAGCCCCTGCCGCAGCCGAAACGGGGCAAAAGCAAGGCCTTCGCCAGGATGCGGGCGCGAGGCTTTGCCGGTGTTTTGGCGAATCCCAAAAACCTGACGCCGCAGTATCAAACCCAACGGGCGCACAGCCTGCCGGGCTATGAGGCGGGCGGAACCGCGCATTGCCTTTTTTCATAAACAGACAGAGGGCCGCCGGACATTTGCTGTGCCCGGCGGCCCTCTGTCTGTTCAAAAACCATCTAAAATCCGTCCGTCGCGCCTGCTTCGCTTGATGCGCTCACGCCAAGCACGCTGTTTCACAGGGCTTCCGGCCCAAGGCTGAAGCACCCTGCCGGGAGCAGACGGAACGGCGGGGCTTACTCCTCTTCCGGCTCCTCGGGCAGTTCGGCGTTGTGCCACACGTTCTGCACATCGTCGTTATCCTCGAGCATTTCCAGAAGCTCCTGAATTTTCTCGATGTTTTCTTCCGTGGGCGTCACGGTGTTCTGGGGGATCATCTGAACCTCGGCGCTCAAAAACTCCATACCGGCGGCTTCCAATTTTTCGCGCACGGCGGAAAAATCGTTGGGGTCGGTGGTGATTTCAAACGCGTCGTCCAGCACCTGCATATCCTCCGCGCCGGCGTCCAACACCTGCATCATCAGCTCGTCCTCGTCCATATCGGCGGAACGGGCAACCACCAGCACGCCCTTTTTGTCAAACATGAAGGAAACCGAGCCGGTTACGCCCAGCGTGCCGTCGTTTTTGGCAAAACAGTGGCGGATGTCGCTGGCCGTGCGGTTGCGGTTGTCGCTGATGCACTCCACGATCACGGCCACGCCGCCGGGGGCATAGCCTTCGTAGTTGATTTCCGCATACTCGATATTGCCCAGCTCGCCGGCCGCTTTTTTGATGCTGCGGGTGATGTTGTCGTTAGGCATGTTGTTGCTTTTCGCCTTGGCGATCACGTCGCGCAGCTTGCCGTTGGTTTCCGGATTGCCGCCGCCTTCACGTACCGCAATCGCAATTTCACGCCCGATTTTGGTGAAAATCTTGCCGCGAATCGCGTCTGTCTTGCCTTTTTTGATTTTGATATTGGCCCATTTGCTGTGTCCGGACATCGTATCAGCCTCTCTTGCCTGTTTCCGCCGAAGGCGGCTGGAAATTTGTTGTAGCAACGTTGAAGTATAGCACGTTTTTCCAGAAGGGTCAAGGAATGGGGGCGCATTGCCGAAGAACTTGCGCACAGCGGGCGCCATTGACCGGGCAGCGCGCTGCCCGGGCCGGAATGAAGGGTCGGCAACCGGCCAATAAAGCCATCCGAGGGCGGAACTGCTTGACATTCTCGGACTTTCCATTGTACAATATTTTGTTTGGAACCTTAACTTTACCGACCGAAGCGGAGGCGCCGACCGGAATGACTCAGCTCCCAGCTACCAGCGCGTTTCAAGAGCAAATTGAGAAACGCCGTACCTTTGCCATTATCAGCCACCCCGACGCTGGCAAAACCACCCTGACCGAAAAACTGTTGCTCTACGGCGGGGCTATCCGGCAGGCGGGCAGCGTGAAGGCGCGCAAAGCCGAACGCCACGCGACCAGCGATTGGATGGATATTGAAAAGCAGCGCGGCATCAGCGTTACGTCCAGCGCCATGCAGTTTGAATTCGACGGTTTCCGCATTAACATACTGGACACGCCGGGCCATCAGGACTTCAGCGAGGATACGTACCGCGTGCTGGTCGCGGCGGACGCGGCGGTGATGCTGATTGACGCGGCTAAGGGCGTTGAGGCGCAAACCATCAAGCTGTTTAAGGTGTGCCGCATGCGCGGCATCCCGATTTTTACGTTCGTCAATAAAATGGACCGCGCGGCCAAAGACCCCTTCGCCCTGATGGAGGAGATCGAAAACGTGCTGGGCATCCGCACCTGCCCGATGAACTGGCCCATCGGCGTGGACGGGGATTTTCAGGGCGTGTATATCCGAGATACGGGCGTGATCAGCCTGTACAGCGGCGGCAACCATGGCGCGAACATGGTGGAGGAAAAGCAGGTGCGGCTGGACGCGCCCGAGGCGGAAAAATGGATTGCCCCGCTCTATCTGGAACGGCTGCGCAACGAGATTGAGCTGCTGGATGTGGCGGGCGATGTGTTTAACCTGGACGCCGCGCTGCACGGGCAGCTGACGCCGATGTTTTTCGGCTCCGCGATTACCAACTTTGGGGTCGAGCCGTTTTTGGAATCGTTTTTGGATATTACGCCGCCCCCGCTGCCCCGCGCGAGCGACATGGGCGAAATTGTACCCACGGCGGAATTTTTCAGCGGCTTCGTGTTCAAAATTCAGGCGAACATGAACCCCGCGCACCGCGACCGGCTCGCGTTTATCCGCGTGGTCAGCGGCGAGTTCCGCAAGGATATGAGCGTGTGGCTCAGCGGGGATGACAAAACCATCCAGCTCAAGCAACCGCAGCAGTTTATGGCAAACGAGCGCGAGGCGGTGGAAACCGCCTACCCCGGGGATATTGTGGGGCTGTTTGACCCCGGCTTTTTCCACTTGGGCGATACGCTTTCCAACGGCCCGAAGCTGCATTTCAGCTCGATCCCGATTTTTGCGCCGGAGCATTTTGCGCGCGTGCGCCCGGAGGATAGCATGAAGCGCAAGCAGTTCCTCAAGGGGCTGACGCAGCTGGCCGAGGAAGGCGCCATCCAGCTTTTTACCCGTACCGAAACCGGCTTTGAGGAGCTGATTGCCGGCGTGGTGGGCATGTTGCAGTTTGACGTGCTGGAGCACCGCCTGCGAACGGAGTACGGGGTGACCATGCTGATGGATTCGTTGCCCTTCAGGCATGTCCGCTGGGTTACCAAATCGCCGATCCCGATTGACAAAGTAAAGCTCACGTCCACCAGCGGCCGCGCGAAGGACGGCAATCAGCGGGATGTGCTCCTGTTTGAAAACGAATGGTCCATCCGGTTGGCAACCGAAAACAACGCGGGGCTGGAACTCGCGGATGTCGCCAGCCGGGTTGTATACGAGTAAGGCGCGGCTCGCGCCTGCGCCGCGTAACGCCCCCGACCCCGCCGCTTTTCCGCGCCCGGGGCTTTGCGGGGCGCGGACGCCCAGCCGTAACGGCTGGCTGAATGCCTGCCGCAGGCTGGGGGATGCCTGCGCGCCCGGCCTGCCGGGAACAGCGCGCCAACGGCAACGCAGGTTTTCACCGGCGCGGTCGGTAGCCCTTTCCGGGTTTGCCGGGCGCGTGCGGAAATTCGCCGGCGCGGCTCTGACGGCGCCGCAGTGAGCCTGCGGCATTCCGTCGGCCCTGCCCGCCTTTGCCGCAAGGCGAACCAAAGGTCTGCGTCGGGGCTCATCCCGGAAATCCGGCAGTTTACCCCTCCCCTTTGCCAATGAGAAAGGAAGATTATTTTCATGGTTCGTAACGATATTCGGAATATTGCCATCATCGCGCACGTCGATCATGGCAAAACTACCCTTGTGGATGAGATGCTCAAGCAGGGCGGCGTATACCGCGAAAATCAGCAGGTGGCCGAGCGCGTGATGGACTCCAACGATATTGAGCGCGAACGCGGCATCACCATTCTGGCTAAAAATACCGCCGTGCATTATCACGACACGAAAATTAACATTGTGGATACGCCGGGCCACGCCGACTTTGGCGGCGAGGTGGAGCGCGTGCTTAAAATGGTGGACGGCGTGCTCCTGCTGGTGGACAGCTTCGAAGGCCCCATGCCGCAGACGCGCTTCGTGTTGCGCAAGGCGCTGAGCCTGCGGTTGCCGGTCATCGTGGTCATCAACAAAATCGACCGCCCGGACGCCCGCTGCGACGAGGTGGTGGACGAGGTGCTCGATCTGTTTATCGAGCTGGGCGCGGATGAAACCGCGCTGGACCGCCCCATCGTGTTCGCGTCGGCGCGGCATGGCACCGCGACCCTGAACCTGAACGAGCCGGGCACGGACCTGCGCCCGCTGTTTGAAACCATTCTGGAGCACATTCCCGCGCCTATCGGCGATATGGAAGGCCCCGCGCAGGTGCTCATTTCCACCATCGACTACAACGAGTATGTGGGCCGCATCGGCATTGGTCGCATCAACCGCGGCACGCTGGCCACGGGCATGAACGTGGTGAAAACCAATTTCAGCACCGGCACGGTCAGCCAACCGCTGCGGCTGACCAGCCTTTACACCTTCGACGGTTTGCGCCGCCTGCCCGCCGAAACCGCCTCCATGGGCGATATTGTCGCCATGAGCGGGCTGGAGGATATCAGCATCGGCGACACGGTCTGCGACCCGCAGGCGCCGGACGCGCTGCCCTTTGTGAGCATCACCGAGCCGACGGTGACCATGACGTTCAGCGTGAACAACAGCCCGTTCGCCGGCCGCGAGGGCACGTTTGTGACCAGCCGCCACCTGCGCGCCCGCCTGTTTAAGGAATTGCAAACCGACGTGAGCCTGCGCGTGAACGAAACCGACAGCCCCGACGCCTTCGAGGTGCGCGGCCGCGGCGAGCTTCACCTGAGCATCCTGATTGAAAACATGCGCCGGCAGGGCTATGAGTTTCAGGTAAGCAAACCGCAGGTGATTTACCGGGAAATCGACGGTAAAAAATGCGAGCCGATCGAGCGCATGGTTGCCGATGTGCCGCAGGCATACGCAGGCGCGGTCATCGAGAAAATCGGCCGCCGGCGCGGTACGCTGGAAAGCATGCACGGCCTCAACCGCGTGCGGTTGGAGTTTCTGATTCCTTCGCGCGGGCTGTTTGGCTACCGCAGCGAGTTTATGACCGATACGCGTGGCGAGGGCATCATGAGCGCCGTGTTTGAGAAGTATGAGCCGCTCAAGGGCGATATCCCGCACCGCAACGTTGGCGCGCTGGTCTGCTTTGAAACCGGCGAGGCCACCAGCTATGGCCTGTTTAACACGCAGGAGCGCGGCACGCTGTTCATCACCCCGCAGACGCAGGTTTACAAAGGCATGATCTGCGGCCAGAACGCCCGCCCGGACGATCTGGTGGTAAACGTGTGCAAGCAAAAGCACGTCACCAACATGCGCAACGCGAGCGCCAGCGAGGATAGCTTGAAGCTGGTCAGCGTGCACCCCATGACGCTGGAGGAGTGTCTGGAATTCATCGACGACGACGAGCTGCTGGAGGTTACGCCCCAAAACCTGCGCATGCGCAAACGGGAGCTGAGCCATCAGGATCGCGCCCGCGCGGTTGCCCGTTCCAAGGCGGAATGATATTTTTGTGCTGCTCAGGCAGGGTTTTACAGCTGTAAAACGTAGCTATCCATAAGCCATGAACCCGTAGGACGAAGGAGGTTTCCCATGAAGCAACTGTTTCTGCGCCGTCTGCCGGCCCTTGCGATGGCCCTGTGCCTTTGCCTGCTGCCGACGCTCTCCCTGGCTGATACCTTCCTGCCCGATGGGGATGTGACCCATGTGGATTTCACGCTGGGCCTCCAGCTGCACGCGGACGGCTTTCCCGCCAGCAAAGCCCACCTGAGCGATTGGGAAACCTTTCTGAACAAAATCGACCTGCGCGGCTCCATGGACGCGCTGGCGATGCTGACCCCGCAAAGCCGCGTATACCTGAACGGCGCGATCCGCCTCAACGGCAAGGATCAGGTGCCCTTTGTGTACGACGGTTACCATAGCTACCGATACCTGCTGTCCCCCGCGTTGGGCAACGAGGTGCTGTTTTTCCAGATGCACAATTTTCTGGAATTTATGCTCAAGCCGTATTACTATATGGAACTGCCCACGCAGTACCTCGCCCTGCTGATGTACCCGGAGGCGGCTTACGCCATTGGGGATGAGTATTATTCCCCGATTGCCGCGATGATCGAAAACGCGAAACAGGCGGCCATCAACGGCGTAGCCCCCGACGCGGAAGCCGGCGAGGATGCGGACATGGCCGAGGACAGCGAAACCGACGAAGGCGAAGCGGACGCGGCCCTTGCCGATGGCGCGGAGCCGGAGGCCGCCGCGGACGCGACAGTTGCCGCCGAAACCCCTGTGCCTGCCGTGGCGGCGGACGGCACCGTCACCTTTACCGTGCCCTATGAAAGCCTGTATGAACAGTGCGAAAATCTGGACCTGATTGTGAATGACGATCCGGATCTGGAACGCGCCTACTTCTTCTTTACCTGCCTGCTGACCGAGCTGTACGCCAGCGATATGACGCTGAACACGCTGGGCGCGCTGGAAGATGTGCTGGACGCGCTGGACCCCGACCAACAGGGCATGAAGGTTGTGCAAAGCCCGACCGGGATGACCTGCACCCTTGGCGATACGGATGTGTTTGTGAAAACCACCGACGGGGACGCAACCGCTTTCACCTTTACCCTGCCCACGCCGGACGGCTATCAGGTCACCTTCGATTACGGCTGGAAGCCCCAAACGTTGGGCGCCACCCTGAACGCGAAGCTGACCGTGCTGGAGGACGGAGAACCGTCCATTGTGGTTACGGCGGATGGCGAGGGCATGCCGAAAGAAGGCGACCTGAGCGGCGAAGGCAAGCTTACGCTGAGCGCCTCCGGCAGCGCGTTTGACAGCCCGGTCGCGCCGTTTACCCTCGCGTTCAACTGGGTGCGCGACGCGGTTCAACCTCCCTATACGCTGGATGTAACGCTGGATTGGCTTCACCCGCAAACCGGCAAAGCCGCGGTTTCGGCGCACTTTAACGGCACGTTTAACCTGGCCGATAAGAGCGTATTTGTGGAAGGCGACTATCCGCAAAACGATTTCTTCAACCTGAACGAAACGTTCCTGGAAGGGTACAAGGAGCGGCTGCTGCCCAGCCTCGCGCTCAAGTTTGCGCCCATCCTGCTGGAAACCCCGGCCGGGGTGCTCAATGATCTGTACGATTTTGCCAGCAAGAGCAACATTCTGGTTTCCTTTGTGGAGTAAACCGTCGGGAAGTGGCGTGCGCCGAGCCCGCTCGGGTCGCCCCGATTTCCGCATGGCGCGCCCGCGCCCCCTTCTCACGCGCCGCATGAATGACGCTGCCCATCCCTAAACGCCCTGATCTGCAACCCGCTTTTCGCAATTCATTGCCATTCAGGGAAACCCCGCGCGGTTTCCCCGTTGTGTAGCCGTCGCAGCCTTCCGGCCTGCGGCGGCTATCGCTGTTCAACGGCGTTTGATGATCGGCGTGCCCGGAGGCAACTGAAAACGGCGGTTTCCGCGCCCGCGCTTTCCTAAGCCGAGATATCAAGCGGGTTAACGTCCGCGCCCGCGCCCTACCTGCCGAGACACCAAGCGGGTTAATGCCTGTGTCCTCTCAAACCGTGATATCAAGCGGGTTAACGCTTGTTTCCGCGCTCTCCCAAGCCGAGATACCAAGCGGATTAACGTCCGCGCCCGCGCCCAACTTGCCTTGTCACCAAGCATGTTAACGCCCATGCCCCCGCTTGCGCCTCACCCTTCTGCGCACTCTCCCGGCAACCCTTGGCCGCTTGCCGCGAAACGGCGCGGATGACCGGTTACAGCAAGCTTTGCGGGTTTTGCAAAAGCAGGCGCGCGCCGGAAAACGGTTGCCGTTTCCAACGCTTTAGGGTATACTGTAAGCATTCGTTGGGAGGTGAGGCGGATGCCGGACGCACCCTTGGAAAAACGCAGTCAGAACCCGCTGTACCAGCAGCTGATGCAGCGATTGAAAAACGACGTTGTCGCGGGCGTGTATCCGGCCGGCGGACGCATCCCCAGCGAACAGGTGCTGTGCGAAACCTACGGGGTCAGCCGCGTAACGGTGCGCAAGGCCATGCTGGACCTTGTGCAGGAAGGGCTGCTGGTGCGCAGACAGGGCAAGGGCACTTTTGTGGCGGATGCGCGCGTGCGGCGCGATTTGCAGCATGTGACCAGCTTTTCGGACGCTTGCGGGGTGACCGGGCGCACGGCTTCCAGCCGGGTGGTGGACGTGAAGCGCGAACCGGCCCGCCCGGAGGATGTGGAGCGGTTGCACGTGCCGGAAAACGGCGAGGTGATCGAGCTGTGCCGCCTGCGCCTGTGCGATGATGAACCTGTGATGCTGGAATATAACCGTTTTCCCGCTCAGTATGATTTTTTGGAGAAGGAACCGCTGACCGGCTCGCTGTATGAGCTGCTGCACCGTCACGGCCTGATGCCCAGCCGGGCGATCCACGACATTTCGCTGGGCCACGCAACGCCGGTGGTGAGCCGCTATCTGGCAACCGCGGCCGGCGAGGCGCTCCTGTTGCTGGACGAAACGGTGTTCGACCAGCAGGACAGGCCCCTGCATACCAGCCGGCAATGGATTCGCGGGGATAAGTTTACATTCCGGATTTAAACTGAACGCGGCGAAGCTTCCGCCCCGGCCTAGGCCGGCGCGGATTCCCCTTGGCCGCAAACATAGAAAGAAGAGATTGACACTGGAAACATCAAAATTCGCGCTGTTCGTAGATTTGGAAAACTGCGGCGCTAAAGTATCCACGCTTTTAAGCGTGCTAGAAAAAGTCAAAATACGCGGCGATGTGCTGCTGGGCAAGGTGTACGGATATACCGACCAATACAGCGACCTCAAGGAAGTGCTGCTGAGCAACACGTTTACCGTGGTACCCAGCCTGCGTTACGGCATCAGCCAAAAAAACAACGCGGACATCCTTTTGGTGATCGACGCGTTGGAAGTCGCCTATACCAACCCGCTCATCAACAGCTTTTGCATCGTGTCCGGCGACAGCGACTACACGCCGCTGGTAGGTCGGCTCAAAAGCATGGGCAAATTTGTGCTGGGCATCAGCCGCAGCGAGGCCGCGAGCAACATTTTCATCAACGCCTGCAACGAGTTCCAGTTCCTTGAAAACGTGGGCGGGCATACCCGCAAGCCGGAGGATAAAAAGAAAACCTCCGCAACCGACAAGGAACCGCTGGACGAGCAGGAGTTGAACAAGCTGATTGAAAGCATCCTGGACGAGCAGACCGATCAGGATGAGCTGTACGCCAGCGAGCTGAAAAGCATCCTGCTGCGCCTGAGGCCGGATTTTAACGAGAAAGCCTTCGGTTGCGCCACATTCCTGAAACTGCTGGACAAGCTTTCCCATAAATATGGAAACCTGCGCATCCGCAACGATAATTTTAACGTGATGGTGTCGTTGGGGCAGGCGGCCAAGGAGAACGGCGCGCAGCTGACCAAGGACAACTGGCGCGACGCTTTCCGCGATCAGCTTCAGCGGTACAAGGAGGGCGGGTTTGACCGCATCAATCCCAGCATCCTGAAAGCGGACATCCAATCGGCTTACCCTGATTTTTCGGAACGCGCGCTGGGCTTCAAACGTTTCAGCGACGTGCTCAAGGCGCTTGAAAAGGATAAACTGCTCGAGGTGGAAATGGACGAGCAGAAAACTATGCTCATCAAAGTCCCGTAAAGCGGTCGCTAAAGCTCCCTTTGGGAAAGGGACTGTGGTCCCCTTCCCAACCTTCCCCCAGGGGGGACGGGGTGTTTAGGGCCGGGGTGCTTTAATTTGAGGCGGGTTTTGGGGTTTCGGAACGCGGGAGGAGCTTCAAAAGCCGGATTTCCTTTTGCATTCTTGATCGTCAAATGGTTACAGTGCTACGCCGGAGCGCGTTCCTCCCCCGCGCCCGCAGGCGCGCCCCGGGGGAGGTTGGGAGGGGGACCGCAGTCCCCTTCCCAAAGCGCAGCGCAGCGCAGCGGGGATTTGATCGAGCTCCCGGATTTCCTTTTGCATTCTTGATCGTCAAATGGTTACAGTGCTACGCCGGAGCGCGTTCCTCCCCCGCGCCCGCAGGCGCGCCCCGGGGGAGGTTGGGAGGGGGACCGCAGTCCCCTTCCCAAAGCGCAGCGCAGCGCAGCGCAGCGTCGTGTGGGAGGTTTTGTATGCCAAGTGATTTTGCCCGTGTTGCTTCCGCAAGCCTTCGCGTGCATTTGGGCGATGTGGAAAAAAACCGTCAGGAAATTGTGTCGCGGATGCAAAGCCTGCAAGCGCAGGGCGTACAGGTGGCGGTTTTTCCGGAACTTTGCATCACCGGCTATACGCTAGGCGATTTGCTGACCCACGAGCCGGTGCAGCGCGCCGCCTTTGCCGCCATGAAGCAGATTGCCGCGCAAACGGGCGATATGGCGGTGATTGTCGGCTTGCCTGTTAACCAACGCAGCCGGCTGTTCAACTGCGCTGCGGTGTTGCAGGGCGGGGCGGTCAGGGGTATTGTGCCCAAGGTGTACCTGCCCAACGGTAATGAGTTTTATGAAACCCGGTGGTTTGTGAGCGGAACGCAGGCCGAGGGGATGCTGGATCAGGATGGCGTTTGCTGCCCGTTTGCCCCGGACCTGCTGTTTGACAGAGGCGATTTTTCCTTTGCGGTGGAAATCTGCGAGGATTTATGGACGCCGATCCCCCCAAGCAGCCAATACGCGGTGGAGGGTGCGGATATCATTCTCAACCCCAGCGCCAGCAACGCGCTGGTCAGCAAGCACGGCTACCGGCGGGAGCTATTGCGCCAGCAGAGCGGCCGCCTGTACGCGGGTTACGCGTACGCGTGCGCGGGCTTTGGCGAAAGCACCAGCGATCTGGTGTTTTGCGGCTACACCGGCGTGTTTGAAAACGGCAAGGCGCTGGCCGAAGGCAAACGTTTCAGCATGGAAGGCGGCGAAGCCGTCGCGGATGTGGATGTGCAACGCTTGCGTTACCAGCGCCAGCGCAACGGCAGTTTCCACCAGATGGAACGCCGGAAAACCCCGATGCGCCGGGTGCCGATGCCCGCGCTGGGCCTTACGGACAAGCAACGCTTGCTCCGCCCCATCAATCCCCTGCCGTTTGTGCCTTCCGGCGCGGAGGTGGAGGACCATCTGGAAGAAATCGTGCGCATCCAGTGCACAGGGCTGGCCACAAGGCTTACGGCGATCCATTGCGAGCATCTTGTGATTGGCGTTTCCGGCGGGCTGGACAGCACGCTGGCGTTGCTGGTGGGCGTGCGCGCGTTTGATATGCTTGGGTTGTCGCGCGCAGGGGTGCACGCCATCACCATGCCGGGCATGGGCACGGGCCAGCGCACCAAAACAAACGCGGATCGGCTGATGGAGGTGCTGGGCGTCAGCGCAAGCGAAATCAGCATTGAAAAGGCTGTGCGGCAGCACTTTGCCGATATTGGGCAGGCGGAAAGCACCCACGACGTAACCTATGAAAACTCGCAGGCGCGGGAGCGCACGCAGATTTTGATGGATTATGCCAACAAGGTGGGCGGCATTGTGCTGGGCACCGGCGACATGAGCGAAAGCGCGCTGGGTTTCAGCACCTACAACGGCGATCACATGAGCATGTACAACGTCAACTGCTCCGTGCCCAAAACGTTGGTGAAAAGTCTGGTGCGCTACCTGAGCGAGCATGATTTTGACGGCGCTGTGCGCGATGTGTGCCGGGATGTGATCGACACCCCCATCAGCCCGGAGCTGCTGCCCGTGGCCGACGGGGAACTGAACCAGCGCACCGAGGATATCCTTGGCGATTACGCGCTGCATGATTTTTTTCTGTACCACATGCTGGACAGCGGAAGCGGCCCGGAGCGGCTGAAAGCGTTTGCCATGCAAGCCTTCGAAGGCGTGTATGACGAAGCGAAGATCAGCGCGCAGCTGGCGACGTTCCTCAAACGGTTTTTTCAGCAGCAGTTCAAGCGCAATTGCGTGCCGGACGGCCCCAAGGTGGGCAGCATCAGCCTGTCCCCGCGCGGGGATCTGCGCATGCCTTCGGATATGAGCGGCGCGCTGTGGCGCGACGCGGTGCGCTAACCGGGGGTTGAACCCGTAACTTGGTACAGGTGTGAGCAAGGAGGTACGGCGGATGAGTGAAATGAAATGCCCAAGCTGTGGCCGGGAGCTATCGGTAAGCCAGGGGGCGGCGTTTTGCCCTTTCTGTGGCGGAACGCTGACGAAGGCCGCGCAAACCCCGGAGGACGAGGCGGTCAAGAAATGGATTGCCGACGCGAACGCGCAGGCCGATCCGGTGAAAAAGCATGATCTGCTCCTCAAGGCGCAGGCGCAGTATCCCAACAGCCTTGCCATCGCGCAGGAGATACTCTTTCTGGGCAGGCTTTACCAGCGCAACCCGAAAAATCTGGATTTTTCCGTAATCAAGTGTTACATGCTGATGATCTATCTGGAGCCTGACACCCTGACGCCGGAAAAAACGGACGCGCTTCGCGCGGAACTGTTCAACCATCCGGATTTGGACCGCTGTCTGGCGCTGGCGGAGGACCCAGTAGCCTTTACCAACCAGTATCTGGTAAGGCTGTGCGGAGAATTTATCGAGCTGTTCCTATACGGCAGCGGCAAGTACATGCACCGCTTTTTCGGCTTTGGGCTGGACAGCCGCGCGCCCAAGCTGCTCGCTTCGCCTGTGGCGCATATGCTGTCCGCCATCCGCAAGGATGCGTTGCTGAGCGCTACTCAGCGCGGGCAGTTGCTGCATGCGCTGTACAACGCATATTCCACCCGCATGGCCGGCGATATGCAATGGCTGGAAAAGGAAATGGCGGAAATCGGCGTAACCATGGACTGAGCGCCCGCGTCGCCAAAGGGGTAAGGGTTAGCCGGCTTTACCGCGCAGGGCCCGACCATCGCTTTCATGGTGACAATCGGCGTAACCATGGAATGAGCGCCCGCGATGCTGTCCGGGTAAGGGTTAGCCGGTTTTTACCGGGCAGGTTCCGGCAATTGTTTTTCACAAACGGGGACACGCGCCCCGGGGAGGTATGTTTTGCAAGTACGTTACCATCGCGCGCAGGGCGCGCCGGGCGGCGGGCAACGCAGGGCGCCGGACGGCATGCCCTCTCAGGTGCCGCCGCGCAGGCCGCAGCCGGCCCAGCCCACGGCGACCGACGCGCTACCGACGCAAAAACCGGTAACCGACGAGCCGGAGGCGGTTGCGCCTGCCAAATGGAAAGCCACGCTCAAACGGGTGCTGGCGATCCTCGGGCTGATTCTGGCGCTGTCGCTGGTGTATGTGTTTCTGCTCATGGGCGAGCCGGACGAGGACAGCCAGCTGACCAAGGAAACGGCCACGCAGGAAGAAACCATTCGCGTGCCCATCGCGGCTTCGCAGGTGAACGGCAACGCGGATTTGAACCCGCTGGCTGTGAACTTTGGCAAGCCGGTGCTGGCGCTTTACGGCAGCAACCTGCCGCTTGCCAAGGCGACGCTGTTTGATACCGCCTTCCGCGGCGGTTATGCGCGCCGGCTTACCCTCAACTACTCCTTTGCCGACGGGTCCGTGCTGACGGTGGAAAGCGTGCGGCCCACGGTTGCCGTATCCCTGCTGGGCGGGCAGGGCTATAGTCTGAACATGGAATCGCTTTATGCCATGGCTGGGTTGGATGCTGTGCGTATGGACAGCACCGAGCAGATTTGCGTGCTTGCGCGCGGGTCGGAGGCAGCCTATGCCGTGGTTTGCCCCGTAAGCCACAAGGAGGAGCTGGCGGCGCTGCTCAAGCAGGTTTCGCTGATGCAGCCTTCAACCCCCTGACAGCCCCAGACGGTGCGGGACAGGCGCCACGCGCCTGCTGAAATGGCAGGCACCCGCACGCCATTGGCCTTGCGGGTGATTAGCCATAGGAGCCGCGAGCTAAAACCTGGGTGGCTGTGGGCTTGCCGTGTTCAGACTACTGGCCGCGCAGGCAGGCGGTCGCCGCGCGGGCGGGCGCACCTCTATAGAAGGCTGAACCAACGAAAGCGCCAATGGGGATGCAGGTTTGCCGCAAGAAATTGCCATGGCTGAGCTGTACCGCTCGCGAGGCCGGTCGCCGTTGCGGCATGCGCCGCTAAACCGGGGCTAAGGGCTTTCCGCTGAATCATACGGCCGTTTGGCCATTCAACAACCTTCAGGATTTTTTCCAAGCCCGCGTAACGGCGCGGAGCCTTGGCATACCTGTACATGCGGCCGCCTTCGGGCCGGCTTAAAACAATGAGGAATCGATATGCAAAAAACTGTACGAACCATGAAAACTTCGACGCTGATGCGGCGATTTATCCCCTATTACCGCAAGTATATTCCGGTTTTGGCATTTGACCTGTTTTGCGCCGCGCTTACCACGCTGTGCGATATCGCCCTGCCGCTGATTGTGCGCAACATTACCCAACTGGCAACGGACAATATCGCGGCTCTGACGGTGGAGTACGTCATTCGGTTGGGGCTGATTTACCTTGCGCTCAGGCTGGTGGACGCCATGGCCAACTTTTACATGGCGGCGCGCGGCCACATCATGGGCACGTGGATTGAACGCGACATGCGCTATGACCTGTTCGCGCACCTTCAGTCGCTTGGTTTTGCTTATTACAGCTCCGCCAAGGTGGGGCAGATTATGAGCCGCATCACCAACGACCTGTTTGAGGTTACGGAGTTTGCGCACCACTGCCCCGAGGAATTTTTTATCGCGGGCATCAAGATCACGGCGGCGTTTGTGATTCTGTTTGGCGTGAACCCGGTATTGACGCTGATTATCTTTGCGGTGCTGCCCGCGATGCTGGTTTCAACCCGGTATTTTAACAAAAAAATGCGGCGCGCGTTTCAGGAGCGCCGAAACCAGCTGGGCGAAATTAACGCGCAGGTGGAGGATAGTTTGCTGGGCATCCGCGTGGTTAAAAGCTATGCCAACGAGCCGATGGAAATTGAAAAGTTCCAGCGCGGCAACAACACGTTTGTGACCATCAAGCGTAAGGCGTACCTGTACATGGCGGGGTTTGCCACCACCACCCGCGTGTTTGACGGCCTGATGTATATTGTGGTGGTTGTAGCTGGCGGGCTGTTCCTGATTCAAGGCGGCATTACCACGGCGGATTACATCGCCTACCTGCTGTACGTGGGCACGCTGCTGACCTCCATCCGCCGAATTGTGGAGTTTACCGAGCAGTTTCAAAACGGAATGACCGGCATCGAGCGCTTTGCGACCCTGATGGACGAGCCGCCCGATATTGTGGACGCGCCCAATGCCGTGGCGCTTACCCACGTGCGCGGGGATATTACGTTTGACCATGTGAGCTTCCATTACAGCGATAACGACCGCGACGTGCTGGCGGACCTGAACCTGAAGGTGAACGCGGGCGAACGCGTGGCGCTGGTCGGCCCCAGCGGCGGAGGAAAAACCACGCTGTGCAACCTGATCCCGCGGTTTTATGACGTTACCTCCGGCCGCATCCTGATTGACGGCAAGGATATCGCCACCCTGACCCAAAAGAGCCTGCGCGAAAACATCGGCATGGTGCAGCAGGATGTGTACATGTTCAGCGGCACCGTGTTTGAAAACATCGCCTACGGCCTGCCGGGAGCCACGCCGGAGCAGGTGAAGCATGCCGCCGAGCTGGCGGGGGCGGATTCGTTCATCACCGCCTTGCCGGAAGGGTACCAGACGTTTGTGGGCGAGCGCGGGGTGAAGCTCTCCGGCGGCCAAAAGCAGCGGATTTCCATCGCGCGCGTGTTTTTGAAAAACCCGCCGATCCTGATTTTGGACGAGGCGACCAGCGCTTTGGATAACGAAAGCGAGCGTCTGGTGCAAAAATCTCTGGAATCGCTCTCGGTTGGCCGCACCACGTTTACCATCGCGCACAGGCTGACGACGATTAAAAACGCCACCACCATCTGGGTGCTCACGGAAAAGGGCGTTGAGGAACAGGGCACCCATAAGCAGCTGATGGCCAAAGGCGGCCTGTACGCCCATCTGTATCAAATGTACACGGAGGTATCCGAATGAATTTTGAACATGTCGCGGCCTCGGAGCTTGCGGAGGTTTATGCGCTGTATCAGGCAACCATTGAGGAAATGCACGCCCGGGACCTGTACCAGTGGACGTGGGGGCGTTACCCCCGGGAGGAACTGCTCACGGAGGATGTGGCGCTTGGCCGGCTGTACTGGCTAAAGGAGGAAGGCGCGCATGCCGCTGTGTTTGCCGTGTGCGTTGGGCAGGATCCGGAGTATGACGGCATCCCATGGCAGTATGGCATACGCCCCGGTTGCCTGCACCGGCTGGCCCTGCACCCGGCTTTCGCGGGCAAGGGGCTGGGCCGGGCGATTGTCGCCTTTGCCAAAGAAGAAGCGCTGCGGCTGGGGTGCGATTGCTTCCGTGTGGATACCTATGGCCAGAACGAGCGCGCCCTGAAGCTGTTTTCCGGCGTAACCGCGCGGGAGGCGGGCACGTTCCGGTTGCCCTGGTATCCGGATGTATTTCACTGCTTTGAAGCCCCGCTGACGGCAACATGCCCGCTGCTTCCGGTGCGGATGCACCCGGCCTACCGCTACGGCGAGCAAACGCCGTGGGGTGGGGACGCGCTGCGTCGGCTGTACGGTAAAGCCATCCCGGATGACCGTACGGGCGAAGCGCTGGAAATCAGCTGTATTCCGGGGCTGGAAAGCACTGACGATCAGGGCGAGCCGTTATCGGCGCTGTTGGCCCAAAACGGAGCGAGGCTGGCGGGCGAGGGCAACGCGGAGCCTTTCCCGCTGTTGCTGAAACTGCTGGCTGCCAAGAGCAACCTGAGCGTGCAGGTGCACCCGAACGACGCTTACGCGATGGCGCATGAACATAAACTGGGCAAAACCGAAGCCTGGGTTATTTTGGATGCGGAGCCGGGGGCAATGCTCAGTTACGGATTAAAGGATGGGGTGACCCTCGCGGCGTTGGAAGCGGCGCTCACATCCGGCGAGGACGTGGAACCGATGATCGCCAGCGTAAGCGTCACGGCCGGGGATGTGCTGTATATGCCCAGCGGCATGGTGCACGCCATCGGCGGGGGCATTACGCTGTATGAAATTCAGCAATCCAGCGACGTCACGTACCGGCTGTGGGATTACCGGCGTGTGAACGGCAAGGGGGAAACGCGTCCGCTGCATATTCGGCAATCGCTGGATGTGATTGACCCCAAGCTTCAGGGCCTGCGCACGCGCATCCCGGACGCGGCGGACATTGGGGAGCACACGGTGCTCAGCGTGCCTGCCTTTACAGTCATCTGCCTGTGCGTAGCCGGGGAACTGTCCTTAACGGCCCATGAGAAAAGCTTTCGCATGTTTACGGCGCTGAACGCGCTCACGCTTTGCTGGCAGGGCGGGCAACTGGAATTGACCGCCGGGGAAAGCGCGCTGATCCCCGCTCGCGCGCCGGCACTGATGTTAAGGGGTCAAGGCCGCACGCTGGTATCCAGCGTAAACTAAGGGAACAATAGCAAAACCCCCGCCGCAGCGAAACCGGGTCAAGGGCGTAAGCCCTTGTCAGGTTCCAAGGGTGAAACCCTTGGCGGGGGTTGGGGCGGAGCCCCAAGCCCAACGCCGCAGCGTATCACCAACAAGCGAGCGAACAGCCCGCAGGGCTATGAGGCGAGCGGCAAAGGCGCATTGCAAAAATATAGAACCGGCCCATCCCCGCCGCAGCGGAACCGGGTCAAGGGCGTAAGCCCTTGTCAGGTTCTGCACTGCCCCAGGATAAACAGACAGACAGAAAAACCCCCTGGCGTAAAATAA
>DAOPZY010000040.1:0-25237 GCA_035353615.1 Candidatus Limiplasma sp.
GGGTTTGGGTCTCTTTTTTTCCCGGGGGGGCGGCAATTCATTTTACAACTTACCGATTGACGGCGCAATTTTCCGCAATATTTTGCTTCTTTATATAATAAATATCGACTCAACTACCCTAACTGATTTTCGAATCATAACAATCATCACAAAGGTTTGCAAGCCGTTTGCATCCCGCCGCCGTAAACGCGCCGGTTATGTTTTGTCAACGCGCAGGGCTCATTTCTGCATTCTTTCCCTAATCCGCTCTTGACGCGCCTGCAAAACCCGGTATAATATGGTATGGCTTGGTAAAAAACGAATGAGGGGCTGACAGGATGCGCGGCTTAACACGGCTTATGGCTTTGCTGCTGGTGATCGCAATGGTCATCATCAGCTTTGCGATGCTCTGTTTTGCAAGCGCTACCGATACGGTTGCGGATCAGCACGCTACCGGCGCGCCGTTCCGTTTCGCGGACCCGATGGCAATGCAGGAACCGCCCGGAGACTATATTCTTCGCGCGGCGTCGCTTTGGCCGCAGCAGCGGAACCTTCCGCTTTACCGATTGTTTGAATTGTTACCCATCAGTATATCTATTCTTGTCTGTCTGAAAGTAAGGCGGCGAGTTTCAAATTGCATCCATAACCAAAGATCCGCCGGTTTGTTGATGGCGTTGTGCCATATTCTGCGCGCGCCTCCCACAATTGCATAGGTTGATTCCATCTGCGGCGAATGAAACGTTTTTAGGGCGTACGCGAAAGGTATCCTGAGGTTTCCATGCCCGCAAAACGCTGGTTTCGTTTGCTTTTTGTGTGCGTGTCCTGCTTTACCTGTCTGAGGGGGCAGGCGCGTCTGCCGTGTTTTTGAATGCCGACACCGCTACGGGTTAAAGCATATGAGCGACAGCTCTGCATAGCCCGCGGATACGCAATCGCGTTTTGTTTTTCTAACGCAGCGCGCAGGGTCATATTCTCAATCGCTAAACTGATTGCCGATGATTCCGATGGCTGGCTTTCCGCTGATTGCCATTTGCGGATTCCGAAGCGTTGCGCGCGTACGCGCGAACCCTGGGCGCGGCTGATCGATCGCTTGATGGGAATTATTTGCAAGCGCATGCGAGTTTATATAAAATGATGTTCAAGGATACCTGCCGCGCGAGCCGGCTGAGAGAGGGAAACGCCCATGCAGAGCGGCGGATATAAACCGCGCGCCCTCCCCGCCGAAAGCCCGTGCCGATATTCAATGGTTGTGGAAGCGGTGTTGCCCTCCTGACAGGAAGGTCCACCAGGGACGCATAGATTTCAATGAAGAGAGGAAAAACCCATGCGAGTTAACAAGGTTACGTTCTGGTTGGTGCTCGGGGCAGTTTTGTTGATTACCTGGACAGCATTCTTCGGTTTGCTTGGCATCCCGGGCGCCAATCAAATGCGCTTCGGCATCGACATCCGCGGCGGCGTAGACGCCGTGTTCCAGCCGGTCGATCTGAACCGTCTGCCCACGATTGAGGAGCTGGAATCCGCCCGTTCCATCATCGAAACCCGTCTGGACCAAAAAAATATTCTCGACCGCGAGGTGACGATCGACGCTACCAACGGCGACGTGATCGTGCGCTTCCCGTGGAAATCCGACGAAACGGATTTCAACCCGCAAAAGGCCATCGCGGAGTTGGGTGAAACCGCAAAGCTGACCTTCCGCGATGAAAGCGGCAACATCCTTGTCGATGGCAAAGATGTGACCAAGAGCGTTGTGGAGAAGAACTCCCAGACCAGCCAATACGAAGTGTCCCTTACCTTCAACGACGAAGGCACCACCAAGTTCGCGGAAGCCACCAAGAACAACATCGGCAAAAAAATCGGCATCTACATGGATGAAACGCTGATTAAGGCCCCTGTTGTGGAGGACGCGATTTACAGCGGCCGCGCCGCGATTTCCAACATCGGCACCTACGAAGATGCGAACTCCCTCGCGCAGAAGATCGCCGCTGGCGCTCTGCCCTTCTCGCTGGAAGCGCGCAACTATTCTACGATCAGCCCCTCGCTGGGTTCCGGCGCGCTGAACGTGATGGTAACCGCCGGCTTCTGGGCCTTTGCCATCATCTGCATCCTGCTGCTGATCTACTACCGTTTGTCCGGCGTTGTCGCCTGCATCGCGCTAATGCTGCAGGTTTCCGGCCAGCTGTTGGCTCTGTCCATCCCGCAGATCACGCTGACCCTGCCCGGCATCGCGGGCGTTATCCTCTCCATCGGTATGGGCGTAGATGCCAACGTGATTATCTCGGAGCGCATTTCCGAAGAAATCAAGAGCGGCAAGAGCACGCAGCAAGCCATCCTGATCGGCTTCAAAAATGCTTTCTCCTCTGTGTTTGACGGCAACATCACCGTTATGATCGTCGCCATCATCCTGATGATCTTCGGCTCCGGTTCCATGCTGTCCTTTGCCTATTCGCTGCTGACGGGCGTTATCCTGAACTTCCTGGCCGGCGTAACCGCCTCCCACCTCATGATGCGCTCCCTCTGCAAATATCCGAAGCTTTCCCGTGAACCGCTATACGAAAGCTTGTCCAGGAGGATTGTGCTATGAAATTTTTCAGCTTCTACAAGCATCGTAACCTGTTTTTCATGATCTCCGGCGGGTTGATCCTGTTGGGCATCATCGCGCTTCTGATCAACGGCGTTCAACTGGACATCCAATTCAAGGGCGGCGCCATCCTCAAGTACAGCTATGTAGGCGAACTGAATTCCGACTCGGTAGCTGATTTTGTTTCCCAAAAGCTGAACCGCCTGGTAAGCGCGCAGGAAACCAAAGACCTGACAACTGGCGAAACCCGTGTTGCGCTTGAACTTTCCGGCGAATACGGCATGAGCGCCACTGAGCAGACCGATCTGAACACCGCGCTGGCCACAGCTTTCCCGGACAATCAGCTCACGTCCGTGGAAACCTCGCTGGTGGAGCCGTTCTTCGGCAAGATGTTCCTGACCAAGGGCATCATCGCCGTGGTGTTAGCAATGTTGCTGATCCTGGTGTACGAGTGGATTACCTTCCGTAAAATCGGCGGCCTCTCGGCTGGCGTATGCGCGTTGGCCGCGTTGTTCCACGATTTGCTGATGGTATTCTTCACCTGCGTGATCGCGCGGATTCCCATCGGCGACACTTTCGTAGCCGTGGCCCTGTCGATCATCGGTTATTCCATCAACGATACCATTGTTATCTTCGACCGCGTGCGTGAAAATCACCGCCGCCTGCCCAAGGAATCCATCGATGTGGTGGCCGATCTGTCCATCCGCCAGAGCATGATGCGGTCCGTCAACACCAACGTTGCCGTAACGCTGGCCGTGGGCCTGATCTACGTTTTCGCGGCGCGTGCGAGCCTTGATTCCATCATCAGCTTTGCGCTGCCGATGCTCATCGGTTCCATCAGCGGTTGCTACTCGACCCTGTGCCTGGCCGGTCCCCTCTGGGTGATGTGGCAAAAGAGCAAGGAAAAGAAGCATAACGCCCCCGCGCCCGCGGCAGCCTGATTCCATTTCCACAAAACGCCGGAGAACGCAAACCGTTCTCCGGCGTTTTTATTTGTAAAACACTGGTCGCAGCGAAAAGAGGGTCATGATGAAAACCCTGCGAAAACTGCTCAGTGAAACCGATTCAGAAATGATAGCCCTGAACAGATACCAAAGTTGATCCCTTGGCGGGGTTTGGGAGAACTCCCCAAGTTGATGCCAAAGCCTATAAACTAAAGCGAGAAAACCGCCCAAAAAGCAGTGAGGCAAGCGGAACCGCCATTTATGCGGTTATGACTGCGATAAACTGAGCGCCGGAGAACGGGGTATGTTCTCCGGCGCTTTCCATATGGTATTTATCGCTTGATCTTGCAGATTCCGAAGAGTTTACAGCGTAAGGCGTATCCGGCGGCTGTTACAGGCAAAACGCGGCATTGGCAATATCAAAAACTAAGGGAGTCGCTGTTCAAACCCGTACCGCCCGATGGCTACGCCGCTCACTGATCCAAATCATGCGGCGTTTGTTTTTTCGGCGCCGGTTGACCTGCCTTCGGTTCTGATAGGCCGGCGTTATCGGCGGCGTTTTTCAGTCGGTTGGTTCTGCGCGCCAGCCGAACAATTTGGATTGCGCCAAGCGCCAGCACACAAAGCAAAACGGGCAGCAGCCAGAAAGGCGTGCCGGTTTTGCTTTCCCACAGGTACATTACGCGTTCCGGCGTAATCAGGATCTGCTCATCGGCACCCTGATCCGTGGGTACGTCGTAGGGGGTCACCGTTCCGTCCGCATCGATCAGCGACACATGGCCATCCATCGCCTGCAATCCATCCTTGCTTTCCAGCAGGCGAAGCGTGGTTTCCTCCCATTCAGCGGGATATACCATCACGGTAACGAGCTTGTTCTGATTCCATGGTGAACGCGCAACCTCGCAGATGATCTTGTTCCGAAGCGTTTCCGGTGTCACGGGCAGATTGCCATATACCGTCCACACGCCGTTTTCATCCGGCGCGATGGGCAAAACGTCGCGGATTGCCTCCGGCAGGCTCACATCTCCCATGGGGCCAATCCACAGCAAGTGATCCTGTGGTTGGCTGGGAAGCAGATCGGCACGCGTCGCCTCCCAACAGATGGGATACCCGCTGTTTTGGCCCGCGCGCACCGCCAACGCGGCGGCAAGGGTCAGCGCGCCTTCGCTTGCGTTGTCGGGCAAGACCATGTACGCCCCGGCTGCGCTGTCCGTCGCCGGTATGTTGGGAAAACCGGCAAGCGTCGGGCGCACAAGGGTATCGCTCGGTTCCAGATACACCGCGCTGTCCGCCTCAATGGAAGTCCAGGCTGTGTCGGAATAATCCTTAGAGCAGTCTACCGTGCCTAAATAGTGATAAACCTCCACCCGCAGGGTGAGCGTCGGCGCATTCAAAGCATCCTCGGGCAAGGCAATTTTATAGCTTCCGTCGTTGGCGTTGGATGCGGAAAGCTTCACGCTGCCCACCGGATCGCCGTTTATATAAACAGTCATCAGGGATTGATCGGATATCAGCGTTTGCGAGTGCCGGTAGTGAAGCTGAAGGTAGGACCGTGCGCCGCCCTTCATGCCGTTTGGCTGAGAAAGGGAAAACACAGCCTGCTGATGAAAAGCGCCTTTCAGCATAGTGGTAGGATAGCCAAAATCCGCAAAGGAGTACATGCCTGTTCGGCTGTCCGGCAGGGTCACGGTTGGCGCTCCGGGATCGGTTTCCACGGTCACTTCCGTGCCTTCCGCCCCCGCGAGGTAATCCTTGCGCACCGCAAAATCTATCGCTTTCCGAAGGCCCGTATCGTCCGCGCCGCCAATCGTCATTTCAAGCCGATCCTCGCTCTGCTCCAACATCAGATAGCCGGTTTGCGGGGCAATTTGCCGGTATTGTTCATCCGCGCTGCGCTGCACCGCGAACAGCCCAAACCGGATCTGATTGTTCGCATCGCCGATATCGCCGCCAAACGGCTTCACGCTCAGCCGAAGGGCGCCTTTTTGAGGTTTATACGCGCCTGCGGCGCTGCAAAACCGAAGCATGGAAGCGACCGTCGCTATCCGGGCCGGATCGTCCAATATTAAATCCGTCGTGAGCGTATCGCCGGCTTCCACACGTTCAAACAGCGCTTCGTACAGGTTTGCCAGTTGAAAGGAGCCTTCCTGCGCAATGGGAAATTTTAGGGTGGAATCCGCTAAAAGCTTCACCCAGTTGGAGGGGTTGTCGATATCCGCGCATTCCCCCTCGATCGAACGCTGCATGGTAAGCACGGTCAGCGCATTCCCGGTTCCGTCGGTGCGGATCAACCGGCTTGGCACCGTTGTTTGCCAAATTCCTCCCCTGTTTTGAACCACATCGAGAATGCGCCCGGTCGCAATGTTTTCGCCGTTGAGGGCGATGGTCACGGTAGACCGCGCGTCAATCAGCGTATCGGATGCTTCCAAATGCAGCGAAAGCGTAGCGTCGCCCGCCAGCACGGTGTTATTAAGCAGCAAAAATGAAACGTTCACCGTGTTGCGCGGGTTGGTCAGCGATTGGGTATCTTGAAACAGTGCCAGTTGCGCTACCCGCAATGCCGGCGCTGCCGATGCCGTAACTGCCATTTGGACAGGCGCGGCAGTCTGAATAGACGAGGAGGTTGCAAGAGGCTCGGCCGTGGCCATGACTGGCGAAACGGCCCCGGTAGCTATCGCCGCCGGATAAACGGTCGCGGTCGCCGGAACAGGCATGGGCGTAGCCGTAACCGCCGCATTGGAAACCGTAACGCTTGCCAGCTGTGTCAGGCTGGCCGTATCGCCGGCGGCAACGGTTCCTTCCGCGTATGCCCACAAAGCAAATGCGGTCAACAGTGAGCCTAGCGCCAGCGCGAGAATCTTTGGATTAAGAATCCTTCTATGTCCCATATTTCTGATATCCCTCCAATTTTCTCGCTCAGGTATCGGAGGTTTTCGCGCTTGTCTCCGTTGCGTTCGACGTAAGGCCGTGATTGGTCTTTTCCCAGTAGGAAGGTTTCACAATCAGCTGCCCGAGCGCCTTATAGGCCGCAAAGCTCATCAGCACCCAGTAGAGGGGCGTAAGCAGCGCATATTTGATAATGCCGTAGGAAAACGGCTGATTGCCCCGCTGCGAGCATTCCCGCGTTACATGGTACATGCCGATCACGTTCATATAAGTGAAGGCAAAATTGCCAAACACAAACTGAATGGTGGCAATATAGTAAAGCGCGCCCGGGAACAGCGACGCGATCCAGTGGGCATGCGTAGCATACCACAGGATCATCAGCGCCCAAAAGATCGGGTTGATAAGCGGCAGTACCGGGGTTCCCAAAATCATCGCCTGAAAATTGATAAAACCCTTGAAACCTACGGTTTTATAGAATGTGACCGGATGCCGCATATGCACAAGCCACGTGAGCATGTACCCCTTAATCCAGCGCGAGCGCTGCCGGATCCAGTTATTCACCTTGGAGTTGGCTTCTTCCCAGGTGCGGGAATCCAAAACGGCTGTTTTGTAATTAAACTTATAAAGCCGCACGCCTAAATCCGCGTCCTCGGTTACATTGAATGGATCCCAGCCGCCCACGCGCTTGAGAAAGCTCATTTTAAAATGGTTGGACGTTCCGCCAAGCGGGATGGGCGCTTCCATTTGCATAATGCCCACCAGCAGCAGCTCAAACCACATGCTGTACTCCTGGGTAAAAAGCCGGGTTAGAAAATTATGCCCGCTGTTGTAATAATTCAATTTAGCCTGAATGCAAACATATTCCTCCGGCAACTGCTGAAACGCGAGGTACGCTTTTTTCAGCTGGTCTTTTTCCGGTCGATCCTCCGCGTCATAAATCACCACATAATCGCCCCGCGCATGCAAAAGCCCGTAGTTGCAAGCCTTAGGTTTGGTTTGCGGCTTCGCCTTGGGCACAATCACCGGCGTAAAGTTTGGGGGCAGGTTCATGCCCGCCAGCACATCCAACGTTTCGGTATCTTCTTCTTCCAGCAGGATACGCACATCCAGCTTGGTTTGGGGATAATCCAGCACGCTGATGTTCTCCATCAGCTTTTGAACCACTTCTTTTTCCCGAAACACCGGCACCAGCACCGTATAAACCGGCAGGTCCCGTTCATCAATCGCGGCGATCTGCTCCGGCGTAAACTGCAACTGAATGTTGTGGTTAAGGCCGCGAAACACAATGCCAAATTTGAGCGCCGTCATCAGAAAGTAGATAATCTGCACCACAATGTTGAGCGCGATCAACGTAAAGCTCCAGTCGATCACCAGCGCGCATGCTAAAACCATCCCGATGCACAAAAGCACAATCAACTGGATATTGGTAAACGGCGTTACCGCGGAGTTTTCAGCCTGTTCGTCAAATAGCCCGAATACGCTGATGTGTTTTTGCTCGTCCCGGTAGGTGGATTCCCATATTTTTTCGTTCTCCCGCAGGGTCACCAGCACCTGCTCGATGGGTTTATCCAAATAACGCTGAATATCGGCTGCCGCGTCCGCGTTCAGTCGGTCGCGCACAGCCAACTGCACGTGATCCGCCGTTTCGGCGTACACAACCGCGTTATACCGTTGCGCCACGCTAAGCGGTAACATATTGACGTTGGTCAGGTTAAAATCGACCCCGGTGCGTCCCAATTCCAGTTGGGAGGCCAGCACATCGTAAAGGGTGTTTTCATCCAAAATGCCCATAAAGACAAGCGTTTCGCCCAATTTACCGCCGCTGCGCGCCTGCATGGCCAAGGCTTCGTCCAATTGCGCCTGCGTGACATATCCCTTAGCCAGCAGCGTATCCCCCAGGCGAAAGCGTTTTTTATGCCAAAGCTGAATCGCCCGATCCAGCTGCAGCTGTGTAAAGTAGCCGCTTCGTACGCAAATATCACCCAGACGGCCGCCCTCGTAATGCTGTTGCAAGGTTACCTCGCGCAGCTGATCCGGCGTCAGCAGCCCTGTTTCAATCAGCACCTCGCCCAGGCGGGAAAACCGGTCGCTGAGCACAAAATCGGACAGGGCTTGTGCGCTGATGATATTCAGATCGATCAGCACATCCCCAAAAAGCCCGCCGTGCTTACGCTGATGGTCCAAAGCCATGTCGAGCTGTTCACGGGTTATCAGCCCGGCGTTCAGCAACCGCTCCCCGATCATACCCTTTCCTTGGGTTTCCATGCGCTTTCACCGTCCCCCGTGATGTTTGAGCCTGTCAGGCGCCCAGTACCTTGAAGAGCTTAAACTCCCCAATGTGCACAACCTCCTGCGCCCATGCGACCCCCTCGTTGTACAGCTTGGGGTAGGCGATGTTCACCGCGTCCATATCGCCATAACTGGAGGATTCCGGTACCAGTATGTATTGGATTCCGTTCACAACCGGGTCCTCAAGGATTTGATAAAAATCAAGACTGCTGCTGATTTTTACGGTATCCACATCGTCCAAATGCAAATACACATCATATGCCCGGTACGCGTCCATCAGGATGGTTCGGTCCGAAAGGTTGCTGTTGATATAATCCGCCATCTGCTGAGAACCTTCCGGGAGCATCAGTAGCGTATCTTCCCGGAAAATTTCATCCTGCTGAAGCGCCCAGCCAAACCACACGCCGGAAACAAGCAGCGTAAGCGCAAGCGCGGTCTGCATGAACTTTCGCAGCCTGATGCCGGAAGCGCGAATTTCATACGGGATCCACGCAACGCAGATAATCAGCGGATAGCACATATAACGCACATAACCGGCGGAGGTTCCCTGCAACAGCATGTAAAACTGGAAAGCCGTCAACACCAGCGCGCAAGCCAGAAAGTACAGCGTGTCCCATCGGAACAGCCGCCCGGTGAAAAGTCTGAGCAACAGTATCACCCCAACCGGGATCAGGAACGGCCATGTGCGCGCCATCAGAAACGCCAGCACCTCCAAAAGCCCGCCATGGCTGGAATAATAAGCGCTGTATGCCAGCATGGAATAACCGGAATTGAGGAAATAGAGCGGATTGCCTGTGATAATCCAATTATAGAATATCCACATGAGCACGGCGTAGGCCATGGGGGTAAAAACCAATATCAGCGTGCCTTCAATGTAAAAGTAACGCTCGCTGGCTTTGCCCTGATTGCAAAACAGCTGCTCCCTGCGCGATACCATGATGAACAGGCTGATGCACAGCGCAACCGCGATGGCAAACGGTATCGACTCATATCGGGTAAAAAACAGGCCCACGTTGCCTAGCGCCACGCGCACCAGATGTCGGGTGGAGCCGTCATGAATCCACAGCGTCAGGCTGGCCATGACGCGAATGGTAAAGCTGAAGGACATCGCCTCGCTCATGCCGTTGGCGCCGTAAAAAAACAGGTAGGGATGAAAAGCGACCAGCAGCGTGTAGATGACGGTAAAGCTTTTGGAAAGTTCAAATTCTAGACAAGTTTCATAGATAATTTTTGCGCTCCAGCCCGCGAAAAACGCCGTCACAATGGCCGCGCCGATCCCTTCTGAAGCGATGGGCCGCCACAGCTTGGCAAGCGCGATAAAGGGCAGCTGCAGGGTGCTGGGCAAGGGATTCCACACCAACCCCATAGACGCGTACCGATACGGTTTTACATTCAGCACATAAAAGGCGTTAGCCGTTCTGCTTACGGCGTCACCCAGAAGCAAGCCCTGCCCATAGCTGAGGTAGATGCCGTATGCGGCTTCGAGGATCAGGACAATCCAGAAAACCGTGATGGCTTGCCTTCGGCGCGTTTTGGCTGCCTGCATAATATCATCCGCTCTCGTTGGTATATTTGCATCATGGGGGTTTGGCGTAAAGCTGTACCCCCGGCCAGCAGGCGGTCATGGAATACGGATACTGCGTTCCCGTAAACGGCAACGCTGGCTATGACTTTGGGGGTATACAGGCGGTGCTTTGCGCCATACCGGGCCCCGGTCTATTCACACTTATCAGTTGGTCGTTTGCTTCTGTTGGTGCGCAGAGGCCCTGCCCCAGTGGACAACCTGTGCGCGCCTTTTGTTAATTATACCATATAGCCATGTGAAAGTCCAACGCGGAAAGGTTTCACGCAACCAGAAAATTTTCGTAAAATATGGCTTCGCGCAGGCCTGCGGTCCTTTTTACTCCGAGCCTTTTCATTTTCAGTTTGGGTTTGCTTTGGGTTTGGCAGTTCCTGCCTTACGCTTCGCCCGTTGCTAATGTTGATGCGCACGGCGCGCCGGTTTGCTTTTCGCGGGCTGTTATTCCCCCGGCGCGTCGCCAACGGGCAAATTTCAAGCCGTCGGCTTTACTCATTGTCAAAGGCGATCAGGTAGTAATCCTCATTGCGTACAATTTCCTGCTCCTGTAAGGCGGCAATAGCCTCCGCGTTATCCTCTTTGCCCACAAAAAGAACCGCGCTGTCTTTATCGTTCATAAAGGCTTCCACACCGCCATCCATGCACGTAACATCGCCATAATACAGGGCCGTGAGCATATCTGCCTGCATCCACGCAGTCTGTCCGTTTTCGTTATACTGGATATAGGCATGCCTTCCGCTGTCGCTGTCACGGTCCAGATTCTGTTGCAAAAATGCCTGTACGGTATTATTGAAACGCACCTGCGAAACATGAATAACGTTTTGCGCCGTAAACAGCACAAAAATGACAAAGCCAACCCCGACGATCCCCCACACCGCCTTGTTGGCCGGTGCCGCGCGAAGCATGGCAAAAAACAGAACGGCCGTCAAGAGCGGCAACGCCATCAGTATGGAGTAGACATACCAGTTGTATTTAACGTTCATCAGCGTGTAAAACACGAAAGGAACCACCGTCCAAACCGAGCAGCCGATCACCGTGTTGCGCTCCCACGGGGTTAGCCTAGCGCCGGTGATTTTCAGCACAGCCGCGCTTAGCGCGCAAAGCGCGAGGTACGCGCACAGCATCGGGTAACGGAAGGTCTGGTCTATGTAGTAGAGCAAGGCGGGCTGGTTGGGGTCCAGCGGATCGGCGGTGGAGCCTATCCGTCCGGCTACATCCGTTGAAAACATGTGCGTAAAGAATGCCATTCCGTCGCGGCTGTACCGCGCAACAGCCCACGGAAGAATCAACCCCAAACCGCACGCGAGCAGCCCCAGCGCGCGCTTCCAGTTCAGTTGCCGGATGCGGCCCGTGCCAATCAGCGTGATCAGGCAAATGATAGGGATATTGAGTGCGTGCAATCCTTTTTCCAGAAAAGCGAGGCCAAAGAAAAGCGCGCTGGCGTAAAACCAGCGAAAATCATGCTCCGCGTTGAGCATCCCAAGCATAGCCAGCGTGAAAAACAGCTGATACTGCGCGTCGGCATCCCCCGCGCGCGAAAAATGAAGCCCGTAAAACCGCGCGTTGGAAACAAACAGCAACAGCAACAGCGGAACCGCCCACCGGTTGATGTGACGCGCCGCCCAGTAAGCTACGGCAATTTCGCATAAAAAAGTGGCAAGAGCGCTGAAGAAGCGCAGCGCGAACGCGTTATACCCAAACAGCCCGTAGCTGAAGGCGATCAGCCACGCGCTCAGCGGCGGTTTGAGGTTCCAAAAATCTGCCTGTCCCTGATAGGTGGTCACGATATAATCCTGATTGCGGATCATTTCGTACGCGTTTACGCCGTGGCGAGCTTCATCGTAATCCGCAATCAGCGCATCGCCCAGCCTGGCAAAAAGCAGGTAGGCGGACGTGATCAGAAGAATAGCCGTCAGCAGCCAGAACAATAAGGTTTTCAGGCGGTCGGTTCGCGTTTTGGCGGGCATGGTTACAGCCTCCCCTTCAAACGGTGCAACGCGAACGAGCCATGCCTCCGGCAAATCATCCGCGGGGTTTCAGAACCGTTGTTTGCTAACATTTTAGTACATAACAGGGCCAAACGCAAGCACGGGCCACAAAAACCGGCATTGTCAAAGTCATGGGGAACAATTGTTTTCCTATTCCGAAAAAGGCGAACGTGGTACAATGCAGGCAGATCAGCATCGGCTGCGAAAGGCCAGTCCATCGGCGGCAAGCCCGATGGGCACGCGTGGCCTGCAGGAACGCGGCGCTGGATGGAACGAGGGGCGATTCGGATGCAGAAAACGGAACTGGAACACGCTTGGAGCCTGTCTGCGCAGGAAGCCTACAGTGCTTTGGAAACCTCGGAAAAGGGACTATCCGCCTCAGAAGCGGCCGCAAGGCTTAAAATCTTCGGCGAAAACACCATCCGGGCGCAAAACAAAACCGCCCCGCTGATGCTATTGCTTAACCAGCTGAAAAATCCGATCATTATCATCCTGATTATCGCAACCAGCATCTCCGCCGTTACCGGAGACCTGTATGATTCGCTGATTATCCTGGCGATCATCCTTGGCAGCGCCGTTTTGAGCTTTTTTCAGGAGTACAGCGCCGGCAACGCCATTGAAGAACTGCGCTCCCGCATCCAGATCAAATCCAGCGTGCTGCGCGACGGCACGCCTTCGGAACAGCCTTCCAGCGCGGTTGTGCCCGGGGATATTGTGATGCTCGCGGCGGGGAGCCTGATCCCAGCGGATGGGTTAGTATTGAGCTGCAATGATTTTTATGTAAATCAGTCCATCCTGACCGGTGAATCCTACCCGGTGGAGAAGCGGGCGGATCCCTCGGCGGAGGACGCGGCGCTGGACGATCGCACTAACTGTGTATACATGGGCACGAGCGTGCGCAGTGGCACGGCCACCGTGCTGATCACGCGCACGGGTTCCGGCACCGAGTTTGGTAAAATCGCCAAGCAGCTCACCCTTCGCCCGCCGGAAACCGAATTTGACCGAGGCGTGCGCCGCTTTGGCTACCTGCTTACGCAACTCATGCTGGTGCTTACGCTGGCGGTGTTTGCCATCAACGTCATGTACCATAAACCGGTCATTGATTCCCTACTGTTTTCCGTCGCACTGGCCGTTGGGATTACGCCGCAGTTGCTGCCGGCTATTGTCAGCATCACGTTGGCCAAAGGCTCGCGCCAAATGGCGCGGGAGGGCGTAATTGTGCGGAGGCTAACCTCCATTGAGAATTTTGGAAGCATGGATGTGCTATGCACCGATAAAACCGGTACCCTGACCGAAGGCGTGGTCCAGTTGGACGGCTGTGTGGACACGCAAGGCGCGCAATCCGAATCGGTTTTCCGACTTGCCTACCTGAACGCGAGCCTGCAAAACGGGTTGCCAAACGCTCTGGACGCGGCGATTATCAGCCATCAGACGCTGGACATTGCCGGCGTGCAAAAGCTGGGCGAAATTCCGTATGATTTTTTCCGCAAACGGCTGAGCGTGATCGTCCGGGAGGGGGATCAATGCCGGATGGTTGTCAAGGGCGCGCTGAACAACGTGCTGGAAATCTGTGACCATATGTGGGTAAACGGCGTAGAACAGCCGCTGAGCGACAGCGATTTGGCCGCCGTGCAGCAACGGTTTGCCGCATGGAGCGATCAGGGCATCCGCGTGCTGGGCGTTGCCGCCAAAACGGTCGCGGAACGGTCGGGTTATGTCCGAACCGACGAGGTTGGCCTCACGTTCATGGGTTTCCTGCTGTTTTTTGACCCGCCTAAGAAGGATGTGCGCCAGACCATTGCGGAGCTTGCCCAATTGGGGGTCAATCTGAGGATCATCACCGGCGATAACCGGCTGGTAGCCCAGCACGTAGCCGAATCGGTCGGGCTTACGGTAACCGGCGTGCTGACCGGAGCGCAACTGGGCAAGCTGACGGACGAGGCGCTTTGGAAACGGATTGAAACCACAAACCTGTTTGCTGAGGTGGACCCAAACCAAAAAGAGCGCATCATCCTTGCGCTTAAAAAGAAAAACCATGTTGTGGGCTATATGGGCGACGGTATTAACGACGCGCCGGCCCTGCATGCGGCGGATGTCAGCATATCGGTTAACACCGCCGTAGACGTCGCGAAGGACGCGGCGGATTTTGTGCTGATGGAAAGCGGGCTGGCCGTGCTGAAACGGGGCATCGAACTGGGCCGCACCACCTTTGCCAACACTATTAAGTATATCCTGATTACCACCAGCGCCAATTTCGGCAACATGTTCAGCATGGCGGGCGCGTCGCTGTTTATGCAGTTCCTGCCGCTTTTACCCAAGCAGATCTTACTGATTAACTTCCTGACGGATTTTCCGGCCATTACCATCGCCAACGACGCTGTGGATACGGATCAGCTGCAAAACCCAAGGCGCTGGGATACCGGCCTGATCCAACGCTTCATGTTCACCTTCGGGCTGATTAGTTCCCTGTTTGACTATGTCGCCTTTGCCGTGCTGTTGTCCGGTTTTCACACAACGCAGGAGCTGTTCCAAAGCGGGTGGTTTGTGCTGTCCGTACTGACCGAATTGCTGACCCTGCTGGTTGTGCGTACGCGAAAACCGTTCTTTAAAAGCCGTCCGGCGCCGCTGCTTTTATACAGTACCCTTGGGGTCGGCGCGTTCACGCTGCTGCTTCCCTTCCTTCCGGTGCAGGCGTTGCTGAACATTACGCCGATTCCGCTGCCGCTGATGCTTGCGTTGCTGGGCATCGCTGTGATGTATGTGCTGGCGATTGAAATTGGCAAGTACTTTTTCTACCGTCACGAAACTAAACTCAACTTGCGGAAATCAAGCCGATAAAATTCGCAAAGGATGCCGACAGGTTCGCCGGCGAGCAAGCGTCCGCAAGGCGCGGCGTATACCGGCAGGTTTCTCCCCCACCGCATACAGCCTCGCCGCTCAGGACGCCAGCGCCTTCCCCGCAAACACAGCCGCAACGCCTAAAACCAAGCTCAGGATCACATACCCCGCGCCCGCCCATCCGCGCCCCGCATCCATCAGGCCGGAAATCTCCAGCGCAAAAGTGGAAAACGTTGTAAAACCACCGCAGAAGCCAACCCGCAAAAAGGTTAGCAGTCGCGGGTCGATGCCCTGCACGCGCATGGAAAGGCCGGCCAGTATGCCGATCAGCAACGCGCCTAGCACATTGATAGCCAGCGTGATTACCGGAAACCCGGTTTTCTCCGAATAGGGCAACAGAGATAAAAAATAGCGGCATACGCTGCCAATAAAACCGCCCAAACCTACCAAAACCCAATCCAACATAACCCTTCCCCTTGTGAGCGCAGGCATAGCGGAAGGTTGTTGTCGCCGGTTGCTAAGCCCCGACAGCGCCAACCGCCGCAACGCTGCGTACGCAATCCCCGTTTGGGGTGCGGCGCAACATGTCCGCCCTGTTCTGTTTTTTACGCCGGGTCCGGCAAAAGTCGAAACCGCGGCAGCGGAACCAAGGATGACAGGCGCGCTAACCTTCGCGCGCCCGCATCAGCCGCACAAAAATCCCGGCGATTTGAGGGTCAAACTGTTTGCCGGAGCACCGTTCAATTTCCTCCAAAGCATCCGCGTCCGGCAAGGCACGCCGGTACACGCGGTTCTCCGTCATCGCGTCGTACGCGTCGGCAACGGTCAGGATGCGGGAAGGCAGCGGGATTTCCTCGCCCTTTAACCCAAAGGGGTATCCGGCCCCGTCCCACCGTTCATGATGGCAGAGGATATACTGGGCAATATGTTCCAGTTCCGGAGTAGCCAGCACAATCCGGTGCCCGATTTCCGAATGCCTTTTCATCAGCGTCCACTCGTCCGGGGTTAACTGATCCGGTTTGTTGAGCACCCGATCGTCCACGCCAATTTTCCCGATATCATGCAGCATGGACAAAAGCATCAGATCATCCAGCGATTTTTGATCCAGTTTCATTTTCTCCCCGATCATCCGCGTCCACCGTGTCAGGCGTTTACCGTGTTCCTCCGTTTCCTGACTCCTGGCATAAAGGGTCGCCATAATGGAGGAAAGGATCGCGTTATGGGAGCTTTTCTGGTTGAGCAGTTTGCGATGGTTCAGATGCTCCTCCGCGTTTACGGTTGCCTGCTCAATGGAAATCCGGGTATCCTCGGCCGTATGGAAGCCAAAAGAAAGGTTGACCTTATAGGGATTAGGGCGTTCGCTTTGGTTGTAGCGGTCCACCGCGCGCTGCATCTGCTCCACCCGTTCAACCGTTTCTTTTTCATCGGTATTGGGCAACAAAAGCGTAAACTCATCCCCGCCCGTTCGGCTGAGCACATCATTTTTGCGGCAAAAGCTCTGTAACAGCGATGCGATGTCCGTAATCAGGTGATCGCCTTCCGCGGGGCTGAACGCGTCGTTCACAAGCCGCACGCCGTTGATATCGCAAATCATCACGGACAACGGTCGGTACTCCGCGGCATCCAGCAGCTTTTTTTGCTTTTCAAGATGGTTGCGGTTGTAAAGGCCTGTCAGATAATCGTGCTCGTTCAGGTAATCGACCTGCGCTTCCCGCATTTTCAGCTCGGAGATGTCGATGTTGATCCCTTCCAGCGCCTGCACGGTGCTGTCTGCGTTGTAAATGGGCTGGCCAATTTCGAGCACCCACTTGCGGGCCCTGTTTTTAGTAAGAATCTCGTACTCGTAGCGGAAATTCCTGTGCTGCGCAATCACCTTACCCCACTCGTTCCAGAGCAGCTCGTGATACTCCGGCGCAATCAGGTCGTTAAAAGAGATTTCTTTATCGTCAATCAGGCTTTCGGGAGGATAACCGGTCAGCATTTCGCACCCTTCGGATACGAACGCCATAGTCCAGTTACGGTCATAGCGGCAACGGTAGGCAAGCCCGGGCAAGTGCGACAGCAATACCGCCTTGCTGCGCTCGCTTTCCTTGAGCGCTTCCTCCATCCGTTTCCGGTCCGTAATATCTTCCAAAATGCACAGGTGCATGGCATTGGCGGCCGGCGTGCCGCTCAGAGGCCCGATGGTCATATTCGTCCACACGGACGAGCCATCCGGGCGCAGATAGCGCTTTTCGATGGTATAGGTGTCGATTTCCCTGTTTTGATAGCGGGTTAAATAATCCATATCCTTTTGCAGGTCGTCTGGGTGCGTAATGTCACGCCAGTTGGTGGATTCCAGTTCCGCTTTGCTGCGTCCCAGAATGGATTCGAACATGTGGTTCACGTTATATTTCCCATCCGGTGAAGCGTAGGTGACTTTTTCGTCCGCACCGATGGAAATCCCGATGGGCGCCTGATCGAACACGCTGTGGAAAAGGTTTTCATCCATCGCAACCCTGCGGCTTCGTTCCTGATTGAGCAAATGCTCATGCAGGCTAAAGAGCAACGCTCCCGATAAAAGAATCAGGCTGATGACCATCACCCAGTCCATCTCCGTGCCGGCAATCGAATAATCGGTCCACCGGGCCGCCGGATAAGTGATGCCCAGCACAGCGATCGGTTGCGCTGCGTTTTCAGGCACAATAGGCGTAAGCGTGGTAATCCAGCGTCCAAATTGGTTTTGTACCGGTTCGGTTATCATGGGCCTGTTTTGTTGGAGGGTTTGGAGAATCTGCCCCTGTTCCAGCGGGTACAGCGTGCCCGGGGATGATGCTTGCGCCCCCGCACCCGAAGAAGAATCCGCCAGAAACACCGGCTGACCGTCAACCTGACCGATCATAAACGCTTGCTCAATCTGCGCGGTGTTGACGAGCAACTGGGTCAGGCTATGCTTAATTTGCAGGTAGGCTGCCTGCGCCGTGTCCTGCGGGCTTTTCAGCTGGCTTTCGACCCATTCCGGCTGAATGAGCGCACTGATGCTGTTCGCAAGGCTCATCGCCTGCGCGCGTTCATGCTGGACGTTGCGCTGCCATGCAAAGTGAAGGTAAAACCCACCCGCGACGCATAAAACCGCGATGAACAGCACGCTGACCGTATGAATGCAAAGCATTTTGCTTTTACCGATGCTCATTTGCAAGGATTTCAATGTGACTCTGTGCGTCATCCTTCGCTCCATTTCCTGTTAAGCTGCAGGGGGTTGGGATCAGCGGCTGCGCGGACCCATCTGCAAGTCTGGTTTGCTCCGTATTCATTTTCTGCGCGGTATGCAAAACGAAAAGTACGGTCAGGATTCACTCAAATCCATTATAAGTTTTTCTAAAAAGAATGTAAATAAAATAAAAATGCAAATACGGCGGAAATTTTTCAACCTTCGCCGTTTATTTACGCCCTATACCCATCTTTCGTTCACAGACAAGGCGGGTGTGCGGGGTTGCACTCGCGAGGGGGCGCTCAGGGTTTGGAGAGCTGGCCGCTGGCATTGCAACGCATATACCCGATTGTTTTTGAACCATCGTAAGATTTCCAATCCGTATCCACATTCTCAGTCAGGAAAGCCGTTCCCTGAAATCCCGGTATCCAAAGGTGCGGACGGTTTCAACAGACCCGTCGTCATGCTTTACGCAAATCGACGGTAGCGCCATGCCGTTGAAAGTGTTGTTTTTGACCATCGAATAAATCGCCATATCCTCGAAAATCAGCCGGTCGCCCACCGAAAGCGGCGTATCAAACGAATAGTCGCCGATGATATCCCCCGCAAGGCAAGTGGGACCTGCAAGCCGAAAGTCGTAGGGCTTCGCCCCCGGCAGACCGGCGCCGTTAAGCGGCGGACGGTAAGGCATTTCCAGCACATCCGGCATGTGGCAGGCGGCGGATGCGTCCACAATGGCGATATCCATGCCGTTATGCACGGTTTCCAGTACGGTGGTCACCAGAAAGCCCGCATCCAGCGCGACCGCCTCGCCCGGCTCCAGATATACCTGCACGCCGTACCTCTCCCGAAAGCGGCGGATTGCCAAAACCAGCGCAGGCACATCGTATCCCGGCTTGGTGATATGATGCCCGCCGCCAAAGTTGACCCATTTCAGCCGGGGTAAATACGCGCCATATTTTTGTTCCACGGCAGCCAGCGTTTGGAGCAGCGCATCGCTGTTTTGCTCGCAGAGGGTGTGAAAGTGCAACCCCTCGATCCCGGCCAGCAAATCGGGCCGGAAGTTTGCCTCAGTTACGCCAAGGCGCGAAAAGGGCGCGCAGGGATCGTAGATCGCGTGCCCCTGTGTGGAGCATTCCGGATTGACGCGAATGCCGCAGCTTTTGCCCGCGCCAAGCGCGCGGTCACGGTAGCGTTCCCATTGGGCAAACGAGTTGAAAACCACGTGATCGCAAAGGGTGAGAATTTCGTCCATTTCGTTTTCCCGATACGCTGGAGAAAAGATGTGCGTTTCGCCGCCCATTTCCTCCTTGCCAAGCTTGGCCTCAAACAAGCCGCTGGCTGTTGTACCCGCAAGATAACGCCCAATCAGGGGATAAACGGCGAACATCGAAAACGCCTTCTGCGCCAGTAGAATCTTACAGCCAGCCTGTTCCGAAACGCTTTTCAGAATTTGCAAATTCTGCGTCAGCCGCGCTTCATCCACCACATAACAGGGGGTTGGCAGCTTTTGAAGGCCCGGTACAATCGTGTTCATCAATCCACCAGCACGGGATGGAAATCCTCCACCCAAGGCAGACCCCAGCGGTTCAACGCCTCCATAAAGGGGTCTGGATCAAACTCCTCCATATTCCAAACGCCGGGACGGTTCCATACGCCCGTCATCACCAGCATCGCGCCGATCATCGCGGGCACGCCGGTCGTGTAGCTGATCGCCTGACTGCCCACCTCGCGGTAGCATGCCTGATGATCGCAAACGTTGTAAAGGTAATAGGTTTTGGGTTTGCCATCCTTGGTGCCCTGAAAAATGCAGCCGATGTTGGTTTTGCCCTTGGTGCGCGGCCCCAAGCTTGCGGGATCGGGCAGAACCGCCTTCAGAAATTGCAGGGGAACAATCTGTTTGCCTTCAAATTCTATAGGTTGAATGGAGGTCATGCCCACGTCCTCCAGGCATTTCAGATGGGTCAGGTAGCTTTGCCCAAAGGTCATAAAGAAGCGGATGCGCTGAATGCCCTTGAGGTTTTTCCCCAGGCTTTCCAGTTCCTCATGGTGCAGCAGGTACATGTCCTTGCGGCCAATCTGCGCAAAGTCATATTCGCGTTTGATCGCCATTGGCTCCGTTTCTACCCACCGACCGTTTTCCCAATAGCTCCCTTTGGCGGTCACTTCCCGGATGTTGATTTCCGGGTTGAAGTTTGTCGCAAAAGGATACCCATGGTCGCCGCCGTTCGCATCCAGAATGTCCAGCTGCGTAATTTCATCAAACTGATGCTTTTGCGCGTATGCGGCGAAAACGCCGGTTACGCCCGGGTCAAACCCGCTGCCCAGCAACGCGCAGATGCCCGCTTCGCGGAAACGTTCCCGGTAGGCCCACTGCCAGCTGTATTCAAACTTCGCGGTTTCGGGCGGCTCGTAGTTGGCGGTATCCACATAATTAGTTTTGGTGGCAAGGCAGGCTTCCATGATGTTCAAATCCTGATAAGGCAGCGCGAGGTTGAGCACCACATCCGGCTGAAAGTTACGGATCAGGGCAACCAATTCCTCCACATGGTCGGCATTCACCTGCGCCGTGTGGATGACGGTTTTGCCGCCGGACAGTTTTTCTTTCAGCGCGTCGCATTTGCTCACCGTGCGGCTGGCAATCATGATTTCGCTGAAAACGTCGCTGTTCTGGCAGCATTTATGGATGGCGACGCTCGCTACGCCGCCGCACCCGATGATTAAACACTTTCCCATAGGATTTAAGCCCCTTTCATTTGCAGCAGAATTTCCCGGGTTATTTTGCACGCGGCGGCGGTAGATGCGCCGCTTGGGTCATAGTGAGGCGACAATTCGACGATATCGCACCCCACGAGGTTGGTTTGCCCGATGGTAAGCACAGCGTCCAGCAAAGCCTGAAAGCTGATGCCGCCCGCCTCCGGCGTTCCTGTTCCGCAAAAACCGGATGGATCCAGCACATCTAAATCGAGCGTCAGGTACACCGGCCGGCCATTTAGCGCGCGCAGGGTATCCTCCCAACCGCTCAGGTTGAAACGTCGCATTTGCGTGTGCTGCGCCGCAAAGTCAAATTCCTCGCGGGTTCCGCTTCGGATGCCGAACTGGTGGATGCGACCGTCCCCGACCAGTTCCCAAACGCGGCGAAGCACGCACGCGTGGGAGAGGGTTTCGCCCAGGTAATCGTCCCGCAGGTCCGCGTGCGCATCCAAATGCAGCACGTGCAGGTCCGGGTATTTTTGCACCATCGCCTGAACCGCGCCCAGCGTAATCAGGTGTTCCCCGCCCAACATCAGCGGGGCTTTGCCGTCCTTGAGGAACGCGGCGGTGCGTTCGTTAACCAGCGAGAGCATTTTCGCGGGCGCGCCGAAGGGCAGTTCCAGATCGCCCGCATCAAAAACGCTCAGTTCCGTGAGGTCGTGCTCGCAATAGGGCGAAAAGGTTTCAATCCCGAACGATTCGCTCCGCATAGCCTGAGGGCCAAAGCGCGTGCCGGGCCGAAAGGACGTGGTGCCGTCGAAAGGCACGCCGTGCAGCACGATATCCGCTTCGTCGTATTCCGCATCACAGCCGATAAAGGTTTGGATATTCTTATTCATCCCGTTTTAACAGCTCCTCCACATAGTTTGGCAGGTAAAACGCACCGCAGTGCAGGTTAGTGTTGTAATAGCGCGTTTGAATCCCAAGCCGGTTCCAAGCTAAAGGGTCCATATCCCCAAGCGGCGTCAGCCCCTTGGACGAAAACCCGAACAGCCAGTGACCGGAGGGGTAGGTGGGGATGTGCGCCTGATACACGCGGCTTACGGGAAACACGCTCAGGATGCGTTTGTGAGCGCTTTGCATCGCCTGCGCATCGGTCGCGTAAAACGGGCTTTCATGCTGGTTAATCAGGATGCCCCGATCGTTAAGCGCGCCAAAGCAGCTGCCGTAAAACTCCCTTGTAAAAAGCACCTCGCCCGGCCCCGACGGATCGGTGGAATCCACAATAATCAGATCATAGGTTTTGCGCGTATGGCGCACATATTTCAAGCCGTCCTCAATGTGCAGTTCCACGCGGGGGTCGTCAAACCCGCAGGCGGTTTGCGGCAGATATTCCCGGCAAACCTCCGTAACCCGCCGGTCGATTTCCGCAATGTCGATGTGCCGGATGCCCGGATATTTGCCCAACTCCCGCGCAACGCCGCCATCCCCCGCGCCGATGACCAGCACGTCCCGAATGTCCGGATTTACCGCCATGGGCACGTGAACGATCATTTCGTGGTAGATAAACTCATCCCGCTCCGTAAGCATCAGAACGCCGTCCAGCGTCAGAAACCGCCCAAACTCCGGCGAATCGTACACGCTGACGGTTTGGTAATCGCTGTGCTCATGGTGCAGCTGTTGGGTTACACGGATGGAAAAACGAACGTTTGGCGAATGATATTCGCTGTACCAAAGATCATCCAACGCGGTTCGCCTCCTCCAATATATTCAGATGGCTGACGTCCATGCTTTCCGGCCCCGTTAGCACGCAGCCCTTTGCCTTGGCGTACTGGATATATTCCACCAGTTGCCGGGTCACGATTTCGCCGGGCGCAAGGATGGGGATTCCCGGCGGATAGCTCATCACAAATTCCGCGCATACGCCGCCGACGCTCTCCGCAAGCGGAACGCTGCGCTTTTTGGCATAAAACGCCGTTTGAGGGGACATGGCGACCGCCGGGCTAATGTATTCGCTTTCCATCAGGTTGGCGCGTTTGCCTTTGTAAAGCCTGCGAATATCGCACATCGCGCTGATGAGCCGTTCGATGTTCTTGTTTTTATCCCCGACGGACACATAGGCAAGGATGTTGCCCAAATCGCCAAACTCTACCTGAATATCGTACTTATCCCTCAGGATATCGTACACTTCAATACCGGCCAGCCCCAGGTTTAAGGTGTTCACGGAAAGCTTGGTTTCGTCAAAATCAAATACGCTGTCGCCGTTGATCAGCTCCCGCGAGAAAGCGTAATAATCGCCGATGTCGTTGATTTCTTCCCGGGCGTATTGGGCGAAGCGCCGAACCTTGTCAAACAGTTCCACCCCGTTCAGGGCCAGATTGCGCCGGGAGATATCCAGGCTGGACAGCAGCAGGTAGGAACCGCTGGTGGTTTGCGTCAGGTTAATCACCTGCCGCACATAGTGCGCGTTGATATTCGGCCCGCACAGCAGGATGGAGCTTTGCGTAAGCGAGCCGCCGGATTTGTGCAGGCTGACCGCCGCCATATCCGCCCCCGCCGCCATAGCGGAAATCGGCATTTTTCTGCCGAAATAAAAGTGTGTGCCGTGCGCCTCATCCACCAATACGCGCATTCCGTTTTGATGGGCCATTTCGGTAATCTGTTTCAGCGGGGAACAGATGCCGTAATACGTGGGGTTGTTCACGAGAATCGCCTTCGCGTCGGCGTTGGCCGCAATGGCAGCCTGAACATCCCCGGCCGACATGCCCAGCGCAATGCCCAACTCCCCGTGGGTTTGCGGGTTCACATAAACGGGAATCGCGCCGCACAGAACCAGCGAGTTAATCACGCTTTGGTGCACGTTGCGGGGCAAAATCACCTTGTCGCCGCTTTTCAGGGTGGAAAGCATCATTGCCTGCACGGCGGACGTGGTGCCCCCCACCATGAAAAACGCGTTCGTCGCCCCGAAAGCGTCCGCGGCGAGCGCTTCAGCCTCCTTGATAACGCTTACGGGATGGCAAAGGTTATCCAGCGGCTTCATGGAATTGACATCCACGCTCAGGCATCGCTCGCCCAGAAACTCCGTCAGCGCCTTGTTGCCCCGGCCGCGCTTATGGCCCGGCACATCAAAAGGCACAATCCGGGCATCCCGCACGGCCTCCAGCGCCGCGTATAGCGGCGCGCCTGTCTGGTCCATCCCGATCCCTCCTAATAAATGTTCACGCCGCTAAAAATCTCGATCATTTCCCGGCGAAGCGCGTTGGTGATGTTCAGGCGGATTTGCGGAGTAATTTCATACACGTCCGCGTTGAACAGATAATTTTGCAGCACAATGTCCTTAATGAGCATCTTGGTGTGGAAAATGTTGGATTGATATACGTTCACGTCGATGGCGTCGTATTTTTCCAGCGTGCGTCTGTCGATGTAATCCTGTATGGAGGTAATGGTGTGATCCATAAAGAGCTTTTTACCGCTCACATCGCGGGTGAAGCCCCGCACGCGGTAATCCATGGTGATAATATCGGAATCAAAGCTGCCCAAAAGAAAATCCAATGTGGAAAGAGGCGTGATTTCACCGCAGGTGGATACGTCGATATCCACACGGAAGGTGGCCAGCGAGGTTTCAGGATGGTATTCGGGATAGGTGTGCACGGTCACATGGCTTTTGTCCAAGTGCCCCACCACGGTTTCCCCTACGCGGCGCTGAGCCATATCCTCCTCGGCAATCAGGAACGTCACGCTCGCGCCCTGCGGCTCATAATCCTGCCGGGAGATGTTCAGCACCACCGCGCCGATCATCTCCGTCAGTTTTTGGAGAATCGCGGTCAGGCGTTCGGAGTTGTACTGCTCGTTGATGTACTGAATATAATCCCGCTGTTCCCGCGCGGTTTTGGCATAGCAAATGTCATAAATATTAAAGCTCAGGGATTTGGTGAGGTTGTTAAACCCGTACAGTTTCAACTTCTGTTCCATGGATTTCCCTCCGCAACAAAAAAGATGCGCCACTTTGTACCGTGGCACATCCTGCAATTCGGCTTGTTTTCGACGACGCGTTACAGGCAGCAATCCGCTGAGGATTCCTGTCGATCGTTGGTTTCGCGCGTTCGCCCATTCCAGAGTCTATACAGTAAGAACTTACTTTTACTACTCTTTTTGACCGTTTTACAAGTGTGTACCCAAGTACACTTGGTTATGAAGTAACCAACTGGCTATGAAGCAGCCAACTCATAAAATTTGCGCTTTCGCGCAATCAAACGTGCGGCGTTGCCCGCA
>DAOPZY010000041.1:0-24856 GCA_035353615.1 Candidatus Limiplasma sp.
TACGAAAAACAACATATTGCTCATAAGTGTAAAAATCGAAGCTTTCATAGCGCATTATCATTCACACAGGTATAAAAATTAAACGTTAGATCATTGCTTGTATTGAGCACATAGAAATAATGCCTGATACCCTTATTATTGCATAGAAATGAAAACTCATCATCTATACAATTTTTCGATGAATAGTCATGACCAACATAGGAACTTTGTATCGTGTGTTCATTATTCTACACAACAGCAATTCGTAAATTTATATTTGGGCTTCACATTTTATGTTAGAGTCTTTATTGAAGTCATTAATTACATAGTTTTTATTATTGTATACACAGGGTTAAAGTAATTATAGATCCGTGCGAAGTGCAATCACGATTCCAAGATTGTTTATAATAAAATGTATTGTTTCATCCAAGACTATAATACCGCGAAGCTCACAATACATGTGTAGTGGTTTGTCTACTGTATCTCCTCTCTACTAGATATTAGTGTTAAGGTTATAATGGTGTCAAATTGATACTATCGATGGTTTTTGTTAATCCTCCTAGCTTTAGCAAGACTCCAGATGGTTTTTGTGTGATGTACTACATTAAAAAAGTCACCACTAAACATACCTTTTAATCTGGGCAAACTAATTGTAACATACTTTTTAGACATTTGCAATGGGTTTGCACAAATAATTTTCTATTTACTTCACATCCGAATATCATCCAAAATTAGTCCAAAATCAACATGAAATCCTTACATACAAAGGCTTTATGTAACATTAACCCGCACCCCATGTTTATTTCTGAGTGAAGCCCAATGAATATAAAATGACTAATCTATATATGTTATAAGAACATAATACAGGGTGTAAACATCTCGTGAGTTAATCGGATGATTATAGTCACGTTACCATAGTGCCTTCACCAAAAAGAAATTTCTTCATTATTTTTATTTCAAAGTGCTAAATCGCTATATCAAAAAGAAGCTGAACGGAGTTTTGTAAACCTCCCCCATGCCAGCTTCAAATAGATTATTAAGCGTTTACCCTTTTTCGTTCTGCAACTCGCCTATTGATGGTTGCTGTGCTAAGCTTTGTGCTATCGGCAATTTCCCGAATCGTGAACTTCTGTGAATCGTACATCTTTAAGGCTTGCTCTATTGCCTTCGTATTCGCTTTAGGACGGCCTCCAAGCCTTCCCCTTGCGCGTGCTGCTCTTAATCCCTCCGCCGTGCGCTCAGCGATGATATCGCGCTCAAATTGGCTTAAAGCGGACATCATTGTGAGCATGAGTTTTCCCGTCGCGGTAGTTGTATCCAGATTCTCTTTTAAGCTGATCAAGCTCACATTCATCTTTTGCAGACGATCTACCATTTCCAGTAAATCCTTTGTGCTTCTGCTCAATCTGCTGAAACTGTCAACAACTAATATATCTCCAGAACGTAAGGTTTCCATCATTCTATCCAACTCTGGACGATGCGTCTTTGTACCGGTTATCTTCTCTTGATAGATACGTTCACAGCCTTGAGCGTTAAGACTATCAATCTGACGATCAAGTGACTGATCTAGCGTGCTAACCCTTGCATAACCAAGCTTCATAATTGACACCTCCATGATTGAATTATATCATAAACGGGGGTATATGTCAACATGTTTATGATATGAGTATTGATATAAGTAATCGTGCGTTTTTAGTATGATTTTTAACCTTGATGAGTATCTGTCAAATACGGTCGTTTTATATAGTATTGACAACGCCATAAGGTGGTATAAAATGGTAACATAAGGTAAAAGGAGGTTACTATATGCCGCCTAAGAAAACCCCAAAAATCTTTGAAAGTGTACTTTTGCCAATAAATCAAAAATGGCTTGATGAATATCGTAATGACCGTAAGATTGCAGCCCCAACTTTTAGAAGGATTGAGATTGCATTACAGTTCAAGGACATCGCTAGTAAACCGTTTAACATGATAACAAACGATGATCTGAGGGCATATGTTGATGCTCGCAAAGGTTTTGGATACGAAAGCAACACTACAGCTTCAGTGATTAGTCACTTATCAACGTTTGCGGAATATCTCAAAGGTAAGTATCCAGAAGTTTTTGAAAAGACTTTTTTTATTGATGTTAATCAAGTAACACCACAAAGAGAAACTCAGAGGCCTGCCCAAGCACTTAACTATATTCAGATAAGTGCTATAAAGCGGTATGTTAAGTCAGAACCGAAGCTCCTTTACTTTTTTGAGTTGATATTACAAACATCTGTAAATAAAGATGAAATTAGGTATTGTATACCGAGGAACAGCAACTCAAACAGCATGGAATTTTCTCATAAGGGACGCATGATTTGTAAATATAACGACGTGATTCAAGATATAATTAACCGATATGAAAATGATACTGATTTATACATCAATACCTATGATATAGCCACTTTTCTAAGGAGAATCACAGAATACTTACAAGAGCTTGGCGTTTTTTCAAGATCAAGAGATATCACGTTTCAAGATATTAGAGAAACACAAAAGAAGTTTTTCTTCACATGCCCAAATTGCGGGAGAAAGCTAGAGAACCACATGTCAAATTGGATTCTCGCAAAAACAGAGTATGATGATGACCTTGATTATCATCTGTTTTGTAAATACTGCAAAGGAGGGGTAAACGTTGAGGATTGATGTAATAAAAAACATAGAGAGTTTACTCAACCGATATATGATTTCAGGCTTGCAACTAGTTCCAGATAGTAAACGGCACAAAGATGAGAGTGATATTTCCAGAAGTAGTTTTGAGAACACGAGAACAGATTTAAAAGATATTGCTACAAATATTGAAGCGAACTTCCTCGATGCAAAAACCGAATATTCTGAAATTGATGATATTGGTTTTGAAAGCTTTGTATCGTATGATTCGATGAATCCACAAAATAAAAGCTCTCATACGATTACTATTGAGCGACTTGTGAGAGATACAAGATTGTCCAAACAACTAAAAGAGTTATATAAAAATACATGTCAATTATGTGGGAAACAAGTTAAAGGTAGGAACCGTCAATTCATATCTGAAGCTCACCATATTCAGCCATATAATAGTACTCACGAAGGTGATGATACATTTAAAAATCTCATTGTATTATGCCCAAACTGTCATGCTCAGTTCGATCAGCTTTATTATGCTATTAATCCAGAAACGGAAGATATTCACTGCATTGCTATTGATGACCTTTTCCATTTATCAAGGTTAAGCATGGATACATGGCATGTTTTAGGAAAGGAGTATTTGCGATATACATGGGAACTGTTTTGTGGAAAATTGAACAGGGATTATTAACATAAGATTTCTGAAAGGCACATATATCAGAATCAAAAATTTAAAGAAGGCGGAGGACTTATATTTATGGACAATCTATCAAAAATGCAAAGTGTGCTTGAAAGAGGAGATGAAGTATTTGGATATGGCAATTTAAGTGGCGCACTAAGTATAGTTTTCAAAGATAAAGAAGGTAAAAGTGATCGCATAAACTATAATCTTGATCAAATCTTAAATGTAGCTGCATTATTAGCCACATACGGCCACACGAAACTTATTGAAAGCATACGGGTAATAGTTAAGAAACGCTCAGACGGTTCCGAATACATTGAAGTGATGCCCAAATTGGATATATTATAGCACATTGTTTTTTCGACCAATCTTATTAGTAAATTGATAAAGGAAGGCTAGAAAATGAGCATGAATTTCAAAGCACTGACTGAACTTACTGATGAAGAATTAATTAAACGGTATGATGAGACAGCAAGAAACACGAGTGCAGGTTTGAACTATTACACAGAGGAAATTGCTCGTAGAAGAAATGAAAAATCTAACAAGCTGATGATAAAATACACAATGTGGATTACAATTATGACAGCAATAATGATGTTATCAACAATCGTTAATATTGTGATTGCCGTATATAAATAACATGTCATCAGTAGATAGACACCCTTCCGACGTGTATGAATAAATAGCATCTTGATGGAACAACATAGTATATTCATGCGCCATTCATCATTATTGAGTTGAGCAATAACTAATCGTTATCTCGTCCATTCTACGAATAGGAGACGTACGCTCGTTAACGAGACAAGTTTGAGAATTGATAGAAAATGCCACAAAAGCATACCACAAATTTATCACAAATACGCTTCCAAAATGATCTTAAACCCTTGATTTTACTCGGTTTTTCTGTTCGTGAAATGTGCAAGGACGAAGCCCGCCACGGCAAGGGCTACGCGGGGCTGCTCAAGCGGTACTTCGAGAAGTAAATTTTTTATGCGTCGCATATAAACATCAAAAGCAGGGAGCGCCATTGGGCCTCCCTGCTTTTGGCTGTGCGCCGCGATGAGCTGAAGCGGCGCGGAAAAACCTAAGTTTACAGCACGTTGCTGGAGGTGCACTCCACGTATACGCTGCCGTCCTTGCGGCGCGTCAGCTTGGCTTTGTTGCCTTCGCCGTCGTCAAGGGTCATTTTTTCAATTTCGTTTAGCGTCAAAAAATTGACGGCGTCACTTTCCACAAAGGCAACCCAGTTTTTCCGGTCGCGCTTTTCCTTCGGGGTCGCGCCTTCGGTCATTTCCTCAATGGTGGTGCGTTTGTCTGCCATGGTAAAACCTCCTTGTTTTGTAGAGGTAGATCATAGCGCAAACCGGAGCGAATTGCAAGTGAAAAAATGGGAATATATGTTCGATGTTTAGCGGATATCGCTTTGAATGGCGCGGGCGCTCCCGCACGCATGGGATTGCGCCTAAACCCCTCTGCGCAAGGATTTTTACCCCTCGGTGGCGAAACCATAGCCAAAGGGTTCTGAACGCGCCGACTGGCATGCCGGGCCTGATACGGCGGCTACTGGGAGCGGCCCGCCCAAAGGCGGCGCGCATGGCCGTGGCGGAGCGGTTCCGGGTAACCCATCACGGGAGGCAATCATGTTCATCAGCAAAGTCGGCGGCCTCATCGCGGCTGCCAGTCAGAAAGCTACACGGCCAACCTTGCAGCTCGGCGGCATATCGGTGGTTAAGCGGATTGTGCTGACCATGCAACAGGCGGGTGTTTTCCCGATTGTGGTGGTCACCGGCGTGGAAGCGGACGAGGTGCGCTACCAACTGGCGGGGCGCGGCATGGTGTTTTTGTATAACCGGGATTTTAGCGAGCCGGAACTGCTGGACTCGGTGCGGATGGGGTTAAATTTTTTACAGGGCCGCTGCGAGCGGGTGGTGTTTACCCCGGTGAATGTGCCGCTGTTTTCGCAGGCAACGCTGCGGGCGCTGCTGGCGGCGGAAGGGGAAATTGTGACGCCCTCCTACCGTAAACAGGGCGGACATCCAATTGTGCTGGATAACCGCGTGATTCCAGATATTCTCGCGTACAGGGGCCGGCAGGGGCTGCGGGGCGCGATTGCGGGGCTGGAGAAGCGCCGCCGCTGGGTGGAGGTGGAAGACGAGGGCGTGCTGCTGACCATACACCAGGAGGCTGCGCTGCAAAAGCATCTTCAAGCCCATGCGTCCGATTTTTTGCACCCGAACCTGCGGCTGAGTCTGGAAGGTGAAGAAGAACTTTTGAGCGCCCGCGCAAAGCTGTTGCTGCTGCTGATCGGGGAAACGCACTCCGTGCGGGAAGCCAGCGAAAGAATGGCGCTTTCACCCAGCAAGGCGTGGAATGTGATCAATAAACTGGAGGCGGCGCTCGGGTATCCAGTGCTTTCGCGCAGGCAGGGCGGTCAGCAGGGCAGCGGCAGCGATCTGACTCCGGAGGGCTTTGCGTTTCTGGTTGCCTTTCAGCGGTATGAGGAGCAGGTGATCGCCTTCAGCAACGCCCGGTTTGAGGCGATGCGAAACGCGGGGGAGCTTGTGTTTCAACCGGAAAAAAACAGCGTAGATTACCTGGAAGCGGCGAACGATGCCGCGCCCAAGGGGGAATGACCGGCGATCCCGTGTATCAGGTTCGGGTATGATGTCTGCGGCGCGATGGACAAGCGTGTTCCTCCCGGAAAGTATTTGCCTGTGCGCTTTGCGACTGTTTATAATGAAACGGGGAGCATGAACCGATTGTCTTTGAACGGTTCCCCCGGCAACTTACGGGGGGCGGCTTACCGGAAAGGGGGAAGCCTATGGCCATTGCAGGATTAGTGCTGGCGGCGGGGCAATCCAGTCGGATGGGCGATTTTAAACCCCTGATGCGCATCGGGGAACGCACGCTGCTGGAAGCCTCGGTCGAGAGCCTGTTCGCGGGCGGCGCGGAGCATGTAACCGTGGTTCTGGGGTATCGGGCGAGCGATGCGCAGGCCATGCTGAAAGCCAGCTTTGATGAAACACGCGTTCACTGCGCCATCAACCCCGCGTATGATCGAACGGATATGCTCCGTTCCGTGCAAACGGGCGTGGAGGCTCTGCCGCCCTGCGAGGCGTTCTATTTGCTGCCCGGCGATATGCCGGCCGTAAGCCCCCACACTTTACGGGCGCTCGCGGATGGGCTTTGGGTGACAAACGCGCGCGTCGCTTTTCCCCTTTATAGCGGCAGGCGAAAGCATCCGCCGCTGATCCGCGCGAATTGTATTGCCGATATTCTTTCGTACCGGGGCGAAGGCGGTCTGCGCGGCCTTTGGCAACGGTACGGCAATCAACTGCTCGATGTGGCGTGCGGGGATCCCGGTTGCGGGCTGGATGCGGACACCGCCAAGGATTTTGAACGCCTTGTGCAATATATGCGGGACGCGCGGGCCGCGCAAACGGCGAGCGACGCTCCGCAACGCTAATTCCGTGTCAGGAGGGAAACACGCGATGAGGGAAATCAGCCAATCCGTTGTCAAAAAGGATCATGGGCCTAAGGTAGACGGCAGCGCCCTGTATGTAGGGGATTACCCCACGCAGGGAATGCTCTTTGGCAAGCTGGTGCGCTCGCCCCACGCGCGCGCGCAGGTGCTGGGCTATACGCTGCCCAACCTGCCGGAGGGTTATTTTGCGGTGAGCGCGAAAGATGTGCCGGGCGTCAATCAGGTGCACATCGTCAAGGATGACAGCCCGGTTTTTGCCGATACGACCGTAGAGTATATCGGCGATCCGGTGCTGATGGTGGTTGGCCCGGAGGAACGGGAAGTGAACCGGCTTGCCGCGGAGACCGTGGTGGAGTACGCGCCCATGACCCCGGAACTGGATATTTTGAAGGCGGACACGGTGTTTTTCGATTACCGGTTTGGCAGCGGCGAAGTTGAGCAGGCCTTTGAGCAGGCGGATCGGGTGTATGAAGAAGCGTTTGAAACCGGCTATCAGGAGCAGGCCTATCTGGAAACGCAAGGCCTGATCGCAGAGTTTGTGGATGGCAAAATCACAGTGCGCGGGAGCATGCAATGCCCCTACTACATCCACGGCGCGCTGGCCAAAGCGCTCAACCTGCCGCCGGACAGGGTGCGCGTGGTGCAGGATGTTACCGGCGGCGGCTTTGGCGGCAAGGAGGATTATCCTTCCATACTGGCGTGCCAGGTTGCGGTGGCGGCGGTCAAGGCGGGCGGGAAGCCGGTGCGAGTGGTCTATGGCCGCAGGGAGGATATGGAATTTACCTCCAAACGCCACCCGTCCCTTTGCACCTACAAGGTGGCTGTCAAGGACGGCCGCGTGACCGCGATGGATATCGACGTGCTGTTTAACGCGGGGGCTTTCACCACCCTTTCGGCGGTGGTGCTGCAGCGGGGCATTATCGCCGCGCCCGGCGCATACCGGGTGGAAAACCTGCGCGTGCGGGGCCGCGCGGTAAAAACCAATACCGTGCCCACGGGGGCTTTCCGTGGGTTTGGCGCGCCGCAAACGTTCTTTGCGGTGGAAATGATGATGGATCATATCGCCCGGGACCGGGGCGAGGACCCGCTTGCCTTTAAAATGCGGCATCTGGTGCGGCAGGGGGACGCAACCTCCACACAGGGGCGGTACCATTTTCCGGTGCCCCTGCCCGAAATGGTCGCCGAGGTGGAGGCCATGTCCGGTTACAGCGCAAAGCACAACGCTTATGAACAGCCGCAGACAGGCCGTTTCCGCAAGGGAATGGGCGTGAGCCTGTGGTTCCACGGCGCAGGGTTTACCGGCAGCGGCGAACGGGATCTGATTAAAGCGACGGTGCGCCTGCATAAGGAACCCAATGGGCGCGTGGAGATTCTTGCCAGCCAAACGGATATGGGGCAGGGTATCAAAACCACGCTGTGCAAAATTGTGGCCAACGAGCTGAACCTGCCGCTGGATCAGGTGGCGTATGAAAACCCGGATACCGACCGCGTGCCGGATTCCGGCCCCACGGTTGCTTCCCGTAGCCTGATGACGGTGGGCGAACTGCTCCGCCGGGCCGCCATTACTCTGCGCGGTCAATGGTTGCCGGGGGTGGATCAGGTGGTGGAGGAGCATTTCAAGGAACCGGATTTTGTGATCCCGTTCTATCTGGAAACCTTTCAGGGCGACGCGTACCCCACCTACGCGTGGGCGGTGTGCGCCGTGGAAGCGCAGGTGGACACGCTTACCGGCGTTAATGAGGTGCTGGGCGCTTGGGCCAGTTTTGACGTTGGCACCCCCATGGACCATAACATCGTGGTGGGGCAGATGGAGGGCGGCTTATTGCAGGGCTTGGGCTATGCCAGCATGGAGCAGATGGCTGCGGATAACCGAGGGCGCATCCGGAACAACAGCTTCACGGATTACATCATTCCCACCTCGATGGATGTGCCTGTGATGCAGGTTAACCTGCATGTGCAGGAGTACCCGTTGGGGCCGTACGGGGCCAAGGGCGCCGGCGAACTGCCGCTGGTGGGCGCGGCGAGCGCCTACATGGCCGCGATGGAACAAGCCATCGGTGAGAATATCCGCCACATCCCCTTTACCGCGGAAGACGCGCTGGACGCGCTCAGCGCCCGGCAGAAGGAGGCGCAGGCCCATGACGAACGGAATTGAGTTTACCCTGAACGGAACGGCTGTGGTTTTTGAAGGCAGCGCAACCGCGCGGCTGCTGGATGTGCTGCGGGATACCTACGGCCTCACGGGGGTCAAGTGCGGCTGCAAGGAAGGCGAATGCGGCGCATGCAGTATTTTACTGGATGGCAGGCTGGTCAACAGCTGCATGGTCGCGATGGGCCGTGTGGCCGGCTGTGACGTGGTTACCATTGAAGGCTATGCCAAAACCGAGCGGTTTAAGACGCTGGACGCCGCGTATGCGGCGGTATCCGCGGCACAGTGCGGCTTTTGCATCCCGGGCATGGTTTTAGCCAGCGAATGTATACTGGCAAAAAATCCAAACCCCACCGAGGAGGAAATCCGCGACGGCATCTCGGGCAATCTGTGCCGATGCACCGGGTATAACGCGATTGTGAAAGCGATTCAGATCGCCGCGAAAGAAGGTGCCGGGCTATGGTAAACGGATGGAATCCCTCGACGCTCAGGGAGGCGCTGGCTATTCGCGCGCAATATCCCGTAATCCCGTACGCAGGGGGTACCGACCTGATGATCGCGGAGGAACGCGAGGGCGCGTACCTGTTTTTGAACCGCATCCCGGAGCTGAAACGGATTGTGCGGGAGGGAAACATCCTGCGCATGGGCGCGGGGTGCACGTTTACGGAGCTTTTGGAGCACTCGGAAACGCCCGCCCTGCTCAGGGAAGCGCTGGCCCTGATTGCCGCGCCGGCCATCCGCAACGAAGGGACGATTGGCGGCAACATTGCCAATGGCAGCGCTAAGGCGGACAGCGCGCTGATCTTTTTTGTGGCGGATGCGAGCGTGCGGCTGCAAAGCATTGCGGGCGAGCGCGTACTGCCAATCCGCGAGTTTTATCTGGGACGAAAGAAGCTGGATTTGCGCCCCGACGAGCTGATTACCGAGGTGCTGCTTCCGTTGCGTTGGCTGGACAGTTACGACTATCAAAAAATTGGCGCGCGCAAAGCGTTGGCAATTTCCCGCGTTGCGTTTGCCGGTCTGATGACGGTTGAGAACGGGATCATCCTGCACTGTGCCACCGCTTACGGCGCGGTGAGCGACGTGATTATCCGCCGCCCGGATTTGGACGCGATGCTGATTGGCAAAGCTGTTGAGCAGGCCAAAGCGCTTAAGTCCCAATACCTTGCGGCCTACGCGGAAGCCATTGCGCCCACGCAGGGCCGGGTATCCGCGACTTATCGAAAGACGGTCTGCCTGAACCTGTTGGACAATTTCCTGAAAAAGTTTGGGGTTTGAAGTCTGAAATATCAAAAAGGTGAGCAGCGGCATAAAAACCCCCGCCATAGCGGAACCGGGTCAAGGGTGAAGCTCTTGTCAGGGTGCAGGGGTGAAACTCCTGCCAGGGTTTGGGGTGGAACCCCAAACCCTTACGCCGCAGCGTATAACCATCAAGCGAGCGAATAACCCGCAGGGCTAGGGGGCTAGCGGCATAACCCTTAGCCGCATTTTGGGCAATTGCAAAGGCCCGCGCAACCGGAATTCCGGTTGCGCGGGCCTTTGCGTGTAATGCTACCCTGCCGTTTTGATCACAAATCGTGTGAACAGCTTGTTTTACACTTGCCGTGAGGCGGGGGGTGTGTCGGCGACATCGCTCGGCTTTGTTTGGCCGGGTTGGAGCGCGCTGACCGCATCCGTCTGCGGCATCTTGGGCGCCAATGTGCCGGCGGGGGTTAAATAACGTGTGAACAGGCACAGTAGCCCAAACGCTGTGACCGCAAGCGATCGGTGGGTAAAAAAGTAGTGGATGTGGCTGTGGTTCACAATGGTCATGTACCAGAAAAGCGGCAGTAGCGCCGTCGCAAGGTATACCCAAACGGTGGAAGCGCGCATTGGCTTGCGCCGACCGCGCGTGCGCACCGCCTGCGTCATCAGCCAAACACCGGTGCAGGCGGCAAGCAGCAGATACGGCTTGCGCCAAAACACGCGGATGTTGCGCCAGAGCGCATCCAGCGGGGACAGGTTTTCCCCAATGGTGCGCAGCGATACCTGCGCAAGCGCAACCTGCCACACGGGCAGCCCCGTGAGCCACTGTGCCAGTATGAGCTTACCGGCCCACATCCCCGCGTAGCCCGCAAGCCATGCCCCGCCGTAACGCGCCAAGAGCGGCATCGACGGCCGATCATATTTCGCGCCCAGCCGATCACCGGGTAAAAGCCAAAACAGAAATGGAATGCCGAACGTAACCAGCGGATAGGTTAAAATATCCGTATAGCAGGTGGCCATGCCCAATAGCAGGAAGAACGCCGCGCCCCCCAACCGCTCGCGGATCACGGCGGGCCATTGCAGCACCGCAATGCTCCCCAGCAGCATGAGCAGCATACAGGGCGTATATTGCAAACTGAGCGGCACAATCCATGGCGTAAGCGCCACCAGAGACAGCGCAAACGCCGGAATATACCGCCTGAGGCCGCGCCTGTCCATCAGTAAAATCAGCCACAGCATCAGCGCGCCTTGCGCCAGCATGTTCAGGATTCGTAAATCCATGTAGGTAAACACCGTCAGCAACGGTTTCAAAAACACCTGATGGCCGTGCCAGTAGCGGAAGTAGGCGGTTGTGCCCATTCCCTGCGAGCCGTTGGCCGCAAAGGTTCGCAGCAGATTATAGGGATTGTCGTCCATGTTCCCGTAAAACTCGTTGCGCAGCGCCTGCTGCCAGACCGGGTAATCCGATCGGTATGCCGCCATCAGTAAAACCAGCGAATCGGCGGAGTTGTCCAGCCATGTGCTGTCAAACGTTTTCACCACATGCTGGTTACGCGCTTCGGCGGATTCGGCTGTGCCGTCAAAGGTGCTTACGGAGAGTAGCACGTTGGCTTCGATGCGGTCCACCGGCAAGGCGTAGGCGAGCACCAGCAGCAGGTAACCCAGCAGGATGCCGCCGGTCAGGATGCCCCCAAGGCGTAAAAGCGAAGCAAAGGGGCTGAGCTTTTTCACGAATATTCCTTCTTTTCTTGCGGGATTCGGGCGCGGAACCGCCCGGGAAAACCGGCCGCGTCAGGGGGAAACGTCGGCGTTTGGCAGGTAAAACCGCTGAAAATAGAGCCCTTCCGAAACTTGCTCTACATCGCAGGCCACATCCGCGCCGATTTTCTCCCTCAGGTAGCGCAACAGCAACTCGTCAGGCTCGGCTGAAAGCGTCAGGTAGCGGATGGCGGGGTTGAGCCAATCCCGCGCGGTAAAGTGTTCGCCGCCCAGCCCAAAAGCGGCAAGCCTCGCGTTGTATTCTACGGAACCGCGATCCCAGCCGCCCCAGAACATCAGATTCTCCGGAATGCCCTCCGACACGTCCGGAAACAGGCGGGTATCGTTCACAAGGCTGACGTCATAAATCAGCAGCAGATCCGGATGGGCAAGCGCCTGATGATCCATATCCTCATAGGTGTTATACTCCCATTGCGAGGGGGTGCGGCGGATGCTGTACGCGGTGGGCAACACGCATAACAGCGTAAGCACGGTTAGAATGGAGAAGGTGAGCAGGGTGGCGAACCCTTTCCAGCCGCAAAGGCGGAAGCGATCGGGCAGGCATTGGGGCAGCAGGCAAAACACAAGGGTGGCGGCGGGCATCACCGGTACCAGCGCTGCCCGGTAGGGGAGCCTTCCCTGAATGGCCAGATAACTGAAAAACAGCAGGCATAGCAACCCGGTTGCCACGAGCAGCATCAGCGGCGCGAAAAGCTTTCCCCGATGGTACCACCACAGCCACAGCACGCAACAGCCGCCGAGCGCCAGCAGCAGAATCATGGAAAGCACAACCGTCGGCGACCGCGTTTGCAAATCAAGAATCGCCTCGCCCGCACTGGTGCGGGCCTGCGTGGGGTCTGCAAGCGTTGAAACCGTTTCAAACGCCTGCGTGGAATAGGCGCTGTCCATGGTATACCAATTGCTGAGCAGTTCCACCTCGGTTTGGCTCCAATCGGCCTGCGTAAATACGGATTCGGGGATGGCGCTCAGGTTCAGGTAATCCAGCACGGAGGTGCGCGCATCCTGCCAGCGCACGGCTTCGGTTTGCCCCTGCGCGTTGATATCCGCCTGCCGCAATAGCGGCAAACCAACTGCCACCGCCGCTACCATCGCAAGCGTTACCCCCAGCGGCAGAAGGCTCCGCTTGCGCTTTGGGCCAAAACCGAAGGAGCGCAGCGCGTGACTGGCAAACACCAGCCCGCAGTAGCCAAGAGCGGGGAGCGCCGCGACGCTTCGCAGGCTGTAGCTGAGCGTCAACAGCCCCAAGGCCAGCCCCGCGCTGCGCACATACTGCCTACCGGTCAGCGTGTCCGCGTCCATGGACATCATTTGCGCCACCGCCGCCGCGCCCAGCAAAGCGGCGGTGACCGAGTAGGTGAGGCGGGCCGTCGTAAACAGAGAATACAGCGCAAAGTAACACGTCGCGGCAAGAACCCCGCTCCAGAGCGGTTTACCCCGCCTTATAAAGCATTGCGCAATCGCCTTCACAATCACCCCGTTGCCCAACCACAAAAAAAACAACTGTATCACGGAAAACCACGCGATGCCCGGGAAAGCTGTGCTGAGCCAGTACAGGGGCCACGCGAGCAGCGTCTGCACATACATGTTGAAACGGACCGGCCCGCCCGGCTGAAAACCCATGAAGGAACGGAGAATGGCCTTGTCATCATTGATGGGCGCGCATACGTTGGCAAATACAAACAGAAGGGCCATCCACAACGTGGAAAGCCCAAGCCCAAGCAGCCATGCGCCGCGCGCCGTGCGGATGAGTTTGCCTTGCAGGGAAAATGGCGGGCGCTTCCTCGCGCCCCGTTGATCGGGCAATGGGGGAACAGTCATGTCAATTCTATCTCCGAAAAACTGAATCGCGCGCTTACCGCTGACAAACGCCGTGGCTGCTGACAGCAGGTTGGCAAAAGATGCCGAAAACCCAGCGGAGGCAACCTTGTTTGGGGCGGCGGGGCGCGCGTGCGGGCTGGCGGTGAAGGCGGACGGACCGGGAAATGCCTCCGCACGCGGAAAGTTGGAGAGCATAGCGCCCTCTCAACGTACGAAATGTTTCGTTTGCGAACAGCGAAATTCCTCTGAATTGTGAAAGAGTTTACATTTGGATCAAAAACAGGATTGATATGGAAATAATCAAGCCAGAATGTTCAGCAGGCAGGATAAAAAGCGATGCTGAAAAAAACCGAGGCTCCCAATCAATGGGAGCCCCGGTTCCATGCAGCCTTACGCTGGCAGGGCAAGCGCAAAAGCCGCTGATGACATTCGATTTACCGCCGGGGATAGCCGTACGGTTCAGGTGGCGTAGATACGGAAAAAGTTGAGGTAACCATAGGTGTCCACATATTCCCAATCGACGCTTTCGCCGGTTTCCTCTCCAATGTATGCCATAAGGCTTGGCCAAGGCTCCGGGTCGGTGCTCACCATCAGCACGTTATCGCGGGTGAACAGCGATGCGTTCAGGGTTGTGATACCGTATTTTTGAAGCGTCGCATACCAACTGATGGAGCGGGCGGGGTGGCCGCCCCAGAACATGACGTTGCCGGGCACGCCGTTCACCGTGCTTGGGAACATGCGGTCGTCGCATACAAGCGACAGATCGTAAATAAACAGCGTATCCGGGTTGTCAAGGGCGTAGTTGTCCAGATCCTCCACAATGGGGGTTTCTTCGCCGTCCTCCGAAGGTGCGGGGGGTTGCGCGCCTTTCCACGCGAGCGCAGTGCTCCATACCCCGGGGTACAGCAGCAGCGCGCATAGCAAAAGGCTAATGGCATTGCGGATTTTCGCCCCCGGCAGCGGCGCGAGGTTTTGCAGCAGTAACCATAGGCTGAGCGCTGTCATCGGCAGGGTGACGCTGACCATGGCGCGCATGGGCAGGCGGCCTTCCCAGCCCAGATACCCCAGCAACGCCACCGCCAACAGCGACGAGGCGATCGCGCCCAGCCACAGCCAAACCTTTCGGAAACCCCGCAGCGCGGCGAGCAGCACGCATAACGCGGAGGCCATCAGCCCAAGGCCGAAGCACCATGCCTGCGCGGGGTTCTGCGTCAAGGCGCCGGATACGGTGGCGAAGGCTTGCTTCAGGTGCTCCTGTGTGCTCAACCCGGCGGTTTCAAAGGTGGAATGGTAAAGTTGCGTCATGGTATCGCTATTGATGTTATCATCCATAAAATACCAGTAGGTAAACAGGGTATACTCCTCGCGTGACCAGCCGATTTGCTCAAGGGCCGCATCGGTGGGGACGATGTTTTCCATATCGGAATAGTCCAGCAGTTGGGAGCTGGTATCCTGCCAGCGATAAAATTCATCCAAATTCAGGGCCTTGGTTTCAACAAACCGCGCCCCGGTGAGCACAAGCAGGCAACCTGCGCACACGGCGACGGTTTGGGCCAGCGGCTTCCAGTTGCGGGAAGGCTTCCACTCAACGCGGTGCGTAAGCGCCACAATCACAAGCCCGAGCAGCCAGAAGGCCAGAGGCGGCAAAACCGATATCTGCCGTAAAAAGTAACAGCCGATCAGCAGCGCGACGCTGAGCAGCATCCCTCTGCGGATGCTCGCGTGCGTGCCTTCCCGCCAATCTACGGAGGCCAACTGCGCCACGGCAGCCGCGCCCATCCACGCCGCCGTGGTGGTAAAGCTGACCCGGCAGCTGAAATACAGCGCGCCCGCGCCCACCGTCAACACGCCCAAAAGCGCGCCGAGCCACAGGGGGCGCCGCGCGAGCATCGCCCCGCGTGTAAAGCTTTTAATCACCACCACGGAAGAAAACCATAAAAAGAAAAGCTGGAACAGCGAAAACCAAGCCACGCCAGGGGTCAGCTTGGCAAGCCCCCACAACAGCCACGCCATCACAGGGTGGATCAGCATGCTGTAATGCGCCGGCTCGCCGCCCTCGTACCCCATGAACGAACGCAGAATGGGGGAATCGTCGGTTCCGGAGTAGGAGAGGGTATTGTACCCGGCTAAAAGGGCAAACAGCAGGGATGCAAGCAGGAGGCCCAATAGCCAGGGCGCGGTTTTCCGAAGATGTTTCATGGGTGGTATCCCCCTTTATGAATCGGCGGCGGCACGGCGCACAGGCGTACGGTCAGCCGGCAGGTTTTTGCGCGTCGTCGGTCGGATCGGCTTTGCGGCCTTTGGTCCGAAAGGCCCAGTATTTATTGAGCACAAAATTGAGCGGGATCGTGACCAGCATGCACACGATGGGCGCAAGGCCGGTGGAAATATGCAGCGCCTCCACGCAAAGCGAAAGCAGCGCGGCATTGAGCAGAAACGTGCTGCCGTAGGAGGCCAGCGCTTTGGTAAACGCGCGCGCGTGCTGCCCTAACGTGAACCCTCCCGAGGTTTTAAAAACAAAGCGACCGTTCCAGTAGTAGGCGTTGACCACGCTGACCAGAAAGGAAACGGCGTTGCTGATCTGGTAATGCCAGCGAAAAACATACAGGCACAGCCAGTACACCGCAAGCGAAATCAGCGTGTTGCTTGCCCCCACCAGACCGAATTTGACAAATTGCCACAGGGAGGCATACTTCGGGTTAGCGGTCAGGCGGTTCAACCAGGTTTTCAGACGTGCCATCATGGGGGCTGTGATCCTCCTGCTGATGCGGATTGCCGGAACAGACGGCCCGGCTTGAGGATGGGATAAGAGCGTCGAAAAGCCGACATAACGCCGCGTTCGCTTTTACGGGGCCTCGGGCTTGCGCGTCGCCCGGTACACGGTGAACCCGTCCGCCTGCTCCGCAACGGTCAGGCTTTGCAGGCCGTAATCCGCCGTAAGGTATTGGGCGAGCCGCTCGCGGGCGCTTTCCCCGCCTGTGAGAAGCAGAGCCACGGAGCCGTCAAAAAAGTGCCGCGCGTCCAGCTCGGTAAGCCCCCACGCGCTCATTTGCCGGTATGCGGCGGGCGAACGGGTAACGCCGCTGCCCCAATAGATCAGGTTTTGGAGGCTGCCGGGCGCATACTGCGCAAAGGGGTCAAAATCTTCGCAAAAATCGGTGAAGTAGAGCGTATCGCTGTGCTGGGACACGTAGGCGTTGACCGCATTGGATAACGCCGCATTCCGGTTCCCGGTCGGCTGAGCGTTTCGAGCGCTGAGGCCGCGGACGCCGTCCAAACTCAGGCACAGACCGGCGCCGAGCGCCAGCGCGGCGAGCATCCCCGCGCCCAACCGCTTGCCAACCTTGAGAAGCGGCCGGTCAAGGGAGGAGACCGCCAACGCATCGGCCAAAACAGGCAACAGAAGCGCGTAAAATGGCACGGCAGCCGCAAACGCCAGCCGGAGAGGGTAACGACCGAGCACACCGTAAAAATAGGCGATCAGCGCCAGCAGATAGCCAAAATGAACGGCCAACTGCGCCGCAAGCCATCGCCTGCGGTGGGCAAGGGCCGCGATGGCGGCAATCAGCGCGGCCAGCCCCCAGCCCAGCAGGTTCCACCGGTATACCGGGTAACGCTTGACAATGCTGGCCGTGGCGCGGGCGACCGATGCGACCCGACCGAGGAAACCGGTTTGGGTCGCGCTTTGCGCGAGCGATTGATTGAGCGCTTTCAGGTGCGCGGTATCCACGCGGCGATCCCAGAAATACCAGTTGCGCACCATGCCGCCCAACTCGACAGTCCAGCCGGCCGCCTTCAGCGCGGCCTCATACCGCGCCGACGAAATCGGCTGCGCCTGATAATCCAGCAGCTGGGTCGCCTGACTGTCAAAATCCTGAAAGGCTTGCCAGCCCGTTTGCCTGCCGTACAGCGCCCCATCCGCCGCATACCCCGCAACAACGAGCGCGGTCAGCCCCGCGCACGTCAGCGCGACCCACCGCCGCTGGGGCGCGCGGCGCAACAGGCATCCCGCCGCAAACAGAATCGCCATGGGGCAGAGCATCAGCGCAACATTGGGCCTCAGCCCCAGCGAAACCGTTGCAAACAGCGCCGCGAGCGCAGAACGGCTGATCTTTAGTTTGCGCCCGGCGTTTGCGGGAAGGGTAGACGCCAGCACCAGCGCCGCGGCAAACGCTACGCCGGATACGGCCGTAAACTGCAACTGCGCCGTATACTCCAGTAAAACCCCGAAAAACAGCGCGAGAAACGCGAGCAGACCATGATAGAACCGCGCGCCCTTATTAGCGCACAGCGACAGGCACCCGACAAGCAGCGCCATATCAGCCAGCGCGTTCACCGCAATCAGCAGAAGCGTGTGCCAGGGCAAAGCGCCAATCCATCCGTACAGCGCGGCGAGCAACCGCCCGTACCCATAGCTGGTGTAGACCGTGGCGGCGTCCGGCGCGCCCGTCAGGTAACCCGCCGCGATGGAAATGATGGTGCAATCGTCATTGGTGTCAAAGGTGATATCGCTGAACGCGAACACACCTGCCAGCAGCAGCAGCACCGTCAGGGCGGAAAAAATCCAACGGGATGTTTCATTCCGGTTCACAAGCCTGTCCACTTTGTTCATGGAACGCTCCTTTCACCAAGACAAGCCATTATACCATGCGCGCGCCGCCTCGGCAATCGTTGACATTCCGAAGCGGAACATTCCAGCGGTATTTCGGGGAGCAAACACAAAACCCAATCAAATGAAGGCTTTCGGAAAAACGAACTTTACAAACGACCGGTGGAAAGCTATAATCAAACGGAGCTTCTGGGAAAGAAGGTTACGAATTGAACGTTTCCGCCTGTGATCTGAAACGGCAGTACGAACAATATGCCGGCGAATATGAGGCGAAGGCCCTTGAGGTGCTGCGCGGCGGCTGGTATGTGCTGGGGCGGGAGGTATCGGCCTTTGAGGATGCGTTTGCAGCCTATGTGGGCGCGAAATACTGCGTGAGCCTCGCCAGCGGGCTGGACGCCCTCTGGATTGCCTTTCGCCTGTTGGGCGTGGGCGCGGGCGACGAGGTGCTGGTGAGCGCCAACGCGTACATCGCCTGCGTGATGGGCATCACCATCAACGGCGCGACGCCTGTGTTCGTGGAACCGGACGAGTTTGACAATATCGACGCGGCGCGTCTGGAAGCCGCGATATCCCCTAAAACGAAGGCGATCCTCGCGGTGCATTTGTATGGGCAGGCATGCGATATGCGCGCCGTTACGGCGGTGGCCGCGCGGCACGGGCTGCTGGTGGTGGAGGATTGCGCGCAGAGCCACGGCAGCACCTTTGAGGGAAGAATGTTGGGAACCTTTGGCGCGGTCGGCTGTTTCAGCTTTTACCCAACCAAAGGGCTGGGCGCGTTTGGCGATGGGGGCGCGATTGTCACGGACGATCCGGAACTGGCCAGGCGCTTCCGTACCTACCGCAACTACGGCAGCAACGTGCATTATCACAACGAGGTGGTAGGCACCAACAGCCGTCTGGACGAGTTGCAGGCAGGGCTGCTGAATGTCAAGCTTGGGCATCTGGATGCGATCAACCAAGAACGCCGAGCGCTGGCAAACGCTTACCTGAACGGTATCCGCAACCCGCTGGTGCGCCTGCCGGAAGTTCGCCCCGGCGCGGTGAGCACGTGGCACCAGTTTGTGGTGCATACGCAGGCGCGCGACGCGTTGGCGGATTATTTAAGGAATAACGGCGTAGGCACGGGGATTCACTACCCCATTCCGCCGCATTTGAGCGATGCGTATGCCTATCTGGGGCATAAGCGGGGCGCGTTCCCCATCGCGGAGCAGTACGCCGCCGAGGTGCTGAGCCTGCCGATGTTTAACGGCATGACCGGAGAAGAACAGGCGTATGTGATCGACCGGATCAACGCTTTCAAGGGGTGAACGCATGGCAAAGCTCAACATCCTGCCCTATGCGCCGGAGTGGGCGGAGCGCTGGGATCGCTTCGTGATGGAGGAATCGCAGAACGGCACGTTTTTACAGACCCGGCGGTTCCTGAGCTATCACCCGGCAGGCCGGTTTGAGGACGCGTCGCTGGTGGTTACGCTGGAAAACGGACAAATAGTGGCCGTTTTACCCGGCGCGCGCTGCGAGGCGGAAGGACAGCCCTGGTTTCGCTCCCATCCCGGCAGTACCTTTGGCGGCCCGATCCTTTCCCGGCAGCTGACGCAGGCGGATAAGGTGATTGAACTGCTGACCGCCGTGGAAGAAGCGCTGACCCGGACGTTTCGGGGCTGCGAGCTGAAAATCACGCCCGCCCTCTTTACGCCTCAGCCGACCGCGCTGCTCGAGTACGCGCTTTTTTATCTGGGTTACCGGCAGGATACCGAGCTTGCGGCCTATGTGCCGCTAATCGGGCAAACGGAGGCGAGCCTGCGGGCGCGTTACTCGCCCACCAAACGATACGAGTTGAAGCGCTGCGAAACCGCGGGCCTGACCGCCCGCCGCCTGCAAACGGAGGAGGAGATCGCCGCCTTTTATGAGGTGCTGACGCTCAACCTGCGCAAATTTAACGCCCAACCGGTGCATACCCTTGCGGAGTTGACGGATTTTCTGAAACAGCGCCTACGGGAGGAAACGCTCCTGCTGGGCGTGTATGATCCGGCGGGCGCGTTGGTCGCGGGGGCGTTGCTTTTCTATTTTGTGCGCACCAACACGCTGCACACACAGTACCTGGCAACGGATACCCGGATTGCCGGGTATGCTCCTTCCGCGTTCCTGTACCACAGCGTGCTCCGCGTCGCGCTGGAGGTGGAGGCGGACGCGTTGTCGTTTGGCACCTCCACGTTTGAGCACGGGCATGTGCTGAACAAAGGGCTGATCCAAAACAAGGAAGGCTTCGGGTGCCTTCACTCGCTCAACCGGATCTATTCGAAGCGCTTTGTGGACCGGTAACGCGGCGACAGACGCGCCCGCCCCCGCAAACCTGGGGGAGCGCGCAGTCACGGGAGGAATGAATATGGATTTGTATGGCGTCAGGATGCTGGAACTGCCCCAGCACGGCGACGACCGGGGCCATTTGGTGGTGGTGGAGGGCATGAGCGACGTACCTTTTGAGGTGAAGCGCGTTTTTTATATGTACGGCTCGGACGCCAACGTGGTTCGCGGCCAGCACGCCAACCGGCGCACGGAGTTTGTGCTGATTAACGTGGCCGGTCGCAGCAAGGTGAAGGTGCGGGACGGCCTTGGCAATGAGGCGACCTTTTCGCTCAACCGCCCGCACACGGGCATCTACCTGCCCCGCATGGTCTGGAAGGATATGTTTGACTTTTCGCCGGATTCCGTGCTGCTGGTGCTGGCCAGCGAGCATTACGACGCGGGGGAATACATCCGCTCCTACGATGAATTTGTGAAGGAAGTAGCCGGCCATGCCTAAATTATCCATCGTGATCCCGGTATATTACAACGCCGAAAACCTGCTGCCGCTGTATGAGGACCTGCGGGAGAAGCTCCTGAACCGGGAAGGGCCGGAATACGAGCTGGTATTTGTGGACGACGGCTCCGGCGACAACAGCTATGAGGTGCTTCGCGGCATTGCCGATCGGGATGCCCGTGTGCGACTGTACCGCCTTTCGCGCAATTTTGGCAGCGACGCGGCCGTGCTGTGCGGGCTGGTGCACGCAACCGGCGATTGCGCCGTGGTGAAGGCGGCGGATTTGCAGGAGCCTACGGAAATGCTATTGGAAATGTATGAAAAATGGGTCGCCGGCGACCAGATTGTGCTTGCGGTGCGCGAAGGGCGGGAGGAAAGCAAAATGCAGGAGCTGTTCGCCAACCTGTATTACGCCCTCACCCGCAAAGTGGCCCTGCCCAACATGCCCAAGACCGGTTTTGACGTTTTTTTGCTGGACCGTAAGGTGATCGACGTCATTGGCAGTATGAACGAATCCAACTCCGCGCTTTCCGGGCTGGTGCTGTGGAGCGGTTTCCGCACCGGAACGGTCACGTATGTGCGGCGCGCCCGCAAAATCGGCAAAAGCCGCTGGACCCTTAAAAAGAAGGTTCGGCTGGTCATGGATACGCTTTTCAGCTTTTCAACATTGCCCATTACGATGGTCAGCGCCCTTGGGGGCCTGTCGGTCGTTGGCTCGGTGCTGTGGGCCATTGACGCGCTGGTGTCAAAGCTGACGCACCAAACCAAGGTGGAAGGCTGGACCATGCTCTTTATTTTTAACCTGATGAGTTTTGGCGTTGTGATGCTTACGCTGGGCCTGCTGGGCGGTTACCTCTGGCGCACGTTTGACGCGTCCCGCAAGCGCCCGCCGTTTATTGTGGCGGAAACCTATTCGCCCCGCAAGGACGGAAAAAATGCGCAGCCGTAAAGGCTGTGAAAGGCTGAACCAACGGTGGCCGCGATAAAAAGGCACCCTTTTCAAAGCTGAAGCAACGTGTCGAAACCTGTGAGCTGTGCGCTGGGGAAACGGGAACGGTGAACGGGAACGACAACAGGAACGGCGAATGTAGAATGGGGCACAGAACCCAGCCGGATGGGATGTCCGGATTCGCAACCGCCGTAACCCTTGAATAGCCGACAATCGGAACAACAGACAAGCGGAACAGCGGATATGCGGATACAATGTTAAACTGAACAACGAAAAAGTAGAATCGCGGACAAGCCGAGAAACCGAAAAGCGAATAAACCGACAAACCGACCCGCAGGCGAATGCCCAGAGGGTCGGTTTGTCAATCAGTCCATATCAGAGGATGTTAGTTACCGGCTTACCGTTGATCCCGATTGCTGACCGCTGCGCCTACAAAATCCCGGAACAGGGGATGCGGGCGGTTGGGGCGGCTTTTTAGCTCCGGATGGAACTGCACGCCCACAAAGAACGGGTGGTTGGGCAATTCCACAATTTCCACAAGGTTCCGGTCGGGGTTACGGCCCGCGATCACCATGCCGCCGGCCATAAAGCGTTCCAGATACTCGTTGTTAAACTCGTAACGGTGACGGTGGCGCTCCCAGATATCGTTGGTGCCGTAAGCTTTTTCGCTTTTGGTGCCGGGGGCGATCAGGCAACGGTACTTGCCAAGGCGCATGGTGCCGCCAAGGTTTTTCAGGTCCTGATCGGCCATCAGGTCAATCACGGGGTAGGTGGTGTGCGGGTCCACCTCGCTGGTATGCGCGTCGCGCATTTCCAGCACGTGACGGGCAAACTCAATCACGGCCATTTGCATACCCAGGCAAAGCCCGAGGAACGGCAAGCCGTTTTCACGCGCGTACTGGATCGCCGTCATTTTGCCTTCCAGCCCACGGGAACCAAAGCCGCCCGGCACTACGAGGCCATTCGCGCCGGCCAGTTTTTCCTCCACGTTTTCCGGAGTAACGTCCTCTGCGGGAATCCAGTTGATTTTTACCTTAACGCCATGGAAAATGCCGCCGTGGGTCAGGGCTTCCACTACGCTCAGGTACGCGTCGGGCAATTCGACATATTTGCCGACCAGCGCGACGGTCACGCTGCTTTGGCTTTCCATCTGGCGGGTGACCATGGCTTTCCACTCGGTCAGGTCAGCCGTTTTATCCGGCAGCCCCAGAAGCTTGACAACCTGTTCGTCCAGCCCTTCGTTGTGTAAAAGCAGCGGCACCTCGTACAGGCTGCGCGCGTTCAGGTTTTGAAACACGCGCTCTACAGGCAGGTTGCAGAACATGCTGATTTTTGCGCGCAGGTCAAAGGGCAGCTCGTGGTCGGCGCGGCAAACCAGAATATCCGGCGCGATGCCGATGCCGCTCAACTCCTTGACGCTGTGTTGAGTCGGTTTGGTTTTCAACTCGCCGGCAGCGTTGAGGTAGGGCACAAGCGTAACATGCAGGTACAGGCAGTTTTCACGGCCGACTTCCGCGCGCATCTGGCGGATCGCTTCCAAAAACGGAAGGCTCTCGATATCGCCCACAGTGCCGCCGATTTCGGTAATCACCACATCCGGCGCGTTTTCCGTGCGGCTGACTGCGAGAATGTTGCGCTTAATCTCGTTGGTGATGTGCGGAATCACCTGAATGGTCGCGCCCAGATACTCGCCGCGGCGTTCGCGGTCAATCACGGTTTTGTACACCCGGCCGCTGGTTACGTTGCTGGCTTGGGTGAGGCTTTCGTCAATGAAGCGCTCGTAATGGCCAAGGTCGAGATCGGTTTCGGCTCCGTCGTCGGTAACGAACACCTCGCCGTGTTGGTAAGGGTTCATCGTGCCCGGGTCCACATTAAGGTAGGGGTCGAACTTTTGAATGGAAACTCTCAGCCCCCTGCATTTCAGCAAACGGCCTAACGATGCGGCCGTAATGCCCTTGCCCAAAGAGGAAACCACACCGCCCGTTACAAAAATGAATTTTGTATCCATATCCGAAGTTTCGCCTCCTTCGTGAAATCAAAGACTCCTCATTGTACCAGAACATGTGCTGGTTCGTCAATACAGAAACCCGGTTTTACACAAAGAATTTGCCCGACCCTGCCGGGACGGGTTCCATCGACCCGGGAGAAGGCGGGGCCGAAAGGCGAACGGTCGGCTGGCGGCACCGGCGCGGATGAGCCGTTGGCACAAGCTGCGAATGGGGTTGTGTTTTTCAACGGAAGGGGGAAAGGAAGGTGAGAATGGGGACGAACCTTCCCATTTTTAGCTCCCGGGCCTTACTGAGCGCCTTGCCAATGGGGGGTATCGGCACAACCCACATGGGGGAGCGCCGCGTTCGTTTCATAGCGATACAGGCGCTCCGATGTCAGGATGGTTTGGCGGAGGTATTCGCTTTGGAGCGAAACAGTCGGCCCGCCTGACCCATTGGGCTAGGCGGGCTGAACGGCTTGCTACTATACTTTTCAATGAAGCGCTAAGGAATGGAATGGCGTTCGTGCTTATTGAGGGGATGCGGCGGGGGTTTGCACGGCAAAAACCTTGGTAAACCGCTATTCCGCTCGCCTCATAGCCCTGCGGGCTGTTCGCTCGCTTGATGGGTTTACGATGCGGCGCTAGGCTTGGGGTTCGACCCCAAACCCCGGCAAGGGTTTCACCCCCTGCACTGCACTGCCCCAGGAAAAACGGACATTGCCAAGAAGCCTCCCAACG
>DAOPZY010000042.1:0-24705 GCA_035353615.1 Candidatus Limiplasma sp.
AAAGGTGGGTCAAGGGATGAAATCCCTTGTCAGGTTCCAAGGGTGAAACCCTTGGCAGGGTTTGGGGTGGAACCCCAAGCCTGACGCCGCAGCGCGCAGCCAACCAGCGAGCGAACAGCCCGCAGGGCTATGAGGCTAGCGGCGATAGCTGCACGCTTTGGTTTTCAGATGTCTTGGCTCCCCCGCGCCCCCGGCGCGAGGGGCTGTGTTTGTTAACAAAGTTGGGTCAAGGGATGAAATCCCTTGTCAGGTTCCAAGGATGAAACTCTTGGCAGGGTTTGGGGTGGAACCCCAAGCCTGACGCCGCAGCGCGCAGCCAACCAGCGAGCGAACAGCCCGCAGGGCTATGAGGCTAGCGGCGATAGCTGCACGCTTTGGTTTTCAGATGTCTTGGCTCCCCCGCGCCCCCGGCGCGAGGGGCTTTTCTATGCCCGCGTGTAAAACTTTCCTCCGTGACGGCCCGCGCGAAAGGAGAAACTGCGCCCGGCACGAATAACAAGTACATGGAAGGTTTTCGGGGAGGGATGCGCATGACCATTCGGGAACAGTGGGAAACCCACGAGGAGCAATGGCTGTCCGAATACGCCATGCGCAGCGTGGACACGCGCGGACGCGCCCGCCCTGTTCCGCCCTGCGAAGTGCGCACCGATTTTCAGCGCGATCGGGATCGGATCATCCACTGCAAGAGCTTTCGGCGGCTCAAGTTTAAAACGCAGGTTTTTCTGGCCCCAAAGGGCGATCATTACCGAACGCGCCTCACGCATACTCTGGAGGTTTCGCAGGTGGCGCGCACGTTGGCCCGCGCGCTGCGCCTCAATGAGGATTTGACCGAGGCCATCGCGCTGGGGCATGATTTGGGCCACACCCCTTTTGGCCACATCGGGGAAAAAACGCTGGACCGGTTGATGCCGGGCGGTTTTAAGCACAATGTGCAAAGCCTGCGTATGGTGGATGTGCTGGAGAAGGACGGCATGGGCCTCAACCTGACCGCCGAGGTGCGCGACGGCATCCGCAACCACAGCGGGGAGGATGAGCCTGAAACGCTGGAAGGCTGGTGCGTGCGCCGGGCCGACCGCATCGCCTACATCAACCATGACATCGACGACGCGGTGCGCGGCGGCATCCTCAAGCCGTTTGAGCTTCCCAGGGCTTGCCTGACCACGCTTGGCGATACGCACAGCAAGCGCATCAACACCATGATTTTGGACATTATCCGCAACAGCGCCGACCGCCCCTTCGTGAGCATGACGCCGGAGGTGGAAGCCGCCAGCGACGAGCTGCGCGCGTTCCTGTTTGAACATGTGTACAACGACACATGGCGCGCCGCCGAGGAAAAACGCTGCGATTTTGTGCTCGCCACCCTGTTTGCCTACTATGCCGAAAACCCGACCCAAATGCCCGACGAATATGTGCAAATCGTGTACCGAGAGGGCGTGGAACGCGCTGTGTGCGATTTTCTGGCGTGCATGACCGATCGCTACGCCACCGATGATTTTACCCGGCTTTTCGTGCCCAACGATTTCGCCATCCGGTAGCGCTGCACGGTCGGCGGCGTATACAAAATGTTCGCCTCCGTTGCAGGAAAGCAAACGCGGGCGGCGAATCAGTTAGAAGGAGAAACATCAATGGCGGGAAGGTTTCCTCCGGCGTGGCTGGATGAACTGCGCGCGCGCGCAGATATCGTACAGGTCGTGTCGTCATATGTACCGCTGAAGAAGAACGGGCATAGATACGTAGGTCTGTGCCCGTTTCACAACGAAAAGACGCCCTCTTTCAACGTGGATGCGCAAAAACAGGTGTATTACTGCTTCGGTTGCAAGGCCGGCGGCAGTGTGATCCAGTTTGTGATGGATATCGAGCGCATGGAATTTGCCGAGGCGGTCGCTCACCTGGCCGAGCAGCAGCACATGCCGTTGCCCGAGCTGCAAAACGACCCCGAGTACGAGCGGCGGCGCTCCCTCAAGGAGCGCATCTACCTGCTCAACCAAACAGCCGCAAAGCTTTACCACCAAACGCTTTGGGAGCCGCAGGGCAAAACCATCCTTGACTATGTGCAAAAGCGCGGCTTAAGCGACGCGGTGATCCGCCGCTTCGGCATCGGGGCCGCAACCGGCGCAAGCGTTGCGCAGGCGCTGCTGGCGCAGGGTTTCACGCAGGAAGAAATGGTCGCCGCTGGGCTTGTGTACCAGCGCGACGGCCGTATGCTGGACATGTTCCGCAACCGGGCCATGTTTCCCATTCTCGATTCGTACGGCCACGTGCTTGGCTTTGGCGGGCGGGCGATGGGCGACGCGCAGCCCAAATACCTCAACACCGCCGATACCGTCGCCTTCAACAAACGTTTGAACGTTTTTGCGGCCAACCTGTTGCGCAAAACCAAGGGCCTGACCCGCGTCATTCTGGTTGAAGGGTACATGGATGTGGTGGCGCTTTCGCAGTTTGGCGTGGAAGGCGTCGCCGCTACGCTGGGCACCGCCCTTACCCCCGAACAGGCTCGCCTGCTTTCCCGTTTCGCGCCGGAGGTATGGCTGGCCTACGATGGCGACAGCGCCGGGCAAAAGGCGATATTGCGCGGGTTGGAGGTATTGGAGGCGGAGAGCCTCCCCTGCCGCGTGCTGGATTTTCCGGGCGGGCTGGACCCGGACGAGTTTATCCGTCAGGAAGGCGCGGCAGCCTTCGAAGCCCTGAAGCCCATTTCCGGCGTCACCTACCGAATGCGCCGGGAAAAGGACAGGCATGACCTTTCCACGGAGGAGGGGCGAACCGGGTACGCCAAAGCCTGCGCGGAAACGCTGCGCGCCGTGCGCGAACCCGTGGAGTTGGAAAACTACCTCAAGCAGTTATCCCTGGAAAGCGGGTTCAGCCGCGAGGTGCTGCTGGAGCAAATCGGCATATCGCCTCAGAAGCAGCGCGCGTTTGTGCCAAAACGGGAGGGGTTTCAGCAAAAGGCGCGGGAAGCGCGACAGATCGACATGACCGCCTGCACGCTATTGGCGGTGCTGGCCACCGGCCGCTTACCGGAAGGCGTGGTAACCGCCGAGGAGTTTACCGATCCCCAGCTGCGCGCCATCTGCGAAGCGCTGTTGGCCGGCGGAAGCGCCGCGGCGCTCATGGAAAACCAACCGGACGATCAGGGCCGCGCCACAGTGGGCGCGATTCTCGGCATCCAAACCGACGAGGACGACGCGGGGCTGATGCGCATGGCGCAGGATTGCCTCCGCCGCATGCGACGTACACGGCTTGAAACCGAATTAGAGGAAATTCAGCGGAGCTTGCCGAATGTACCTGATGGCGAACGTTCAAGGCAAACGGAGCGCGCCATGCGGGTGCTCGCACAGCTGCAAAAGCTGGACTGAAACCAGAGCGCGTGCAACCGGTAAAAGCGGTTTCACTTCGCTCATTTTAAGGACAGAAGCCTCATGCAGGCTCCCATCGCGCAAAGGAGGGCCAAGGCCGTACCGGCGCGTTTTTCTCCCCACCCGCATCCAAACCGGCCCTTTCACATGAAGGAGTGATGAAGTTGAGCAACCATTCGCCCGAGGCGATCAAGTTGAAACTCAACGAGCTATACGAGGACGCCAAAACCAAGGGTACCATCACACGGGACGAAGTCGCCAATCAGGCCATGGACTTGGAAATTGATGCCGACCAGATGAATAAGATCTACGAAACGCTCGAAAACATGGGCGTAGATGTAGTGAACGAGTTTGATCCCATCCCCGCCGACGAACTGGTGGAGCCGGATAAAATTGACCTGAGCGTGCCGGACGGCGTCAGCATTGACGACCCTGTGCGCATGTACCTCAAGGAAATCGGCAAGGTGCCGCTGCTGACCGCCGATGAGGAGATCGATATTGCCAAACGCATGGAGGAAGGCGACGACGAAGCCAAAAAGAAGCTGACCGAAGCCAACCTGCGGCTGGTCGTTTCCATCGCCAAGCGGTATGTGGGGCGCGGCATGCTGTTCCTCGACCTCATTCAGGAAGGGAATCTGGGGCTTATCAAAGCCGTGGATAAGTTTGATTACCGCAAGGGCTACAAATTTTCCACCTACGCCACATGGTGGATTCGGCAGGCGATTACCCGCGCGATTGCCGATCAGGCGCGCACCATCCGCATCCCGGTGCACATGGTTGAAACCATCAACAAACTGATTCGCGTTTCCCGCCAACTGTTGCAGGAATACGGGCGCGAGCCGACCCCCGATGAAATTGCCAAGGTAATGAACATCAGTGAAAGTAAGGTGCGCGAGATTATCAAAATCGCGCAGGAGCCGGTATCGCTGGAAACGCCGATCGGCGAGGAAGAGGACAGCCATCTGGGCGACTTTATCCCCGATGAGGACGCGCCCGCGCCTGCCGAGGCCGCGAGCTTTACCCTCATGAAGGAGCAACTGCTTGACGTGCTGGATACCCTCACCCCCAGAGAAGAAAAAGTGCTCCGCCTGCGCTTTGGGCTGGACGACGGCCACCAGCGCACGCTGGAGGAAGTCGGCCGGGTGTTCAAGGTTACACGCGAGCGCATTCGCCAGATTGAAGCCAAGGCCCTGCGAAAGCTCCGCCACCCCAGCCGCAGCAAAAAATTGAAGGATTATCTGGACTGACAAACCCCGCGGCGTCGGTTTTCGGCACACGGAAACGTCTGAATTTCAACAGGCAAATGAACAGCCAAACGGCAGGCAAAACAAAGCGGCCTGCCGTTTGCCGTCCGACCGCCGCCCCGCCGTTTTCCGGTTGTTGACAGTTCACTGTTGCGAATGTTGCAAGATTGGTCTATAATAGATTGTGTATTTTGCATAATGCACACTTCTGCCGTAACCGGGTCGGGCGCTGTTCCCGCTTCGCAGGCGCGGCGGAAAATGCCGACCGTACGGCCCAAAGGCATCGCCATCCGTTGAACCCCGTACCCCGTACACGCTCATCCCTCAGGTTACACTCCGAGGTTTTCAGGCGTACTGCAACCGAAACCGGCAGGCGGTGTGGCATGATGGGTGAAAGGCATGGCGGGCCGTTCGCCGGCAGACCGGTTGAAACGGTATCCCGTTTGATTTTGGGGTGAAAGGGTCACAGATGGGCGGTACAGACCACCATAAACCAAACCGCGGCGGGGTCGCCGCCGTAGCCAACGTCGGGATCGACGCGGGAAAACCGCACACAGCACCGTATCGGGGCGAGCCGCCCGTTCTCCTGACGGACGTTTTCGCTTCTTCTCATGAAATCAGTCCAACCGAACCTCCCCTCCCCTTTGATGGTGCGCGTGGGCGCGTCCTCAGCCCGCCCAAGCTGGACGCGCGCCTGCGCGCGGTTGCGGATTGGGTGCAGGGCGTGGAAACGGTTGCGGATATCGGTTGCGATCACGGGCGCTTCGGCGCGGTTCTGCTAAGCGAAAACCGCTGCAAGCGCCTGCTTGCAGCCGATGTGAGCGCCAAGGCGCTCGCCAAGGCGCAAACTCTGCTTCTCCGCATGGAGCTTGCAGACCGAACCGTGTTCGCCGTCGCCGATGGGCTGGATGCGCTGGACGCCCTGCCGGGCGCGACGGTCGGCGCGGTTTGTATCCTCGGCATGGGCGGGGATACGCTTGCCGGTATCCTTGAGCGCGGGCAGGGGGGGCTTCACGGCGCGACGCTTTTGCTGGGCGCACAAACCGAACTGCCGGTTGCGCGGGCTGCGGTTCAGGCGATCGGGTATCGGCTGACCGACGAACGCGTTGTGCAGGCCGAAGGGCGGCTGTACCTGCTGATGCGGGCAACGCCCAACCCCGGCGATTGCCCGGCGTACACCGAGCGTGAGCTGATGCTTGGCCCTTGCCTGTTATCCGCCTTGCCCCCGGAATGGCAACCTTGGCTTTTGCGCAGGCAACGGCTGTTAACCGCGGCGATTGCCGCCATGCGCAATGCCCGAACCCAGCGTGACGCGCTGCGCATGGCCGCCGCCCAACGGGAGCTGAGCTACACGCGAGAGGCATTGGAGGCGCTGGAGCACAGGCTTGCTCCGCGCCAAACCGGAGAGGACCCTGTTACATGACGGTACGGGATGTTTACCGCTGGCTGGACGGGATTGCCCCGTTTGAAACGCAGGAAGGGTTTGATAATGCCGGCCTGTTGCTGGGCGATCCCTCGGCGCAGGTTACGCGGGTGCTTTTTGCGCTGGACGCGACCCTGCCCGTTGTTGAGGAAGCCTCCGCCTGGGGCGCCAACCTGCTGGTCACCCATCATCCGCTGATGTTTGGCGGCATCCGCACCCTGCTAAGCGACCAGCCCGAGGGCCGGGTGCTTACGGCCATGGTGCGCGCGGGCATCAGCCTGATTGCCGCCCATACCAATTGGGACCGGGCCGAAGGCGGAACCGGCGACAGCCTCGCCGCAGCCGCAGGGCTTACGGGGATACGCCCGGTTGCCGATAACCCCTACCTTCGCGCGGGCCAGTTGCCCGCGCCGACAGCGGCGGTCGAATATCTGCGCGCGTTAACCGCCGCGCTGGGTTGGCCCATCCGCATGTACGGGCAGCCGGATGCGCCGGTGCAGCAAATCGCAGTGGGGCCGGGCGCTTGCGGCGATCTGTATCAAACGGCGGCCCTCAACGGCGCGCAGGCTTTTGTGGTGGGCGAGATCAAGCATCACGAGCTGCTGGGCGCGCAGGCGATGGGCACGGTTGTTTTCGAAGCCGGCCATCACGCGTCGGAACAACCCGGAATTGCCGCTCTTTATCAACGTTTTCAATCCGCCGCACAGGCGGGCCAGTGGCCCGTACAGGCGCGGCTGACTGCCATAACGCCCTGGGTTTGCACCATCTGAAATCGCAACCCTGCAACCAGGGCCCATCAACGCTCCGCCGGGAGCACCGCAGACTGCAAGGAGGTACCCTATGGAACAAATTGAAATGCTATGGGAATTCCAACAGGCCGACATGGAGGCAGACGCGCTGGAAGGTGAAATCAAGCGTTCGCCAAACCGTCTGGCCCTGAAAAAGAACCGGGATTTCCTCATGGAACAGCAGACTCTCGTCAAGCAGATGGAAGAAGAAGTCGCGGAAATGCTGGATCGCGTGGACATCATCAAAGACGCCATCACCCTGCAACAGGAGCAGCTGAAAGGCATGCAGGTACGCTTCACCGAAACCCCGCCCGAAAATCTCGAGCAGGCTCGGGCCTTTACGCATGACGCGCAAAAGCTTGCGAGCGACATTCAGGATTACGAGCAGGAAATGAAACGCATCCAGCAGGACGCGACCGAGCACGAACGGGTGCAAAAGGAAATCGTCGTTAAGTACGCCAAGGTGAAAACCGAGTACGAAAAGCAAAAGGTCGATTACGAAGAAGAATACCGCGAACAGATGAAGGCGCTGGAGCAGAAACGCCACATCGCGCAGGAAAAGGGAAAAGATATTGAACCCGCGCTGATGGAAAAATATCAGGTGATTAAAAAGCATTGCACCCCGCCTGTCGCCAAGCTGGTCAACGGCCAGTGCGGCGGATGCTTCATGGGCTTGCCGCAGGTAACGTTGCGCAACCTGAAAGCGGGCGCGAAGGTGATCGAATGTGAATCCTGCGGGCGGATGATTATTCAACTCTAACCCCGCGCCCATTCCGCCAGCCCCCGGCAAGGTTGCCGGAAGCGTCCCGGGCGCGCCCGTCGCGGCAAGGCGTTTGCCGTCGGAAAAGGATTCGGTGTTTCAACGCGGGCGTCTGGCCGACGCCCGCTTCTGCTTTTTCACCCGGGCGCGCAAGGGCAGTGGCCCTATGGAATGGCTTGCCGTAAAAAACGGCTTTCCGCTTAGGGTTTGCCAAGGATTTTCGCCGGAAATGGAACCAACATCGCAAAGAGGTGTGGAAGATGGATCTGGACATCGTTTCGATCATTGAAAAGAAGAAATTTGGGCATGAGCTTAGCAAGGAAGAAATCGCTTTTTTCGCAAACGGCGCGGCGAACGGCTCCATTAAGGATTATCAGCTGTCCGCGCTGCTGATGGCGATTCGCCTCATGGGGATGAACCGGCGCGAAACTGTTGATCTGACCCTTTCCATGGCGGAATCCGGCGATCAGGTCGATCTGTCCGCCATTCCCGGCGTACCCACCGACAAGCATTCCACCGGCGGCGTGGGCGATACCACTACCCTTGTGCTGGCTCCGTTAGTCGCGGCCTGCGGCGTGCCCGTCGCCAAAATGAGCGGGCGGGGGTTGGGGCACACCGGCGGCACGCTGGATAAGCTGGAAAGCATTCAGGGTTTCCGCGTCGGGCTTACCATGGAGGAATTTATCGCGCAGGTTCAGCGGATCGGGCTTGCGGTGATCGGCCAATCCCAGAATCTCGCGCCCGCGGATAAGGCGCTTTACGCCCTGAGGGATGTTACCTCCACCGTGGACAGTTTGCCGCTGATCGCCTCCAGCATCATGAGCAAAAAGCTGGCCAGCGGAGCCAAGGCGATTGTGCTGGACGTGAAAACCGGTTCGGGCGCCATTATGCACACTTTGGAAAACAGCATCGAGCTGGCGCAGGCCATGGTGCGCATCGGGACCGATGCCGGCCGGCGCATGGTGGCGTTGGTTACCGATATGGGCGAGCCGCTGGGCAGCCACGTTGGCAACGCTTTGGAAGTAAAGGAGGCCATCGACGTGCTTTCGTGCCGCGTCACCGGACCTTTGCTGGAGGTATCGCTCGCGCTGGGCGCGCAGATGCTGATCGCCGCCTATGCAGCCGCAACCGTTGAGGAGGCCGAAGGCAAGCTGCTCAACGCCCTGCGCACCGGTCAGGGGCTGGAAAAATTACGCGATATGCTGATCGCCCAAGGCGGCGATCCCCGCGTGTGCGACGATGTGAGCCGCCTGCCACAGGCGAGGGTGATCCGGGAAGTTCCCGCCCTTGGCGAAGGCTTTATCCAGAGCATGGAAACCACGCGCCTTGGAAACCTCGCCCAGCACATCGGCGCGGGCCGCCGGGAAAAGACGGATGTGATCGATTACAGCGTCGGCTTTGTGCTCCATCACCGCATCGGCGATTATGTCGGCGTTGGGGAGCCGATCGCCACCGCGTACTGCCGCAATGAGGACGATGCGGATTTGGCGGAGCTTTCCATTCAAAACGCCATCCCGATCCTGCGCCACAGAGTGCCGCCGCTCAAACTGGTGCACGCCATTGTGGAAGAGGATCAAATTACGCGCTGCTGAAGCATGCGTTCGCCCCTTCGGCAATCGCGTGGGTTTGCCATCGCATTGCGATATGGCCGTTTGCGTTGCGCCAAAACGCTTGCGGCCCGGTCAGCCGCGCGGGAGCGTTCGCACCCCGCGGCGCGCTGTTCCAGCGCATGGCAGGCCCGAATGGCAAGTCGGCTGGCGAAGCCGCTCAGCCCGAATGGCAGGCGGAAGCCTCCGGCATGCGTTCAAACCCGCGCGCCGGGCGCTCAACGCCACGTTCTGTCCGTTGACAGGCCCGGGCGGCTATGCTAGAATGTGCATAACTTCATACCATGAGGGAGTAATTCGCGCCTTCGCACTATCCCCAAACGTCGTTCCAGCGTTAGCCCGGCGGGTTGTTCAAACCCAGACAACTGCGTCCGGTTGGCTGCGCCCGCAACGTTTTGCCGCCGCAAGGCGCAAATATTGCTGCGGTATGCAAACGGGGTCGGCGATCCTTCGGCGCGGTCTGGTCAACAGCACCGCAGGCCTATGCCTGCCTGGCCAGCCTTAATGAGTGAGACTCATGTACAGCACTGCCTGTATATGAGTTTTTCTCATTTCAGGCGAACATGGAAAGGAGCATCCCCCTTGAATTATTACGCCAAAGAACAACACGAGGTTTACACCGCGCTGGAAACGTCCCGGCAGGGGCTTACCGCGCAGGAGGCTGAGACCCGCCTTGCGCGAAACGGAAAGAACAAGCTGGTCGAAGGCAAAAAAACGACGCTGTTGCAGCGTTTTCTGACCCAACTGGCGGATCCGATGATCCTGGTGCTGCTGGTGGCCGCCGCGCTGAGCGGAATCACTTCCGCGTATGCGGGCGAATCGTTCGCGGATGTGTTTATCATCCTGTTTGTGGTAATTTTGAACGCTGTTTTGGGCGTTGTGCAGGAAAGCAAGGCTGAGGAAGCCATCGCCGCCCTGCGGGAAATGACCGCCTCCACCACGAAGGTATGGCGGGGCGGCCAGCTGATCCACATGAAAAGCGAGGAGCTGGTTTTAGGCGATGTGATCGCGCTGGAAGCCGGCGACAGCGTGCCTGCGGACGCGCGCATTGTGGAATGCGCCAGCATGAAGGTTGAGGAAGCCGCCCTGACGGGCGAATCCGTGCCCGTGCTGAAAACCAGCGAGGTTTTGCCGAGCGGCGAGGATATCCCCCTTGGGGATCGCAAGAACATGGTTTTCATGGGCAGCACCGTCGTGTACGGCCGAGGCGTGGCCGTTGTCTGCGGCGCAGGCATGCAAACCGAGATGGGCAAAATCGCAACCGCGCTGTCCCAGGCGGAGGATGAAGCCACCCCTCTGCAAAAAAAGCTGTCCGGGCTTAGCCGCATCCTCACATGGCTTGTGCTGGGCATCAGCGTGGTCATCTTCGCCGCCGGCGTGTTCAAGGCGGGGCGCTTCAGCGCGGATGTGCTGATCGACACCTTCATGCTGGCCGTGAGCCTCGCCGTGGCCGCCATTCCGGAAGGGCTGGCCGCCGTGGTCACCATCGTGCTCTCCATCGGCGTTACTAAAATGAGCCGTCGCAACGCCGTAATCCGTCGCCTGACAGCGGTGGAAACGCTGGGCTGCGCGCAGATTATCTGCTCGGATAAAACCGGCACGCTCACCCAAAACCGCATGACCGTTGTGGATGCCGACAGCGCCGATACCGAGTTGCTGGCCAAGGCCATGGCGCTGTGCTCCGACGCGGAACTGGACGCGCAGGGCGAGGCCGTGGGCGAGCCGACCGAGTGCGCGCTGGTCGCCTACGCGGCCAAGCTCGGCCTGCCCAAGCCCGACCTGAAAGACCATTACCCGCGCGTGGGCGAAGCGCCGTTTGACAGCATGCGCAAAATGATGACCACCGTGCACCGTGCCGACGAAGGGTTTGTGCAATACACCAAAGGCGCGCCGGACGAAATCCTCTCCCGTTGCACGCACATGCTCACAGGGCAGGGCGAAGTGCCCATGACCGAAGCGCTCCGCCAAAAGGTGATGCAAAGCAATAAGAACTTCGCCGACCGCGCCCTGCGCGTGCTGGCCGCCGCCTACCGCAGCTATGAGGAACTTCCGGCTACTTTTGAGCCGGAAGCGCTGGAACAGAAGCTGGTGCTGATCGGCTTGACCGGCATGATCGACCCCATCCGCCCCGAGGTGAAGGCCGCCGTGGAGGAATGCCATACCGCGGGCATCCGCGTTGTGATGATTACCGGCGACCACATCGACACCGCCGTTGCCATCGCCAGAGAACTGGGCATACTGGAAGAGCCTTCGCAAGCCGTGATGGGTCAGGCGTTGAACGATATGACGGACGAACAATTGGACGTTGCCGTGGAGCGGTACAGCGTATACGCGCGCGTGCAACCCGAACACAAGGTTCGCATTGTAAACGCCTGGAAACGCAAAGGAAAAATCGTCGCCATGACGGGCGACGGCGTAAACGACGCGCCCAGCATCAAGGCGGCGGATATCGGGATCGGCATGGGCATCACCGGCACCGACGTTACCAAGAACGTGGCGGATATGATCCTCGCGGACGATAATTTTGCCACCATCGTCAACGCCGTGGAGGAAGGCCGGAAGATCTACGCCAATATCCGCAAAGCAATCCAGTTCCTGCTCTCCTCCAACCTTAGCGAAGTGATCGGCATTTTTACGGCCACCATGCTGGGCTTTACCCTGCTGATGCCCGCGCACATCCTGTGGATCAACCTGATTACCGATAGCCTGCCCGCGCTGGCCCTCGGCATGGAAAGCGGAGAAAACGACGCCATGAAAAAGCCCCCGCGCAACAGCAACGCCGGCATTTTTGCCGGCGGCGTCGGCGCGGATATCGCCTATCAGGGGGTGCTGGTCGCTCTGCTCACCTTGGTTGCCTATGTGTTAGGGCACCGTCTGGAATCAGGCCTGTGGCAACTGGTCAACAGCCGGGACGGCGTTACCATGGCCTTCCTGACCATGTCGATGGCGGAAGTGTTTCAGGCGTTTAACATGCGTTCCCAGCGCGGCTCCATTTTCAGGATGCGCAAACAGAACAAGTACCTCTGGGGCGCGGCCTTTCTCGCGCTAATTCTCACAGCGTCGGTGATTTACGTTCCCTTCCTGCGCGCGGCATTTGATTTTACCAGCATTTCGCTTACGGAATATGCCATCGCCATGGGGCTGGCACTGCTGATTGTGCCGCTGGTGGAGTTGGTGAAGCTTTTCCAGCGCGTTACGCATCGCAAACGCCGTCATCGGGCGTAAAATGTAACACCCCTGCAAACCGTCCCATCCCTCCCCCGCCGCAGCGAAGATGGGTCAAGGGCGAAGCCCTTGTCAGGGTGCAGGGGCGAGGCCCCTGCCGGGGTTTGGGGCAGCGCCCCAAGCCCAACGCCGCAGCGTAAACCAGCAAGTGAGCGAACAGCCCGCAGGGCTATGAGGCGAGCGGTAAAAGCGCATTGCAGAACAGAGCGAACAACCACTCCCCCGCCACAGCGAAGATGGGTCAAGGGCGAAGCCCTTGTCAGGGGGCAGGGGCGAGGCCCCTGCCGGGGGTTGGGGCAGCGCCTCAACCCCAACGCCGCAACGTATTATCAATCAAGCGAGCGAACAGCCCGCAGGGCTATGAGGCGAGCGGCACAAGCACATTGCAGAACAGAGCGTACAACCACTCCCCCGCCGCAGCGAAGATGGGTCAAGGGCGAAGCCCTTGTCAGGGGGCAGGGGCGAGGCCCCTGCCGGGGTTTGGGGCAGCGCCCCAAGCCCAACGCCGCAGCGTAAACCAGCAAGTGAGCGAACAGCCCGCAGGGCTATGAGGCGAGCGGTAAAAGCGCATTGCAGAACAGAGCGAACAACCACTCCCCCGCCACAGCGAAGATGGGTCAAGGGCGAAGCCCTTGTCAGGGGGCAGGGGCGAGGCCCCTGCCGGGGTTTGGGGCGGCGCCCCAAGCCTTACGCCGCAGCGTGAACCCAACAAAGCGAGTGAACAGCCCGCAGGGCTATGAGGCGAGCGGCAAAAGCGCATTGCATGGTTCAGAAACAAAGCACCCCCTTCCCTCGCACCAGCAGAAACAAAAAACGGCGGCAGGCCCGCTCCCCAGAGCCGGTCCGCCGCCTTGCGCTATGTTCAGATATCGCACGAAATCAGGCTTTCTGATCCGCCTTGCTGATAATCGCCGCCACCGGGATCGCCAGAAAGATCATCCAGCCGGGATGCCACAGGTTAAAGAAGAAACCCAGCACCAGATAGATGAGCGTAATCATCACCGGGTTCAGCCACCGTTCGGAGGCGTTTTTCGGCTTCATGTAATACAGCGGAATGGTTAAAAACACCAGCCAGCCGGGATGCCACAGCCCGAACACAAAACCCAGCAGCAGATACAGGAACGTGATAAAAATGGGATAGATACCGTCCCACTTCTTTTCCGTCGATTTCGTCTTTTCGCGCTCCTGCGCTTCGTAGTAGCTTCCTTCAGGGCCTAACGGGTTGTTTTGCTCCGTCATGGGTGGTGGAACCTCCTTATTTCATTACAGCGGAGAAGGCGGCTTGTGCCGCCCTCTCCCATATGTTGCAGCACGCAATCGCGTGGGGCTTGCAGAGATCAGTTTTCGGGCTCCAGCAGGCCAAGATTGCCATCCTTGCGCAGGTACAGCACATTGGTCTGGCCTGTTTCCCCATTGACAAAGGCGAAAAAGCTGTGCCCCAGCAGTTCCATTTGCAGCACCGCGTCCTCCACAGACATCGGGCGCATCGGGAACGATTTGGTGCGGACAATCTTGCGCTTTTCCTCCTCGCCGGCGTCGGCTTCGTCGGCGTATTCGTATTCGGCCGTCTGGAAGGCGTCGTCGCGCACGCGCTTACCCAGTTTGGTGCGGTGTTTGTGAATCTGTTTTTCCAGCTTGGCCAGCGCCTGGTCAATGCAAACGTACAGGTTATCGTCATTGCTGGCTTCCGCGCGCAGGATTACGCCCTCAAAGGGTACGGTAATTTCACAGGTGCGGCGGCCGTTTTTTTCGCGCGTAAAGCGCACGATCATTTCCGTATCGGTATGGAGGTAACGCTCCATCTTGCTGGTCTTTTTCATCACGCGCTCGGTAATGCCGGCGGAGATCGTCATATTTTTTCCGGTGATGGTTGTTTTCATAAAGGTCTGCTCCTTTGCGATAAAATCAGGCAGCGAATCCTGGTCGTCGCGCTTTGGGCTGCGGAGTGCTCCAAGGGACTCAACTCCTCCCTGTGCAAGCCTCGGTACCTTTGTATGGTAACCGTTCGACAGATTGGGTGCAAATTCCTTCCCGCTCCTTGGGTTCGCTTGGAAAGGATGGATTTCCCCGGCTCCGATCCATTTGGGCATCCGGTTTTGCCCTGGGTCCCTTTCGGCAGCCTTCCCTGTCGCTGTTGCTGATACTATCATACCCTATCCCGTAAAAAAAGAAACGGCATTTGTTCCTGACCCTCCGCCAGCGGCTTCAAAACCCATTTTGACCGATCCAAAGCACAGGCTTACGCATGGCGCGGCCCGTGGCGACCGATTCAAAGAGGGACCGCCCACGGCGGCCCCTCCACGTTGTTAAAAAAACCAGACAGGTGGCTATCGTCGCTCGCCGCATAGCCCTGCGGGCTGTTCGCTCGCTTTGTTTCCAATGCTGCGGCATCAGGCGGGGGGTTCCGCTAAAGACCCCGACGAGCTTCACCCTTGGCGCCTGACAAGAGATTTCAGCCCCTGCCCCATCTTTTTTGACAGTCTGAATGGGACCTCCCACAGCGCTTGCCTCAGGTTCCCAGATAGGCGCTCTTGACCTGATCGTCGTTGAGCAGCTTGCTGGCTTCGCCTTCCATAACAATGTTGCCGGTTTCCAGCACATAGGCGCGGTTGGCGATGGATAGCGCCATGTGCGCGTTCTGCTCCACCAGCAGGATGGTGGTGCCCTCCTTGTTGATGTCGCGGATAATGGCGAAAATCTCCTCCACCAATATGGGCGAAAGCCCCATGGACGGTTCGTCCATCATCAGCAGGGTCGGGTGCGCCATCAGCGCGCGGCCTGTCGCCAGCATTTGCTGTTCGCCGCCGGAAAGCGTGCCCGCCATTTGCTTTACGCGTTCCTTCAACCTCGGAAAATGCCCGAACACCATGTCCAAATCCCTTTGCAGCTCGCCTTTGTCCCTGCGGGTATAGGCCCCCATTTCCAAGTTTTCAAGCACCGTCATCTGGGCAAAAATCCGGCGGCCCTCCGGCACCTGCGAAAGTCCCTTGCCCACCAGCTTGTACGCATCCTGCCCGGTAATCGGCTGGCCGTTAAAGGCAATGGTGCCGCTTTTGGCTGGGATCAGGCGGCTAATCGCGTGCAAAATGGAGGTTTTTCCCGCTCCGTTTGCCCCGATCAGGGTGACGATCTCCCCTTTTTCCACGGTAAAGCTCACGTCATGCAGCGCGTGAATCGCGCCGTAATACACGTTCAATCCGTTCACATCAAGCATTGCCATGGGCTTCACCCTCCTCGCCTTTTTTCACGCCGCCGTCGCTGTGGCCAAGGTATGCCCGGATCACTTCCGGGTTATTGCGAATCTCGGTAGGCGTGCCCTGCGCGATAATCCGGCCATAGTTCAGCACATAGATACGCTCGCAGATGCCCATTACCAGCTTCATGTCATGCTCAATCAGCAAGATGGCTACGGAGAAACGGTTGCGGATCAGCCCGATGGTTTCCATCAACTCGCGCGTTTCAATCGGGTTCATGCCGGCGGCAGGTTCGTCCAGCAGCAGCACCTTGGGGCTGGTCGCCAGCGCGCGGCAGATTTCCAGCTTGCGCTGTTGCCCATAGGGCAGGCCGTCGGCGGGCAGGTCGGCGCTTTCCTCCATGTTGAAAACGCGCAGCAGTTCCCGGGCGCGCTGTTCAATGCCGCGCTCCTCGCGGGCATATTTCGGCAGGCGGAAAATGCCGCTTGCCGGCGAGTAGTGCATGCGCGTGTGGAAGGCGACCTTAATGTTTTCAAGCACCGTCATGCTTTTAAACAGGCGAATATTCTGGAATGTGCGGGCGACGCCGTCCGCGACAATCTCGTAAGTTTTTTTGCCCACGATCGACTGGCCTAGCAGTTGAATGTCCCCCTCGGTGGGCAGGTATACGCCGGTCAGCATGTTAAACACCGTGGTTTTACCCGCGCCGTTGGGGCCGATGAGGCCGACGATCTCGTTGTCAAACAGTTGCAGATTTACGCCCTCGGCCGCCTGCAAACCGCCAAAACGGATGCCCAAGTTTCTGGTTTCCAGCACCGGCGCGCCTTCCTTGACCGCGTAGGTGGGCGAATCCGGCATGGTCACAGGCTTCGGGGTAGCCTTGGATGACGCTGCGCGTTTATAAAAACCGGTCAGGCGATCCCACACAAAGGTAAGGGAAAACTCCGCCGTGCCCATCAGTCCCTTGGGCCGGAACAGCATCATCAGTATGAGCATGATGCTGTAAAGCAGCATGCGGTAATCCGCAAACTGACGCAACAGCTCCGGCAGCAGGGTCAGCACCCCGGCCGCGATGATGCTGCCGGTAATGGAGCCCATGCCGCCCAGCACCACCATAACCAGATATTCAATAGATTTGTTAAAATCAAACGTCGCGGCGGAAATGCGGCCAATCTGATGCGCGTACAGGCCGCCCGCGATGCCGGCGAAAAACGCCGCGAACGTAAAGGCAAAAATTTTGTACCGCGTAACCGAAATACCGGTGGATTCCGCCGCCACGGCGTTTTCGCGGATGGAGAGAATCGCGCGGCCGTGGCGCGAGCGCCCCAGCGTAAACATGACCACGATCACCGCCGCCATCACGAAAAACGTAATGGAGAAATTGTTGATGCGCGGGATGCGGCTGATGCCGGACGCGCCGCCCGTGATTTGCATGTTTTGGATAATCACGCGGATAATCTCGCCAAAGCCAAGCGTGATGATCGCCAGATAGTCCCCTTTCAGGCGCAGAGCGGGTACGCCGATCAGGAAGCCCATTACGGCGGCCAGTATGCCGCCCGCCAGCAGGGATATGGGCAGGCAGGCCGCCGCGTCCCAGCCCATGCTGGCCGTCAGCTGCTTGGTGATGATGCCCGCGGTAAACGCGCCTACGCTCATAAAGCCGGCATGGCCAAGCGCCAGTTCGCCCAAAAAGCCGGTGGTGAGGTTCAGGCTCACCGTCATGATTACATTGATGCCGATCATAATCAGGATGCTTGCGTAATACTTGTTGATGGCGCCCGAGCCAATCAGGGTGGATAGCACAAAATACACCAGCAGTGTGGCGGAAAGATTGATGATGTAAGATCTCAGTTTTGATTTCATGGCCGCTTCCTCACACTTTCTCCCGCTGTACCCGGCCCAGCATGCCGGAGGGCTTAAACAGCAGCACGATAATCAAAATGCCGTACACCACCGCGTCGCTCAGCTGCGTGGATACGAAGCCTTTGGTCAGGCTCTCGGCAACGCCCATAATAAAACCGCCCAGCATCGCGCCCGGCAGGATGCCAATGCCGCCCAACACAGCCGCGATAAACGCTTTGAGGCCCGGCATGGCGCCCATGGTGGGGGCAACGCTCGGGTAGGCGATGCAGTACAGGAACGCGCCGATGCCCGCCAGCGCGCACCCGATGGCGAACGTGACGGAGATGGTCATGTTCACATTGATGCCCATCAGCTTCGCCGCGCCGATATCCTCGCTGACGGCGCGCATGGCCTTGCCCGTGCGGCTGGTCATGACAAACAGATTCAGCCCGATCATCAGCAGCACCGACACCACCACCGTAACCAGAGTCACAAAGCTGATGCTGATGCCGCCCAGCGTAATCGGGGGCACGCTGAACACCGGCGGAAAGGGCCGCGGGTTAGCGGAAAAGAGCAGTTGCGCGCTGTTTTGCAACAGATAGCTGACGCCGATGGCCGTAATCAGCGAGCAAATACGCGGCGCTTCCCGCAGCGGTTTGTAGGCGACGCGCTCGATGGCCACGCCGAATACCACGCAGATGAGCATCGAGCCCATCAGCGCCACCGGAAAGGAAACCCCGGCGTTCACCATCAGCAAAACCGCCGTGTAGGAGCCAACCATCATGATATCGCCATGGGCAAAATTGATCAGCTTCACAATGCCGTACACCATTGTGTAGCCGAGCGCAATCAGCGCGTATATCGCGCCTGTGCCCAGGCCGTTGATGAGCTGGTTAAAAAACAGCACCATTGCATCCACCATCCTTCTTGCATAAACAGGTGCGAGTCTGCCCGCGCGTTTGCGGGATCGCGCTTTTGGGCGTCGTTTGAGCGGGGCCTTGGCAAAGCGCGCCGGAAAATCGGTCGCGCTAATATGCCGCAACCCGCGCGGGGCTTGCTCAAAGGCTGTTTTGCCGCCGGCGCGGGGGTTTGTTTCCGCATTCGCTTGCTTCCGGGCCGAAAACGCAGTTCAGCCCTTTCCAAAAGGGCGCGCAAAAGCGCCTTCTTGGAAAGGGCTGAAAGAGGGCGGCGGCCAGCCCCGCCCTCTTTCCATGCCGTTTGTTTACTGTTGGGGTGCCTGCTGCTTTACAAACACCTGATTGCCATCGGCGTCAAAGGTTAGGATAAAGGCGCTCTTGATCGGGTCGTTGTGATCGTCAAAGGTGATCGTGCCGGTTACGCCATCGGTGGAGCTTGCCTTGATGGCGGCGACAACCGCAGCGGAATCCGTGGAGCCGGCGGTAGCGATCGCGTTGCAGAGCACTTTCGCGGCGTCATAAGCCGTGGCGGAGAAGGAGATGGAGGGCATTTCGCCATACATGGCCTGATAGCCCGCAAGGTAGGCCTTAACGGTTTCGCTGTCGGCGCTGTTGGAGAAATGGTCGGAGTAGTACATATTGGCAAGCAGGCTCTTATCGCTGATGGAGCCGGTGATGTTGGAGATACCGTCGCCGCCGGCAAATTTCACGCTCATGCCCAGTTCGTTGGCCTGCGTGAGGATCAGAGCCGCAACGTCGCCATAGTACGCAAGGAAAACGACTTCCGCGCCGGAATCCTTGATGTTGGTCAGCTGGGTTTTGTAATCCACGTCCTTATCGGCGGACGCTTCTTCGGCGACCACTTCCATGCCCTGGGCCTTGGCTTCTTCAAGGAAAGCGTCCTTGAGGCCAACGCTGTATTCGTCGCCGTTCTTATACATCGCGGCAACCTTGGTGGCCTTCAGCTCCTGAGCGGTGAAGTCCGCCATCACCTTGCCCTGGAACGGATCCAGGAAGCAGGTGCGGAACACGTTGGGGCGGTCGGTGGTGATATAGTACGCGGTCGCGGAGGCGGTGATCAGCGGGATCCCGTCGGCGGCGGCCAGATCGGCAACCGCGTCCGTGGCGGCCGTGAGCACGGGGCCAAGGATGGCGACAACGCCGTCATTTTGCACCAGTTTGTTGTAGGCGTTGGCGGACTTGTCGGGCGAGCCTTCGTCGTCCTCCCAGAGCACTTCAACCTGCTGGCCGTTGATGCCGCCGGCAGCGTTCAGTTCGCTCACATAGAGATCCACGCCGTTTTTCACGCCGACGCCGTACATGGCGGCCGCGCCGGTCAGGCAGGCAATGCCGCCGATTTTAATGGTATCTTCAGCCATCGCGGGTAGAATAAAGCTGACAGCCATCGCCAGCGTCAGGATGATTGCAACAAGTTTTTTCATTCTGTTTTCCCTCCCTGTGATATTGAATCGTCCGCGTCGGGTTGGCCTTCCCGTAAGACGCATTTTTTATTATAACCTGTGCAAAAACAAGACGCAAGCAAAGCGTCGGCCGATTCCTGTTCTTGCTATGTATTTTTATCGCTTTACCGTGAAAAAGCAACGCTGGCCCTGCACGGATTGCAAAGGCGTTTACCGCTCAGCCCGCAGATAAGCCGGATTGAGCCCATACGCCGCGCCGAGTTACGCCTTTGGCACGCGTAGCGCTTATGTTGGAATTGTCCGCAAGCCCTCCGGCGGGCAAGGGGCAACGCCAAAACGCCCCAACGGGGCTTCGGCCCTGACCCATTCCGCTGTGGGATTTTCGAAAGGCTGGGCGGCGTTTACCGCTGCGGCTGGTCGGTTGCGCTGTCCACCGTCGCGCCGCCCAGGCAAACCTCGCCCTGATACAGCACCACGCTTTGCCCGGGGGTCACGGCGCGCTGCGGTTCATCCGCCGCAAGGTACAGGGTATCGCCCCGTACCGTTACGGTAACCGCCTGATCCGGCTGCCGGTAGCGGTATTTCGCCGTGCAGCGGTAAGGCTCGCCCTCGGGCGCGGGGGCCGCGTCGGCAATCCAAGTCGCCTGCGAAGCCACGGCATACCGCGTAAACAGGCGGGGGCTATCCTCCCCCTGCGCCACCACCAGCACGTTGCGAACCAAGTCCTTTTCCACCACAAACCAGCTGCGCCCGTCCCCTCCGCCGCCGATGCCCAGACCCTTGCGCTGCCCGAGGGTATAGTACGCAAGGCCGATATGCTCTCCCACCTTGCGCCCGTCCTCCGTTTGGATATCGCCGGCCTGCAACGGTAAAAATCCCTGCAAAAACTGGCGGAAATTCCGTTCGCCGATAAAGCACACGCCTGTGGAATCCTTTTTGGCGCTGACCGGCAGGCCGTTTTCCGCGGCAATGCGGCGCACCTCCGCTTTGGTCATGCCGCCCACGGGAAACAGCGCGCGCGCCAGCTGCGCCTGTTTGAGCATATACAGAAAATAGCTCTGATCCTTATTCGCATCCACCCCGCGCAGCAGGACGGGCCCGTCCGCCCGCGTTTCGCTGCGCACAAAGTGCCCGGTAGCCATGCGGGTTGCTCCCAGCTTCATGGCAAATTCCATAAACGCCTTGAACTTGATCTCCCGGTTGCAAAGCACGTCCGGGTTCGGGGTGCGACCCTTGCGGTATTCGGAAAGAAAGTAGTTGAACACCCGCTCCTGATATTCTTTTTCAAAATTGACGGCATAATAGGGAATGCCGATGGTTTCGCAAACATCCTGCACGTCCTGCCAGTCGGCGGTGGCGGTGCAAACGCCGTTTTCATCCTTCTCGTTCCAGTTTTTCATGAAAACGCCGATCACATCGTAGCCCTGCCGCTTCAGCAGCAGCGCCGTCACCGATGAATCCACCCCGCCGGACATGCCCACAACAATCCGTTCCATTTTCAAGCCTCAATTTCCGGCTCGATCCGGTTGAGCACCGCGTCCAGCACATCCGCGGCGACCGTATCCACATCCTGTTCGCCGTCGATCACCAAAAAACGCTTCGGATCCTCCCGGATCAGTTTTTCATAGGCGGCTTGCACGCGCCCGTGGAACGCGGCGCTTTCCACCTCGATGCGGTCCAGCGACGAGGCGCTGTGCCGCCGCGCCAGCGCGCGCTGATGGTCAATAGCCAAATATACCGTAGCGTCCGGAAGCATCCCGGCCACCGCGGGGGCATTGATCTGGCACACAACATCGGTACCCAGTTCCCGCCCGCCGCCCTGATAGGCGATGGAGCTATCCACAAACCGGTCGCAAAGCACCAGATACCCCCGTTCCACCGCCGGGCGGATCACCTGATGCACGTGCTGCGCGCGCGACGCGGCGTACAGGAGCGCTTCGCAGGCCGCGCACATCTCCATATGGTCGGTGGTGAGGATCGTGTGCCGGATTTCCTCGCTGATTTCACAGCCGCCCGGCTCGCGCGTGCGCAGGACGCTGAAGCCGAAATCCCGCAGATTTTGCTCCAACCGATCCACCTGCGTGGTTTTGCCGCTGCCATCCAGCCCTTCCACCGAAAGGAAAAACCCGCGCGGCACGCTTGCGCCCGGGCACAGGTAAGCCCGGAGCGATTCCGTATCCGGCACCACGTGCGTCGCGCCAGCAGCCGTCAGTTCCTCCTCGGAGCCAAAACCGTAACCCGCTCCAATCGCGTCGATCCCATTGGCCAGCGCGCCTTCCACATCGTAAAACCGGTCGCCTACCATTGCCGCGCGGCGGTAGCTTTCCGGCAGCGCGCGGCGGATCAGCTCGGGTTTATTGACCAGCTTTTCGTTATCTTCTTCCGTGATAATGCGGTTAAAAAAATGCGTCAGCCCAAAATGGTTCAAAATCGCCATGGCGGGCCGCACAGGTTTGCTGGTCGCAAGGGCCACGAACACGCCCCCGTCGCGCAGCATTTTCAGGATGCTGCGGATATGCGGGTACACGGTGTACAGGTACATTCCCTCACGGTTAAAATAATCCGAATAGTAACCCATCGCCTCGCGCGCCGTGTCCTGCGCAAGGCCGAGGATGCCCGTGAGCGACGTCATCAGCGGCGGGCCGATGATGGCGCGCAAATCCGCCCCCGCAGGCGCTTCCGCGCCAATTTGGCGCAGCGCGTAAAGCATGGATTGGATAATGCCCTGATCCGAACAGGTCAGCGTACCGTCCAGATCGAAAACAACCGCGTCATAAGGGAAACTGTACACGTTGCATGCTCCTTTGGTTGGTGGCTGGGTGCGCCGGCGTTATCCGCCCGCCCCCGAGCCTGCGGGATGCACGGCGCGTTCCGTGCCTGAGGTAGAATCGCCATATGGGTCGGCATCGGGCCGTTACCCTGTTGAATGGAGTGGATCAGCCGCGCCGCGCTGTGCTTTCAGCACACGGGCCGCGCCCTTTGAACGGAGCGCCGCATCAGGCCTCCGGCAGGCAGGGGCTTCGCCCCCGCGCCCCGCAAGGGCTTTGCCCTTGACCCTTTTTCGCTTCGGCAAGGACTTTGCAAGCATTGAAAGACTTTACCCTGAGCTTTACCGCTGTGGCAGGAGGCTACGATCCAGTAAGGGCATTGTCCTAAAACACTTTGCAGGTTATGGGGGTTTGAACCACCCACAGCCGACATCAAGCCAACGCGTGCCGACTGGGCGTCGCGTTACGCCTTTTCAGGTCAGGCTCGGGCATCCGGCGGGAAGCGTCTCATCCTCTGCAACGCAACGCAACCTGCCCTGCGCGTCCAGCCCAAACAGGCGTTGCGGAGGGGTTTGCGCTAAAAGCGCCGCGATTTCAGGCGTTATCCGATCGCCTGCCGTGAGCCATGCAATCCCCGGCGGGTACGGCCCCACGCTTACCGCGCTCACACGCCCCGCCGTTTCCCCGGGCGGCAGCGCCTCCGCGCGCGCGAACGCGGCATCGCCTATCGGCATCGCACGGGTTGGCCAGGGGTTCGGTTGGCGCAAAACGGGTGACGGCTCCAAAGTTGAGCGTTCTTCATTGCCGGTTTCACGCGCTATGGCTTTCAGCGCCCTGAGCAACCGGCGCAGGCGGGTTTCCCCATCCAGCAGGGACAGGATGCACACCACATGCCCGTCATCCGCCATTTCCACATCCAACCCATGACGCGCAAGCGCCTGTTGCAGGCATTCGCCGCCCATGGGGGCGCGCAGCACCAGCCGAAGCCGGTCATACCGCAAGCCCTCCGGCGGCTCGGCCTGCCCGTCCCCAAACCCAAGCGCGGCGGCTTGCCTCCGAAAACGCTCCAGCGCCGTCAGCAGGCGCTCGCAAGCCGCCTGCCCGTGAACGTCCATCCAAGCGCGGGCGTCGTCCAGCGACATCATCCCCACAAAGCTGGGGCTGCTGGTTTGCACCATGCGCAAAATGCTTCGCAGGCGCTCCGCATCCACCCCCGGCATGGCATGCAGCCAAGCGCCGGGCGTAAGCGCGGGCAACGTTTTGTGGGCCGATTGCACAAACAGGTCCGCGCCGCGCACGCCCGCGTTGCGCAAATCCGCGCGCCAGTTCAAATAGGCGCCGTGCGCTTCGTCGCACAACAGCAAACGGCCCCGCGCGTGCGTTACCCGCGCGATGCCCGGCACATCGGCCTGCAAGCCGTAATAATCGCCGTTCACCGCAAACGCGGCGTAAGCGTCCGGGCGCGCGTCCAACACGGCGGCATAAGCTTCCGGCGTCGTATACACCCGCCCCTCCCGCGTAAAGGAAGGCTCCGCAAAAACCGGCGTAATCCCGGCGGTGGCGCAAAGGCTCAGGCTGCTGATGTGGGCGTTGCGCGGCAGCACAACCGCATCCCCGCGCCGGCAGGCATACAGGAGCATCGCCTGCACCCCGGCGGTGGAGCCTCCGTGCAGCATCAGCGTGGTCGCGCAGCCCGCGCTCGCGGCCATCAGCCGTTCCGCCTCGGCAATCGCCCCAGTAGGGCGGTACAGATCATCCGTTGTAGGCAGCTCAGTGGTATCCAGCCGATAAGCGTCCACACGGCCAAACGGAGCGCGCCCCTGCGCCGCGGGCATGTGCAGCGATGTGCGCCGCGCCGTCGCGTTCAGCAGGTTTCGCATGGGCCTTGACATCCCGAGCGCCTCCTTTGGCAACCATCCATACCAATACGATACCCTAGCATAGCAAAAAAAACCGCAGGTTGCAAGTTAAACGCGCCAATGCCGGCTTTTCATGCAAAATTGCAGGCAGCCTAATACCGACAGGCAAAGCGGCCGGAATCCCAGCCCTAAATCAAGCCAGCCGGAAGCGCGATTGCTCCGCCGCAATCCAAGTGACTCCGCGAAGGGTAAGTTGTAAAATGAATTGCCGCCCCCCCGGGAAAAAAAGAGACCCAAACCC
>DAOPZY010000043.1:0-22533 GCA_035353615.1 Candidatus Limiplasma sp.
GGGTTTGGGTCTCTTTTTTTCCCGGGGGGGCGGCAATTCATTTTACAACTTACCCGCTGTGGGCAAGCTTTTCATGCGGTGGAATCAAAGATGCGTCCGTAAACCCATAAGGGCTTCGCCATTCGGGGGCGGCAGGGCGAAACGGCGGATCGCTTTTTTCTGTGTTATCAGGATAACAAGCCACAAGGGACTTCGACGCTCAGTCGTTTCGGATCAATTGATCACAGGCCGCGTCGATCAGCCCATCCAGCGCTTTTTCATAGTACATGCCCACCTCGGAGGCGGTGAGCAGCGATAAAAACAGGATGCGGAACGAGGCGCACGCTTCGCTTTCCGTAACGGTAAACTTGACCCCCGCGCGGGCGATCAGCCGGGCCACAAACTCATCCGCGCTCTGGTATTGCGCTTGCAGAAGGTTTTCCGGCAGCTTGCGGATCATCAGGGGAATTTCCTCCTGACAAAAGCGGAGCAGCTGCTGCTCGCGCATGGTGCGCCACGCGGCTTTAAGCATCATGGCCGTTCTCTGCCTTGGCGGCAGGCTGGCGTTAGCCTGAAGCGCCTGCGCGGCCTTATCCAATATGGACTGATACCACTGCTCCAGCACCTCCAAAAAAAGGTGCTCCTTGCTGGGGTAAAACTTATAAAACGCTCCTTTGGAGATGCCGGCTTCCAGCGCCAGCTCGTCTACCGTGGTTTTGCGCATGCCAACGACCGCCGCATGGCGGGTAGCCGCTCTCCTCAGCGCTGTGATGATGCCGCTTCTCTCCTTAGCGGAAAAGCTGACAGCCATGGCCTTCGCCTCCCTGATTGCTTACGGTTTGGGCAGATACATGGAGGCCGAAGCGCCCAGCATGCCGCTGCCGACGGGTAAGGTTGCGTGAACCGTAAAGTATGCCGCGTTTTGCCGGCTTACGCCCAACGCGGAAATTTGCGTAACGGTGGCCATGAGCACGTTTTCCGCGTCCATATCCAGCGTAACGGGTACCAGATCGCCCACTTTCAGGTCGCCCAAATCAACTTCGTCCACATCCGCGCGAACTTCCAGCGCATCCGTTATGTCAATGCGGCACAGCACCTGCCCTTTCCAGACCTGTTGGCCAGCCGAAACCGCCACGTTTTCCAATACGCCGCTCACAGGAGCCGTGACCTCGCTGGCACAGGCGTCGGGCGCCGCGTCCGCGCTGACGAGGGAGAACAGCTTTTGCCCGGCGACGACCGTATCGCCCTCCGCCACATCGCACTTGGCCACGCGCCCCTGCCCCGCCACCAGCAGCGCCGGGCGGCGCACAATGGTGCCTTTGCCCACGGCAGAGCTTGAAACATAGTTGTCGCGGCGGTACAGGGTCACGTCGTCATCCTTGTCAAAATCGCCGGTGAGCACATCCACGCGGTATGCCTGATCGTCCACGCTCACCACGCGGCCGGAGCCTTCCGCGCCGTTGTTGCCCGAGGTTTTAAAATAGAGCGTTTCCCCCAGATGAAGGATTTTGTTATCAATATCCGAGCTTGCGCCGCTGGTGGTCGCGTCCACCTGATCGATCACCGCGGGTTCGATGGCCGCGATGCCGCCGTACCGGGCCATGGCCGCCGCCGCGTCCTCCCCTTCCGCCGCGAACACGGCTTTCACCGTGCCCGCCTCGGTCGCGTACACATCCTGCGTCACAAAGCCCATGAGCGCATCGCCCGCGGTAACGGTATCGCCGTTTTCCAAATCAAACGAGGCGAGCGTTCCGCTGTACGGCGCGGTCAAATCGGTAAAGCGGACCGCGGCCACCACGCCATCCGCGATGGGGCGGTCGGTCAAATCCTGATCCGCCAGGGCGGAAGCGGAAAGCAACAGGCAAAGGATCAGTAGCAGCCCGGCAGTTTTTTTCATCATCGTTAAAACTTCCCTTCTTATTCCACGCTTTTCAAAGCTTCCACCATGTTGATGGAGGGGACCTTGCGGGTAATCAGCCATTCAATCAGGATGCTGAACAGGCAGGTGATCGCGCTGGCTACCAGCATCGTTTGCAGCGAAACATGCGCGATGAACACGTTGTTTTCCGAATGCACGGAGCTGAGCACCGCCTGCGTGAGCAGCACGCCGGGCCATACGCCAAGCCCTGTGCCCAATAGGGTAACCAGGTTGTTTTCCCACATCATGAGGCCGCGAATTTCCTTTTGGTGGTAGCCCAGCACCTTGAGCGTCGCGTAATCGCGCGTGCGCTCCGTAAAGTTTATCAGCCCCATGTTATAGCAGATCACAAACGCCAGCCCCAGCGCCGCGCCGTACATCAGGTTAAACACCGCGGTGGTGGAGTCCATGATGGTCATGGTCAGGCGGTACTGCGCCTTCGGGTCCTTAAAGGCGGTCACCTCATCCGCCTGCTCCAGCTGGTGTACCGTTAGCGGCGTTGGGTCCTTCAGCAGCAGGGCCGTCGGCTGAAACGCGCCTTTGTGCAGCTGATCCCACAGATCGCCGCTCATGTAAATGCTTTGGCCGATGTTGGTTTCGTACACCGCGTCCACGGTGAAAGCGAGGCCCTTGTCGTCCCCGGGCAGCCATATCTGCACCGGATCGCCCGTTTTAAGACCGGTGATATCCGCAAGCTTGCGGCTGATGGCAATCCCGGTTTTGGGCAGGGGAACCAGCGTGTTGTTTTGCCCCAGCCGCATCAGCTGCTGGTTTTCTTTGAGCACGTTCATGACCACCGCGCGGGATTCGCCTGCGTACCGGAGGCTGACCCTCGTTTCCATAATGCCTTCCACGCGCGCGGCGCTCAGGCGGTTCTGGTAGCTTTCCAGCGTCCCGGCGGTGGAATCCAGATCGGCGCGCAACGTATACCCGACCGTGCCCTGATAGTAATCGCTCACGCACGCGTCCACGGATTCCTGTAAGCCCATGGCGCAGATGATGAGCATGTTGCAGCACAGCAGCCCGACCATCGCGACCGCCGTGCGTCCTTTATTGCGGGCAATGTTGCGCACGATCATCTTGGTGTTAAAGGACAGTTTTGCCCATACGGAGGTCCACCCTTCCAGAAATACCCGGCTGCCGGCTCGGGGCGGCTTGGGCCTGAGCAAGGCCGCCGTTTGCTCCAAAGCTTCCTTGCGGTAGGCGTACAGGCAAATGAGCACGCTTAAAAGCACCATCAGCCCCGTCATGCCCCATTCGGTCAGGGAGATGGGCGGGCGGATTTTCTGCGGCAGGATGTAATGCGCGGTTTCCATGTTGTAAAGCATATCCGGCAGGGTATAGCGCCCCACTAGCAGCCCGATGAGCGCGCCGGCCAGCGAAGGCACAAACGCGTAGTTCAGGTAATGGTTCCGGATGCGGGTTCTTCCGTACCCCAGCGCCTTGAGCGTGCCGATTTGCGTGCGCTCGTTCTCGATCATGCGGGTCAGGGTGCTGAGCACGATCATCGCCGCCACCGCAAACGCCAACCCCGGAAACACATACGTCAGGTTATGGAACATGGTCACTTCGGAACGCATGCGCTGGGTGCTGGCATGGGTTTTTTGCGTGAGCACCAGCGCCCCGGGCAACAAATTCTGGATGCTCTTTTCCACCGCCGCTGCGTCCGCGCCGTTTTCAAGCGTCATGACCGCCTCGTTCAGCGGAAGGCCGTCCAACGCCTGCCAGTTGACCAGCGCGTAGCCGTAATGCGCCGGATCGGGCATCACGTCCTTGACGGTAATCACCTGTTCGGAGGACAGGATCAGGCCCCGGATCACAAACGTGCGGTCGATGTTATCAAGCGTCAATTTCACGCTGTCGCCCACGGTCAGGCGGTTGGCGGCGGCGAAGGCTTCGTCCAGCAGGCAGCCGCGCGTATCGTCCGCGTTCAGGTTTTCGCCGCTGCGCAATACCGGCTTGTTGATCTGCGGCGTTTGCTGATAGGCGTGCACCAGCAGCGAAACATCCTCCCCAAGGTCCGGCGTGTCCATTTCGCCGGTATACCGCGCCTGAACGCTGTCCACGCCCCGGATGTTTTTCAGGTTATCCACATCCGCTTTGGAAAGCGAAACCACGTTCACCCAAAAATCCGCCAGGTTTGTCTGCTGAAAATAGGTTTCAGCGGAAAGCTCGATCATGCGCCACGTTCCGTCCAGCCCGCTATACACCCATGTGCCCAGCGCGCAAAGCAACACAATGGCCACAAACTGCATGGCCGAGCGGCTGATATCCCGCCACAGCTTTTTACGAAGCACGTTTTTGTGCCGGTTGCTGGCTACCATGCGATATCCTCCACCTTTGCGGGGTTTGCGTTGACAGTGTTTTCCGCGATGGTGCCGTTGAGCATGCGGATGACCCGATCCCCCATGGGGGCGATGCTCGCGTTGTGCGTGATAATCACCACCGTGGTATGATAGGTTTTGCTGACGCGGGCCAGTAAATCCAGCACCTGTTCGCCCGTTTTGCTGTCCAGCGCGCCGGTCGGCTCGTCGCACAGCAACAGCGCGGGGTTTTTGCATAGCGCGCGCGCGATGGAAACGCGCTGCTGCTCCCCGCCGGAAAGCTGCGTGGGAAAATTGCTCATGCGTTTTTCAAGCCCCACCTGCCGCATAATTTCCACGGGGTCCAGCGCATTGGGGCACACCTGCCTTGCCAGCTCTACGTTTTCAAGCGCGGTGAGGCTTGGCATCAGGTTGTAAAACTGGAACACGAACCCCACGTCCAGCCGGCGGTACTCGGTCAGCTGGGGGCTGCGCATGGTTGTGATGGTTTTATCCCCAACCTGAATAACGCCGCCGCTCGCCTTATCCATGCCGCCCAGCAGGTTTAACACCGTGGTTTTGCCTGCGCCGCTGGGGCCAAGCACCACGCAAAGCTCGCCTTTTTCAATCCCGAAGGTTACGTTATCCGCGGCCCGCACCGCGGATTCACCTTCCCCGTACACCTTGCATACCTTGTCGAAGGTAATATAACTCATGGAACCCTCCAATACCGTGTGACTGATTTTGGTTTTTCGGTCATGTTATATCACGCCGTGCCGATTGCGTCAAGTGGCACAGTTGTAACAACCGGATTCAGCTGATGAGCGGTTCGGTATAAACCGCGTGAAATCGGTAGCGCGCATGCACTTTCACTTCTAATAGGCAAAAAAACGCCCGGCCATTCGCGTTTGGCCGGGCGCACACATTTTGATGGGTTGTTTTTCCGGATCAGTTGGCTACCCGCACCGGCAGCACAAGGTACAGGTATTCGTCGCCTTCCACAGGGGAAACCACGCAGGGGCTTACGTTGGTGTTCATGGAAAGCATGCAGCACTCGTCGTCAATATTCTTGACCACATCGCTGATGTACCGGGCGTTGAAGGCAATCTCGATTTCTTCGCCTTCCAGGTGCACGCTCAGTTCCTCCAGCACATCGCCCAGCTCGCTCATGGAGGTGATTTGCATCACGTCGTTGGAGGCGGTCATGCGCACCAGATTGTTTTTTCCCTCGCGCGCCATCAGGCTTGCGCGCTCGATGGCGTCGCTCAGCTCCGCGCGCTTTACAGTAACGCGCGTCAGCCATTTTTCGGGCAAAATCTGGCGGTAATTGATGTACTCGCCCGCCAACAGGCTGGTAATCAGCGTGGTTTGGCCGATAATCGCCATCAGGTGGGCGCCGTCCATGTGGAAGGTAATCATGGCCTCCGCGTCATCATCCATAATGCGGCTCATTTCGCCCATGACATGGCCCGGTACAATCGCCTTCACCGTGCTTTGCCCATCCGGCAGGATAAAATCGCCGTGCATGCGCTGCAGCGCAAGGCGGAAACCGTCCAGCCCCACAAGGCGCAGTTCGGTGCGGGTTACCTCCATCAGGCACCCGGTCAGGGTTTGGCGGCTTTCCGTTGCCGCAATGGCAAACACAACGCGGTTTATCATATCCCGCAGGCGTTTTTGCGGGATGTGCAGCGCGTGGGTGTTAATGAGGTCCAGCGTTTTGGGAAAATCCGTAACCGGCAGGCCCGTCAGCGTGGAACGGCTGGAAGCGCAGCGGATGGTGGTTACCAGCTTTTCGTTCATGCTGATGGATACGGTGCCCTCCGGAAGTTTGCGGGCAATTTCCGTAAACAGTTTGCCGGGTAAAAGCACCTCGCCCTGTTCCTCCACCTGAGCCTTCACCTGCGTGCGGATGGTCAGAGACCCGTCCGTGCAGGTCAGCTGGATGTCGTCTTTGCCTGTGGTCAGCTTTACGCATTCCAGCACCTGCGTTGCCGGCCGGGCGTTCAACGCCCTCGTCGCGTTTACCAGTCCCAGAATCAATTCCTGCGCGGAACATTGCAGCTTCAATCTGTTCGCCTCCGTCTACCGGATGGTAGTAGTAGGATAGAATACGTACTTACCGCAGTAGTAGTAGGGCATGTGGAAACCGTGGAAAAGCGGTTTGCGGCCAACACACGCCTGAAAAACCACCGTGGAAATCCTGTGGATGAAACCCCATGAAGCACGGCGGATTTCCATATCCCTTGGGTTGTTGGGGAACTCCGATAAACCCATGCTTCCCTGTTTCGATAACTTTCGATGGCATGGAAAGCAAATCCTGCTCCTTGAGGGCGGCAAAAGGCACATTTTTACCCTTGCGTTTGCCGCCTGTCGGTATCCATCGGTTTGTTTTCCACACCTTCCACAGGCTGTGGAAAAACGGATGTGGACAGCGTACAGGTTGAACGGGCTGTGTTTGCGGCTGCCAGTCCACAGGTTTCCCGTAAGAATATCCTTACTTTGGGGGCCGGTGAGGCGCGACTGTGGCTGAGGGCGCGTGCGCGCTGTTGATGCGCCTCCCATTACGGAAGGGCCATGAAAATTCACTCTCGGTTGTCAAAAACCCGTATGGATGGTTTCTTTTGCTCGCAATATGGCCCTGCGGGCGGTTCGCTTGCTGAGAGAATGTGTTGCAACGCGCGCCTCTGGGGTTCCATCCCAAAACCCGGCGGACTTCACCCTTGGAACCGGACAAAGAACTTTAACCTTTATCCCTGCTTTTGAACCGGCTGAAAATCCTATGCCAGACTGTCAAAGAACCTGTTCTGTACAGCTGCAACGTAGCTCGCCACCTTCGGCGGCATCGCTGAGATGCTTACGGCTACGCCGATTGGAACGTTGGGGCACCGCCCCAAACCCCGCTAAAGGACCTTCGGCCCTTTAGAATCCCACCTTTTTAGACAGGCTGAATATCCGATTCTTCAGTTGCCTACCACCACAAAGCTGTTATCCAGAAAATTGCTCAAAATTGTGCGGCACTTTTCAAAATCGACCTGCCGGGTGCTCATACCCGCGTAGGTGATCGGCTCCATGGCATCGTTGGCCGGCATTTGCAAGCCCTCCGGCTCCACGCCCGCCAGCTGCATCGCGTAGCCAAGTGCCTGCATCATATCGTTCAGCGTCATGTTGGTGCGGCAAAGGTTGTTGGTAACGCTGTTAAGCACGCCAATCGCCTGATCCAGCGTTACGGTTGAGTACTTTTTGGCCAGCGTGGAAAGCACGGTGCGCATGCGGCGGGTGCGGCCCGCGTCGCCTTCGCTGCCCACCTTGCGGATGCGCATGTAAATCACCGCCGCGTGCCCGGTGAAAAGGTAGGTGCCGGCTTTGTCCATGCTGGGGGTGGTGGCGTCGCGGGCGATGCGGTAACGGTTCAGGTAATCCGCTTCCGCGTCGGTCACCGTGATGTTGACGCCGCCCATCGCGTCGATGATGGACTGCACGTTATCCATGCTGAAAAGAATGTATTGATCCACCTTAACGCCAAAATGCGTGCTGATGGTTTTGCAAAGCGCCTCCGGCCCGTAGTTTTTGGCGATGTAGGTAATCCGGCCGATTTCGCCGTCGGGGCGTTGCACCAGCATTTCGCGCATATAGGTGGTAAACAGCAGCCGCTTGGCGCGGGTGTCAAAGGTGACCATCATCACGCCGTCGGTATTGCCAAGGTTGGTGGGCTTGGTTTCCCAGGTGTCCACGCAGGCGAGCAGATAATGATGTTGCCCCTCCAGCGCGGGGGGCAGGGTATCGTAATCCAGCGGATGAATTTCGCGGGGGATTTCCGCGAGCGCCGGGGTCGCCAGCGCCAAGGCCAGGCCGATAGCGACCAGCAAACGGATGATGCGTTTCAAGTTCAAAACCTCCCAAAACGGTGATGGCGCGGGGCGCGTTGCGCGCCCGGGCGAGCGGCGCCCAAACCCTTGCCGCTGCGAAACCGGGTTCAGGGCGCAGGGTGCAACTCCAAAGTCATTTTCCAAAGCCTTGGCAAAGGCGCAGGCAAACTGCCGGAAAGGCTTGTAAAAAAGCGGCGTTTCGCTTAGCAAGGATTATCGCACCTGCTGGCGGGGCGCATAGTGTGACCGGTTTTCGCGGCACTATCTTGCGGCCGGGATTCAGGGATTCTGTACGCGGCGGGGCAAACCGCGCCGCCGCGCGGAGCGACTCCATGACAAGAGTACGCGATACGGCGTGAAAACCCTGCCAAAGACGGGGTTTTTGTTACAACAGCGCAAGCGGCTCCGGGTGGCGGATGTTGAAATCAGCGTAACACCGGAGCGGTGAATTGTCAACGGCGGGCAGGCGGAAAGGCTTCCGCGCGGGCATTCCCGGCAACGAAAACGATTTCCGCCTTGCCTTCGTTTACCGGCTATGCTATACTCATGCGTGGAGCCTGCGCTCCACAGCAACAGGGAGAAAGCCGCTACGGAATCGGGGCCGTAGCCGCCGACTTGCGCATGGCGCATAACGGGGAGAGGGTTTGGGTATGGATAAGGCCAAAAGAATCGGTATTTTAACCAGCGGTGGCGATAGCCCGGGCATGAATGCCGCGGTGGTCAGCGTTGCGCGCTGCGCCAACGAAAAAGGCTTGCAGCTGATGGGCATCAAGCGCGGTTACAACGGCCTGCTTGGCCTGAGCGACCGGCCTGAGGACGATATTGAATACATGGCAATGGAAACGGTGCTGGATATTATGGACATGCGCGGCACATACCTTCGCACCGCGCGCTGCCTGCCGTTTTTGAAACCGGAAGTGCGCATGGAGGCGGCCAAAAGCCTCAAAAAGCAGGGTATCGAAGCGCTGGTGGTGATTGGCGGCGACGGCAGCTATCACGGCGCGCTGGAACTGTGCAAACTGGGGATTCCCTGCATTGGCATTCCCGGCACCATTGATAACGACCTGAGCTATACCGAAGCCACGCTGGGCTACGATACCGCCGTAAACGTTTGCGTGGAGGCGGTTCGCTCCATCCGCGCCACCAGCCGCAGCCACGACCGCCCCGCGGTTGTGGAAGTGATGGGCCGCAACTGCGGCGACATCGCTATGCGCACGGCCATCGCCACCGGCGCGGAAATGGTGATTGTGCCCGAAATGGAATGGGATATGCTGGAGCTTGCCGACCGCCTGCGTTACCTGATTCAAAAAGGCAACACGCGCGCCACGCTGATTATCAGCGAGCATTGCTGGCATAAAATGAAACCCTTTGACTGGCGCAAGGTCATCGCAGACAGCGGGCGCATTATCCATGAGGATGATCCGCTCAACTCCGAACGGCTGGCGCTGGTGCTCAAACTGCTGTGCAACACCGAGTCGCGCGCCACGGTCATCGGCTACACCCAGCGCGGCGCCATCCCCACCGCGTACGACAGCGCGTTTGCCTTTGACGCGGGCCGCATGGCGGTGGACCTGCTCACCAAGGACGTGGCCTCGTTCCAAAACGGTTACGCCATCGGCGTGCACGACGGCCGGGTGTACAGCACCGCTTTTGCCGACGCGCTGGATGAAAACCGCAAGAAATTTTTCGACGAGGATCTGTACCATCTGATTAACAGGCTGTAAAAAGCCCGACGGGTGAAGGCGGCGTTTGGCCGCCCTCTCGTGCATAGCCACCACGGCCGGCCGCGATCGTTACGCCCGGCCGTGGATTGCTTTTTTCAGGTAACAGGCGCCTGTGCGGCGGCCGAACGGTTCGGCCGGGGGAGGAAAAGCGAATGCGGTATGATGTTTTGCTTGCGGATGCGGATGGCACGCTGTTCGATTTTCATGCGGGGGAGCGCGTCGCCTTGGGCGCTACGCTGAGCGCCTTTGGCATTGCGATTAACGACAACCTCGCCGCGCTGTACAGCCGCGTGAACCTGAGCCACTGGAAAAGGTTGGAACGCGGGGAAACCACGCAGCTCCGCCTCAGGGTGGAACGGTTTGAGGATTATTTGAAGGAGTTGGACGCCTTAGGCGTGGCGCACGCCCAAGCCAACCCGGAGGCGATGAGCGTCCGCTTTGTGCAGGAGCTGGGCCGCCAGCGCGTGCCCATGCCCGGCGCGGAGGCGTTTTTGCGCCGCGTTTCGGCCCGGATGCCCGTTTATCTGGTAACTAACGGGATTGCCAGCGTGCAGCGCAGCCGTTTTCAAACCAGCGAGCTTCGCGGCTACCTTTCGGATATTCTCATCAGCGAGGAACTGGGGCATGTGAAGCCCGACCCCTTTATGGTGCTGGAAGGGATGCGCCGCGCCGGGGTTACGGATGCTCGGCGGGCAGTGCTGATTGGGGACAGCGTTACGGCGGATATCGGCGCGGCCAACAACGCCGGGGTGGACAGCGTGCTTTTGACCGACGCGGACCCCCTGCCCTTAGCCTGCGGCGCGACCCTCTGCGTGCGCACGCTGGCGGAAGCGGCTGATTTCATCCTTACGGATCCGGAATAACCGTAAAGAAATGATAATGCGCTTCCCGGCGAGTCAAGCCGGAATGCGCGTCTAAACCCGCGGTTGGTTTCAGCTGACCCTTGGGCGGGGTACCGCGCGTTTTTTATGCTTTGTTGCGCGTTTTATGCGCGGTATGGCGGCGCTTCGCTTCCGGCTTATGGCTTGGGGCGCGGAAGGCGTTCTCTCCGCTTGCGTTTTACCGTAAAATTCGGTACAATGTTTCAAACTGATTGGATTGATAAACCAGAAAGGTGGAATCCCGATGTATCAGGAAGTCATCACAGCTGCCAAAGAAAAGATGCAGAAAACGAACGGTGTGTTGCAAACGGAGTTTCGTTCCATCCGTGCCGGGCGCGCCAATCCGCAACTGCTGGACCGTGTGATGGTTGATTATTATGGCACGCAGACGCCGCTGCCCCAGATGGGTAACGTCACCTCCCCGGAACCCCGCATCCTGATGATTAACGTGTGGGATCAGAAAGCCTTGCCGCTGGTAGAAAAGGCGATCCAGAAAAGCGATCTGGGCCTGAACCCTTCCAACGATGGCAAAGTGATTCGCCTGATGGTTCCGGAATTGACTGAGGAACGCCGCAAGGAGCTGAACAAGCAGGTTCACAAAGCCGCGGAGGAAGCGAAAATTGCCGTTCGCGCCATCCGCCGCGACGCGATGGAGCAGATCAAGAAGCTCCAGAAGGACAGCAAAATCACCGAGGACGAGCAAACCAAAGCCGAAAAGAAGCTTCAGGAAGCCACGGACGACGCGATCAAAGGCGTGGACGATCTGGTTGCCAAGAAGGAAAAAGAAATTCTGGAAGTGTAACGGGGCATTTTCGCGGTTGGCTGCCCCGTGCGCAACGGCTGGGGAACTCGCAAGCCCGGCGGTTGCCCTGAACACCGGCGGACAACCCTACCCCGATGCCTGGCAGCGAATGGCGCGCACAGGCTCGCCCGGCTGTTCGCCGCATTGCAGGAGCGTAAGGCGCCTCATGGCCGCTCTGCCAGTCGGCGGTGTTTCCCTTGAACAAGGAAACGGAGCGCCGGGCGTGCCTGCGCGCGTTTGCGTTACCCCCGGCCGTGGCCAACGGGGCTTTGTGCCAGCTGAACCCGGAACGTACCGTGCGTTGGGAGGGGATGCTATGGAAAAAACATTTGACCACCTGCTGGGGCTGAACGCCCGAAGCGCGCTTGCCATTCTGGCCAGTTACGGGATTACCGACGTGCGCGTTACGCTGACGGGCGCGCCCCTGATGCGATCGCGCCCCTTGCCGCCCTGCCCTGCGGAGGAACCTCGCAAAATCACAGCCGCGGAGGGCATCAGCCGTCAGTTTTCCGTGGGCGAGGACGATGGCGACGACGCCCCGGCGGAGTTTGACCCGCTATTGGACCCTTCGCTGGACGAAGGGATGCTGGTGGAAGCGCGCGTGGTGGCGGTACGGGACGATGGCAAACAGCTGATCGTGGCCCGCTTTCATGTGGGCGATCCCAAACCCTGCCCTGTGAACCGCTTGGAGGAACCGCCCCGTTAACCCGCACGCCTCTTTTGCGTTTACAAGGCGCGCGATTTTAGCAAGGCATTCAAAGCATTGCAGGCTGCCCGTTTTGAGCGCGCGTTTGTGAAAGCGTGCGCGACGGCGTTTGGGGTTGAGCCGGGCAGTCCGCCTCAAGGGGCGGCATATGGGCGTGGCGGCGCGCGCACGCGCGCCGTTACCAGCATCAGGAGGCATAGAGCTGTGAGCAATACGGAAATGGATCTGAAAAAACTACCCCGGCATGTGGGGATTATCATGGACGGCAACGGCCGTTGGGCTAAAAAGAATAAGCTGAAAATCGCGCTGGGGCACCGCGCCGGCACGGAAGCCCTGCGCGAGATAATCCGCAACACCAGCGATATGGGCATTGAGGCGTTGTCGCTCTACGCGTTTTCCACCGAGAACTGGTCGCGCTCCCAAACCGAGGTAGACGCGCTGATGGCTTTGCTTTTGGAGTTTTTCACCAGCGAAATTGACGAGCTGGATCAAAAGCAGGTTCGCATTACCATCATGGGGGAAAAGGACGCGCTTCCCCCCGACCAGCGCCAGGCGCTGATCGACGCGGAAACCCGCACGTTTGACAACACCGGCCTGAAGCTGAACATCGCCATCAACTACGGCGGGCGGGCGGAGCTGGCTCGCGCGGCGCGCCTGCTGGCGCGGGAGGTGGCCGAGGGCATCCGATTGCCGGAATCCATCGACGAGGCGGCGGTGCAGGCGCGGCTTTACACCGACGGCCTGCCGGATGTGGATTTGCTCATCCGCACCAGCGGCGAAATGCGGCTATCCAATTTCATGCTTTGGCAGTGCGCGTATTCGGAATTTGTGTTTCCCAAAAAGTTATGGCCGGATTTTACGCTGGAGGATTATCACGCCTGCATTGCCGAGTACCAGAGCCGTACCCGCCGCTTTGGCGGCCGCAAGCCGGAAGATGCGTAGGCGCGCCGAGCAAACGCCGGTTGCCGCGCAAGCCTGATCGGCTACCGCTCCGGGCCGGTCCATACCAAAGCGCGCCTGCCAGGCGGTCTGGGTGCTTTGGCGATCTCCACCCCACCATGCAAAAAAGGAAGGGTCTAACATGACGCAGAGAATCGTCACCGGCACACTCCTGATAATCGCGCTTGCGGCGGTGCTGTTTTTAGGCGGCTGGTATTTTGCCGCCGCAGCCTTTGTTGCCGTAACGCTATGTATCTATGAGGAGCTGCGCGCTTTCAGGCAATGCGGCAAGCACCCCGTAAGCTGGACAAGCTATGTTGCGCTGGCCGTAAGCGTGCCGCTGATGATGTATTACAGCTCCGTCGTGATTATCCCAACCCTGACCATCATGAGTTTCTTTGTGCTGTTGGTGGTGATGCGGCGGGAAGAACCCAACCTGACGGACGTGATGGTCAGCGTGCTGCCCATGCTCACGCTTGTGTTGCCGGGCATGTGCCTTTTTGGCATTCTGGACACCTCGCTCAGGCGTATGCAGGCCATGCTTTTAACGATGGTGTTTGCCATCGCTGTGGGCGGCGATACGTTTGCGCTGTTTGTGGGCACGTGGATCGGGGGCAAAAAGCTTTGCCCGAAAATCAGCCCTCACAAAACCGTGGCCGGGGCGATCGGCGGGCTTGTGGGGAGCATCCTGCTCGCGTGGCTGGTTGGGTATGTTTTTGCGACGGTGCTACCCACGCAGGCTTTCCCGCCGATGTGGGCCAACATCGTGGTGGGCTTCGTCGGCGGTGTGGCAGCGCAGATGGGGGATTTGTTTGCCAGCATGGTCAAACGCTATTGCGGCATCAAGGATTTCGGCACCCTTTTCCCCGGCCACGGCGGCATGCTGGACCGGATGGACAGCATCCTGTTTGCCGCGATCATCGTTTACAGCTACCGTGTGGTGGTGATGACGTTCATCGTCGTATAACCTGTCAAGGGCACGGCGATGTGGGCTAAGGCGCTCCCTTGACCCGGTTCCGCTGCGGCGAGGATGGGGTGACTTAACGATTCCGCAATACGCGGATGCCGCTCGCCTCATAGCCCTGCGGGCTGTTCGCTCGCTTGCGGGCTTTGCGCTGCGGCGAGGAGCTTGGGGCTCTGCCCCAAACCCCGGCAGGCGGCTTCGCCCCTGCACCGGGACAAGGGCTTCGCACTTGACCCGGTTCCGCTGCGGCGGGGGATGGGGGGTCTTAGCGATTTCGCAATGCGCTGATGCCGCTCGCCTCATAGCCCTGCGGGCTGTTCGCTCGCTCGCGGGTTTTGCGCTGCGGCGCGGGGCTTGGGGCTCTGCCCCAAACCCCGGCAGGCGGCTTCGCCCCTGCACCCTGACAATGGCTTCGCCCTTGACCCGGTTTCGCTGCGGCGCGGGATGGGGGGTCTTAGCGATTCCGCAATGCGCGGATGCCGCTCGCCTCATAGCCCTGCGGGCTGTTCGCTCGCTTGCGGGCTTTGCGCTGCGGCGAGGAGCTTGGGGCTCTGCCCCAAACCCCGGCAGGCGGCTTCGCCCCTGCACCGGGACAAGGGCTTCGCACTTGTCCCGGTTCCGCTGCGGCGGGGGTTTTTGTGACATACCTGATCCATGCCGCTCAAAGGAGCCTGAACATGAAAACGCCAAAGCTTCACAGCCCGGGGCGCCAAATGTCGGACGCGTTTGTGACCATGATCTTTTTAACGCTTTCGGGCGGTTTTCAGGATGCGTATACCTACCTGATGCGGGGCAGAGTGTTTGCCAATGCCCAAACCGGCAACATTGTGCTGCTGGGCGAGCGCCTGTTTCACGCGGATGGATCGGGCGCGCTGCGTTATCTGGTGCCAATATGCGCCTTTGCGCTGGGCGTGTTTACCGCGGAGCGCGTGCGCCGCACAGCCCGGAACCGGCGCGGCATTCACTGGCGGCAGTGGATTGTGCTGGCCGAGGTGGCAATCCTTGGCGCGGTGGGCCTGATGCCCGTTTCGCTCAATCTGCTCGCCAACGCGATGGTTTCTTTTTCCTGCGCGCTGCAGGTGCAGGCTTTTCGCAAGTTTAACGGCCGCGCGTACGCCAGCACCATGTGCATTGGCAACCTGCGCAGCGGCATGGAGGCGATGGAAGCCTACCTCTACACGCGGGAAAAGCCGATCCTGCGCACGGCGCTTGAATATTTTTCAGTTGTGGCGCTGTTTGCGCTTGGGGCCGGGGCTGGCGGCGCGATTAGCCCACGGTTGGGTTTAGGCGCGATTTGGCTCTGCTGCGCCGGGCTTTCAGTCAGCTTTTTGCTCATGTTTCTAAACCCGGAGGAACCGGGAAAGGGTTAACGCTTCCCCTGCCGCGCCCATACGCCGAAGCGAAACCCATGGACGACTATAACCTTGGACGGTGTTTTTTCATAAAACAAAACGAATACAACGCTACCGTCTTGACAGACGGTGGCATTTTTGGTACGCTTACAAAAATCCACTTCTGAAAGCGAGGGATGGCCATGACCATGAGCATGCGAATGTTCAACGCGTCTGATTGTCGCCCCGATAGCGGTCGTGGGTGAACGCCTTTGCGTTCGCAAAATTGCTCGATAAAGCAAGCCCTCCCGCCATGGGACGGGCTTGTTTTTGTACAGGCAGGGTGAAAGGGGATTGACACGGAATGGATCGGCAGTATGGAAGGGAAACGCTTCAGTTGCACGCGGGGCAAACGCCGGATCGGGAAACGTATGCCCGCGCGGTACCGATTTATCAAACCACCAGCTACTGTTACCCCAACGCGCAAACCGCTGCGGATGTGTTTAGCGGCGCGGCGGACGGCTATACGTACAGCCGCATTGAAAACCCGACCGTAACGGTTTTGGAGGAGCGCGTTTGCGCGCTGGAAGGCGGCGCGGCCTGCGTCGCGTTTGCAAGCGGCATGGCGGCTATTGCGTCGGCGGTGTTCGCGCTGTGTTCCACCGGGGACCATATTGTCGCCATCAGCACGCTGTACGGCGGCACGGTCACGCTGTTCGCTTCCAGGCTTGCGCAGGTGGCGGGCATCCACACCACCTTTGTGGACCCCGACGATGTGGAAGCCTTGGAAAAGGCCGTTCGTGGCAGCACTAAAATGATCTATCTGGAAACCGTCTGCAACCCCAACATCAACGTGCCGGACTTTGACGCCATCAAGGCGGTGGCCGCGCGTCATAGCCTGCCGCTTGTGCTGGACAACACCTTTGGTATGCCCCCCATCTTTGACGCGAAGGCTCACGGCGTGGATGTGGTGATTCACAGCCTGAGCAAGTACGCCGGCGGGCACGGCACCACCATCGGCGGCGCGGTGGTCGATATGGGCACCTTTAATTTTGCTACGGAACGTTTCCCCTATTACACCGAGCCGGACGCGCAAAACGGCAACGTTGTGTACGCGGCGCAGCCCGCGCCGGTGGCAACCCGTCTGCGCTACCAGATGATCCGGGAGTTTGGCGCATGTTTAAGCCCCATGAGCGCCTTTCTGATCCTTCAGGGGCTGGAAACGCTCAGCCTGCGCATTGCGCGGCACTGCGAAAACGCGCGGCTGGTGGCGGAATTTTTGGCCGCGCACCCCAAGGTGGCCTACGTGCATTATCCCACGCTGGCCGGCGACCCTTATCATAACCGTCAGCTCAAGTACCTGCCAAACGGGGCCGGCGCGATTATGAGCTTTGGGGTCAAGGGCGGGCTTGCCGCAGGGCGGCGCTTTATCGACGGGCTTACGCTGTTTAGCCTGCTGGCAAACGTTGCGGATGCAAAATCGCTGGTTATCCATCCGGCGAGCACCACCCACGGCCAGATGGACGCGGCCCAGCTGGAGGCGGCGGGCGTGAAGCCGGAGCTGATTCGCCTGAGCATCGGTTTGGAGGACCCCCGCGACCTGATTGCGGACCTGGAAAAAGGGCTTTCTCAGGTGTAAGCGGTTTGGAGCGGGCGGGCTAGACCTGCAACGTTCCGCTGAATCCGACTTCCACTTTGTTCCACGTGAAACGCGCGGTTGCGTAAACACGCTGTGGTGGGCATGGGTCGCAGACCCGCCCGCTGATGCGCAAACCCGGAGGCCCGATCCCAGCGCGCAGGCCGAAACGCGCGCGCAATGCCAATCCAACACGGAAACCCAACCCCGAGCCAAACACAAGGAGGGCAATTTATGCCTGTGAAAATACCGGACGCGCTCCCCGCGACGCGCGTGCTGGCGGAAGAAAACATCTTCGTAATGACGGAAAAACGTTCCCAGTCGCAGGATATCCGTCCGCTTCGCATTGCGATCCTTAACCTGATGCCCACCAAGGAAAAAACAGAAACCCAGCTGCTCCGGCTGATTTCCAACAGCCCTTTGCAGGTGGAAATTACCCTGCTCCGCACGGGCACCTATGAGGGCACGCATACCTCCGCGGATTATCTGGACGCGTTTTACCGCACGCTGGAAGATGTGCAGGACGAGTTTTTTGACGGCGTGATTATCACCGGCGCGCCGGTGGAAAAGCTGGATTTTGAGGATGTGCTGTATTGGGATGAATTGACCCGCGTAATGGATTGGGCCGATCGGCGGGCGTTCAGCACCCTGCACATCTGCTGGGCGGCGCAGGCGGGGCTTTATTACCACTACGGCATTCCCAAGCAGCCGTTGCCTCAAAAGCTGTTCGGCGTGTTCGAAACGGATTTGACCGATCGGCGCGATCCCCTGCTGCATGGGTTTGACGATACGTTTATCGTGCCCATGAGCCGCCACACGGCCCTTGACGAGGGCGCGCTTGCCAAGTGCGATGATCTGATGGTGCTGGCCACCTGCCCGGAAACCGGCGCGGCCCTTGTGCGCAGCCGGGACGGTCGGCGCGTGTTTGCGACCGGCCACAGCGAGTATGACCGGGACACCCTCGCGCACGAGTATTACCGCGATGTGGACAAGGGTTTGCCGATCGATCTGCCTAAAAATTACTTTCCTAACGACAACCCGGAGCTTGCGCCGCGCCTGCGCTGGCACGCGCACGCCAGCCTGCTGTTTGCCAACTGGCTCAACTACTTTGTGTATCAGGAAACGCCTTTTGAGCTTTCCAAGGGGTTAAGCCCGTTGGAAACCCACCCCAACCACTGCGGAACCCTGCGCGCCTGAGCGCGGCTCGCGCCGGCACGGGGCAAAACCCGGGGATCGGCGATTGCGGCTGATGCGGCAACCCCGGGGATTGCCGCATCAGCCGCCATAACGCCCACGGTCGGCTGGGTCGGCTGCGGGCAAACGGAGGGTTAATATGAAAATTGTGGATTTGCTTACGGATCGCGGCATTCACCTGAGCTGCGAGGTGTTCCCACCCAAGGAGTTCGCCCGTGTGGAAGAGGCTCGCGAGGTGGTGCGCGGCATTGCCGCGCTCGCGCCCGCCTATGTCAGCGTTACATATGGGGCCGCCGGCAAAACCCCGCAGTTTACCCGCGAGCTTTCGCAGACGGTGCAGGCATCGGGGGTTCCGGCGCTCGCCCACCTCACCTGCATCAACGATAACGTTTCCAAAATCGGGCAAGTGCTGAATGATCTGGAAACGGTGGGGGTTACCAACGTGCTGGCGCTGAGGGGCGATATCCCGGAGGGCGAAACGTTTCCGGCAGGCGACCATTTTGAGCACGCGGCTCAACTGGTGCGCTACGTGAAGGATCGGGGGGGTTTTTGCGTAGGCGCCGCCTGCTACCCGGAAGGGCATCCCGAAGCGCCCAGCCGAGCCGCCGATTTGGACTATCTGAAAGCCAAGGTGGACGCCGGCGTGGATTTTTTAACCACGCAGATGTTTTTTGACAACGCGACGCTCTACAATTTCATGTTCCGCGCCCTGCGCGCGGGTGTGCGCGTCCCCATTGGCGCGGGGGTAATGCCGGTGGTGAACGCAAAGCAGATTAAGCGGATCGCGGCGCTGTCCGGCGCAACGCTTCCGTCGCGTTTCCGCTCGATTGTCGATCGCTTTGGCGAGGATCCGGCCTCGATGCGGCAGGCGGGGGTTGCCTACGCCACGGAGCAGATTATTGACCTGATCGCCAACGGCGTAACCAACATTCACCTGTACACCATGAACCGGGTGGATGTTGCTCAGGATGTGTTCCATAACCTTGGGGCGATTCTTGGGCGTTGAAGCCGGGTAACGGAAGGGCGGAAAGAAGCCGGACGCGATACGCCGGGCAGGTTTGCTTTGAAGGGCGAAGGAACCCGGCATCCCTGCCCATGGGCCGGAAGCGCGGTCACGCGCGGTTCCGTTTCGCAAGCTTGCGCGACGGGAAGGGTTCCGGCTCAGGCCCGCGCGGCATCCAGCCGGCGCGCAAAGCCCGTTTTGCAGGCGACTGCGCCGCTTTGCGCTTTGGAGCCGCGTGCCGCACAGCCTGCGAACCGGGCTGCCCTAAGGAATTTTCGCCACATTCGGGCGGCTTCACGCGCCCGATCATCTGAGAGGAGAGATGCGCATGCACCCGTTTCTGACGCTGCTGAACCAGCGGTTTACCTACTTTGACGGCGGCTTTGGCACCACCTTGCAGGCAATGGGCCTCCAGGGAGGCGAACAGCCGGAGCATTGGAACCTGACCCACCCTCAGGAGGTTCGCTCGGTGTATCTGGGGTACCTGCGCGCTGGCTCCGATATGGTGGCCGCCAACACGTTTGGGGCCAACCCGCTGCATTTTCCAAATGACTGGGAGGCGATCCTGCGCGCGGGCGTCGGCCTTGCGCGGGAGGCGGTGGCCGAGGTGGGGCGCGGTTACGTCGCGCTGGACGCGGGTAGCGTGGGTAAACTGCTCAAGCCCCTTGGCGAGCTGGAATTTGAAACAGCGGTGGCGATTTACCGCGATATGGCGCTTGTTGCCATCGACGCGGGTTGCGATCTGCTGCTGGCGGAAACCATGACCGACCTGAGGGAAATCAAGGCCGCGGTGCTGGGCTACCGCGAGGCGCTTGGGCAAACCGGCGCAGTCCTGCCCGTGCTGGTCAGCATGAGCTTTGATGTGAACGGCCGCCTGCTGACGGGCGCGGATATCGAGGGCGCGGCGGCGCTGCTGACCAGCATGCAGGGCGTGGACGCGCTGGGCATGAACTGCGGGCGCGAGCCCAAAGCGCTTTTGCCAAACCTGAAACGCCTGATCGCCTGCGCGGATGGCAAACCGGTGTTTTTTATGCCCAATGCGAGCGTGCCCACGCTGGTAAACGGACAAACCGTGTTTGCGACCCAGCCGGAGGAGTTTGCCGCCGATATGGCGGAGGCGGCCCGTATGGGCGCGCGCGGGCTGGGCGGCTGCTGCGGCACCAACACTGCCCATATTGCCGCGCTGGTGGCCGCAACCAAAGATATGCCCTTTCCCCAAACCCCGCCGGCAGATGCGGATGGGCTTGCGCCAACCTATGTTTCCGGCCGAAGCGGCACGGTGACGCTGGGGCCGCGACCCGTCGTGATTGGGGAGCGGCTGAACCCGACCGGCAAAAAACGCATGAAACAGGCCCTCCGGGATGGGGATATCGACTATCTGCTGGGCGAGGCAACTGCGCAGCTGGATGCGGGCGCGGATACGCTGGATGTGAACGTGGGCCTGCCGGAACTGAACGAGGCCGAAATGCTCCCGCTGGTGGTGGAAGCCGTGCAGGGCGTGGCGGGCGTGCCGCTGCAGTTGGACACCGCTGACCCCAAGGCGCTGGAAAGCGCGCTGCGCGTTTATGTGGGAAAGCCTATCATTAACAGCGTCAACGGCAAGCGCCATATCATGGACGAGGTGTTTCCGCTGGTCAAGAAATACGGCGGCGCGCTGGTGTGCCTCGTGCTGGATGAGGATGGAATCCCCGCGACAGCCGAAGGGCGCATGGACATCGCGCGCCGCATCGCCGAAGAAGCCGACCGGTATGGAATCCCAAGGCGGGATCTGTTGTTTGACGCGCTGACCATGACCGTGGCGACCGACCCCAACGCCGCGCGTATTACGCTTGAAACCGTTCGCAGGCTGCATGACGAGCTGCGGGTGAAAACGGTGCTCGGCATCAGCAATGTCAGCTTTGGGCTGCCCAAGCGCGCGGTGATTACCTCCGCTTTTTTGGCGATGGCGCTGGAGCATGGGCTGACCGCCGCGATACTGAACCCGCTGGACGAGGGCGTTCGCGCCGCGTTTGAGGGCGCGAGCGCCGCGCTTGGCTTTGACGTGGGTTTTGAACACTATCTGGCGCGTTATGCGGGCGGCGACGCTGAGCCAGCAACTAAGCAGCAGGTGGCGCAAGCCGATGTGGGCGGCGCGCAGGCAGACGCGGCCCGAGAGGCGATCCGGTTGGCAGGCGAAGCCATCCGCCGCGCGGAAGCGGCGCTTCAGGTGAATGTGGCAGCGAGAAACGCGAACACCGGTTGCGGGTGCGCCGCGTGCTCGCTGGCAATGGGGAACGCCGAAGCCGTACAACCCGACGGCGCGGGAAGCGCGCAGTCGGGCGGCACCGGCACACCCGCGCAGACAGGTTCGGTCGTAAAAGCTACGGGCGGGGCGCAGGAAAACGCCGCGCTGTTTCAGGCGATTGTGCGCGGGCTTACCAAGGTGGCGGTGGAAAATGCCAATGCCCTGATGGATGGCGGGGCCGCTCCGCTTTCCGTGGTGGAGGGCGGGGTGATCCTCGCGCTTTCGGAAGTGGGCGCGCGGTATGAGCGCGGCGAATTTTTCCTGCCCCAGCTGATGCAAAGCGCGAACGCCGCCAAGCAGGCCATCGCAGCCGCCACCGCACGCATGGGGGAAACAAAGCCTTCAACGGATCGGACGGTGCTGCTGGCAACCGTGCACGGCGATGTGCATGATATTGGCAAAAACATTGTTGCGACGCTGCTGGGCAGTTATGGGTTTGGGGTGATCGATCTGGGCCGCGATGTGGCCCCGGAGGCGGTGCTGGCCGCCGCGCGGGAATCCGGCGTGCGGCTGGTGGGTCTTTCCGCGCTGATGACCACAACAGTGCCCGCAATGCGCCAAACTGTGGAGTTGCTTCGCAAGGAGTTGCCGGAAGTGCGTGTGATGGTAGGCGGCGCGGTGCTTACAGAAAGCCTGGCGAAGGAACTGGGCGCGGACGGATATGCCGCCGACGCGATGGGCGCCGTGCGCTATGCGGGCGAGGTGCTGGGGTAAACGCATCGGAAATGGTAGCCGAATTCCCCCGCCGCAGCGGAGCCGGGTCAAGGGCGAAGCCCTTGTCAGGGTGCAGGGGTGAAACCCCTGCCGGGGCTTGGAGTGGAACCTCAAATCCCCACGCCGCAGCGTAAACCCAACTAGCGAGCGAACAGCCCGCAGGGCTATGAGGCGAGCGGGTACAACGCACTGTTTGGGTTTGTAAACACAATATCCCCCTCCGCCACAGCGGAGCCGGGTCAAGGGCGAAGCCCTTGTCAGGGTGTGCACTGCCCCAGGATAAACAGAC
>DAOPZY010000044.1:0-22236 GCA_035353615.1 Candidatus Limiplasma sp.
CAATGATCGCAACAAACTCGCCCTGTTCAATGGTCAGGTTTACATCCTTGAGGCCTTGCACACCGTTTGGGTAGGTTTTCCCAACATGGACAAATTCGATCATAGCTATGCCTCTCCGCTGTGAAATGATTGCTTATTCACTATACCATTGTAGGTTTCGAAACACAAGTGGCCTTGGTTTTCGGCCACAAAGAAAGGCGGTACGGCATGCACCGTACCGCCTTTGCCGGGCTTTAAAAGGTTATTGCACAGCTTCGAGGGCCTTGCGGGCGCCGTCGTAATCCGCGTCAGTCGCCGGCACATAACCGGTCTGGCTGTAAACGGAGAAGATTTCCTTGCCTTCGTCCGTGCCAATGATGTTAATCAGCGCAGTCTGCATCGCCTTGATGAACTCGGGGTTATACACGGCCGGGTTCGCCTTGGTGATGGAAACGGTGTCGTTGTAGATGGGCGCGGTAACGCCGATCACGTTCATTTCGTTCCAGATGCTGTCCGTGCGACCCATGCCGGCCTTGCCGGTTTCGTCCTTCTGGTCGGTAGGCAGCGTCCAGGCGGCTTCATAGTCGCGGCGGCCATCGGCGTAGCACACAATGATGTCCACCGTTTCAGCGGCGGCCTGAGCAAAGCTCTCGCCGTAGCCGCTCAGCGGCACCACGTTGGCCAGATCGCTGAGCTTTTTGCCATCATAGTTTTCCATCAGCCACAGCGTGGGGTAGATATAACCGGCGGAAGATGAAGTTTTGAGCACCGCCCAGTTCGCCTTGTTCAGATCGTCCCAGGTGAGGGTTTCGCCAGCGTTCACTTTCGCAGCCAGCTCTTTGCCGTAGGCGGAAGGAGTGGCGTAGATCAGGGAACGGTAGAAGTTCGCCTGCACGTCGGTGGGCAGCGTTTTGTTCGCATCGCCGTTCCAGGTTTTCGGGTCGGTGCTGTCGTTGCTCAGGCCCGCGCGGGTGGTGGTCAGTATCACGTCCACCTCATCGCTGTACAGGGCGTAGGTGCCGCCCGGCAGCCAGCCGATGTCGATGGTGCCGGCCGCCATAGCTTCGCCGGTGGCTTCGTAGGAGGTGCCAACGGTAATGTCGATTTCGCCGACGTCATACCCTTGTTTCAGCAGTTCCGCCTGCAGCAGGGCGGGGAGGTTCTTGGTGCCGGTAATGATGACATCGGCATCCTTAGAGGGCACAAATTCAAGGGTCAGTTTGTCCATCTTGATGGCTTCGGCCATCGCAGAGGTGCAGCCCACAACCAACACGGCTACGAGCAGCAGAGCGAGCAGTTTTTTCATTTTCTTCCTCCTCAAGTTTGATAACCGGGGATGTTCCTATTGTACGCTATCTTTATGAAAATTCAACATCAAAAACGTTAAGAATACAATACTTACCAATGCCTGAGAATGATTAAATCAATCAATTCTTTCGGACCGGATTGTCATAAAGCGGTTCACTTTGGTTCGCGCGCCATTCGCGGTTCAAATCCAGCGTTTTTATGTTATTTGTTTCGCCAGCCGCTTGTTTCCGCGCCGTACAAAAGCCGCAAAACGGCGGGGCCATTCCTGTCTGGCTCTGCCGTTTCGGTTTTGAAAAACTTGTTGTGAAGAGGCAACGGTTCGTTTCGGACCCGTCGGTTGCATGGCATGCGAAACGGTACCGGTTTGACCGGCCCTTTCAGCCGCATGGGTTGCGAAGGGTTTGCGATTGGGTCTGGATCGTTGGCCGCGCGGGGTGCAAAAATGCGCCGTTTTGTCGGGATCGTCGTTTGCGCAGGGAGCGTTTTTCGCGCAGGTGAAATTCGATTTCATCACGCGGGCCAACTTCGCCGGCTTTACAACCTGGTCGTTGCGAAATCCGTTACTTACCGATGCGCGCGAGCGTCGCGGCCCAACCCAGATCAATCGCTTTCTGGTGCGAGGTTGCGTACGGGCCGATGGCCGCCACCTGCTCGGCTGTGCGCGGGAAATGGATGCAAAGGTGGCCGCTGAAATCATTGGTACGGTTGTGGTCAACGCCATGGGGCGTGTCGTGGGTGGAGGCCATGTAAATGCGACCATCGCTGAAAATCACCCACACCGCCTTGGGGGTCCATGTGGTTTGGCCGCCAAACGCCTTGCGCATGTTCGCGGTATCCGTAGCGGTCAGCGGCTCCGCGTCGGCATGTGCGCCAAGGCTGAACATGTTCACCTGCCAGCTGATGCCCGTGGTAAAGTCATACACCGTCGCATTGGGGTACAGCTTGCAGCGGGCCCTCACCTCGGTGTACCAGTTGGCATACCGCACGCTCGCCGCGCTGGGCGCGGTGCTGAGCGTAGGCGCGGTGGAGGTTTGTGTGGATGATGTGGAACCGCTTGAAGAAGTCGCGCTCAGGCTGTTCAGCTTTTTAAGGGTGCTGGTGCCCGCGACGCTGTCCGCGCTCAGCCCGTTGCTTTTTTGGAAAGCAATCAGGGCCAAACTGGTTTTGGTGCCGAATTTGCCGTCCGCCGTGCCCGTCAGGTACCCAAGGGCAATCAGACGCTCCTGCATATCTTTGACCGCCTCGCCCACCGCGCCCAGTTTCAGCGTGGCGGAGGTGCTTACTGTGTTTTTTACCGCGGAATTGGAATAGAGCAGCGCCTGCGTTTTAGCGCCGGCTACCCCGTCCAGCGTCAGGCTGTTGGCGGCCTGAAACGCGACCAGAGCCGCTTTGGTGGAGGTGCCGAATTTTCCGTCCGCCGTGCCTACCAGATACCCCAATTCAATCAGCCGGTTTTGCAGCGTTACCACATTATCGCCGGTGTCGCCGTAACGCAGCGACGCGCCCGTGGTGGTCAGGCCAACATCTCCCCGGACAGCGGAGTCGCTGAAAAGCACTTTCTGGGTCAGGTAGCCCGCCTTGCCGTCAACCGTGAGTCCGTTTGCCTTTTGAAACGCCCGAACGGCGGTGATGTCCTCCGCCAGATACACGCCGTCCAGCCGCGAGCTGTAATACCCAAGCTCCACAAGCCGCTTTTGCAGGTTAAGAACAGCCGAACCGCGCGAGCCGGATTGAATGGTTACTACGGTGTCCTCCGTGATTTCAATGGTTTCGGTTGGCGTAACCGTCGGCGTGGCGGTTGCCACGGCATAAATGGGGCTGGCCGCGAACATCACGGTGCGCGTTTGCGCGCCGCAAACCCCGTCCGCCGTAAGCTTGTTCTTCTTTTGAAAAGCTTTTACCGCCTTCACGGTCGAGTCGCCGTATTTACCGTCTACCGTACCGGAATAATACCCAAGGTCCGTCAGCCGTTGTTGAACCTTTTTCACATCGTCCCCCTTATCCCCGCTGCGCAGGGTATCGGTGGGGGGCGCGACGGTCGGCGTGGGCGTGGGGGTCACGGTTTCCGAGGCGGAAATCGCGGTTGCGCCATTCAGAATGGTCAGCACGTCCGCGGTCGCAATGCCGTCCGCGGTGATGCTCATTTTTTTCTGAAAGGCTTTAATCGCGGCTACCGTTGCCTTATCGCAAATGCCGTTGATCTCGCCGGTGTAATAGCCCAGTTCCTGCAAGCGGGTCTGCATATTCTCCACCGCTTCGCCCGTATCGCCGGATTTGATGGTGACCCCCGCGACCATGGGGACGGTTTTCACCGCTTTGCGCGTGCCTTTGACATTTTTGGGTTTGCCTTCAAAAAGCAGAAGTTGCAGCTCCGTGTCGGCAATCCCGTCCTCGGTCAGTCCGTTTTTCTTTTCAAAAGCCAGCACCGCCGTTTTGGTGCCCGGGCCAAACTTGGAATCGACGGTTCCGGTATAAAAACCCAGTTCCGTAAGCGCTTCCTGAAGGGCGCGCACATGCGAGCCGGTCGAGCCGGTTTGCACCTGCGTATATTTGGACGCGGAGGGGTCAACCGTTGCGCTTGGCACCGGCGTTGGGGTTGCGATGCTGGCCAAAACAATATAGGAGGAGATGACATAGCCGGTTTTTCCGTTATACTTTACCTTGGCAAAACCGTTGGATGTCACGTCGTATACGGTAATCATCGCATCCTCGGGGATCACCACAAGCACGGTCGCCGCCGAATCCGCGCTTTTGCGCAATTTCACGCGCGCCACGGTTGTGCTATCGTACGGGTATGCGGTAATGGCGCTGAGCGGCTTTGGCGTTGCGCCGGTTCCCGTGCTTTCGGCGGCTCCGTCGATATAGGCAACCATGGCATAGCCTGTTTTCTGGTTATATTCCACTTTGTAAAACTGGCCGGTTTTTCCTAAAATTGTAACCGCGTCGCCGGCGCTGATGGTTGCCAGCACAACCGACGTGGTATTGGCATACCTGCGCAGTTTGACGCTGTCGCCGGAAGTCGTATCATAGGGGTAGGTTGTCGCCGACGCATAAACCAGCGATGTTGAAATGAGTATAACGCCCAGTAAAACGGCCAGAGCGCGCACCCAACGTGTATCCATCGTTCACCCTCCAAGCAGCGATGATCGGAAACGAACAGAAGCATTCATTTTGAACAACAAACCTATTGTAGGTTAGAATATTAAGTGTGTCAAGATTATACTTCATATTTGCGTAACATTTAGGACCGTTTCGGGTTTCTTTTCTGCTTTGGCAGGGCGCCTTTGACCCGGTTCAACCGTTTGCGGATGACCGCTTCGGCCTCTATATACTCCGGTTCGGCGCAACGGATGCTCAGCGCAAGCCAGTAACGCGGGCAGTACAGCAGGAGGGTGCCGGTTTCCGACCAGAAGCGGGCGCGCTTCACCTGCGCCCATGAAACGTCAGCACGGCGCACAAGCGTCAAACCGTCAAGCGCTTCCTCCGGGGCTTCTGCCTGCAAAGCGGCAACACCGCCGCGCGTTGTAAAGCGGGCAAGCAGCGACGCCGTTTGAACCTTACGGATATACGCGTAAGCGTGCGCGCCCTTACCGTCCAGCACATAGCGCACGGTTTCGCGCCCCTGCAAAAGCAACACGCAGAGCGTAACCAGCAGTAGGATGGCAAACGCGCCCATCACCGTCCAAAAAAAGCCTTGCACAAACACGGCCTGCACGCCGCGCGCGCCTTCCGTCCACCCCTCCAAAATCACAGCGGTAAGCAGCACCAATCCGATGACCGGCACCACGATGCGCAGGATTCCGTTCCATGCAAACCAATCCGCGACCGGCAGTCGCTCACCGCTGAAAACGGTTCGTTCGCCTGCTTTGGTGAGCTTTGCTCCGCACCTCGGGCAAATTTCGCCGTTAGAGGTTTCCGCCCTGCATTTTTTGCAGTAGTTGGTAATCGCCATCTCCTGCTCCCTTTCTATCCGCCCAACCGGAGCGTTTGCCAGCAGGCTTGGCAAAATGTCAGCTTTTTAGGCTGCATTATACGCCGTATGGCCTCGCAAGCTTTCTTCGCAGCTGCGCGATGAGCCTGATGCGCTTATGAAACTTCATCCAAAAGCCGCCGGATCAGCCTCTCCGTATACTGCTTCGCATACTGCGTGTTTTCATTCAGCGTTTCCTGCGTTTGTGGCTGATCCCCCATCAACGCCACAAACTGGCTCACTTTGAGGCCCAGCGCGTCCTGAATGTCCTGATCGCTTCCCCCGCCCGCTACCAAATAGTAGCACAGGATGGAATCCGCTTGCCCCATGCGGTGCGCCCGATCCTCCGCCTGACTGTGCACCGCCGGAGACCAGTCCAATTCACCAAACACAACGCAGCTTGCGCGTTGCAGGTTGAGGCCGGAAGCCGCCCGAAGCGAAACGCAGCAAAGATCGGTACGCCCCGCCATGAACCGCTCAAGCGAGCGTTCTTTTTGCACAGCCGTTTCCCGCCCCGTAATAAACGCGGGCGAAAACCCTTTTAATTCCTTCTGGTATAAATCCATCACCTGGTGGTGATGCGCAAACAGCAGCACTTTTTCGCCGCCCTCCAGCAAAGCGCGCACAAATTGAGCCACATAGGGCGCTTTGGCAATGCCGGTGGCCTGCCGTTCCCCCTGCTCCACTTCCATGGAGAGGATCGCCCGCTGAGATGCGGTCAGCGCTGCATCGTGTTTTAATTGCCGGAGCGTTTCTTCCACGGGGGCCATCAGCTTGCGGTAGAGGCTGTCGTCACTGTCCACGGTCATCACAAGCCTTCGCTTGGGCGGCAGGTCGGCCAGCACATCCTGCTTGGTGCGCCGGAGCATCAGCCCCTCGCCGCGCAGGTAATCCCCCAGCAGTTCCGGCTTTGCGACAATCTGGTTGCCGTAGCCATAGCACCACTCGCGCGTAAAGCTTTCGTAATCGCCTAAAAAATGATAGTCGATGGTATTGATAACGTTCCAAATTTCCGCGCCGCGGTTATAAATCGGCGTTCCGCTCAGGCCCACCACCCGCTCGGCGTTTTCCGCCAGCAGGCTTGCGGCGGAGTATTTTTCCGTGCCGCTATGACGAAGTTCTTGAATTTCATCAAACACCACATGCCGGATTCCGATTTCCGGCAGGGCCTCTTTCCAGCCCCGCAAAAGCAGATAGTGCATCAGATAGATATCGGCCGGCGGCAGTATGTAAGGCGTAAGGCCCTTGACGATGTGCACCGTCAGGGCGCTGCCGTCCGGTTTGCGCAAAAAACGGGCAATTTCATTTTCCCAGTTTCGCAAAAGGTGGGCGGGGGCAATCACCATCGCCGGGTATGCGTTCAGCTCTGACAGCATCGCCAGCGCCTGAACAGTTTTACCCAAGCCCATTTCATCCGCTAAAAGGCAACGGTCGGTGCGTAGTAAAAACGCCAATCCTTCCTCCTGAAAGGCGGTCAGAGTGCCAACAAAAACAGATGGTTCCGGCGTTACGCGCTGAGGCGCGAGCCTCGCGTTTTGCCGTTTGCGGGCATACTCCCGCGCGTCGGTAAGCGCGGATTGCCAGCGTTGGGCGTCTTTTGCCTTAATTTCCAGCGGATAGCGAAGCATCAACCAGTTCAGATCCCCCACCATGCGCCGGTGGGCGGTAATCCTTGCCTCTCCCCGCCGGTTGGTGGCAGAGCCGGGAAACAGCCGTTTGCACAGCTCCGTCACGTTTGGGTCCGCCTTAATCAGCCAACAGTTGCGCTTGGCATTGTAGCTCAGGGTGCCGAAGGTATGCTCAGCCGATGTTTGCGAAACGTTCACGGCAAGGTAGGGCGGCAGATCGTCCCATTCGCTCATGGCAGGCTCACCCCCCAAAGCTGGGAAAGCGGCAACAGGTATAAGGGTTTGCCGACGATATGCGCCGGCAGGCGAACGCTCTGCCAGCTGATGACAATCAGGCTTTCCACCTGCTCGCACCGCGCATACCGTTCCAGCTGACCCAGTAAAACCTCCTGCTTGGGTTTCCCTTTTTTGATTTCCACCCCAACGCCGCCAATCATATAATCAATCCGGCAGCCCTGAGCAAGCCTGACCTCGTGGCCATACGCCAGCCCGCAGGCGGCAAGCCGCTCCTCAACCATTTTGTGAATATCCGCTTCGTACAAAGCAAAAGGAGGCCGCATTGCGCGCAGTGCCTCCAGCACCTCATTCGCCACGTTGCAGCCTCCCCCATTGTTACGGATTGCTGACTAATCCAACTGAATCCGCTTATTTTCACGGCTTTCACGGTACAGCACAAAGCGGCGGCCGATGCACTGCACCGGTTCGGCATGCGTGCGCGCGCAAAGCGCGTCGCAAGCCTCCCGGGCGCTTAACTCGCTGTTGTTCTGTACGGAACACTTGATTAGCTCGCGGGCTTCCAATGCGTCATACGCTTCCTTTACGGTTGCGTCGGTCACGCCGTCTTTGCCAATGAAAAGAATGGGTTCCATTGTGTTGGCCATGCCGCGTAGCATGGCGCGCTGTTTGCTGTTCATAATTTCTCCTTATTCAATAAAGTCAAATTCCATATCCCCGATGCGCACGCTGCTGCCTTCCGTTGCGCCCGCCTTGCGAAGCGCCTCGATGACGCCCCGGTCGCGCAGCATCCGGTGGAACCAGTTCATACTGTCCTCATCGTCAAAGTTCACGCTGTCAATCAGGCGTTCCATCGCGTTGCCTTCCACCACAAAGGAGTTGTGCTCCTTGGTTACGGTAAAGGGTTCTTCGGGAATTTCCTCTGTCAGCGGCTGTTCCTCAAACACGCGCGGGGGTGGAAGCTCGGGAAGCATGCGGACGATTTCATCCAGCAATGCGTCAAAACCGGTCAGCGTTGCGGCGCTTACGGGGAACGCGCGGTAACCCATTTCGGCAAACGTTTCCACCAAACGGGTTTTCTCGCTTTCATCGGCAATCAGGTCGCACTTGTTAAGCACCACCAGTTGCGGACGGCCAAACGGCTCGCCGTAAGCTTCCAGCTCACGGTTAATAATCTGAAAATCGTTCACCGGATCGCGGCCCTCGCTTCCGGCAGCGTCCACCACATGCAACAGCAGTCTTGTGCGTTCCACATGGCGCAAAAAATCATGCCCAAGCCCTACGCCTTCGCTCGCGCCTTCTACAAGCCCGGGGATATCGGCAAGCACAAAATCCGTGCCGAAGCGTTTCACAATGCCCAGGTTCGGGGTGAGCGTTGTAAAATGGTAGTTGGCGATTTTCGGCTTTGCGGCCGTAAGCGCGGCAAGAATGGTGCTCTTGCCCACGTTCGGGAAGCCGACCAGCCCCACGTCCGCAATGGTTTTCAGTTCCATTCGAAAAACAACCGCATCTGTTTTGTAGCCGGGTTTGGCAAAGTTGGGCGCTTGCCGGGTGGGCGTCGCAAAGCGCGCGTTCCCATGGCCGCCCCGCCCGCCGTAAAGGATCACCTTGCGTTGCCCCGGCGTGTTCATATCCGCGATCACCGCGTTGTCGGAATCCCGGAAAAACACGGTGCCCACGGGCACCTTAATCAGCAGTTCCTGACCGTTTTTACCGTGGCAACGGCTGGCCCCGCCGTCCACGCCGTTTTCGGCGCTGTATTTGCTGCAAAAGCGAAAATCCAACAGGGTGTGCATGTTCGGATCGGCCAACAGCACAACGTCGCCGCCGTTGCCGCCGTCGCCGCCGTCCGGGCCGCCGTTTTGCACAAATTTCTCGCGGTGAAAGGACACGCAACCGTTTCCGCCATTGCCTGCCTTTGCCGTTATCCGGACCCGATCCACAAATGTTGACATAGGTTCCTCCTCCAGGGGTTCGGATCAGGGCCGAGTGCCTGTCGTTTCCGCCTGTGTTTGTCTGTTTGCGCTGCCATATGGCCCTTGGGGCCGTCAGGTTGCGCGTGCGCGCTTCCGCGCGGGTTTAACCGTCGGGGCATCCCCGGCGGCATTGGGTTGGGCACTTTTCAGGGCGATTGGCTTTGAGCCTTCTTGCGCCCGGGTTTTAGGTGGCTGCGGCGCGCGTGCGTAAAGGCATTCCGGCAGCAGCGCGCAGGCCGCGCAATCCGGTTTGCGCGCGTGGCACACGCGCCTGCCGTGAAAAATCAGCCAATGATGCGCCGCGATCCAATCCGCCTGCGGGATCACAGCCTGCAACTGAGCCTCGGTCTGTTCCACCGTTTTTGCCGTGGCAAGTCCGGTGCGGTTGCTCACGCGGAAAACATGCGTATCCACCGCGATGGTCGGAATTCCGAAGGCGTTGGCAAGCACAACGTTCGCGGTTTTACGCCCAACGCCCGGCAAAGCCACAAGCGCTTCCATATCAGCCGGCACTTGTCCGCCATGACGGGTAACCAGCAGGCGGCAGGTATTGACAATGTTGCCGGCCTTGCTTTTGAAACCGCAGCTTCGCACCATCGCGTACACCGCTTCCACGTTGGCCGCCGCCATGGCTTCTACCGTTGGATAGGCCGCAAATAACGCGGGGGTTACCTTGTTCACCTGCACATCGGTGCTCTGAGCCGAAAGCATAACGGCAACCAGAGTTTCGTAGGGGTTGGTAAAATGCAGCTCCGGTTTAGCGTCGGGGTACAGGGCCTTCAGTTTGGCCAGAATGGTCTTTTGCGCGCGGGTACTCGGCATGGAATCCTTCCTTACTGCTGCTCTTTCGATTGCGATTTTCCCCGCGATTCGCCGCGGATCAAACTCGGCAGCAGCGAAACGGGCAGGCGATCCAGCGCCATGCAGGTAAGGGTAATCAGCACGGTGAAAACAGGGATTTCCGCGAGGTTGAACGGCAGTCGCCCCAGCAGAAGCACCCAGTACCCCTTGGGCACAAAAAACGTGAGCCAGTAGGAGTTGAGGAAAATGTACACCACCGCCGCCATCGAAGCCGACAGAAACGCCCGTACGCCAAACTCAGCCACTCTGTTTTTAATGGAACGGGTCAGCCATTTCTGGTAGCGGGGGCACATCATCCAGCCGTACAGAAAGCCCACGATCACGGCTGTTACGGTAAAGCCCGGGAAATAGGCCCCCGTGCCGAAAATCACCGTGCCCAGCACGTCGCCCAGCCCCGCCACGATCATGCCGCCGACCGGCCCCAGCAGATAACCCGCCGCGGCAATCGGTAAAAAGCCCAGGTTCATCTGTTTTTCCACAAAAGCGATCTGTACCAGATTGCCAAGCACAATCTGCAGCGCGATTAAAACGCCCGTATAAGACATCCAAAGCGGCGAAAACTTAACCTTTTGCATCTCCATATGCCTCCTGTTCCTCGTGAGCGGGATGGAATGGGAACCGACTGTATTGTACCGGAAAACATGCGTTTGCGCAAGGGATGTTCTTGCCCGATTAGGACAAAGAAGGCGCAGGCCTGTCCGCCTGCGCCTTCCGGAGTGTTTACAGCACGTATTTCTTGAGCAAATCGGGGCGGCCTTTCATTTCGGCGGCCTTTTTAACGTATTTCTCGCTCGTGTTGCCCAACACCGCATAGCTGGCAAGCTTGCTGCCTTCCACGCCCGGCTGGTTGAATGCGTCCACATCGAGCAATTCGCCCGCGTAAGCTGTCGCCATTTCAAAGAAATAGATCAGCTGGCCCAGCGTGTAGGCGTTCACCTCCGGCAAAACGACGGTCTGGCTCATGCGCCCGGCGCGGTACAGCGCGTACTCGGTGCCGCGAAGCTCCGCGTCGATCAGCTCGTTGAGCGTTTTCCCGCCCAGGAAAGCAACGTCCGCAAACTCTTCGCAACCGTGCGCGATTTCCACCTGCTCGCGGAACTTGCCCACCTTGAGGAAGGTAATCACCTTATCGTACGGGCCTTCGGTGTACAGCTGCAACTGGCTGTGCTGATCGGTTACGCCAAGCGATTTGGTCGGCGTTTGGCCATGATTGACCGCCATGCCTTTGCGGGTCACGTTTTTACCAAGGCTTTCCGCCCACAGCTGGCAAAACCAGTCCGCCATAAATTTCAGGCTGTCCGCATACGGCATCACAACCTGAACGTACGCGTCGTGGCCTTCCATAGCGATGTACTGGAGCACGGCCTCCAGCAGCGCCGGGTTCTGCCACAGGTCGGGCGTTTTGCAGCGCGCGTCCATGGCGGCGGCGCCCTCCAGCATGGCGCGGATATCAATGCCGCATACGGCGGCGGGAAGCAGGCCCACCGGGCTTAACTCGCTGAAACGGCCGCCGACGCTGTCCGGAATAAAGAACAGCTCAAAGCCTTCCTGCTTGGCCAGCTTAATCAGGTTACCCTTTTCGGTATCGGTTGTGGCGATGATGTGCTTTTGCCAGCCGTCGCCGACCGCTTTTTTCAGCAGGTCGGAAATAATCAGGTACTGGCTCATGGTTTCAGCCGTAGCGCCGCTCTTGGTGATGACGTTAAAGCAGGTGCGGCGGATGTCGATCGCATCCAAAAGCGAGGCCATCCGTTCCGGGTCGATGTTATCTTCCACATAAAACTTGGGGCCGCCGCGCTTTTCCGCGGGCAAATCGTTCCAACGCTGATGGTTCAGGGCCTGCTGCACGGCAATCGGGCCGAGCGCGCTGCCGCCGATGCCCAGCACCACAAACGCGTCAAAGTTTTTCCGAACATTCGCGGCCACTTTTTCGATCTGTTCCACAATGGCGGTCTGGTTATAGGGCAATTCCATCCAACCGAGCCAGCCCGTTCCGCGGTTCTTTTCCACGGCGGCCTGCGCGGCCTTGGCGGCGGCCAGCATCGAATCCGCCTCAGCGGAATCAATGCCATATTGGTAACCGACAATATCGCTCATCATATGGTTAACGTCCAATTGGATCGGTTCGCGGATCATCTTGTCCATTTTCATACCCCTTCCCTCAATAAAGCAAAGTATCGCGGCAATTATATCACAGGTCCGGGTATTTGCAAACAACTTTCAGCCGATACCGCTGTTTTTATGAAGTACGATCAAAAACCGAGCTTCGTATTGAATCGTTCGCAACCCGCATTGCGCCGTGTGTGGAAACATGATAGAATAACTTGAAATAACGCGACGGGAGTGTTTTTTACATGGATATAAGAGCCGAGGCGCTGAAAAAGCATTATGAATGGCAGGGTAAGCTGGAAATTGCGCCGCGCGTGCACATTACCAACCGCGAGGAGCTTTCGCTGGCCTACACCCCGGGCGTGGCGGAGCCTTGCATGGCAATCCATGAAGATGTTCAGAAAAGCTTTGAGCTTACGCGCAGGCACAATTTAGTGGCTGTGATTACCGACGGCACGGCGGTTCTGGGCCTTGGGGACATTGGGCCGGAAGCCGGCATGCCCGTAATGGAAGGCAAATGCGTGCTTATGAAGGAATTTGGCGGCGTTGACGCCTTCCCGCTTTGCCTGAAAACCAAGGATGTGGATGAATTGGTGCGTGCCATCTATCTGCTTTCCGGCAGTTTTGGGGGCATCAATTTGGAAGATATCAGCGCGCCGCGCTGCTTTGAAGTCGAGCGCAGGCTGAAGGAGCTTTGCGATATCCCTGTGTTTCACGATGACCAGCACGGCACGGCGGTCGTCGTCGCCGCGGCGCTCAGCAACGCGCTCAAGCTGGTTCACAAACGCATGGAGGATGTCACCTGCGTAATCAACGGGGCCGGTTCAGCCGGCATCGCCATCGCAAAACTGCTGATGCGCTTTGGCGTGGGCGATCTGATCCTGCTGGGGCGGCACGGCATTGTTGTGGAAGGGCGCGAAAAGATGAACCCTGCTCAGCAGGAAATGAGCCTTATCACCAACCGCCGAAAAATTCGCGGCGGGCTTTCCGAAGCCATTCGCGGCGCGGATGTGTTCATCGGCGTTTCCGTGCCCAATGTGTTAACGGGCGCGATGGTGAGCACCATGGCTCGCGACCCGATTGTTTTCCCGATGGCGAACCCTGTGCCGGAAATCGCTCCCGAAGAAGCCCTTGCGGCCGGCGCGGCAGTCGTGGGCACCGGAAGAAGCGACTATGACAACCAAATCAACAATGTGCTCGCGTTCCCCGGCATTTTCCGGGGCGCGCTGGATGTGCGCGCCAGCACTATCAATGAGGAAATGAAAACCGCCGCCGCACTTGCGATCGCTTCGCTGGTGACTGACGCGGAATTGAACCCGCATTACATTATTCCGCAGGCTTTTGACCGGCGCGTAGGGCCGGCGGTTGCCAAGGCGGTATCCGAGGCGGCCGTTGCGAGCGGTGTGGCGCGCATCGCATATCACGGATGACAGCGCAGCAAATTACCGATTACTGTTTAGGCAAGCCCGGCGCGTGGGTCAACTGCCCTTTTGGCCCCGATCTGGTATGCGCGCGCATCGGCAAGCGCATCTTTGCAGAAATATTTCTGACCCGACCGTGGGTAACATTGAAGTGTGATCCGGTTTACGCGCTTGCGCTCCGGCAGGAATTTCCGGAAACTATCCGGCGCGGTTACCACTGCCCCACGCCCCAGCAACCCTACAACAACACCGTCACGCTGGATGGAACCGTGCCGGACGCAAGGCTTTGGGAAATGATTGACCACAGTTATGCCCGCGCGTTGCAAAGCCTTCCCAAAGCCGAACGGTTATCGGCAGTGAGCGCCGGCTCGGAGTGCAAAAAAGCCGATGAAAACCCTGAAGGCTAAAGAAGTTCGCCGGCACAACCCCTGTTGTCGCTGTTTTTAAACATCCAAATCCGATCCGATGAGCGTCCGCTTGGGCAGGGCGCTGCGGCGTCGGATTTTTTCATGCCCTTTCTCGCTGATATTAACCATCTCTGCTTGCACTGTCGCAACATGCAGGAACCCGAGATGGTCCGTCATTTTCCATTATAACTTCACGCTTTTGCTAAAATCTTTAAAGCCGCCGCTTTTGCCGCGTTCATCGCCGTGGGGATCGGCAAGGCCGATAACTGCGCGGTATCCGCCAGTTGCGCGCCGTGCGCGGTCAGCCATGTATCGGTCGGGCGATTTTTAAGCGTAAAATGGAGCAGCGTCATATGCCAAATTCGGTGCGTAAACACATGGGTCGCTTTGCCAAGGCATTGGATCAACTGAGCAGAAAGACCATCCTCCGCAAGGATGTCGCCCGTGCGTTCCGGATCGGTTTCCCCTTCCAGCAGCAGCATCACATACAAACCGTGCAGCAGCCTTTCGGTTCGCCGGAAAACCAGAACCTTCCCTTCAAACGTCAGGATACACACGCCGATTTCCAGCTGTTTCGCGGGTTGCTTTTTTTCATGCACAGGCAGGCTTTCGGCATCCCCTTCCGCCAGCGCGTCACATGACAACCGAAGCGGACATTGATCGCAACGCGGCGCTCGAGGCAGGCACACGGTCGCGCCCAGCTCCATCATCGCCTGATTAAAATTGCCTGCTTCGTTTACGGGGATGGCCTCGGCCAGCAAGGCGTTCATCCGCTTTAATACCGATAGGTTTTCCATGGGGTCCCGAATGCCATACAGGCGGGCTGCTACGCGCTTTACGTTTCCGTCCACCGCTGGCACCGCCTCCCCAAAGGCGATGCTGGCAATCGCCGCGCCGGTATATGCTCCTACGCCCGGTAACCGCAACCAATCGGCATAGCTGTCTGGCACCTTACCCCCAAGCGTTTGAACCACGGTTTGCGCCGCGCGTTGCAAATTCCGCGCGCGGCTGTAATAACCAAGACCTTCCCAAAGCTTGAGCACATCGCTTTCCGGCGCGGCCGCAAGCGCTTCGATGTCTGGAAAACGCATCAAAAAGCGATGATAGTAATCCTTCACCGTTTCCACGCGCGTCTGTTGCAGCATGATCTCTGAAACCCATATATGATAAGGGTTTTTGGTATGCCGCCACGGCAGGTCGCGCTGATGGTTTCGATACCAGCGCAGCAGGGAGGCGCTCCAATCCGCGTTGTTCGTCAAATCAATCATCCTTTCTCAGGGATTGTACCATATTTTCAGGAGCGGTTACTTTCCGCATAATGGCGTTATTGTGCGTAATTTCAAGTATTATTGAGTTATGGCCAGCTTGAGTGAGCAATTCACGCTTTTCGGATATTTTTTAGCGTATTCTCAGCAAATTGATTAAAATTTCCTGTTGCGTAAACTGGAAAAATGACGTACACTAACAACGTTGTTAGCACTCGGTATTAGTGAGTGCTAACAAAACCCAAAACATCATTATTGGATAGGGAGGAACTATCATGAACGTTAAGCCGTTGGGCGATCGTGTTGTTATCAAGAACGTTGAGATGGAAGAAACCACCAAGAGTGGCATCGTTCTCACGAGCGCGTCCAAAGAAAAACCGCAGATGGCGGAAGTGATTGCCGTTGGGCCTGGCGGTATGGTGGATGGCAAGGAAATTGTGATGAACGTAAAGCCCGGCCAGAAGGTTATTTACAGCAAGTACGCCGGCACCGAGGTCAAGCTGGACGGTCAGGAAATCATCATCGTTCGTCAGAGTGATATTCTGGCGACCGTCGAATAAGCATAAGGAGGAACCACTGTTATGGCAAAGCAAATTAAGTATGGCGAGGAAGCCCGCCGCGCGCTGCAAAAGGGTGTTGACATTCTTGCCGATACCGTGAAAATTACCCTGGGGCCTAAAGGCCGCAACGTTGTTCTGGACAAAAAGTTTGGCGCTCCGCTGATTACCAACGACGGCGTGACCATCGCCAAGGAAGTGGATCTGGAAGATCCTTTTGAAAACATGGGCGCGCAGCTCGTGAAGGAAGTCGCCACCAAAACCAACGACGTTGCCGGCGACGGCACCACCACCGCCACGCTGCTTGCGCAGGCGATTGTTCGGGAAGGCCTGCGCAACCTGGCTGCCGGCGCGAACCCCATGGTGCTCAAGCGCGGCCTTGAATCCGCTGTGAACGCGGCTGTGGAGGGTCTGCGCGCGTTGAGCCAGCCCATCAACGGCAAGCAGGCGATTGCGCAGGTTGCCAGCATTTCCGCTGGCGACGAAGAAATTGGCAAGCTCATTTCCGACGCGATGGACACCGTAGGCAAGGACGGCGTTATCACCGTTGAAGAAAGCAAGACGATGAAAACCGAGCTGACCACCGTGGAAGGCATGCAGTTTGACCGCGGCTATGCCAGCGCCTACATGGTCACCGATTCCGATAAAATGGAAGCCGTTCTGGACAACCCCATGATCCTGATTACGGATAAAAAGATCAGCAGCATTCAGGAGATTCTCCCCGTGCTGGAACAGGTTGTGCAAGCCGGTAAAAAGATGCTCATCATCGCCGAGGATGTGGAAGGCGAAGCCCTTGCGACCCTCGTGCTCAATAAACTGCGCGGCACCTTCACCTGCGTTGCCGTAAAGGCCCCGGGCTTTGGCGACCGCCGCAAGGAAATGCTCCGCGATATCGCCGTGCTTACCGGCGGTCAGGTTATTACGGAGGAACTGGGCCTTGAACTGAAGGATACCACCATCGACATGCTGGGCACCGCCCGTCAGGTCAAGGTGGACAAGGAAAACACCACTATCGTGGAAGGCGCCGGTCAGAAAGCCGACATCGACGCCCGCGTGAACAGCATCCGCAAGCAGATTGAGGACACCACCAGCGATTATGACCGCGAAAAGCTTCAGGAGCGTCTTGCCAAGCTGGCCGGCGGCGTAGCCGTGATTCAGGTGGGCGCCGCGACTGAGATCGAAATGAAGGAACGCAAGCTGCGCATTGAGGATGCTTTGGCCGCGACCCGCGCCGCTGTTGAAGAAGGCATCGTCCCCGGCGGCGGTATCGCGCTGCTCAACGTAATCCCCAACGTTCAGGCCGAGCTGGCCAAGTTCGCGGGCGATTCCAAGACCGGCGTACAGATCATCCTTCGCGCATTGGAAGAGCCGCTTCGTCAGATTTCCATCAACGCGGGCATCGATGGCAGCGTGATTGTGGAAAACATCAAGAACAGCCACAAAAACGGCTATGGTTATGACGCGCTCAAGGGCGAATATGTCGATATGATCGAACGCGGCATTATCGACCCGACCAAGGTTACCCGCACCGCGTTGCAGAACGCTTCCAGCGTCGCTTCCATGATCCTGACGACTGAAAGCCTCGTAACCGACATTCCCGCTCCCGAACCGCCCGCGCCCGCCGGTGGGGCCGGTGGGATGGGCGGCATGTACTAAGCCGCATCTCAAAGGTATAGCTACCAAACGGGTTCCCATTCCGGGAACCCGTTTTGCTGTTGCATAAAAAGCCCGCTTGGCCACGGGCATCGAAAAGAGTCAAGGGAAAACCTTGCCGAGGTTGGCGGAACGCCAAAACCAATGCCGAGAAATTGTTTATGATGCCGACGAACCGCTGTCAATATTACAGCCTTCGTCCAGTTTACCTGAGAAGCGGCTTGAGGGTCTTGGTCGTGCGCCTCATAAGGATTCAGCATCAAACCGTTGACAGACCGATTTGAGTTGATCCATCGCACCGCACAGCGCCTTCGGCACCCATGGCGCATCCAATCAATGCGTTTCCACACAAGATTTCGGCGGGTAGGGTGCAACGCCTACGCATCCAACGCTGAGTTTTCCGAACCATTCGCTTGCTGGGCTTAGCAGCTTCGTCGCGGGGTTTTGAGGTTCCACGCCAGGCGACGGTTTTAATTTCGCTCTTTTGCTCTCGCCCCTGTCTGACTGCGGCTTATGATTTTGAACATACCAAAACAAAGCGGCCTGTTGTCACTTTCTGACAACGGGCCGCTTTGCGCTTATCTTCCGGATGCTTTATTTCTTGGTAGGGCGGCGTAGAAACGCGGGCACGCCCAGATCATCCCGTTCGATGGAGGTTGTGGGGCCTTGCGCCGTCGGCGGCGTTTGCGCTTCCGGCATTTTGGGCTGCGCCGCAGGCTGCTGCGCGCCGGGCATGGCTTGCGGAGCCGCCTGCTGCATCGCGGGCGCCTGAGCGGGTTGCTGAGGCTGCATGGCCCCATAGCTTTGCCCGTATTCCATCGTGGGGATCATCTGCTGCTGCGGCATGTTCTGGTACGGGTTTTGCATGCCGGGCATGGAGTAATCGTTTGTCATCGGCTGGCCGTAATTCTGCATCGGATAACCGGGGTTGTAACCGTTGCCGTACATGCCCTGATTTTGCTGCATCATGGAAGGCATAGCCGCAGGCGTGGGGATGTTGCGGCTGTTATCCATATAACCGCCCATGCCCATACCCATGGTGCGTTCTTCATCGGTCGGCATGTCAAAGCTCATGTCTTCGTAGGAGGGCGCAGGATATTCCTGATGCACCAGCGGCGTCGGGTGATAGGATTGCGTGAGGCCGCCCCGGGAATCGGAGCCGCTGTTGCCAAAGCTGCGCGACCAGTCACGGTCCGAGCCGTAGCCTTTGCCCTTCGGGGCTTCCTTGGGCGGAAAGGGCGTTTTTTCAAAGCCGGTGGCAATCACGGTGATGCGGACTTCGTCATCCATCGATTCGTCAATGCCCGCGCCAAAGATGATGTTTGCCTCGGTATCAGCGGCCTGCATCACGAGGTTAGCCGCTTCGTTAATGTCGATGATGCTCATATCCTCGCCGCCGGTGATGTTAATCAGCACAGCGCGCGCGCCATCTATGTTGGTTTCCAAAAGCGGGCTGGAAATGGCGTTTTTCGCGGCTTCCACCATCCGGTTTTCGCCCTTGCCAATGCCAATGCCCATATGGGCGAGGCCGCCGGATTCCATAACGGTTTTCACGTCCGCAAAGTCCAAGTTGATCAGCGCGGGCACCGCGATCAGGTCGCTGATGCCCTGAATCCCTTGCCGGAGCACGTCATCCGCAATGCGGAAGGCTTCCAACATCGTGGTTCCCTTGGTAACCACCTGTAAAAGCCGGTCATTGGGGATAACCACTAGCGTATCCACACGCTGTTTTAAGTCAATTACGCCCATTTCGGCGTTCTTCATGCGCTGTTTGCCTTCAAACTGAAAAGGTTTGGTTACCACCGCGATGGTCAGGCAATTGAGGTCGCGGGCAATTTCCGCAACGATCGGCGCGGCCCCGGTGCCGGTGCCGCCGCCCATGCCGGCGGTCACAAAAACAAGATCCGCGCCCTTGATGGCCTGCGCGATTTCTTCCCGGCTTTCCTCGGCGGCGCGGCGACCGATATCAGGCACAGCGCCCGCGCCAAGGCCCTTGGTGAGTTTTTCACCAATCTGGATGGTCATACTGGCTTTGCTCATGGCAAGCGCCTGACGGTCCGTGTTGATCGCGATAAATTCGACGCCTTTCAGGCCTGCATCCACCATGCGGTTAACGGCGTTGTTGCCGGCGCCGCCGCAGCCGATCACTTTAATGGTTGCAAAACTCTGTTGGTCTTCAATTTGAAACTCTAACACAGTGCATCCCCCTAGTCTAACTTAACATTCAATCGCAACGAAGGTTTCGCCGCGGACTAACTTCCCAGTAGGCTTTTAAAGAAATCCTTCAGTCCGCCGGCCACCCCGCCGGATGGAACATTGCGCGACTCGATGGTATCAATAATCAAATCCATCAGGCCCATAGCGCTGGCATAGATCGGGCTGGACAGCTTGATCGTGCGCTTGATGGTTTCGCGTACGGGCTTATCCAGTTTTCCGGCCAGGTAATCGCGCCCGCCGCGGTTCAGGCTTAACCCGCCGCCCGTGAGGTAGATGGTGGACCAGTTGCCAAGCTTGATGCCGCTTTCGGCAATGCAATCCTTAATCATTTCCGCCATCTCGTCCACCCGGGGTTCCAGCACGGCGGCCACCTGATCCTGCGTGAAGGTTTCGCTCTTGATGCCCTCGCCGCTGGAAACCGCATAGGTTTGCGTAATGGTCGATATGCCGTAAACGTAGTCGCGCTTAATCTGCTCCGCTGCCTGCAAGGATATGGATAGCCCTTCCGCGATATCCGCGGCAATATGGCCGCCGCCGATTAAAAGCGTTTTTTGGAAGATCACCGCGTCGCCCTCCACCGCCATCACGTCGGTGCAAAGGTAGCCGATGTCGATCAGGATAGCCGTGCGGTCACGATCCTCCTCCAAAAGGAAAAGCATCGCCTCGCCGGTGGAACTGCTGAAAAAGCCGCTCACCGTGATGTTCATGTCCCGCAGGCGCGCCATTACATCATCCAGAAAAAAAGTATCCGCAACCACAAAAGAAACCAGCGCCTTTAGCTCGGTCCCTTTCATGCCCACCGGTTCAAGGGTTTTTTTGCCCCCGTCCACCATGAACCATGCCGGGCTTCTGTGCACCACAACGCCGCGCACCGGGGATAACTGTTTATCCGCGTTGGCAAAAATCCGCTCCACATGGCGAGGCGTCACGCGCGGATCCGCCCCCTGAATGGTCACGGTGGTTTCAACCGCGTAAACGCGGGTAAATTCGCCCGGCACGCCCACGTTAATTTCGCGAATTTTGCGTTTGGCCTGCATTTCGGCTTCGGCAATGGATTTGTTGATTGCTTCGTTCAGCAACGGGGCGTTGTTCCATTCCCCATCCAAAAAGCCGTCGTACATGGCGATGCCGGCGCCGATGATATCGCAACGTTGGGTACCGCTGGTCTCGGCCACAAGTGTTACGATTTTGCTTGTGCCAAAATCGATGGCTGCAATCGTTGATTTCATAGCCAAACATTCCCCTGTTCCTAAGGAATCAACCGCGAACCGTCGCCGGTCCGCGCCTGTGGCGGTTTGTTTCACGCGGCCGTTTGCAGGGTTTGGAGGTCGCGTAAACCCAAAGTACCATCATTTATTGTAACCTTTTTATGCGCGCTTCGCAATAGACAAGACCATTTTTCATGATCTTTTTTGTGAAAAATGCCTCTCCGACCGCCTGAAACGGCGGTTTTCAACCTGTAGAAGGTGCGCTTGCACAACCTTTACAAGCCTAAAACATGCAGGCGCCTGCATAAAAGATACGCCGCTCGGGGCGCATTTCATTCCGGAGAAGTTAAACTTTACAATTCCAAAAGCTCTGTCGCCGCATTGATCGTTGACAAACTCAGAGGGTTTAGCAACCGCGACGCATTATGCCGCCGCAGCTCGCGGGTATGCGTTGAAGCAGAAGCGCATCCGGCCACCGGCGATCAAGGGGCAACGGCAATACACCCCCACAAGAGCTTTGATTTTGAACCCATTTTCGCTACGCCCGAGGTTTTGCTGTCAAGGCATACCGTTGTCAATCGGTCGCCTGAGTTTGCTTTTAACAATGGGTTGGCGAAATGGAATCCCGCAGCAGTTGCTCAAGCACGGTCTACTCTGCGAGCAGGGCGTGCAGCGTTTGTTCAAAAGCCATATCGTCTGCTGGGGTCCGTTTGGGCGGGCCCTTGAGTCTACCGCCCGCCATGCGGATTTTACGCGCGGTATGGCGGGCCAGCAGAAGCGCATCCATATTGTCATCCGTAAAGCGCATGCCGTTTTGGTTCAGCACCCGCGCCTTTTTGGCCATTGCCATCGCGGCCAAGCCATAATCCTGCGTAATCACAATATCGTTTGCCTGAATGCGGTTCACCAGCTGAAAATCGACGCTGTCCGCCCCTTTGGAAACGGTGACCGTTTGCGCGCCCGGACGTTGCAAAACATGCGCCGTATCGCACAACAGCAGCACAGGGATACCGGTCTTTTGCGCGCAGGCAATGGCAATTCCCACCACCGGGCACGCGTCTGCATCAATCAGGATTTTCATGTTAGTCCTCGATTCGGTCCGGGTCTGGATCTTGTTGTGATGAATAGGTCCGTTGCGCGTTCGGGATCGGTGAATGGCCGTCGCCGTAAGGCTGAGCCGGTTTTGATGTATCCGCTGTCAGCCTCCTGTACCGGCAAATCGGCGCTTTGCAGCCAACCGCCAGTTGCAGGGAGGGCTGTTGCTCCGCAACATATGAAAAGGACGGCCTGCAAAGACCGTCCTTTTGGCTGGTAGCGGCGGGGAGATTTGAACTCTCGACACTCCGGGTATGAACCGAATGCTCTAGCCAGCTGAGCTACGCCGCCAAATGGTTGCGGGGGAGGGACTTGAACCCTCGACCTCCGGGTTATGAGCCCGACGAG
>DAOPZY010000045.1:0-21763 GCA_035353615.1 Candidatus Limiplasma sp.
GCAGTGCAGTGCAGGGGCGAAGCCCTTGCCGGGGTTTGGGGTGGAACCCCAAGCCGAACGCCGCAGCGTAAAGCCAACCAGCGAGCGAACAGTCCGCAGGGCGATGAGGCGAGCGGGCATAACGCATTGTCGAGGTTAGCTCACAACCCGTCCCTCCCCTCGCCGCAGCGGAACCGGGTCAAGGGCACAGCCCTTGGTAGGGCGCAGGGGTGAAACCCATGCCGGGGTTTGGGGTGGAACCCCAAGCCGAACGCCGCAGCGTGTAGCCGACAAACGAGCGAACAGCCTGCAGGGCGATGAGGTGAGCGGTTATAGCGCATTGCAACTTTCCCCGCACAGCCATCCCCCGTCATACCCTTTCTGCATGCAATGCAATTCCCAATGAACAACCCCCCGCGATGATAACAACCCCTTCCCGCCCGACAGCAAAAAAACGGCAGACGCGTCATCCGTACGCGTCTGCCATCTGTCAATCCGCCGGATCGCCACCGAACATGGCCGCTCCTGCCTAGGGTTCCAGTTCTGCCCATTCCGGAATGGAATCGGCCGCGCCTTTCCGGCTGACCGTGATGCTGGAGGCGAGCGCCGCACGTTTTAAAACCACGGGCAAAGCCTCCCCTCGGGAAAGGCCCGCCACCAGATAGCCGGTAAACGTGTCCCCCGCGGCGGTGGTATCGACGGCTTTAACCCGAAACGCGGGCTGGAAATAGGTTTGCCCTTCGTGCACGCAATAGGCGCCCTCCGCCCCCAGCGTCAGCACCACGCTGGCGGTCGGGTACAGGGCCGCCATGGCGGCGAGTATCTTTTGCGGTTCCGTTTCGCCGGTGATCGCCGCGCCCTCCAACTCGTTCATCACAAACCAGCGCACGCAGGCCAGCGGATAATCCGCAAGCGCCTCATTCACCGGCGAGGGGTTAAACACGGGCAGCAGGCCGCGTTCCGCCGCCTTGCGCAAAATGGCGGGCGTGTTGTCCAGCTCGTTTTGCAAAACGATCATGTCCCCCGCGGAAAAGCTACCGAGCACCGCTTCGATATCCGCGTCCGTCACGTGCACGTTCTCCCCGGGGCACACAATGATGCAGTTTTGCCCCTGCCCATCCACCTGAATCACCGTATGGGAGGAAGCGCCGCCGACACGTCGAATATGGCGGGTATCCACACGGTGGCGTTGCAGCGCGTCCAAAAGGATGTCCCCATCCTCGCCCAGCACGCCGGCGTGGTAAATTTCGCCCCCCGCCTTGGCAATGGCGATGGACTGGTTCAGCCCTTTGCCGCCGCAGTAAATCACCATGCCCGCGGCAAGGATGGTTTCGCCCGGCCGCACCGTGTGCGGCACGGTGTAAAACCGGTCGATGTTCATAGAACCATAGTTCAGGATTTTCATGTATAGCTCCTTTTGAAAGCCGCGGCAGGCGTTGCGCGACTGCCCTGTGCGGCGGCCTGATGTGGTATCAGTATACCATGGCGGCAGAGCTGTGTCAACAAACGTTCAGCATCCGTTTTCCCTTTAATACTCAATGTTTTCAACGTGTTTCATGCTTGTATCCGTAAACGGCGCGCGAATCATTTGCAAAATATTCAGCGATCGCTTGCATTTGTTTAGTCTTGTGCTATCATAGTATCGAACAAACCTTTGCGCGCGCCATGATCCCCGTTTTTCCGCCGCGCAAGGGGTACCAGAGAGGATGACGAATCGGATGAAGGTCAGGGTTCGGGATATTGCGGCCAAGGCATGCGTGTCCCCCGCTACGGTTAGCAACGCGCTCAACGGCAGGCCGGGCGTCAGCAAGGAAAACACCCGCCACATCCTGAAAATCGCCGAGGAAATGGGCTACGTGGGCACCAAGAGCAGCAAGAACTCCCCGGAGAAAAGCTATGTTCGGCTGGTGATGTTCAAACGCCACGGGTTGGTTGTGATGGACACCCAGTTTTTTATGGAGCTTGTGGAAAGTGTGGAGCGCGAATGCCAGGCGCAGGGCCATGAGCTGATTATCACCCACATCCACATCGCGCAGGATATCGATTATAAAGAGCGCATCCGCGCCATTTGCGCGGAGGAGTGCGCGGGCATCCTTCTGCTGGGCACCGAGATGTATACCGAGGATCTGGATCTGTTCGCGCACTGCGTATCCCCGCTTGTGGCGCTGGACAACCTTTTCCGCCACGAGCAGGTGCACGCCGTTGTGATGAACAACTACGACGCGGGCTATCAGGCAACCAACGCGCTGTACGCCTCCGGCCACAGGCGCATTGCCAATATCACCAGCACGGTGGAGTTCAGCAACATGCGGTACCGGCGCAAAGGCTTTGAAGCCGCCATGATTGAGCACGGTTTGCCCGTCAGCGAAGACAGCGTCTGGCGCGTTACCCCAACGCTGGACGGCGCATACCGCGATATGCGCGCCATGCTGGATAGCGGTCGCGTGCCGGCAACGGCGTTTTTCGCGGGCAACGACATCATGGCCGTTGGCTGCATGCGCGCCTTTGCGGAAAAAGGGTTCGCCGTGCCTGCGGATATTTCGCTGATCGGCATGGACGATCTGTCCATTTGCCAGTTCTGCACCCCGCCGCTGAGCACCATACGCGTGTTCCGGCAGGAATTGGGCATCACGGCGGTCCGGATGCTGCTGAGCATTGTGGGAAGGCTGAATTACTGCACGCTGAAAACCGAAATGAGCGTTACCCTGGTAGAGCGGGGTAGCGTGGCGCCATCCCGGCAGGCATAGGCGAAAGCCTGCGCGCCAATCTGCGTTACTGCTCCATACGCAACGCCCGCTAAATGCAACCCACCCTGTTTGACGTTTATTTACAAATCGGCAGAATAGGCGTCGCCCGCCGAAAACCCGCCCTGCGAAACCGTTTCCCGCAGGGCGTTCTCTTTTCCCCCGCCTTGACGGAAACGCCGCCGCCCGATATAATGAAAACGTTAATTCTGACTTGCTGTCCGCCTGAAGGAGAACGCGCCAACATGAAAAAAATTCTTGCCCTGCCCCTGATGGGCATCCTATGCCTCTGCATTGCCTCAAGCGGCTTATTTGCGCTTGGCGAAACCGTTTCGACCGAAACCCCCGCCGCGTCGGAAACCGCCGCTGTGGAAGAAACCCCCGCGCCGTCAGTTTCCGAGAACAACGAGGTTTTTGAGGATCCGCAGGCCCTGACCGGCGAAGCGGACACGCAGGCGGAAGCCGCCGACGCGGAAACCGCCACCTATGTAGCCACCGCCAACGCGCCGCTCAAGGTGCGCCGCGCGCCGGACAAAACCGCATCCGGCAACGGCAGCATCGCCAAGGGCGATATGGTGTATATTCTGGAACTGGGCAACGAGTGGAGCAAGGTGGATACCGGCCGCAACACCGGCTATGTGCAAACCAAGTATTTGACCGACATTCATGAATACGGCACATCCCAAACCGCAAGCGCCACCGCTTCGCCCTCCGCAACCGCAGAGCCTACCGGCGAATTTTTGACCGACGGCGTGTATGACGCCGCCCTGTTCACCCCCGAAGGGTTCAAGGATAATTTTAACGCGGAAATGTACAAATCCGCGGCTGTTCGCAAAACGATGGACGACCGCAGCGCCGCCGTGTTTCATCTGGATAAGTACGACGAGGTGGTCGTGAGCGCCTATCAGGGGGATTGGAGCTATATCCGCTACCAGAACTCCTACGGCTTTGTGCCGACCAGCTCGCTGTTCAAGTGGGACCGGATCGATCCCTACGCGGGGGATATCCCCGGCTGCATCAAGCATATCGGGCTTGCGTTTGTCAACCATTCCACCGATATTAAAAGCTACGACGACAACGGCAAGAAGGTCCTGAAAACCGTCAACCCCGGTTCCGCGCTCGCCGTGGACACCAAGGACGCCGAGGGTCGCTATCCCCTGCCCTACTGGCGCACGACCGGCTACATTGAGGAAAGCGATATCAGCTACATCCTCCCCGTTGTGCCGTGGGAAGATGCCCAAAGCGGCGATATGATCAGCTGCATGAGCACCTACTATGCGGTCGGCATCCACAGCCTGCAGTATCAGGGGCGCAACTACAATATTTATCTGGGTTCCAGCTTCATCTCCGGCACGGTGATGCAGCCCGGCGAAACCCTGAACATTTATGATGTGATGGGCCCGTACCGCAAATCCACCGGTTACCACCGCGCGCCTGTGATGAGCCCCAACGCGCTGTGGGGTTACGGCGGCGGAACCTGTCAGGTGAACACAACGCTTTACAACGCGCTGATTCAGGTGCCCATCTACATCAACTGGCGCAGGGTGCATGCGGACGTTGGCATCTACTACTGTCCCGTGGGGTTTGACGCTGCCGTGGGCGGCGGCAACATCACCATGATCTTTACCAACACGCTCCCCTATGCCGTAAGATTTAACTATTTCATGAGCGACGGTTGCCTCACCGTCGGCATTTTCAAGGTGTAACGCGGCGCCGAAAAACTCCATACTGCCGCCTGTCCGGCCCCGGCTCCCCAAGTGGGAACCGGGGCTTTGCTTAGCAAAAAAGGGGGGGCATGGGATGAAATCCATTGTCCGTTTCCAAAGAAAAAACTATGGCGGGGGCTTTCTTGTAGGCCAACCTTGACAATGCGCCTTCACCGCTCGCCTCATAGCCCTGCGGTCTGTTCGCTCGCTCGCGGGCTTTGCGCTGCGGCGTAAGACTTGGGACGCTGCCCCAAACCCCGGCAGAGGCTTCGCCCCTGCACCCTGACAAGGGCTTTCGCCCTTGCCACGGTTACGCTGCGGCGGGGGTGGGACGGTTGTATGCGAACACCGGCTATGGGTTATACCCGCTCGCCTCATAGCCCTGCGGGCTGTTCGCTCGCTCGCGGGCTTTGCGCTGCGGCGTATGACTTGGGGCGCTGCCCCAAACCCCGGCAGAGGCTTCGCCCCTGCACCCTGACAAGGGCTTTCGCCCTTGATCCGATTCCGCTGCGGCGGGAGCTTATCATTGCTCGATTTGCTTTCTCATACAGCGAAAACACACCCGCAGCCACTTTTTGCAAAGGACATCCCCCTCCGCCCGCCGAAATACAATGTCAGAAACCTACTCACCCGTGCCTCGGTCGGCGATAACCCTGTAACCGGCTGCACAACCGGCGACGCGCGCCACCGGACACAACCGATAAGGAGGATGCGATTTGCAAACCGCGTTTTCAGTGAACGACCCGTTTCTGTTCGCCATCGTTGCGATCATCCTGTTGCTGGTGGTCACCCAATCGGTCTTTTTTCTGGTGCGCGCATGGCGGCGCGCGCTTGCCTTGGGCATGGAAAAAAGCACGTTGCGCAAGGTGGTTAAAACCAGCGCGACGTTTACCATCGTTCCGGCAATTTCCATCCTGATCGGGGTGATCGCGCTATCGCGCAAGTTGGGTCTGCCCCTGCCATGGCTCCGGCTATCGGTCATTGGCGCCATTACCTACGAAACCCCCGCCGCCGAAGCCGCCGCGCGCGCCGTGGGCACAACGCTCAGCGATACGGCAACCGCGCTGACCGCTCCGCAATATTCCGTAATCGCATGGGTGATGACGGTTGGCATCATGGCGGGTGTGATATTTACCCCCATCCTGTGCAAACGGCTGTTGAGCGGCGTAGACAAGCTGGAGCAGCGCGACCGCAAATGGAGCGATATTTTCATGAACGCATTGTTCATGGGCATGATCTCCGCCTTTCTGGGGATGATCTTCGGCCATGTTACCGAAGGGCTGGCGGGTTGGATACCCGTATTTGTGATGCTGGCCTCGGCGCTGATTATGGTGCTGATTGCCGTCTGCATCAAACTGCTGCGCTGGGATTGGCTGACTGATTACGCGTTGCCGCTGTCGATGGTGGGCGCGATGGCGATGGCAATCCCGATCACAAATTGGGTTACGGGGGTGGTCGCATGACGAAGCAAGCTACACGCAGTTATGATGACGCTACCCATGCGCTGGGTAAAATCTGGGTGTGGGGCATGGGGCTGATGATGCTGATGTTCCCTGTGGCCGTGTGCCTGCACTACAACGCCTGGCCGGATGGCGCGGCGCTGCTCAAGGGCATCCTCTCCATCGCGCCCATGTACTGGGCCGTGGGGATGATCGAGGTGCTGACTTACGTGCCGATGCTTGGCGCGGGCGGCAGTTACCTTGGGTTTATCACCGGCAGCCTGACCATGCTCAAGGTGCCCTGCACACTCGCGGCGTTTGAGCGCGCAAAGGTCAAGAGCGGCACGCCGGAGGGCGAAGCCGTTGGCACTATCGCGGTCGCGGTGTCCAGTCTTGTTACGCTGTCGATCATTTTCCTTGGCGTGCTGCTGATTGTGCCCCTCACGCCCATTCTGGAAAACCCGACCCTCGCGCCCGCCTTTAACCAGCTGCTGCCCGCGTTGTTTGGCGGCCTGGGCGTGGCGCTGATTGGTAAAAACCTGAAAATTGCTGCTGTGCCTGTGCTTTGCATGGTCATCCTGTTTACGCTTGTGCCATCGTTAGCCAGCAGCGGCGCGATCTTCGTGCCTGTCGCATCCGCCATTGCCATCCTTGCGGCGCGGCTGATGTACAAAAAGGGCTGGCTGGATACCCCCGCAGGCGATCAGCCCAAACCGACGGAAGAAGGCGCAAAGTAGTGTTACTGACCCTTTTGTTGCTCTGTTTGCTTACCCTGTGCGCCGTGCTGGTCGCGCGCGCGCTGCTGTTTCACCCGCCGCGCACCCAAGCCGTAGCGCCATGCACCGCAACCATCAACGCGGAGGAAGCCGCGCAGGCGTTAAGCGCGCTGGTTCAATGCAAAACGGTATCCCACCCCGACGCGGTTTATGACGATGAAGCCGAATTTGAGAAGATGGTTAACCTTCTGCCCACCCTGTTTCCGCGCGTGCATCAGGCATGCGTCGTCGAGCGCGTCGGCGGGCGCAGCCTGCTGTACCGTTGGCCGGGGCCAAGCGCGGAGGCGCCGCTGGTGCTGACCGCCCACTACGACGTTGTGCCCGCCGACCCTGCCGAATGGGATTTTGACCCCTTTTGCGGGGAAATCAGCGAAGGCGTTATCCATGGGCGCGGCACGCTGGATACCAAGTGCACGCTTTCCGCCATCCTGACCTCCGCCGAAACCCTGCTTGCGCAGGGCTATGCCCCCGCGCGGGACGTGTACTTCAGCTTTGCGGGCAATGAGGAAGTGATGGGCAGCGGCGCGGCCGCCCTTGTGGATACGCTGGAAAAGCGGGGCATCCGCCCCCTGTGCGTAGTGGACGAAGGCGGCGCGATTGTTGAAAACGTGTTTCCCGGCGTTGCCACGCCCTGCGCGCTGATCGGCGTTGCGGAAAAAGGGAGCGTTAACTATCGGCTGAGCGTGCGCGCCAAAGGCGGTCACAGCTCCGCGCCCCTTGCGCAAACCCCGGTGGATATCCTCGCGCAGGCGTGCGTTCGCATCCGGCAAAAGCCGTTTCCCTTCCGGGTCACCCGCCCCGCGCGGATGCTCGTAAACGGGTTGGCACGCCATTCCGGCTTTGCTTTCCGGCTGCTGTTCGCCAACCTGTGGCTGTTTTCGCCGCTTCTGAACCTCATCGCCAAAAAAAGCGGCGGCGAGCTGAACGCGCTGTTTCGCACCACCACCGCCTTCACGGTGTTTCGGGCCGGCGAGGCGGTCAACGTGCTGCCCTCCAGCGCGGAGATGCTCATCAACGCCCGCCTGTTGCCGGGGGATACCGCTGAAAGTATCCTGAGCGAGCTCCGGGCTAAAGTAGCCGACGCGCGCGTGGAGGTCAGCCTGCTGCGCGGGTTACCGCCTTCCGCCTGTTCCGACACGAACGGACCCGGCTACGCCGCAATCACTAAAACCATCGGCGAGGTGTATCCCGGCGTGCTGGTATCCCCGTATCTGATGATCGCCTGTAGCGACGCGCGGCATTACGAGCGGATTTGCGAGCATGTGTACCGTTTTTCCGGCATGTCGCTTTCCAGCGCCGAACGCCGGATGATTCACGGCGCAAATGAGCAGATTCCGGTGGCAAAGCAGGCGGATACCGCGAAGTTCTTTCTGCGGCTGATCCTGAACACGACAAACGCATAAGGCGCGGGGCTGGCGCACCGGCCTCCCAGTGGGCGAAGAGAAGTCTGTTCACCGCACCGCGTTGGGAGCGCCCATCCGGCGGCACTCCTTTGTGCGCTAAACGGGTTATGCTTTCACGCGCCTGTATGCTATGTTCAGTTTAGATTCTGCCATTCGCTTCCGCCGCGCTTTACGTAATTTTAACAAAAAATAAAAAAGCCTGTATCCATCAGGCTTTGCCTGTATTCAGTATCCAAAATACTGTGCAAGTGCAAAAATTGCTGTTGACAAACCGCCCCGCGCCGTGATACCTTTGTACAAACCTTGAGCAAAGGAGAAACTTATGCTGAACGCAACGCTCGTCCTAAGCATTATCATGATTACCGTTGTCGTACTAGTACGAATTATCGTAGTAGTTGCCAACGGAATTTTGCGTATGCCAAGGGATTGGGTAGCGGTAGCAGCATAACCTTCGACAGTATGCTTATACCCCCTGAACCGTGGAATACGGTTCAGGGGGATTTTTTTATCAGGAGGAAGCGATGATGAAGCTCAGCGGTGCGCAGATACTGATGGAGATTTTCCGTGAACAGCAGGTGGATACGGTGTTCGGTTATCCCGGTGGCGCGGTGCTCAATATTTATGACGAGCTGTACAAGGCTTCCGACTGGCTCAGGCATGTAATCACCTGCCACGAGCAGGGCGCGTCGCACGCGGCGGACGGCTACGCCCGCGCCACGGGCAAAACCGGCGTGGTGTTGGCCACCTCCGGCCCCGGCGCTACCAATCTGGTAACGGGCATTGCGACCGCTTATTTGGATTCTACGCCGATGGTTGCCATCACCGGCAACGTGGCTTGCCCCCTCATTGGGCGGGACAGCTTTCAGGAGGTGGATATCACAGGCGTAACGATGCCCATTACCAAACACAACTACATGGTTAAGGATGTAACCCGCCTCGCCGATACCCTGCGGGAAGCTTTCCTGATCGCGGCCTCCGACAGACCCGGCCCCGTGCTGGTAGATATCCCCAAAGATGTGCAAACCGCCCAATGCGAATTTATCCCCGCCGCGCGGGAAATCGCCGCCAAACGCAAACCCTTAAACGAGGAGGATGTAAAACGGGCTGCGGAACTAATCAGCTCTGCCAAACGCCCGTTCCTCTACATCGGGGGCGGCGTGGTTGCAGCCGGTGCCGGTAAAGAGTTGCTCACGCTTGCCCAAACCATCGGCGCGCCCATCGGCGCCAGCATGATGGGCCTTTCCGCCGTACCGCACAGCCACCCGCTGTTTCTGGGCATGACGGGCATGCACGGACGTTACGCCGCTTCCAAGGCGCTGGATCGCTCCGACCTGATTATCGCGGTTGGCACGCGCTTTTCCGATCGGGCCACAGGCAACAAACAGGAGTTTTCCAAGGATCACAAGGTGCTGCACATCGACATTGACCCCGCGGAAATCAGCAAGAACATTCCCGCCTATGTGGCGCTGGTCGCGGATGTCAAGCAGGCGCTTGCCGCGCTCAACGCGCTCGGCCTCGCCCACTCCGACCCGGAATGGCTAACCGAAGTGCAGGCGTTAAAAGCCGCGCCGGATAACCACCTGACCATGGATGCCAACGTGCTGAACCCCCAGCTGGTATTGCAGGCGGTCAACAAACGTCTGCCGCCGGACAGCCCCGTGGCAACGGATGTGGGGCAGCATCAAATGTGGGTGGCTCAGTATTACAGCTTCGAAAAACCGCGCACGCTGATTACCTCCGGCGGATTGGGCACCATGGGGTTTGGCATGGGCGCGGCAATGGGAGCCTGCATCGGCACAGGGCTTAAAAAAACATTGCTGGTCACCAGCGACGGCAGCTTCCACATGAACATGAACGAGCTGGCAACCGCCGTGGCCAACCAACTGCCGCTGATTGTGCTGGTGCTCAACAATAGCGTGCTGGGGATGGTGCGCCAATGGCAAACGATGTTCTTTGGCAAGCGCTATTCCAACACTACGCTGAACCGCCCCACGGATTTCTGCCTGCTGGCGCAGGCGTTCGGGGCCAAGGGCCTCAGGCTGGAAACGCTGGACAAGCTCGACAGTGTGCTGGACAAGGCCTTTGCCACACAGGGGCCGGTGGTGGTGGATGTGCGCATTAACCGGGACGAGATGGTGCTGCCGATGATTCCGCCCAACGGGTCCATCCGGGATATGATTTTAAGGGGGTAACGCCATGGAAAACGCCCGATTGATTCTCTCGCTGCTGGTCAACAACGAATCCGGCGTCCTGACCCGCATCTCCGGTCTGTTTGCAAGACGGGGCTTCAACATCGACAGCCTCTCCGTGGGCGAAACGCAAAACCCGCGCGTTTCCCGCATTACCATTCAGGCCGCCGGGGATGAATACGTGCGCGACCAGATTATGCACCAGTTGGAAAAGCTGCACGACGTCAAGGTTGTGAAGCTGATGGCGCAGGAAGCGACCGTGCTTCGGGAGCTGCTGCTGGTTAAGGTACACGCTGAACCCGCGACCCGCAGCCAGGTGCTGGACGCGGTTACGGTATTCCGCGCCAAAGTAATCGACCTGACCCCCGCCACCATGACCATGGAACTGACCGGTGAAAAATCCAAACTGGACGCGTTTATCACCTATCTGGAACCCCTTGGCATTATCGAGGTTTGCCGCACCGGCGTAACGGCCATTGGCCGTGGCGGATATACACTGAAAGAAAACGAGGAGGAATAACATTATGGCAACGATGTATTATGAGAAGGATTGTGACAGGAGTTTCCTCAACGGCAAAAAAATCGCGGTGATCGGCTACGGCAGTCAGGGGCATGCCCATGCCCTGAACCTGCACGACAGCGGGTTTGATGTTACGGTTGGTTTGTACGAAGGCTCCAAATCCGCCGAGGTTGCCAAAGCCGCGGGTTTGCCTGTGATGCTCACCAAGGACGCGGTGGCCGCCTGCGACGTTATCATGGTGCTTGTGAATGACGAAAAGCAAGCCGCGCTCTACCGAAATGACATCGCCCCCTACCTCGCTCCCGGCAAGACCCTTGCCTTCGCCCACGGTTTTAACATCCATTTCGGTCAAATCGTTGTGCCGCAGGATGTGGCCGTTATCATGATCGCCCCCAAAGGCCCCGGCCACACCGTGCGCAGCCAGTTTCAGGAAGGCAAGGGCGTACCCTGCCTGATTGCCGTACATCAGGACCCCAACGGCAACGCCAAGGGCGTCGCGCTGGCGTATGCGGCCGGCATCGGCGGCGCGCGTGCCGGTATCCTTGAAACCACCTTCCGGGAAGAAACCGAAACCGACCTTTTTGGCGAGCAGGCCGTGCTTTGCGGCGGCGTAACGGCGCTGATGAAGGCCGGTTTTTACACCCTTGTGGAGGCGGGCTATCAGCCGGAAAACGCGTACTTTGAGTGCGTACACGAGATGAAGCTGATTATTGACCTCGTTGTCGCGGGCGGCATGGGCTTTATGCGCTATTCCATTTCCGACACGGCGGAATACGGCGATTATGTAACCGGTTCGCGGATCATCACCGACGAAACCAAAAGGGAAATGAAAAAAGTGCTCACGGAAATCCAGAACGGCGTATTCGCCCGCAACTGGATTTTGGAAAATCAGGCGAACCGCCCCAGCTTCAACGCCATGCGCACCGCCGCCAAAAACAGTCTGCTGGAGAAAACCGGCGCTGACCTGCGCGCCAAGATGAGCTGGAAGCAGCCCAAGGAGGAAAACAAATGAGCCGTTCCGACTCCGTGAAAACCGGGCCGGAGCGAACGCCGCACCGATCGCTGCTCAAGGCCTGCGGCTTTACCGACGCGCAAATGCGCAAGCCCTTCATCGGCATTGTCAACTCGTACAGCGAGATTGTGCCGGGGCATACGCATCTGGCACAAATCGCCCGCGCCGTCAAGGACGGCGTGCTGATGGCGGGGGGCACGCCGTTTGAGTTTAACACCATCGCGGTGTGCGACGGCATCGCCATGGGGCACGAGGGGATGCGCTACTCGCTTTGCACCCGCGAGCTGATTGCCGACACGGTGGAGTGTATGGCGCGCGCCCACGCGTTTGACGCGCTGGTGTTCATCCCCAACTGCGACAAAATCGTGCCGGGCATGCTGATGGCGGCGGCGCGGCTCAATCTGCCCAGCATCTTCATTTCCGGCGGGCCGATGCTCTCCTTGGACGGCAAGGATCTCAACAGCGCGTTTGAGGCCGTCGGAGCCTACATGGCAGGCAAAATCGGGCCGGAAGCGCTCGCCTGTGTCGAAAACGAGGCATGCCCCACCTGCGGCTCCTGCTCCGGCATGTTTACCGCCAATTCCATGAACTGCCTGACCGAGGCTGTCGGGCTGGCGCTGCCGGGCAACGGCACCCTGCCCGCGCCCTACTCCGCGCGCATCCGCCTTGCCAAGGAAGCGGGCGTGCAGGTGATGGCGCTGCTGGAAAAGAACATTCGCGCGCTGGACATCCTCACCCCCAAGGCCATCCATAACGCGCTGGTGGTGGATATGGCGCTGGGCTGCTCCACCAACACCGCCCTGCACCTTGCCGCCATTGCGCACGAGGCTGGCGTGGCATTTTCACCCCAACTGATTAACGAAGTCAGCGAGCAGACCCCCAACCTTTGCAAGCTGGCGCCGGCAGGTCAGCACCATGTGCAGGATTTGCACGCGGCGGGCGGCATCCCGGCCGTCATGGGCGAGCTGCAAAAGCTTGGCTTGCTCAACGGCGATTGCCTCACCGTAACCGGAGAAACGGTGGAAAAAAACCTGAGCGGCGCGCATGTGCTTAACGATCAGGTGATTCGCAGCAAGGAAACCGCCTATTCGCAGGCGGGGGGCCTCGCGGTGCTGTTTGGCAACCTGTGCGAGGGCGGCGCGGTGGTAAAGCAAAGCGCGGTCGCGCCGGAAATGCTCCGCCACAGCGGCCCTGCCCGCGTTTTTAACGGTGAAGAAGCCGCTGTAAAGGCCATCTACGCCGGCCAGATTGTGGCGGGCGACGTGGTGGTGATTCGGTACGAAGGCCCCTCCGGCGGGCCGGGCATGCGGGAAATGCTCTCGCCCACCTCCGCCATCGCAGGCATGGGGCTGGATAAGCAGGTGGCGCTGATTACCGACGGGCGCTTTTCAGGCGCCACACGCGGCGCGGCCATCGGGCACGTAAGCCCCGAAGCCGCCGCCGGTGGGCTGATTGCGCTGGTGCGGGAAGGCGACCCCATCGAAATCGACATTCCCAACAAACGCCTCACCCTGCGACTATCCGAGGAGGAAATCGCCGCGCGGCGAAACGCTTTCACCCAACCCGAACGGCCGGCGCTGTCGGGCTACCTGAAGCGTTACGCGGCCATGGTTTCCTCAGCGGATCAGGGTGCGGTATTCAAAAACTGATTTTCAGCCCATAGCGGTTGCGGCAAAGCGGAAGGCGCGCACAGGCAGGCGGAACCCATCCCCCCTTGCAGGGTTCCGCAGCCGGTTTGCCGAACGATCAAATCGGATGAAAGCAGGCAATCAAGAGGAGTGTTGATTCATGTCACAGGTACGCATTTTTGATACAACGCTGCGCGACGGCGAACAGGCCCCCGGCTGCAGCATGGATTTGGCGGAAAAAATCGAAATCGCGCACGCGCTGGAGCGCATGAAGGTGGACGTGATCGAGGCGGGGTTCGCCATCGCCTCCCAGGGAGATTTTGAATCGGTACAGGCGATTGCCCGAACAGTGAAGGACTGCACGGTTGCCAGCCTGGCCCGCGCGACCACCAAGGATATTGACGCCGCCTGGAATGCCGTCAAGGCCGCGAAATCCCCTTTGATTCACACTTTTTTGGCTACATCGCCCACGCATATGCAATACAAGCTCAAAATGAGCGAGCAGGAGGTGCTGGAGGCCATCTCCGGTATGGTCGCATACGCGCGCAACCTTTGCCCGCAGGTGGAATTTTCTGCGGAGGATGCCATGCGTTCGGAGCCAAAGTTCCTCGCCAAAGCGGTGGACGCGGCCATTCGGGCCGGCGCGATGGTCATTAACATCCCCGATACGGTCGGCTACGCGATCCCCTCCGAAATGGCCGCCATGATCGGCTACCTGAAACAAAACGTGGAAAATATCGACACCGTAACCCTTTCCGTCCATTGCCACGACGATCTGGGTCTGGCGGTAGCCAACTCCCTCGCAGCCGTCATGGCGGGCGCGGGTCAGGTGGAAGGCACCATCAACGGCATTGGCGAACGCGCGGGCAACGCAGCGCTGGAAGAGCTGGTGATGGCGATCCACACCCGCCCCGATCTGTACCCGATGGGCTGCGGCATTGATACCACGCGCATCTCCCCCACCAGCAGGCTTGTGTACAGCATTTTGGGTGTGAACGCGCCCATCAACAAAGCGGTCGTCGGCCAAAACGCGTTTGCCCACGAAGCGGGCATCCATCAGCATGGCGTGATGGCCAACCGCGCCACCTACGAAATCATGACCCCGGAATCCATCGGCCTGATGCAAAACCGCATGGTGCTGGGCAAGCACAGCGGCCGCCATGCCGTGGAGGAACGCCTGAGCGCCCTTGGCTATACGCTGGAAAAGGAAGACCTGGACAAGCTGTTTGAGCGCTTCAAGGAGCTGTGCGACCGTAAAAAGGTGATTACCGATCACGATCTGGAAGCCTTGGCGATCCACCGTCACAGCAGCATCAGCGCCCATTCCAACTATAAGCTGGAGCGCTTTACCGTTAACAGCGGCAATTATGTCACCAGCAACGCCGTGGTCAGCGTTTTGCACGAAGGGGAGCGCATTGAGGAGGTCGCGCTGGGCGACGGCCCCATCGACGCGGCCTTCAACGCCGTGGATAAGCTGATCCCGGCAGAGGCGCACTCTTTGGAGGATTACGCCATTCAGACCATTTCGGAAGGCAAGGATGCGCAAGGCGAAGCCATTGTGAAAATCCGTTGCGGCGACCGTGTGGTTACCGGGCGCGGCTTGTCCACGGACGTGATCGAAGCCAGTATTCTGGCCTACATCAACGGCATGAACAAGCTGTGAGGCAAGCCTACCAAGGCGGGTCATGCGCGCAACGCCCCTGACCCGCCGATCCTCCCAACATGAGGTGACACATGACGAAGCTCGAAATTTTTGACAGCACCCTGCGCGACGGCGCGCAAGGGGAAGGCATTTCCTTTTCAGTCAGCGATAAACTCAGCATCGTCCGCACACTGGACGCTTTCGGGGTGGATTACATCGAAGCCGGCAACCCCGGCTCCAACCCCAAAGATATTGAGTTTTTCAAGCGCGTGGCAGAACTGACGCTGACCAACGCGCGCCTGTGCGCCTTTGGCAGCACCTGCCGCAAGGAAACCCTCCCCGAGGAGGATCAGAACGTTCTGTCCCTGTTGGACGCGGGCACACCTTCCGTAGCAATTTTCGGTAAAACGTGGGATTTGCACGTGTTACAGGTGCTCAACACCACCCTTACGGAAAACCTGCGTCTGGTCAGCGATACCGTCCGGTTCTTCAAACAGCGCGGCAAGGAGGTCATCTTTGACGCGGAACACTTTTTCGACGGTTTTCTCAACAACCCGGCTTATGCCATGAAGGTATTGACTGCCGCACACGAGGCGGGCGCGGATGTGCTTTGCCTGTGCGATACCAACGGCGGCACGTTGCCCGACGACCTGCGCAATGTGGTGTTCAAGGTTTGCAACGCCTTTCCGGGCGCTCGCATCGGCATCCACTGCCATAACGACGGCGGCTGCGCGGTGGCCTCCTCCCTGATGGCGGTACGGGCGGGCGCCGTGCAGGTGCAGGGCACGCTGATCGGCATCGGCGAACGCTGCGGCAATGCCGATTTAAGCGCCATCCTGCCCAGCCTGAAGCTGAAAATGGGGCTGGATTGCAAAGGCAACCTGCCCAACCTGCGCCATACCGCCATGAGAATCGCGGAGCTGTGCAACTTGCAGCTCGCGTCCGGCAAGCCCTATGTTGGCGCAAGCGCTTTTGCGCACAAGGGCGGCATGCACATCGACGGCGTAAGCAAAGTAAGCTGTTCGTTTGAACACATCCCGCCGGAAAGCGTGGGCAACGAGCGTCGTTTCCTCATGAGCGAGGTTTCCGGCCGCACAACGGTGCTGGCGAAGCTGGCGACCGTTGCTCCGGAGCTACAGAAAAACTCTCCCGAAGTGGCGCAGATTGTCGCCCGCATCAAAGACTTGGAGCATGAGGGCTTTCAGTTTGAAGCGGCGGACGCGAGCTTTGAGCTGATGGTGCTCAAAGCCCTCGGCCGTTTTACCCCGCACTTTACGCTGAGCATGTACCGCATCAGCGGCGAGTATCCCTTCCCGGACGGCGACCAGAGCGCCTCCGCCATGCTTTCCATACAGGTGGATGGCACGCCCGAAACCACCGCCGCTATGGGCAACGGCCCTGTGCATGCGCTGGATACGGCGCTACGCAAGGCGTTGGCGGTGTTTTACCCGGAGCTGACCCGCGTGCGCCTGACCGATTACAAGGTGCGCGTGCTGACCGGCATGGACGCGACCGCCTCCACCGTGCGCGTGCTCATCGAGAGCAGCGACGGCGAAATCAGCTGGACAACCGTGGGGGTATCCACGGATATTATCGCCGCCAGTTGGCAGGCGCTGACCGATTCCATCGAGTACATACTGCATAAGAAGGAGGCTGACGCCCAATGCCAATGACCATGACACAGAAAATCCTCGCCGCCCACTGCGGTCGGGAAACCCTCGCCGCCGGAGAAATGATTTTAGCGGATACCGATCTGGTGCTGGGAAACGACATTACCTCGCCGGTGGCGATCAATGAGTTTCGCAAAGCAGGGTGCGATTGCGTGTTTGATTGCAATAAAATCGCGCTGGTGATGGATCACTTTACCCCCAACAAAGATATCAAGGCCGCCGAGCAAACCAAAAAAGTGCGGGAGTTTGCGGGCGAAAAGGGCATCCCGAATTTTTTCGACGTGGGCGATATGGGCGTGGAGCACGCGCTGTTGCCGGAAAAAGGCATGGTGACTGCGGGCGATCTGGTGATCGGCGCGGATAGCCACACCTGCACCTACGGGGCGCTGGGCGCTTTTTCTTCCGGCGTTGGCTCCACCGATATGGCCGCCGCGATGGCCTACGGCAAGGTTTGGCTCCGCGTGCCATCGGCCATCCAGGTTGTGCTCACGGGCAAGCTCAAAAAGTATGTGTCCGGCAAGGACGTTATTTTGCATTTGATTCGCCTGATCGGCGTGGACGGGGCGCTGTACGAGTCGCTGGAGTTTACGGGCGAAGGCGTGCAGGCTTTGAGCATTGACGACCGTCTCTGCATTTGCAACATGGCGATTGAAGCGGGCGCCAAAAACGGAATTTTCCCCGTGGATAGCGCGACGCTTACCTACCTGCGCGAGCATGGGGCGAAGGAACCCCGCGTGTATGCCGCCGACCCGGACGCGGCCTATACGCGCACCCTGACCATTGATCTTTCCACCCTGACCTCGGTGGTGGCGTTCCCCCATCTGCCGGAAAACGGCAAAACCTTTGATGAAATTGGCGAAGTTAAGATCGATCAGGTCGTGGTCGGCTCCTGCACCAACGGGCGCATCAGCGATCTTCGGGTCGCGGCGGAAATCCTCAAAGGCCGCAAGGTTGCCAAAGGCGTGCGCGCGCTGATTATCCCCGCCACGCAAACCATCTGGCTACAAGCCGTTCAGGAAGGGCTGATGGAGATTTTTATCGCGGCCGGCTGCGCGGTATCCACCCCGACCTGCGGGCCGTGCCTCGGCGGGCACATGGGCATCCTCGCAAAGGGCGAGCGTTGCGTGTCCACCACAAACCGCAATTTCGTAGGCCGTATGGGCGATCCGCAAAGCGAAGTGTATCTTGCCAGCCCGGCGGTTGCGGCCGCTTCGGCTGTAATGGGCAAAATAGCGTCGCCGGATATGCTGGTTTAATCAAAATTTGCACCTCAATAGGTAGCGATTACAAAACAGTCCGGCACGTACTGCATGCTTACTCAAGCCGCGCCCTATTCATCCCATATCGTCGGGATCCCCCGACAATTCCCCCAACGCCCTACCGTAGAAAGGAGCCATCCCATGCAACTTACCGGCAACGCCCTCTGCTATGGCGACCATGTGGATACTGATGTGATTATCCCCGCGCGCTACCTGAACACCTCCGACCCCAAGGAGCTTGCGGCTCACTGCATGGAGGACATCGACCCGGATTTCCTGACCAAGGTGAAAACCGGCGACATGATTGTCGCGGGCATTAACTTCGGCTGCGGCAGCTCCCGCGAGCACGCGCCGCTGGCGATCAAAACCGCGGGCGTGTCCTGCGTCATTGCCAAAAGCTTCGCCCGCATTTTTTACCGCAACGCCATCAACATCGGCCTGCCCATCATCGTCTGCGACGGAGATTTCCATAACGGCGACGCTCTGGCGGTCGATCTTGGCACAGGCGCGCTCCAAAACATCACGACCGGGCAAAACTACCGGTTTCCGCCGTTTCCGGCATTTTTACAAAAGATTATCGAAGCCGGCGGCCTCATGAACGCCATGGCCGGAGGTGACATCGCTTGACCTACCGCATTGTGCTGGTGCCCGGCGACGGCATCGGGCCGGAGATTGTGACGGGCGCGGTTGCCGTTTTGCAAGCGGTCGGCGCAAAGTACGGGCACACCTTTGCCTTTGAAACCGTGCTTGCGGGCGGCTGCGCCATCGATCGCTACGGTGTGCCCCTGCCGGAAGAAACCCTGACCAAGTGCCTGCAAAGCGACAGCGTGCTGCTGGGCGCGGTAGGCGGCCCCAAGTGGGATACCTTACCCGGCCACCTTCGGCCGGAGCGCGCGCTGCTGGGCATCCGCAAGGAGCTGAACCTGTTTGCCAACCTCCGACCCGCCAAGCTTCAGCCGGAGCTGGCTTCCGCCTCCCCCCTTCGCGCGGATATCGCCGCCCGGGGCGTTGATCTGCTGATAGTGCGCGAGCTGACCGGCGGGATGTACTTTGGCCCTCGCGGCCGCGGGCAGGGCGAGCTGGGCGAGAACGCCTACGATACGGAAATTTACAGCCAGGGTGAAATTTTGCGCATTGGCCGCGTCGCGTTTGACACGGCCCGCAAGCGCGGCAAAAAGGTATGCAGCATCGATAAGGCCAACGTGTTGGAAAGCTCCCGCCTGTGGCGCGAAACCATGCACGAGCTGGCCAAGGAATATGCCGATGTTGCTTACAGCGATATGCTGGTGGACAACGCCGCCATGCAGCTGATCCAAAACCCCGCCCAGTTTGACGTGATTGTGACCAGCAACCTCTTTGGCGATATTCTCTCCGACGAGGCCTCGCAGTTGACCGGCTCCATTGGTCTGCTGGCCTCGGCATCGCTTGGCGAGGGCACGCGCGGCATGTACGAGCCAATCCATGGCTCCGCGCCGGATATCGCTGGGCAGGGGATTGCCAACCCGATTGCGACCATCCTGTCCGCCGCGATGATGCTCAACCTTTCCTTTGGCCTTGCGGAGGAAGCTAAAACCGTGGAAAGCGCCGTGGAGCGCGTGCTGGCCTCCGGCGCGCGAACGAAGGATATCGCGGCCGGCGGCACTTACATCTCCGGCGCGGAAATGACAAAGCGGATTATCGAAGCCCTGTAAATTGATAAAGCAAACCGCATGACCGAAAGGATCATGCGGTTTGTCGATGGTTGAAGAAACGTAGCATCCGCAAAACCGGATCAAGCGATGAAATCCCTAGTCAGGTTCCAAGGGCGAAACCCGCCGAAGCTTGGGACGAAACCCCAAACCCAACGGGGCGGCGCGTTAAAAGCCGCTATCACAACACGCGGCACGGGCATGGAAAGCGCATGCGCCCGACCCTTGGGTACCTTCCCTTTCGGGCTCGGCAACCGGTACGCCCTGCCGCGCGCTTCCATGGCCGCCCGTAAGCTTCGCGTTGCTTGCAGGCCGTAATCCTCCGCGCCTATTCGTTCAGTCGGCGCATCGCCTCGCTCATGAGCGCGGCTGTTCCTTCGCCATAGGCGTCCAGCGTTTTGCGGAAACGTTCGTCCGCCATGTACATTTCGCCCAATCCGGCCAGCATGCTGTCCGAGCAGGCATAGAAGCGCCGGCTGATGGTATCGCGCCAGCGGATGACCACCGCGCGCACCTCCGGGCTGATGGGATCATGCCCCACCATTGCGGCAAATTCCGCAAAAATACCGTCCGTTTCCGCCTTGATGGCGTCCCAATCCTGTTTGCCGTATGCGGCGGTCCGGCGTTCGCTTTCCTTGTAAGCTTCGGTTTCGCCCCAGCGCTGCTTCGCCTCACGCGCGTAGGCTTCCCGCTGTTTTTCCACAGCGGATTGGTCAAATTCCTGTAAACTCATTTCTTCTTCTCCTTTCAGAATACGTTCGCACAGGTCGATCAAGCCCTGCAAACGTTTCACCTTGAGCCAGAGCAGTTCCCGGTGCTGCTCCACGGCCAGCCGCTGGTCCTTCGCCTCCGCTTTCAGCATCGGCGCAATTTCCTTCAGCGGAAAATCCAACTCCCGAAGGAAAAGGATGCGTTGCAGCCGGGCCAGATCGGTATCGCCGTACAGGCGATAGCCCGCCTCGGTTTCGGCCATTGGGGGCAGCAGCCCCAGCTGATCGTAATACCGCAGGGTTCGTTCGCTCACCCCCGCGAGCTTTGCCACCTGGTGTACGGTCATCATCCTGAGCACATCCTTTCGGTTGATTCTTCCCTGAGCGCATGTTGAGCATACACCTTGACATTACGTCAAAGTCAAGCGCAATTTTTTATTTTTTGCAGCAGCTTGAAAAGCCCGACACGGGCTACCGGCAGGCTGCCTGCCAGCCCCTTCCGGAGGGGGCCGGCCAGCCTGAAATGCGGGGCTGCATGCAGCCGTTTCAGGCACGGTTGACGCACCGTCGGGAGTCATCGACAGGCATCTGTGCCCATGCCAATCGTATGGCTGACGGCTGGTACAGCTGATTCTTTCCCTTATCGTTGACACCCGAACAAATTATAATAAAGAAATATCGAACAGCCTCTTGACAATCGTTTCGGATTTGTGTATTATATTTTTCGTCGCCTGTATGGGCTTGAAGCAGACGGGGTGTAGCGCAGTCCGGTAGCGCACGTGCTTTGGGAGCATGGGGCCGGGGGTTCGAATCCCTTCACCCCGACCAATTCACTCTCCATCCTGTGACTGACGCGTGGCTCCGTGGTCAAGTGGTTAAGACACCGCCCTTTCACGGCGGCTACAGGGGTTCGAATCCCCTCGGAGTCACCATTTCCCTTCTCACCCGGTATGGGCCTTTAGCTCAGTTGGTTAGAGCGGCCGGCTCATAACCGGTTGGTCCGGGGTTCAAGTCCCTGAAGGCCCACCAGCAATGTGGCCAAGTAGTTCAGTTGGTTAGAATGCCAGCCTGTCACGCTGGAGGTCGAGGGTTCGAGCCCCTTCTTGGTCGCCATTTTCTTTCCTGCGGTTGGGCCGTTAGCCGGTGTAGCTCAATTGGCAGAGCAGCTGATTTGTAATCAGCAGGTTGAAGGTTCAAGTCCCTTCGCCGGCTCCATTTCCTTCCCTACTTCGTTTGCCGTTATCATGGATGGGTTCCCGAGTGGCCAAAGGGAGCAGACTGTAAATCTGCCGTCGCAGACTTCGATGGTTCGAATCCATCCCCATCCACCACTTGTTCCACCTTCTGCGGGAATGGCGGAATTGGCAGACGCGCAAGATTCAGGTTCTTGTGAGGGTT
>DAOPZY010000046.1:0-21104 GCA_035353615.1 Candidatus Limiplasma sp.
GCTGTATGGTGGTGCGCCCTTACGGGTACGCCATCTGGGAGCGCATCCAGCAGGAGATGGACAGCCGCTTTAAGGCAACCGGGCATCAGAATGTGTACATGCCCATGCTGATTCCCGAAAGCCTGCTGCTGAAAGAAGCGGAACACGTGGAGGGCTTCGCGCCGGAGGTTGCCTGGGTTACCCAGGGCGGCAACGAAAAATTGCAGGAACGTCTGGCCATCCGCCCCACGAGCGAAACCATTTTTTGCGCCATGTACAGCAAATGGGTCAGCAGCTGGCGCGACCTGCCCATGAAGTACAACCAGTGGTGCTCGGTGCTGCGTTGGGAAAAAAGCACCCGCCCCTTCCTGCGCACCAGCGAGTTCCTCTGGCAGGAAGGGCACACCATTCACGAAACGGCGGAGGAAGCCCAGCAGGAAACCATGCAAATGCTGGAGGTATACCGCGAGGTAGCGGAGGATGTGCTCGGCTTGCCCGTGCTTTGCGGCCGTAAGAGCGATAAGGAAAAGTTTGCCGGCGCGCAGGCTACCTACAGCATGGAAGCCATGATGCAGGACGGCAAAGCGCTTCAGGCGGGCACCAGCCACAATTTTGGCACCAATTTCGCCAAGGCGTTCAACATCCAGTTCCTGAGCCGGGACGGCAAGCTGGAATACGTGTCCGAAACCAGCTGGGGCACCACCACCCGCCTGATCGGCGCGATTGTGATGACCCACGGCGACGAGCGCGGCTTGCGCCTGCCCCCCCGCGTTGCCCCCATTCAGGTGGTCATCGTGCCGGTTGCATCCCACAAGGGCGGGGTGATGGAAAAGTGTGAAGAAGTGTATCAGGAGCTGAAAAACGCCGGCTTCCGCGTAAAGCTGGATGACCGCGACACCCTCAGCCCCGGCTACAAGTTTAATGATTGGGAGCTGAAAGGCGTGCCCGTGCGCCTGGAAATCGGCCCCCGCGATATTGAAAACGGCCAGGCAATGGTGTTCCGGCGCGATACCTGCGAAAAAGCGCCCATGGCGCTTGCCTCGCTCGCCGGGGATATGTCCGGACTGCTGGACAGCATTCAACAAAAGCTGTTTGAACAGGCCAGAGATTTCCGCGATGGCAACATCACCGATGTGCACAGCATGGAGCAGTTGGCCAAGGCGGTGGAAACGGGATTTGCCCGGGCCATGTGGTGCGGCGACAGCGCCTGCGAGGATGCCATCAAGGAGCAGACCAGCGCCACCAGCCGCAACATGCCCTTTGACCAGACCCCGATGGACGACCACTGCGTTTGCTGCGGCAAACATGCCGAAAAGCTGATCTACTTTGCCAAAGCATATTAAGAAGAAATCAAACAACAGGGGAACGCGCGGGTCAACCGCGCGTTCCCGCTTTGCAGAGGGAGGCGGTTGTGTGGCGGAATCCGGGGTTCGGAAGCCGGTTGGAGCCGGCGGGAACCTTGTGCTGTGGGATTGGAACGGGACGCTGCTGGATGACGCAGGTTACGCCATGGGCGTGCGGAACCGGGTGTTTCCGAAATTTCAGCTTCCATCATTGCAAACCCTGGCGGAATACCACGCGCAGTTCACGTTTCCAGTCAAGCTTTACTATACCCGCGCCGGCGTTACGGAAGAAAATTTTACGGCGGTTGCGAACGCGTGGATGGAGGAATATGTGCGCGGTTGCGACGCTGTGCCGCTTTTTTCCGACGCGGTTTCGGCGTTGGACGCCTTTGCGGGGGCCGGCTTTGCGCAGGCGGTACTTTCCGCCAGCCAGGTGGATACGCTCAGGATGCAGCTTTCAAACGCCGGTATCCTCAACCGGTTCAATGACGTGCTGGGGCTTTCGCATATATACGCGACCAGCAAGGCGGACATTGGCCGGGAATATCTTTCACGCAACGCGTTCGCCCCGGAAAACTGCCTGATGCTGGGGGATACGCTGCACGACGCGGAGGTGGCCGCCGCGCTGGGGTGCCGCTGCGTGCTGATCGCGCGCGGGCACCAGAGCCGGGAAACCCTGCTCACGGCTGGAAACCCTGTGTGCGAAACCCTGATGGAAGCCGTTGAGCTTATTCTTGGCAGGAAATCGGAGCCGGTGTGAAGAACATCTTACCAACAACCGAGCATCTGTAGCCTCGGAATGCTGAAGAACCCTCGCGGCGGGGAATGTGGGTCAAGGGCAAAGCCCTTGCGGGGCGCAACTGCGTTGCCCCTTGCCCACCGGAGGCCCTGTGTGGCAACACATTCAATGTAAGCGCCGCGAGTGCCTAAGGCACAATGGGGCGCGACCGATCAACTCAATTTGGTTTGTCAGCGGTTTGAGGCGGAGCCTACGCCTCCGCGGCAAAATCTCCGGCGCTCAACGTAGCGATGGATAAGCCTTTCGCGCGGGGAAACCGCGTGCGGCGACCGATACAGACATCAGGGTTTTCTTTGCAACCCTGAAAGGAAGCGAAACCATGCCGGATTTACTCACAACCCTACTGGCCGGGCACGCGACGCCGGACGCGCTGTGTCAAAAGCTTCAGTTATCGCCTGAACGGCTGGCGGAGGAAGTCGCCGCTCTGCGTGTTCGGGGGTATGCGGTGCTAACGGACGCGGACGGGAATATCGGCATGGGCCAGCAAACGGGCAGTTTGCTGCCGGAAGCGATTCTGCCCATGCTGCAAACGGCAAGGATGGGCCGGGGAGAAATCCTGTACGCGCTCGAGATGGATTCCACCAATACCCGCCTCAAGCAGGAGGCGCAGGCGCGTTGCCTCGCGGAGGGCAGTCTGGCCGTATGCGAGCGGCAAACGGCTGGGAAAGGCCGGCTCCAGCGCGTGTGGGAAACCCCGGAGCGCGGCGAAAGCCTGCCCAGCTCGCTTCTGCTGCGGCCCAAACTGCCGCCGGAGCAGCTTCAACTGGTCACGCTGGCCGCCGCTGTCGCCGCCGCCTCCGCTATTGAGGATTTTGGCTTTGCGCCCGCTATCAAGTGGCCCAACGACGTGGTGCTGAACGGCCGCAAATGCGTGGGCATTCTGTGCGAGTTGGCGACCGACGCGCAGGGGGAGCGGTTTGTGATTGCCGGGGTAGGTTTTAATGTGAACCAGCGAGCTTTCCCGGAGGCGCTTGCCGCCAAGGCGACTTCGCTTTATCTGGACGGCGGGCGGGTTCTCGACCGGTGCGCGCTGCTTTGCCGTTACCTGTGGCATATGGAGCGCGCGATGGATACGCTGGAAGCCGGAGGGCTTGCGGCGTTGATGCCGCTCTATGCTTCCCGCTCGGCGACGCTTTCCCGCCGCGTGGAGGTGATCGGCGCTACGGAACGTTTTTTCGGAACGGCGGAGAGCATCGATGACAGCGGCGCTTTATGGGTGAGGGACGATCAGGGCGCGCTTCGGCGCGTGCTGAGCGGCGATGTGTCTGTAAGAGGAGTGATGGGGTATGTCTAAACCACTGTATGAAGGTTCCATTACCGATGTTCACGGCATTCGCGTAGGGCAGGCGGAAAACCGCGCAGCGATGACGGGCGTCACCGTGGTGCTGTGCAGCCGGGACGGCGCGACAATCGGCGCGGATGTGCGCGGAGCGGCCCCAGGCACAAGGGAGATTGCGCTCACCTGGAGCGAGAACACCGTGGAGCGCGCCAATGCCGTGATGCTGGCCGGTGGCAGCGCCTTCGGCCTGGACGCGGCGGGCGGCGTGATGCGCTTTTTAGAAGAGGCGGATGTGGGCGTGGATACCGGGGTTGGCAAAGTGCCCATTGTGCCTGCTGCGGTGCTGTTTGATCTGGCGGTGGGCGACGCGAAGGTGCGCCCGGATGCTTCCATGGGGTACGAGGCTTGCCGGAACGCGTCAAAAGATGTGGAGCAGGGCGCGTTTGGCGCGGGCACGGGCGCGACGGTCGGCAAGCTTGTGCCGGGCACGCTCCCCATGCCCGGCGGCACGGGCACGGCCAGCATGATGCTCGCGTGCGGCGTTACCGTAGGCGCGATTGCCTGCGTGAACGCCGTAGGGGATGTGTTTGACCCCCATACGGGCAAGAACCTGGCGTGCGGGCACCTGGCGGACGGAAAACCTGTGCTGTGCGAAAGCCTGCTGTATGGCACGCAACCGGTGGCGGAACTGCTCCGCTTTCCAAAGCCGACCAACACAACGATTGCCGTTGTGGCTACCGACGCGGCGCTTACCAAGCCGCAGGCAAACCGGATGGCTACCTCCGCGCACGACGGTTTCGCGCGGGCCATCCGCCCCGTGCACACGCAGATGGATGGCGATACGGCGTTTGCGCTCGCAACCGGGCGTGTGGACGCGGATGTGAACATGGTGCAGCTGTGCGCCGCCGCCGCCGAGGTGATGGCGCGGGCGATTGCCAACGCCGTGATCTGCGGGGGCGCGAGATGATCGGGCTGGGAATTGATCTGTGCGAGGTGGCCCGGATTGAGGCCGCGATGCTGAAAAGCGACGGTTTTGCCAAACGGTATTTTACGCAGGAGGAGCGCGCCTATTTGGACACGCGCGGCAAGGCGGCCTATCAGAGCGCGGCGGCGATGTTTGCGGCCAAGGAAGCGTTTTTGAAGGCGTTGGGCGTGGGCTTGTCCGGAGGCGTCGCCATGGCGGATATCGGCGTGATCCACGACGCGTTGGGTTGCCCCGGGTATGCGCTGAGCGATAAGGCAAAGGAGAAGCTGGCCCAGAAAGGGGCCGGCGTCGCCCATGTAAGCCTGACGCACGATGCGGGCGTGGCGGCGGCTGTGTGCATTCTCGAATAGCCACAAGCTGTAGGCGGCCGTCAGAACGGGCCGGTGATGTCCGGTTTCCGGCGCGGTAATGGGTTTTCATTCATCGCAGCCAGACCTGAGCGCCGCTTACCCGAAAGTTGGGAACGCAGCCAGTCCAAAGCGGTGGTTGCCGAAAATCGGCAGCACAGCCCCTGTGATGCGCCGTTTACCCGAAAGCCGAGAGCGTAGCCCCTGTGATTCGCCGTTACCCGAAAGCCGGTATCGCAACCAGGGCGATGCGCCGTTCCATCTATAAGCAGGGGATACCGTTCCGGCATGATCTGCCGGACGAGAGAGAACGATTCCATAAGCGGCGAGTCAGCCGCGATTCACAAATCCATAGCGGAGGAGGCGGGTTGGATGCTCCACACAATCCTTCCGGAGGAGATGAAGCGGGTCGAGCGCCGCGTCATGGACGCGACCGGCATACCGAGCCTGACCCTGATGGAACGCGCGGCGGTGCATGTGGCGGACGCGGCTTCTTTTTACCTGCGAAACGGGGGCAGGCTGATTTTGCTTTGCGGCACAGGCAATAACGGCGGCGACGGGCTGGCGGCCACAAGGATGCTTTTGGAACGCATGCCCCGGTTGCAGGCCGAAGTGTGGTTTGCGCCAGGCGTCAAAACAGCGGAAGCCGCGGCCCAGCAGGCGCGGCTTAAAGCGTATGCGGCGCGGATAACAACCGTGCAGCTGGAACAGGGCGTGCCGGAAATCCCGGCGGATTGCGCCTGCGTGATGGACGCGCTGTTTGGTACTGGCCTAAGCCGACCGCTGGAAGGGCCGGTCAGGGCGGCGGTTGAAAAAGTCAATGTCTCGGGCGCGCCGGTTGTGGCAGTGGATATTCCCAGCGGGTTGAACGGGCAAACCGGCTATCCGGCGGGGGAGGACCCACGCGCGCCGGTGATTCGCGCAGAGGTGACCGTTACGTTCCACCGGCCGAAAACGGGGCTGTTTTTGGGGGAAGGGCTGAACTGTTGCGGGCGGGTGGTTGTGGGGGAGATCGGCATCCCCGCCGAGTGGGACGACGCGGCTGGGCCGGCCGTGCTCAACCGGGGAGATCGGCTGTTGCCGCCGCGCCTCCGCAACACCCATAAGGGCACCTACGGGAAAGTGCTGGCGCTGGTCGGCTCCTTTGGCATGGCGGGTGCGGCGGGCATTTGCGCCACGGCGGCGCTCAGGGCCGGCGCGGGGTTGGTCACGGTCGCCTGCCCCGAGCGCGTTACCCCTACGGTGCAGGCGCTGTGCCCCTGCGCCACCTGCATACCCCTTTCGGAGGAGGACCCGGAGGCGGCTTGGGCGGCATTTGAAAAACAACTGGCAAAGGCGGATGCGGTGATCGCGGGCTGCGGCATGGGGCAAGGCCGATTTGCGACCGCCATGCTGGACAGGCTGATACCCTGGCTTTGCATCAACCCAATGCCGGCGGTGCTCGACGCGGACGCGCTTCAGTGGTTGGCGCAATCAAAGGACATTGAGCCGGATCAGCTTACGGAGAATCTCGCTCAGCCATGCGACTGCCCGCGCCTGCCGGACGAGGTTGCGCTCACGCCCCATTTGGGGGAAGCGGCGCGTCTGCTGCGCTGCCCGGTTGCCGAGGTTCAAAAGGATCAGCTGGCTGCCGCGCGCGCGCTTCGCAAGCGTTACGGAGGCTCGGTAGTGCTCAAGAGCGCGTCGGCCGCGCTGGTTGGCGCGGATGGAGAAGCGATCAACCTGTACGGCACAGCGGCGATGGCCAAGGGCGGGAGCGGCGATGCGCTGGCCGGAGTACTGGGCGCGCTGATGGCAGGTCGGGTCGCCTATGGCCTTCATGGGGTCAGGCTGTTGCAAACCGCGTGCGCCTTGCATGGGCTGGCGGGGATGGCAGCGGCGGAGGCTTGGGGGGAGCGCGGTTTGCTGGCAACGGACCTTTGCGAAGCGCTGGGTCGTGTGCCGGACCTGATTGAACGCAGCATTGCGACAGAAGCGCCGCACGCGCAGCGCCTGAACGCCTATTATGACTCGGAAACCATCTCCATGCACGACGTGTCGGAGGAGGTTGCCAACCTGTCCCACGGCCATGAAACGCAGCCGCTCAGCGTGCCCGAGGCGAGAACCGCCGGCCTGCGCGCCGCTTTGGGTAAAAAAGTGCGCGTCACGGTGGACAGGCCGTTCGGCAGCCGACATCCGGAGCATCGGGACATTGTGTACGGCCTCAACTACGGTTATGTGGCGGATGTGCTCGCTGCCGACAACGAATGGCAGGATGCTTATATTCTGGGGGTTACGGAGCCTGTGGAGGTGTTTGAGGGGTATGTGGTCGCGGTGATCCACCGCCTGAACGATGTGGAGGATAAATGGGTGGTCGCCGCGCCTGATACGCCGGTGACAGAAGCGGATGTGCGGGAGCGCACCGCGTTTGTGGAGAAATTCTTTACGTCGGAAATTCTGCTTCCTTAAACATCGGCGATGCCGTGCAAGGGGGGCGCGACGGGCGCGAGCGCGGGACGAGTCTGGCTGTGAGCCATGGATTAGCCGCGTCGCTTTTGCCCGCGCGTTTGGTAATCCGCATCGATTGCCGCTTTCCATTCGTCCGGAATTGGCGCGCCGCTTCGCACGCTGGCAAGCGCGTCGCCCACGGCGCTGAAGTTGGTTTGCGTACCCTGCGCGTCGTTCCTGTAGCAGGCCGCTCGAGAGGCGGAGATTCCCATGGCCTTGGCAACGGTGATCGCGTCCATATTGGCGCCCAAAAAGATAAACTCCCAGCCTAACTGTTCCTGCTGTTGGCTGACAATGCTTTGAACCTGCGTCACCGTATATTCGCGGCTGGCGTTTTCCAAACCGTCCGTGGTAATCACAAACACGGTTTTCGCGGCGCGCTCGTCGGCGCGGGCTTTGCGGTTGGCCAGATCGACGCGGTCGATAGTGAGGCCGATAGCGTCCAACAGCGCGGTGCTTCTGCCAACGACGTATTCCTTTTCCGTCAGGTTCAACACTTCCTGAATCGGGACACGGTCGTGTAAAACGGTGCATTCGTTGTTGAACAGCACAGTTGTGACCCGGGCGTCGCCTTCCAGTGCTTTTTGCTTGGCGAGCATCGAATTGAACCCCCCAACGGTATCCCGGACCAGCCCGTACATGGAGCCGCTGCAATCGAGAATAAACACCAGATCGGTTATGTCCTGTTTCATGGGTAGGGCCTCCTGCTTTTTGATGACATCAGCATACTGCGGTTTGCGGATGCTTCAGTCGCCCGGCACGCGACAACCTGTGCGGAAAACTTACGCCGCGGCGAAACGGGGTTACGGGGGAGGCGTGCGCCGCAGCATACAAAATCAAAGCGGGCAGTTCGACCGCTTTGATTTCAATGTTGTGGCATCAGGCTTTGGGGTTCCGCACCAAACCCCGCCAGGTTGCGCCTTTGAACCCTGACAAGGGATTCCAATCCTTGATCTACCATTTTCGACAAACAGGAGCCGCCCCATGCGGGGCGGCTCCTGTACCTATCTTCATTTTTCGTTGCGTTGATCCTCTGCGCGGCTTGGCACATACACACCCTTGCGCCTGCACCCTATCCGCCGTTGACCGGCGGATCACAGTTTCGATACGTCGCGCTCACAGCAACTGGGCAACAATCATGTACACGCCGTACATCACCATTAAAATACCGCCTATGCGACGCAGGAGCGGCTGATGGTCGCGCAACCAGCCGAAAACATCCTTAAACCCCTGATACAGTACCATAAACAGTAGCATGGGCAGGCTCAAACCCAGCGCGAAAACCGCAAGCGAAGCCATCCCAACCCCGACCGTGGCGCTGGAAGCGGCAAGGATCAGCGCATTGGCCAGTATGGGCGTTAGGCACGGAGTCCAGGAAAGCGCGATTACGATGCCAAACAGCGCGGCGCTGAAAAAACCGTCCGGCTTGATGTGAACCCGCTCAGTCCACGTGGGGGCGCGCAAACCTGTCCAATGGAAAAAGTCGGCGGTCCACAACCCGAAAACAATCATCAGCGCACCGGTCACAAGGTCCAGCGTGCCGCGGTCAATTCGCTGAAACGCGCCCCCAATGAGGCCGGCCCCGGCGCCAATCAGTGTAAACAGCGTCACAAACCCTGCCAGAAGGCCAAGGCTGCGACGAAGAACCCCGCCCCAGGCAGCCCGCTTGTCAGTGGCTTGCGAGCCTTCGCCAATCAGGTACAGGGTATAGACGGGCAGCATCGGCAGCACGCAGGGCGAAAGGAAGGCGACCAGCCCCCCCACAAACATCGCCCAATAGCTGATTTGAGCAGCGTTTACCGCAAACGCTGCGCTCATTGGGCGCTGGCCGCGGGGGTCGTCGTAGCGATTGCATCCGGCGCGGCTGTTACATCTGCCGTAGCGGTCGCATCGGTCGCGGCGGCGTCCAGCTTGGCAACGCCGAGCTGGTCCATGTAGCTCGTCATATCGTCGTACGTGAGGCCGTACGTGCCGCTCAACAGGTAACCCTCTTTATCGATAAAGAAGCTGGTGGGATAACCGGAAAGCCCCACCAGGCTGGAAAGGTTCTGATCCTGATCCTCAACCATGGTCATGTCCTGCAGGCCGAATTTTTCGATCACGGTTTTGGAATCGTCCGCCGTTTCGCCATCCCACACATGCACCAGCACAATGGCGATGTCGTCCTTGCTGTATTCGTCAAAAACCTGCTTGATAAAGGGCATTTCCGTCATGCAATAGGGGCACCAGCCGGTAAAAAAATTGAGCCAGATCGCTTTGCCCTTGTACTGCGTCAGGTCCAGCGCGGTGCCCTGAAACTCGTTCAGCACGTAGGGTTTTCCGTCCGCGTTGGTGGCGGCCGGCTCGCTTTGGGCCAGCGCTGCAACTGGAATCATCATCAGGGCAAGTAGCAGGGAAACGATGTATTTCATGGTTTTTCTCATTTTGCGTACCCTCCGTTTTTAATTCTATGGTAACGTTATAAGGATAAACCGTCCCTTTGAAAACGAAACCGTCGGCTCCGCTTTCCGGTTGGGATTTACAAAAATATCAAAAATGCAACCGTAAAATCAAAAAATTCATTTTTTGGACTTTTTCCGGAAAAAGAAGCCATAAGGGCTTTACGGGGGAAAATGATTGTGTTATAATGCGAACCAGTTCGTTTGACGCTCGGGTAACGCCGGAACGCGACAGGCGATATGCAAGATGCAATGGCGCATCCGCCATTTGCACGCGATTAAGGTGCGTCAATGGCGCGCCGTTGCAGGAGGAAACCGTCATGCCGCTGGGAATTTCAGTGAAAGCAAAGAATATTGCACCTTCCGCTACCCTTGCGATGGATGCGAAAGCCAAGGCGATGAAAGCCGCCGGTGAAAACGTGATCGGCTTTGCCGCGGGTGAACCGGATTTTGATACCCCCGTCGCCATCCGGGATGCGATGAAGGAAGCTCTGGACCTTGGCATGACGCGCTATTCGCCGGTTCCCGGCACGCTGGAATTGCGCAAGGCGATTGTTGAAAAGTTCAAACGGGACAACGACCTTCAGTACGAGGTGGATCAGGTGATTGTTTCCAACGGCGCGAAGCACTCGCTTTATAACGCCTGCTTTACGCTGCTGGACGATGGCGACGAGGTGATTATCCCCACGCCGTGCTGGGTCAGCTACCCCGAAATGGTGCGCATGGTCGGCGGCGTGCCGGTTTTTGTGCCCGCCTGTGAAAAGGACGGCTTTGTGCCCGCCGTAGCCGCGATTGCGGCTGCTGTGACCCCTAAAACCAAGGCGCTCATTTTAACCAGCCCCAACAACCCCAACGGGTGCGTATGGCCGCGGGACGTGCTGGAAGCGCTGGCCGCGCTGGCGGTGGAACGCGATTTTTATGTGATTGCCGACGAAATTTACGAGTCGCTCATCTACGGCTCGCAAAAGCACATCAGCATCGCCTCCTTGGGGGAGGAGATCAAGGCGCGCACGGTCGTGATTAACGGCGTTAGCAAAACGTACGCCATGACGGGCTTTCGTATCGGTTATGCCGCGGGGAGCAAGGAAATCATCCGCGCGATGACCAACGCGCAAAGTCAGGCAACGTCCGCGCCCAATACGCCCGCGCAGCATGCGGCCACCAAAGCGCTGACCATGCCGCAGGATTGCGTCGAAACCATGCGCAAGGCTTTTGAGGAGCGGCGCGACGTGATCGTGAAGGGACTGAACGCCATTCCCGGCATCACCTGTCGCAAACCGGACGGCGCGTTTTATGTGATGATGAACATTACCGCGCTGTTGGGCAAACGTCTGAATGGAAAGGCGATTGAGGACTGCGCGGATTTTGCCGATCAACTGCTCACGGTGGGCAAGGTTGCGGTTGTACCCGGCAACGCGTTTATGGCGGAAGGCTTTTGCCGCATGAGCTACGCAACGTCAATGGCAAACATTCTGGAAGGTTTGCGGCGTATTGAAGCTTTTGTGAAGGCGCTGAGCTGACGGCCGGTTTTTCCGCAGTGTTTCCATATGGATTCCCACATTCCCGATGGGTTGAAAATGCTTGCGCGGGACTGCGCTGCGGAAAGCCGAACCGGTTTTTCCACGGCCTGTGGTTTTGTTACGTAGGAAGTTCCACAGGCATATCACAGGGTTTCAATGTGTTATGCACAAGTTTTCCACAAAAAATGGCATTTTTTGCCGGGTTTTCCACACAACCTCGTGAGAATCTTGTGAAACAGGCATTTTGCCCATCGAACTTGTGATAAGTCAGTATGAATAAACCCATCATTCAGAAGTATATTCATCGCGCGCGATGAAGGCCCGCCGCTGGTGAACAGGATGTCGCCGAAAGGCGCGGAGCAGGGAAGGAGAAGGTACGATGTTAACCTTTAGCAAAAAAACGAACCAACTCATGCAATCCAAGTACCAATACCAGTTGCAGGATGTCGAGGAGCCTAACCTGTACCGGGAAATTTACGATTACGCGTCCATCCCTAAAATTTCATTCAACAACCGTCTGGTGCCCATAAACATGCCGGAAGAAATCTGGATGACCGATACCACCTTCCGTGACGGTCAGCAAAGCGTTAGCCCGTTTACCCCCAAGCAGATCGAGCACATTTTTGCACAGCTCTCAAAGCTGGGCGGTCCAAAAGGGCTGGTGCGGCAGAGCGAGTTTTTCCTGTATACCGATAAGGACCGCGAAGCTTTGGAACGCTGTCAGGCTTTGGGCTTGAGATTTCCCGAAATCACGACCTGGATCCGTGCCAACGCCGCGGATTTCAAGCTGGTGAAGGCCGCAGGGGTCAAGGAAACCGGGATTCTGGTATCGTGCAGCGATTACCATATTTTTAAGAAGATGCACCTGACCCGATCGCAGGCGATGGATAAGTATCTGGGCATCGTAAAAGCCGCCTTGGAGGAGGGAATCATTCCCCGCTGCCATTTTGAGGATATTACCCGCGCCGATTTCTATGGCTTTGTGTTACCCTTTGCCGAGCAGCTGATGTACCTTTCCCGTGACGCGAACATGCCCATCAAGGTGCGCGCGTGCGATACCATGGGCTACGGCGTCAGCTATCCCGGCGCGGCGCTTCCCCGCAGCGTGCCGGGCATCGTGTACGGCCTGAATCATTATGCGCAAATCCCCAGCGAGCAGTTGGAATGGCACGGGCATAACGATTTTTACAAGGTTGTCAGCAATGCGGGCACGGCCTGGCTCTACGGCTGTTCGAGCATTAACTGCTCGCTGCTGGGCATTGGCGAACGCACGGGCAACTGCCCGCTGGAAGCGATGGCGATTGAATATCAGGCGCTGCGCGGCACAAATGACGGGATGGATTTGACGGTTGTTACGGAGCTGGCGGAATACATGGAGCGGGAAATCGGCATAGAAATCAGCCCGAGGCAACCGTTTGTGGGCCGGCACTTCAATGTGACGCGCGCGGGGATCCATGCCGACGGTATGCTCAAGGATGAGGAAATCTATAACATTTTTGATACCACCAAAATCCTCAACCGCCCGGCGACCGTCGCGGTGGACAGCCATAGCGGCTTGGCGGGCGTAGCCCACTGGATGAACAGCTTTTTCCGCCTGAAGGGGGAAAACACGGTTGACAAGCAGGATGCCGTAGTAGTGGCGGTCAAGGCTGCGGTGGACGATCTGTATGCCGAGGGACGCAACACGGTGATGGGCGATGAAGAACTGGAAATCATGGTGCGCAATGTGGATATGGACCGTTATCAGCATCTGCTGATTCACAAAAACCGTTAAACTGTGGCGTCAGGGCGAGTGATTCGCTCACCCTGCCGTAAAACCCTCGCCGCAGCGAAACCGGGTCAAGGGCGAAGCCCTTGTGGGGTGCAGGGGCGAAGCCCCTCGCCGGGGTTTGGGGTGGAACCCCAAAGCTCCACGCCGCAGCGTGAAACCAACAAGCGAGCGAACAGCCCGCAGGGCTATGAGGCGAGCGGCAAAACAGATTTGCCACATCTTTGACAAGCTGGGTCAAGGGGGAATGCCCTTGACCCAGCTTGTCAAAGAACCTGTTCTGCACAGCTGCAACGTAGCTCGCCGCCTGCGGCGGCAGCGCTGAGATGCTTACGACTACGCCGATTGGAACGTTGGGGCACCGCCCTAAACCCCGCTAAAGGACCTTCGGCCCTTTGAATCCCACCTTTTTTGACATGCTGGGTCAAGGGCGAAAGCCCTTGACCCTTTTGCCTGCGATTCAACTGAAGATTGCCGGTAAGCCGCGCAGCCTTGTGCCTTTTGCCATCGTGGCGCTTCTGTTAAACGCGTTTCTCCAGAAGGCCTCCGGCAGGTTAGGGGGTTGTGCTTTTGCGCCCCATCGGGGGTTCACCCTTGCCCCCTCTTTGCTGCGACATAGGCTTAAACGGCACAGGCGCTCTGCTTGTTTTCATGCAGGGGCCTGTGCCGTTTATGGTAGCTATGGCGGTTTGACAGTTGTGGCTTAACAACGGATGTTGACAGGCACTTTGAGAATTTGCCCAAGATAAAGCAGCGTGGAATTGCGGATTCCATTCAGATCGGTCAGGTCCCGCTCGGTCACATGGTACTTTTGGGCAATTTTGGCTAAGGTGTCGCCCCGCGTCACGGTATACTCGATATAGCCGCCGATGGAGCGCCCGCCCGCAACCTGAGAAAGGCGCTCGTCGCCCAATTCCTTATCTTCAAAGGCCACGGCGATCATCTCCTTTATAGCCCCGGACTCCGCCCGTTGCTGACTACAGTATAGCAACGCCACCGTAAATAAACCGTAACAGCCATGCCCGGGATGCTCTTCCAGCGGTTTACTGCATCACGCGGCCGCCGTTTACGCCCAGTACCTGCCCGGTCATCATGGCGGCGTCGTCGCTGCACAACCACAGGGCTACGCGCGCGATTTCCATCGGCTCGCACAGGCGGCCAAGCGGCGCTTCCCTTGCGATGGCGCGCAGCGTATCCTCATCATATTGCTTTAGCATATCGGTGCGGGTTGCGCCCGGCGCGATGGCGTTGACCGTAACGCCGCTGGGGCCGATCTCCTGCGCCAGCGCTTTGGTAAAGCCGATTAACCCTGCCTTGGCGGCGGAGTAGGCGACCTCCGTGCTGCCCCCTACCTGCCCCCAAACGCTGGAAATGTTCACAATGGACCCGATGCCCGCGGAGAGCATGGAGGGGAGCACCGCGCGCGTTACATAAAACGCGCCGGTCAGGTTCACGTCCAATACGCGTCGCCATTCCTCGTCCGTGGTATCCTGTAGCTGGCGCACAAGCGAAACGCCCGCGTTGTTGATAAGCGCGTCAATATGCCGCAGCTCGCGCAAAGCTTTTTCGCACGCCGCGTTTACCTGCGCGCTGTCGCTCACGTCCGCCTGAACGGCAAGGGCGCCCGTTGCCGAAACGAGCGCCTGTGCTTGGGTTTGCGATGCGCGGTAGAGGAACGCCACGCGCCACCCGGCCTGTGCGAAAGCTCGCACGCAGGCCGCGCCAATACCCCGGCTGCCGCCGGTTACCAGTACGGTACGCATCCGTGTACCCTCCTTGCCAAACGGTTTGGAAACCGCGCCCCGGTTAGTTTTTACGCGCCAGCCGCCGAAACCCAAAACGGGCGGTCGGCAGTTTTTAGACCTGCAAACGTGGGTTCAGAACATTTTCTTTTTCCAAAGTACGATAAACGCGCCCAACGCGGCGACAAGGCTGATGCCGACCACCATCCAGAACCCCCATATCGAACCCTCAAACGGCACGCCTGTGTTCATGCCCCAAAAAGCGGCGACCATCGTGGGCACGGATAGGATCACCGTCAGGCTGGTGAGGATTTTCATGACGATGTTTAAATTGTTGGATATGATGGAGGCATACGCGTCCATGGTGCCGCTCATGATATCCCGGTAGATGGCGCACATCTCAATGGCCTGCTTGTTTTCAACGATGACGTCCTCCAGCAGGTCAGCGTCCTCCGGGTATTTACGCAGCATATCCATGCGCATCATTTTTTCCAGCACCATTTCATTGCCCTTCAGGGAAGTGGAAAAATAAACCAGCGATTTTTCCAGCTGCATCATCTGCAACAGTTCCCGGTTGCGCAGGCTTTCCTGCAAGCGCTTCTGCACGAAGGTGCTGGCTTTGTCGATCTGTTTTAAGTACGAAAGATAGCGGGTCGCGTTACGGTTAAGCAGCTGGAGAATGAAGCGCGTGCGCTTAAACGTCCAGAAGCCGCGGATACGCTCCTCGGTAAAATCGTTGATAATGGCGCTTTCGCGGGTGGCGACGGTGATAATCACATCGTCCACCACAATGATGCCCATTGGGATGGTCGAGTAGCTGAAGCCGTTTTCCTCAGCCTCCACATACGGCACGTCCACAATAATCAGCGTTTGATCGTTGTCGCGCTCAATGCGCGCGCTTTCTTCCTCGTCCAACGCGGCCTGCAGGTAGGTCGGGTCGAGCGCAAAGCGCGCGTTCATGCCTTCGATCTCCTCGCGCGTGGGGTTCTGCAGGTGAATCCAGCAGCCCTTTTCGAAGGTGTTAATTTGGGTCAGATGATCGTCCACTGTGAGAAAAATTTTCTTCATCACAAAAACCTGCCCTTCTGTACGCCGGCGCAATGGCGCGCGACGTTGCTTCCGAGCAGGCTTTACGGTTTGCTGCATGCAGCGCGGACAACCCTACCGCACATCTTCCTAACGCGCGGCCTCTCGGAGCGTATGAAATTGTGGTCTGCGGTAGGTATTCCAGGCGCTAAGACTATACGGGTCCGCGTCCACGTGCGCTCCTCCTTGTCGCTCAAATTGATGGGGAAAGTGGCTCCTCTCCCTTTGCTATCATAGTCTTTCAGGGCCGCAATGTCAACCAATCCGCCGGATGTTTTTTTACGCAGGGCAAAGCGCGCCGCCCACAACGCCGAACGTTCGGATTGCTTTAACTTTCACAAGGCGGGGCTTGGGTTTTGCGTTGCATTCGCCGGGGGCGTGCAGTATAATAAAGCCGGTCAAAGGCGATCTCGGTCGCCAATTCGACTGTACGAAAGTGCATCGGCATCGGGTACAGGTCCGGCTTTCAAAGGCTGGGCCGGTCAGGCGGCGGGATTCGGTTTTCGGCCGTGGGCGACCGGGGTGTCGGATATCCGGCGACCGCCTGTTAACGCCTGTTGCGGGCACAATCCAGCACGAAAGGATGATTCCCTGATGAAAAGGTTTCTGGCTATCCTCTTAAGCACTGTTCTGTTGTTCTCGCTGGTGAGCGTTGCGGCTGCCGAGGACGCGCCTGTTAAGGTTGCCGTGTGCATTGCCGAGGCGTTGGGCGACTTGGGTTTTAATGATAGCGCCGACGAAGGCCTGAAAAATCTGGAAGCGGATTACGGTGTGGCGGGCAGCGTGGTGGAGTGCAAAAGCGACGCCAGCAAGTACCAGACAGCGCTTGTGGACGCGGCTGAGGCCAACGACATCGTAGTGGCCGTAGGCTGGCAGTTCTGGGATGCTTTAACGGCGGTTGTGCCGGAAATGCCGGATACGCTCTTCATTTTTGTGGATAACGGTCTGGATGGCTTGGGGGACAATCTCCTTTCCATTACCTACGCCGAAAACCAAGGCTCTTTCCTTGCGGGCTACATTGCCATGAAAACCTCCGCAACCCAAACCGTGGGCTTTGTGGGCGGCGAGGATAGCGACACCATTAACAACTTCTTTGTGGGCTACAAACAGGGCGCGCTGTATGCCAACGCGGACGGCAAGGTGCTGGACGCCGTGTATGCGGGCGATTATGAATCCCCGGATAAGGGCAAGGAACTGGCCACCACGCTGTACAGCAACGGCGCGGACGTGGTGTTCGCGGTTGCCGGCAAAACGGGGCTGGGCGTGTTTGAGGCCGCGAAAGAGCAGAACAAATACGCGATCGGCGTGGACAGCGATCAGAAGTATATTGATCCCGACCACATCATCTGCTCCATGCGCAAGGATATCGGCGGCAGCGTGTACGATGTGATTGCCAATTACATTGAGGACGGCGTGTTTGAAGGCGGCACCATCTGGAACGCCGATATGACGTCCGGCTTCGTGGGCATCGGCTACGGCGACGATACCATGACGCAGCAGGTGAGCGCGGACCTGAAAGCGGAAGTCGAAACGCTCTCCGAAAAAATCATCAGCGGGGAAATCGTGGTAGACACCACCCGCTAACCTCCCTGCCGTTTAAAGCTGGCGTGCTTTAGCCTGACGTTGAACGCCGGCGAACCATCCGATTCAATAAGCCCCTGCCGCACCTGCGGCGGGGGCTTTCCATTGGCCGCACGTCAACCGGGGAGCTGTGGAACGACGACAGTCGGATGATCCATCCCAATAAAAAGGCTTTTGAAACCTGGCTGTTTTGCTGCCCAATTTATGGTATAATCAGCGTAGCAGATCGTTTACAACTGAAAAGGAGCAATGCGTATGAGCGAACCTACGGCCAGTACCTTTCTTTCCATAACGGGGGAACCGTTGGAGCAGTTGACCTGGATGCCGGAGCAAACCCCAAAGGCGATTGTGCAGCTGGTGCACGGCATGGCCGAACATCTGGAACGGTATGACGCGACCGCGAAAACCCTGAACGCGGCCGGATTTTTGGTGGTGGGGCACACGCAGCTCGGCCACAGCGCCTCGGCCAAAACGCTGGGCTGGTTTGCCAATCAGGATGGCTGGAACGCGCTGGTGGAGGATGTGCATGCTTTGCGTGAAAAAACGCAGAAGGAGTACCCGGGCCTTCCGTATTTTTTGCTGGGGCACAGCATGGGCAGCTTCATTGTGCGCACCTATTGCCTGAAACACGAGGCGGGTTTGGCCGGCGTCATCCTTTCCGGCACCGGGCATTTTGAACCGCCCATTCTGAATGTGGCGCTGTGTATCGCCAACCTCCAGTGCGCGTTTGGGGGCGAAAAGAAACCCAGCGTGCTCCTGTCCAACATGAGCTTTGCTGGCTACAACCGGGATTGGACGCCCACCCGCACAGCGTTTGACTGGCTGAGCAAGGATACGGACATTGTGGACCGGTATGCGGCGGATCCGCTTTGCGGGTATCCGTTTACGGCAGGCGGTTACCGCGATATGTTCAGGGGCTTGAAACGCCTGTACCCCAAACACCTTGCCTCCATGGACAAATCTGTGCCGGTGCGGCTGTTTTCCGGCGCGGCGGACCCTGTGGGCAACCGGGGAGCCGGTGTGAAAACAACCATGCAGGAATTGTTGGCAGCCGGCGTTACGGATGTAACCATGAAGCTGTATGAAGGCGGGCGGCATGAGATGCTCAACGAAACCGAGCGCGAGCTGGTCTGGAATGACCTGATTGCCTGGCTGGAGGAGCACATGCCCCGGTAAATCCGCCGAACAGATGGAATATGCTGACTTTGCAGCGCGGGGCGTGTGGCAGGATTGCGCCCCGCGCAGAACGCTTAGCCCGGTACGCCTCGCATGGCTTGTAGCCTGAAAACGAGCGACTTCCACTCGCGCCAGTCATGGTGTGGGAATTTGAAAAACCTTGTGAAGTAAGGACAATCACTTTGCGACGGAGGCTCGGGAATTGCGTGGAGCGCCGAGAAAGGGCGGTGCATTCGGTCACAGAACCATGTAACTGTTAGCCGACCAAATTGTTAGCACTCTAATTAGATGAGTGCTAAATTTTTGTTGCATTTCAGAATTGGTTCTGCTACAATAGCACACGAAGGCAATGCGTAAGGCGGCTTTCCGTGTTCGGCGTGATGGCCGCGCCAGCGGTTTAGGCCGCCGCGGTTTCGCGCGCCCCGTACACCCGCACCGTCGCGTTTTCGGGCAGCCCGATCCTGAAACGCGCGCGCGGCCGACAAATCCCCGTCTGGCGTTCGGCACGCGAACCTTAACCCATACATCGGGAGCATATGTGATTCAAGGAGGCATTTCCATGTCCACATCCAAAGGCAATATTTCCATCCATGCGCAGAATATTATGCCGATCATCAAGCGTTGGCTGTATTCCGATAAGGATATCTTCATCCGCGAGATGGTTTCCAACGGTTGCGACGCCATCGTAAAGCAGAAAATGGCTTACCCGGACGTGACGGACGATTACCGCGTGCTGGTTACGCTGGACGCGGAAGCAGGCGAGTTGCGCTTTGACGACAACGGCATCGGCATGACTGATGAAGAAGTCAAGAAATACATCAATCAGGTGGCATTCTCCGGCGCGGAGGAGTTCCTGAAAAACTACGAGGGCGACAATAAGGGCGGCATCATCGGCCATTTTGGCCTGGGCTTCTATTCCGCCTTTATGGTGGCGGAAAAGGTGACCATCCAAACCCTGAGCGGCAGCGAAGGCGCAACGCCCATCTGCTGGGAGAGCGAAGATGGCATGAAGTTCAAAATCAGCGACGGCACCCGCGAAACGCGCGGCTCGACCATGATTCTGAAGATTGCTGAGGACTCGAAGGAGTTTTTGGAGGAATACAAGGTTCGGGAAACGCTGAACCGTTACTGCGGGTTTATGGCGCAGCCGATCTATCTGGAAGTAGTGAACGCGAAAACCGAAGCAGAAGAAGCCAAGCCTGCCGAAGGCGGCGAAGGCGAGGCGGAAACCCCGGCGGCGGAAAAACAGCCCGAACGCGTGCACATCAACGACGTGCCCGCGCTGTGGCTCAAACAGCCCAAGGACTGCACCGAAGAGGAATACAAGGAGTTCTATAAGCGCGTATTCCATGTATATGACGAGCCGCTGTTTTATGTGCACCTGAATGTGGATTATCCCTTCAACCTGAAAGGCATCCTGTATTTCCCCAAGCTGACCAACGATTTTGGCACGCGGGAAGGGGAAATCAAGCTGTTCAGCGGGCAGGTGTTCGTAGCCAACAACATCAAGGAAGTGATCCCGGATTTCCTGATGCTGCTCAAAGGCGTGATCGATTGCCCCGACATTCCGCTGAACGTGAGCCGCAGCTTTTTGCAAAACGACGGATATGTGAAAAAGCTCTCCGCGTATATTACCCGTAAGGTTGCGGATCGGCTGGTCGGCCTGTTCAGCACCGAGCGTGAAAAGTACGAGAAATATTGGGATGATATCCATCCCTTTGTGAAGTATGGTTGCGTGCGCGACGCGAAGTTCTTCGATCAGGTGAAGGACACGATCCTGTACAAGACCACCAAAGGCGATCATGTAACGCTTACGGAATACCTGGCGAAAAATGAAGGCAAGCTGGGTAAAAAAGTTGTGTACACCAGCGATCCCATGCGGCAGGCGGCTTCCATCGCCATGTACGAGGGCAAGGAAATCGACGTGGTGGTGCTGGACGCGCTGATCGACCTGAACTTTGTGAGCTTCATTGAGTATTCCGCCGGGGTGGAAGGGCTGAGCTTTGCCCGTGTGGACGCGGACGCCGCGACCTTTACCCGTGAGGAGGAAGCGACCGACGAGGATGCCAAGAAGGCGCTGGAGGAACAGCAAACGCAGCTTGGCGAGCTGTTCAAAGCCGCGACCGGCAACGACACGCTGGATGTGAAACTGCAAACCCTGACTGATGAAACCACGCCGGCCCTTCTGGTGCAGGATGAACAGGGCCGCCGCTTCAGCGATATGAGCAAGATTTACGGGCAGGATTTCAAAATGCCCGAGCGGCATACGCTGGTTCTCAACCGCGCCAACCCGGTGGTGCAGACCCTGCTCGGCGCGGAAAACAGCGAAACCCGCACTCTGATTGCGGCGCAGGTGTACGATCTGGCGCGCATGAGCACGCGGCCGCTGGAAAAAGAGGAAATCACCGCCTTCCTGAAACGTAGCCACCAACTGCTGGGCATGGTTAAATAGCAAGAGAAACAAAACAGCCGGGCACTGTGGCGAACACAGCTGCCCGGCTGTTTACATGCCGAAAAACCCCTCGCCGCAGCGAAACCGGGTCAAGGGCGAAGCCCTTGTCAGGGTGCAGGGGC
>DAOPZY010000047.1:0-20811 GCA_035353615.1 Candidatus Limiplasma sp.
TATATTATAAATTGAGGGTTTATGAACGGCTTTTTGTAGCGTTCATAAAAGTATACTTTGCGAACGGTTTTTCTTTGTCTTTCTCTTGTTGTTTGGGGAAAGTGTTGTCGGGCTGTGCCCTCCAACATTTCCCCTCACCAAAAGGAAAAAGTAGAAGGAACAATTTTATATAGAATTGGCGCGGAACCTGTTCCAGTCACCCATCCTTGTTAAAGTATTGGTTGTTGTATTCGTTATGGTTTGACTTTACCTTTATTCTTTTGGTTCCAAGAGTAGAAGATGAAAGGGGTATGATTGCGCGAATGGTAGACTAAATGACATTAGTTGTCTAACCTTTTAATGACTATGAAGCTACCATTTCCGCAATTTCCTTATCTAATATACGTGCTACCATGTTACCTCTTTTAGTGAACATAACATGGTATTATGTGGTGTAGAGTGAATAAATAATACTCATATTGGTGTATGTGTAGTATTGTTGTAATACTACGTGTGGTATTGTGGCAATGCTACGTGTCGTATTCTCACAATACTACGCCGTTGCTTTTGTGAGTGAGTACACCCCCCTTATGAGTGATAAATTATCATGTAGCGTAGCGGAATGATAATTTATCACGATACCTCACAATCTCTCTTTCTATTTTAAATGTATAGATAAATTACCTAATGGTTTGCGATAAATTACCTAAAGTATTTACTCATTTAAAAGTCAAACCATACTGCGCTGTAACTTTCTATCATGCTTAACTTGCCAATAGGAAGAAATGCAAGATAGCTTTCCTTTACATAACTACCACATTCAAGCTATACACGGTACATCTTCTATAAAGTGTATTTGTTTTGCGCATACCATTCACGCAATTTCTGCGTTTCTACTCTATACATTACTTTCTATTGGGGCGAGTAGAATATTAGAATGTCTGCTTGCGTTGTGTTGAACCATCCATCCTTAAACCTTGCATTATCTGTATTAGATACAAGTTCTAAAACTACATCACCATAATTTACTATTCCGTTTTGCGTTTTTACTTCTACTGTCTAACCATCAATAATAAAATCAATATCTTTGTTTTGATACTCTTTATCTGCGCTAACGTCTATTACTGTACTACCTTTTGCGCAATAGTAGCATTTAATAACTTCTTCACCCATAGAGCCACATTCCAATAATTCCTGAAATGTTTTGTCGAACAAGATAATTCCTCATTTGTATTCTTCTTTCCTCCCTTAAGCTACACCTTTACTATTGGTTACTGATTATTCCTCAAAACTTGGTACAACATTATATATTTATGTCGTATAAAGTCATGAGGAAAACAGTTGTTTAGTTACTGTATTTACCTTGCAATGCCGCAACTGCTACACCGATTAGAAAACTGATTGTGAATGTTGTTCCTGTAATGATAAATGACAAGCTAATTCCTTCTTTCTATTGGTAACAGGTAATTCTTATTTATCCAGCATAACCTAACTTGAATAGTGACTTTTGTTATAATCACCAATAGTCTAATCAAGTCTATTATCCCTGAACCAATTATAGGCTGTTTCACTAATGTTATTAAGGTTCTGTAATTCTTCAATACTCCATTTTACAAAAGGTAAATCCTTATCCTTTAGCTTTAACGTGTTGTTTCCTATCTGCGCTAACTGTGCATCTATATCCTGTACACGTTTCATTAGTTCTTTTCGTTCAGTTTCATACTGTTGTTTTGTTTTCAAGAGATAAAACCCCTTTCCCGTAAATTCTCATAAATGCGTGTTCCCAATTCATAGCTAACATTTTCTCTTTCTCCATTTATGAACATAGATAAATACTGTGGCGTTATTGCCATAATACGCGCCATCTTGCTATATGGCGTTTGATACTTGTCATGCCACGTTGCTAACCCCTTGCGCAATTCATCCTAATCAATCCACTTGGTTGCTATCATAATGTTTCATACCTCCTGCGTTGTTTCATGTTGTTATAGTCGTAACAGGCAATTCAAAAAAATAGGCTGTGGGACGTTACCCACAACCTACAAAGGAATTATCCTGTCATATGTAGTTGCGTTTTGCTACTGATAGATTATCCACTTTTGCCAAGGGTTATTGCCAATTCCTGCCGTATGATTTATACTGTGGTGAATACTCATTATGGAGGGGTTAATATGGATGAATTGAAAACTAACCAAGAGGAAAAAGAAAAGAAACCAAGGAAACCAAGGAAACCTGTATTTACTGCCGAATACCCCAATAACCCCACAGGATTAGCTTCTATTGACTTGAATTATATTAAAGACTACCTTAAAGGTTCGGCAACACCAAAAGAAAGAAAAGAAATGCTTACCCTTGCTAAAGAATTGATTGCGCAAAAGGGTAACAGGCATTACTTCATGCCGTTCCGTCAAGCATTTGCGGAAAAGTATTTTCCTGTGCTGGTGAAGAAAGCAAAAGACAACAAGAAACGGGAAGGTATTGTAGATTTCTTGGAAGGGTTAGAATAGCCGTTTCCCTTCTCTGTTGGCAGTTGTAGTTAGCTGTGGGTGCTGTTCTTTGCTGTTGGTGATACTTTCCCCACCTGAAATAAGAAACCCCTCTAAGTGGCCTTACAAGCCGAAATAGAGGGGTTCTATTTATAGGTGCTTGTTCTCTTTTACCTTTTGGGTTCGGCATGAAGATTTCTTTAGCTTGTCTAACGGATTGTAGGTTTCAAACCCTTCCTTCAAGTCCTCACTGAACATATTCACATAACGTCTTGTCATTTCAAGGGTGCTGTGTCCTAATAGCTTTTGAAGCCTGAAAACATCCCCCGTGTTTCTTATCCAATCCTTTGCAAAGGTATGTCGTAAAGCATGAACGGAAGTCTTTGTTATTTCCCTATCCTTGTTATACTTTCTAAGGCTGTGCTTTAGCGCATTTACAGTTAGTTCTTCTTCTCCAATGTTGGGGAAAAGAAAATTTGCATCCCCTGCATCATATCTCCACTTTCTAATGTAATCCATTATTACACTTGCTAATGCAGGTGAAAGGGGTATGATACTTGCTTTATTACTTTTGGTTTTGGTTATGTAAATCTCACTCTTGGCAAAGTTTACATCCCCAATCTTAATATTGCAAACAGTTGATGCTCTGTTACCTGTTGCTAAAATCCAGTTAATCATAGCCCACATACGCCACTCGACAAACGTTGCTGTCTTTGAAGGGCGTTCAATCATTTTTAGCTTTTCTTCGTCTGTGTAAGTGTCCTTAATCTGTTCTTGCTCTGTTACCAACTTAATCTTAAATGCAGGGAAATACTTCTTTTCCATGCACCAATAGAGAAATGCTCTTATTTCCCTTATGTAATGGTTAAGGGTAGTCGGTTTCATTTCTTCGTTTAGGCAATGGTGACAAAAGGAATAAATATAAGAAGCATCCACGGACTTTAATTCATGGGATAACTGTTCGTTAGTCTTTAAGTAGTCCATCCACCGTTTATAAGAACCATTAGCAGAAGATATTGTAGCTGGTGACTTGTTGAGTGCTTTCTTCTCGTCAATGTAATCTGTGTAAACATCCTCAATCAGTAATTCCTTTTCCTTTGCCTTGGTGATTAGTCTTTTGGTTCCCATGCTATCAATCCTATCTATCCTTATTATTTCGGATAGTCCAAACACGCAATCAAGGGTAACAATTCTGATACCTTGACTATGGGTGTTGACTTCAATAATCAGGGTGTGAACATTTATTGGTAAAAAAACCGGGAAGCCTTTGTTTTCAAGGACTTCCCGGTTCATGGTGACCCATCGGAGACTCGAACTCCGGACACCCTGATTAAAAGTCAGGTGCTCTACCAACTGAGCTAATGGATCTTATGGTTTTCTTTGCTGCACCGTTCCAAAACCGCTTCAGTGTGGAAAGATGAACAACGTATAATATATTAACATCCGATATCCCCTTTGTCAATATTCCCGGTCATGAAAATTGTGATATTTTATCAATCTGTAATGCGAACACCTCCAGCCGCTTTTTGCTCCCTTTCCATCCTCGCCTTTGTGTGGTATACTGATTATAGTACAGGGCCTTTGCCCAGCGCGTGGCCCGGCATAATGGATGCTGGAATAACGCCGTGTACGGCAAAGGGTTTTATTCGCAAGGCGTTGGTATGCCTGCGGATAGATCGGGGGAAAACGATGTTTACACCGAAAATCCAAAACGAACAGACCGACCTTCTGATGAAAGCTTTGCTTTCGCTTGGCAGCATGGAGGACGCCTACCGTTTTTGCGAGGACGTACTCACCGTTCAGGAGCTGAAAAGTATTACCCAACGCCTAGAGGTTGCGGTTATGCTCAAGCATAAGGTAACCTATCAGGAAATAGCGAAAATAACCGGCGCAAGCACGGCCACCATCAGCCGAGTGAATCGCTCGCTTTTATACGGTGCGGATGGTTACGCGCATGTGCTAAAGCAGATTGATCCTGATTAAGCTCCGCCAGGCTGAAACCAGCGCGATGAATGAAGAATGAGGATGTAGAAATGAATCTTGAAATGCTCAACGAACAGCAGCGCAAGGCAGCCGAAACACTGAACGGGCCGGTGCTGATCCTCGCGGGCGCCGGAAGCGGAAAAACGCGGGCCCTCACCTACCGAGTCGCAAACTTGATCGACCATGGCATTGAGCCATGGTGTATTTTAGCGATCACATTTACCAATAAAGCCGCTAAAGAAATGAAAGAACGCATTTCCGCTCTGGTGGGCGAACGCTCGGATGCGGTTTGGGTCAGCACATTCCACGCCATGTGCGCGAAAATTCTCAGACGAGATATCGAAAAACTTGGCTACACCCGCTCCTTTACCATCTATGATGATGAAGATCAGTCAAACGTGTTAAAAGACCTGATTAAGCAGTTTAACATTGATGATAAGTTGCTGAGCCTGCGCGAACTGCGCAGCAAAATCAGCGATGCCAAAAACAGGCTGTTAACCCCGGACGAATGGTTCGCCGAATCCCCCAAGGATTTTCGAAGCCAGCAAATTCATGATGTGTATACGCATTACGAGCTGCGCCTGAAAAAGTCCAACGCGCTCGATTTTGACGATCTGCTCATGCGCACGCTTGAACTGCTGACGGATCACCCCCCTGTGTTGGAAAGTTACCGCACGCGCTTTTCCCATGTGCTGGTGGATGAATATCAGGATACAAACTTCGCCCAGTATTCGCTGGTTAAATTGCTCACCAGTAAAAGCCGCAACCTTTGCGTGGTCGGTGATGACGATCAGTCCATCTATGGCTGGCGCGGCGCGGATATCCGCAATATTCTTGACTTTGAAAAAGATTTTCCCGACGCCACGGTAATCAAACTGGAACAGAATTACCGTAGCACCGCCAATATCCTGGACGCGGCCAATCAGGTGATCGCGCATAACGAAGGCCGTAAGGAAAAATCACTTTGGACGGACGCGCCTTCCGGGGAAGCCATCAAACTGTTCTGCGCTGGCGACGAACGCGAAGAAGCCGCCTGGATTTGCGACCGCATGCAGCAGCTGAAGCTGACCGGCGACGCATACGGCACCATGTCCGTTTTGTATCGCACCAACGCGCAAAGCCGCGTTCTGGAAGAAATGCTCATGCGAGCTGGTATCCCCTACCGTATCTACGGCGGTTTGCGCTTTTATGACCGCAAGGAAGTAAAGGATATCATCGCTTACCTGCGCTGCATTGTGAACCCGAGCGACGATGTGAGCCTGCGCCGCATCATCAACCAACCCAAGCGGGCGATTGGCGAAAGCACCATTCAGGAGCTTGTGCGTTATGCCGCCGAAAAAGAAATGCCGCTGTACAGCGCGCTGATCGATCTGCCCGAATCGCTTTCCGCCCGTCCCCGCAAATGCGTGCGTGAATTTGGCGATCTGATGAACACGCTGGTGCTGGAGCGCGAAGAAATGGGCCTCAGCGCCTTTGTGAAGCACCTGATTGATAAGACCGGTTTGCGTACGCAATACGAAAAAGACCTTTCCGATGAAGCTAAATCCAGAATTGAGAACATGGATGAATTGTTGGGCGCCGTTACGGAATATGAAAAGGCCAGCGATGACCCAACGCTTGAAAACTATCTCGAAAACGTGGCCCTGATCAGCGATTTGGACGCAGCCGAAACCAGCTCGCAATATGTGACGCTGATGACGGTTCATAGCGCCAAGGGTTTGGAATTTCCCACCGTTTTTGTCGCGGGGCTGGAGGAAGGCATCTTCCCCAGCGGCCGTAGCATTCAGGATGAGGCCAAGCTTGAGGAAGAACGCCGCCTCTGCTATGTAGCCATTACCCGCGCCATGCAGCACCTGTACCTCAGCTACGCTTCGCAGCGCATGATTTATAACCAGCTTACCTATAACGCGCCCAGCCGGTTTATCTCCGAAATTCCCAAACGCCTGCTGGATGACGAATGGATCAGCAAGCGGGAAAAGAGCTTCCCGGGCGCAATGGATTCGTATACCCATCCAACGCCACGGCGTTCTGCCCGTATGGAAAGCAAAGGACCGCTTTCCTTCGGCGTGCCAAAGATTGTAACCCAGGGCGCCGGCATTGGCAGTAAAAGCAACTCGCTGGGCATTCCCGGGGTTCAGAAGGGCTTTACGCCATCCGTTGCCGCCAACATGCCGCAAAGCGCGGTTGCGGCGCTGTTTGCCATCGGCGACCGTGTGATGCACCGTAAATTTGGCGAGGGGAACATCACGGAAATCCGGGGTTCCGGAAGCGACGCCCGCGTGGTCATTTCCTTTGCGGCCTACGGTGAAAAAGAATTTGTGCTCAGCATCGCCCCTATCGTGAAAGTGAATAACTAACCCTTCTAAGGCCGAAGGTGTTCCGGGCCGCGGTATGCCATGCAATTTAGATTGCAGTTCGTATAGCGCCTCCCATGCGCAAAGCATGCTGCCCAACGTGCGGTGGGTTTGAACAAACGCGACGGTATTGGTTTGCCTGCCCCACGCTTGTTAAACAGCCGATTCTTCGCAACACACGCAAGTTTTTTTGCCGACCTGTTTTGTTACGGAACGGAGGATAAACCCTATGGCCGATCCAAACCAGCGAATGAACGCCCTGATCGATCAGTTGAACGCAGCCAGCCAAAATTACTACGCGGACGGAAGCAGCGGCATGAGCGACGCGGAGTGGGATCAGCTGTATGACGAGCTGACAAAGCTTGAAAAAGCGCTGGGTGTTCAGCCGCTCAATTCCCCGACGCGGCGCGTGGGGGCGGTTGTGCCGCTTGAAGCCGGCGTTGGGGTGAACGTTTCTGGCACAGCTAACGCGTTTGTTGCCCATCGGCATCTGAACCGCCTGTGGAGTATGGATAAAGTGCAAAGCAAGGAAGAACTGCTCGCCTGGCTGCAACGCTCTCAAAAACTGCACGCACAGCTAAGCGACGGTATTGCAACGCCTCTGCCCCCGCTTGGCTATGCTGTGGAGTATAAGCTTGACGGCCTGACCATCAACCTGACGTATCGGGGCGGTCAACTGGTGCAGGCGGCTACGCGCGGCAACGGTGAAGTTGGCGACGCGATTCTTCCGCAGGCGCAAACCATCCGCCACATTCCAAAACAAATCCCCTATTTGGGGCTATTGGAAGTGCAGGGCGAGTGTATCATGCGGCTCAGCACGTTGGAAGCCTATAACCAAACCGCGGAAGAACCGCTCAAAAATGCCCGGAATGCCGCCGCGGGCGCTTTGCGTAACCTCGACCCAAAGGTGACGGAAGCCCGCAAACTGGACGCTTTTTTTTATCAGATTGGCACCATTGAAAATGCGCCCTATCAGGATCAGGGTGGAATGCTCCGGTTTCTTTCCCAAAACGGTTTTGTGACCAGCCCCTACTTGCGAAACGCAACCACCTATGAGGAAATCATCGCCGCCATTGATGAAATCGAAGCCGAGCGGGAGCATCTGGATTACCTGATTGACGGCGCGGTGGTCAAGGTCACGTCGCTAACTGTGAGGGAAGCCATGGGCAACACAGAAAAATTCCCCCGATGGGCTGTAGCCTACAAATTTGCCGCTGAAGAAAACATCGCAACGCTGCTGGACGTAACCTGGCAGCTTGGACGCACCGGGAAGCTGACGCCGCTCGCCCACCTCACCCCCACGGACATTGGCGGCGTTACCGTTCAGCGGGCAACCCTCAACAATTACAATGATATATTGCGAAAAAAGGTCGCCATCGGCTGTAAGGTGTGGATTCGCCGCAGCAACGATGTAATTCCGGAAATTATGGGGCGAATCGGCGAACCGACCGATGTCGAAACCGAAATTGTGCCACCCGTACGTTGCCCGGCTTGCGGGCAAGCGCTCACCGAGCGCGGGGCGCATCTCTTCTGCATGAATCGCGTCAGTTGCAAGCCTCAGGCCGTTGCGCGCATCGCGCATTTTGCAGGGCGTAACGCGATGGATATTGACGGCTTCTCTGAAAAAACTGCCGAAGTGCTGTACGACGCGCTGGGCGTAAGGGATCCGGCCGACCTGTACCGCCTGACTGTAAACGAGTTGCTTACGCTGGACGGTTTTCAGCAAAAACGCGCTGAAAACCTGATTGCAGCGCTCGAGACAAGCAAGCACTGCGCGCTGGATGCTTTCCTGTTTGGGATTGGCATCCCGAACGTTGGCCGAAAAACAGCGCGCGATCTCGCGGTAAATTTCGGTTCCCTGGACGCGCTTGCCGAAGCGACTGAGGAGCGCCTGACCGCCATACCGGAAATTGGCGCGGTTGTCGCCGCCAGCATTGTCGAATTTTTCAGCTTTTCGGAAAACCGGGAAATGATTGGTCGCCTGTTGCAGGCAGGCATTGTGCCGCTTCATGAAAGCGGAGCCGTATCCGCCCTGCTGGCGGGGCAAACCGTCGTTGTCACGGGCACGCTTCCGACGCTGGGGCGCGAAGAAGCGGAAGCGTTGATCGCCGCCCACGGCGGGCGCGCTGCAGGCAGCGTCAGTAAAAAAACCAGTTTTGTGGTCGCCGGGGAAAAAGCGGGAAGTAAGCTAACCAAGGCGATGGAACTGGGGATACCCATCCTAACGGAAGCCGAACTGCTTCAAAAACTGGGTCAGTAACCGGTCATGCGTGTTCTGGCCTGAAATTGCAGGAGGTATTCAGCGATGTCTTTTGCCGAAAACATTGCCAACCGTCGCGTGATGCTGATGGAGGGTGCGCTTGGGGAACGGCTGAAACGGGAGTACGGTCTGGTAACCAACGGCGTGGCCGGAATGGCCGGTTTGGTTGAAACCGAGGAGGGCCGAAACGCGCTCCGCGCGCTCTGGGGCGAATACATTCAGGTTGCGCGTAAATATGGGTTGCCGTTTATGGCCACAACGCCCACGCGCCGTGCTAATCAGGATCGTGTGCCTAAGGCTGGGCTGACCGACCGTATTTTTGAAGATAACATCCAATTTCTGCTGGAACTGAAGGCCCAGTCCGGGGTGGAGATGTATGCGGGCGGCATGATGGGCTCCGTTGGCAATGCGTATACGGCGGAGGGTTGCCTCCCGTTTTCTAAAGACGTTGCCGATTTTCACCGCTGGGAAGCTGAACGCTTTGCCGCTACTGGGGCGGACTTTCTGTTTGCCGGGCTCATCCCCACATTGCCGGAAGCGATTGGCATCGCGGTTGCCATGTCGGATACGCCGCTCCCCTATGTAATCAGCCTGACCATCCAGGGGGATGGCTGCCTGATCGACGGCACGCCCATCGACAGGGCCATTGAGGAAGTGGATGCGGCCGTAGACCGGCGCGCCGAGTGCTTTATGACCAACTGCGTGCATCCAAGCATCGTACTGAAGGCTCTGGACCAGCCGTTTAATCAAACCGCGCGGGTACGAGAACGGTTTCTGGGCTTACAGGCCAATACTTCCGCCCTCCCCTACTGCGAACTGGATCAATCGCCTGTGCTTTACACTTCCGCGCCGGAGGAGCTGGCTGCCGGCATGCTTAAGCTTTATCAGGCAAACGGCTTTTGCATCTTTGGGGGCTGTTGCGGCACGGACGCCCGTCATTTGGACGCTATGGCGCGTGCCATTCTCAACGGCTGAGCTTAATGGCTCCGGCGGGTTGATGTAAACGCGACAGACGAGGGAGCATCAAGGTCATTGCGCCTGATAAGCCCGATAACCGACAAAGCCTATCCCCAGCTTGTGGGATAGGCTTTGTCGGTTATGATGTTCAATCTGTTTTGCGATGGATCAATCGCTTGACGCGACTACCTCGGGGAGATGCTCTGATCGATCTGCTGGCGGGTCATGCGAATATCGGTCAGCTTTTCGCTGATGGAACGGTCCAACTGCGCCAGCACTTCATCGATATGCTTATACACATCGTGGTACAGCTTCTCAATTTCTTCCTGCGTGCCCTGCCGGATTTCCTCAACCTCCATGCGCGCGCGGGTAATGATTTCCTGCTCGCTCACCAACTGCTTGGCATGCGCTTCCGCGTCATTCACCATGCCAATGGCTTTTTCGTTGGCATCCGCAAGCATCTTTTGCGCCTGATCCTGCGCCTGCCGCAGCATTTCCTGCGCTTTTTGCGCGGCGGAGTTCAGCGTGTTCTGCGCCTGCGCGTTCGCCTCGTTTACGGCGCGGTTGGCGCGCATGTTCGCGTCGTTCTTGGTCTGCTCCGCGATGTTGCGCGCTTCGGCCAAAATGCTGTTTTGGTTGTGGACAACGTTTTCGGCGGCGCTCATATCGTTTGGCAAATCGGCGCGGATATCCAGCACCATTTGGCGGCAATGGTCGCGATCCACCATCACCATATTGCTGAGCGGCACGCGTTTCCCGGTCGCAATGCTGTTTTCCAGTTCATCCAAAAGCATAAAAGTGCGAGGTTGGTTCATTTTGCTTGTTCCTCCTCAATGGCCGGGAGTCAGTGATTTTCCTTGTTCCGAACGTGTTATGGGTCTTTACGGGCACTCCGTGAGCCTAACGTTTTTCCGCTGCCGGCTGGGTTTGAAAAACGCGGTAGATGTCATCCATAATGCAAATCGGCACCAGCGTTGATATATCGCCGCCAAAATTGGCAATCTGCCGCACAGCGCTGGAGCTGATGTAAGCATAGTTGGGGGACGTCATTAAAAACAGCGTCTCAATTTCCGGCGCGATTTGCCGGTTGACCTGCGCCATTTGAAACTCATTCTCAAAATCGGTTACGGCGCGCAAACCCCTCAGCACAATTTCCGCGTCGATCTTGCGCATATAATCCACCAGCAGGCCGCCGAAACTGTCAATTTTGACGTTTGGAAGGTGCGCAACGACTTTGGCCAGCATCTCCGTCCGCTTCCCGATGGGAAACAGGCCCTGTTTATCCGGGTTGTTGAGAACCGCAACCACCAGCTCCGGAAACAGCTTGGACGCACGTTCGATCAAATCCACATGCCCCAGCGTAACCGGATCAAAACTGCCGGGATAGACACATACGCCCTTATTCATCGTTGCTTTCCCCTCCCCGGTAGCGGTAAAAATGAATCTCCGTATCCCCATAGCGGCGCTGGCTGATTTCCGTGAAGCGAGCGTCCAGAGCGGGCATCACATCCCGGCGATGCTCAATCGCCAGCAGCGCGCTGTTGTCAAGCAGGTTTGCATCCGCAAGGCGGGCGCATTGCGCTCCGGTGTCCGTGATGCGGTAAGGCGGGTCCAGAAAAACCAGCGTAAAACGCTCGCCGTTTTTAGAAAGCCGCGTAAGCGCCGCCTGCCAGTCCGAGCGCACGACGGTTACGCGTTCCGCAAAACCCAATGTTTCCGCATTGCGCTTGATGCACTGAACCGCATCGGCGGAGCAGTCCACCAGCGTCGCTTTCTCCGCGCCCCGGCTGAGCGCTTCCAGCGCCAGCGCGCCGCTGCCGGCAAACAAGTCCAATACCCGGGCTTCCGGTACCGATGCTTGCAGAATGTTAAACAGCGATTCCCGCACATAATCCTGCGTGGGGCGGGTATCCATGCCCTTTGGGGCCGTCAGGGTGCGGCCGCGAGCTTCCCCCGCGATGATTCGCATGCCTTTCCCCCTTACACAAGCCTTTCCGGCGAATTTCCGCGTGCGCGCGTGCGGCGTTCCTTGCGTTCCTGACGCTTCTTTTTTTGCACGCCAATCAGGATGCCGGTGTTGATTTTAGCGCGCTGTTTCAAGCCCTGTAAATACCCAAAGCCAAAGCCAAGCGGCGCGATGACCAGCCACAGCGGCGACAGCCGTTCCGCCCAAAGCGTGCCGACATCCCCCATTTTCACAGCCACGTTGATAAAGGGCATGGTCATGCTACGCACCACAATGCGCAGAATCGAAAGCGCCGAAACAGCGTCTCTTGACTGGTAATAAGCCAGCGCGTCCCCGATCCCGCTTTGCCGGGTATAGGGCGTAAGCCAGCTTGGCAGTATGCCAAGCGTATACGCGGTCGGCTGGGTAAGCAAAGCAAAAATCAGCGCCATCACGAAATAAGGCAACGCGCCAATCAGCACCGCGAAAAAGCCTTTCGCCGGGTGAAAGCAACGCGCCTTGTCCGCATCGGTTACCGGTTTGCCCTCCTGAAGGCGCTGATACATGATTTCACCGTACGCGGCGTCCCCCTGACCCACATTCATACCGTTGCCGTACAGGTAAACCGCGGCCGCGCCCACCAGCACAACGCAGGAAATGATGCGCAGCGCCAGAGAATCAAAGCTCAGCAAAAGGCTGACAATCAGGTAAATCACAGATACAAACAGGATGTTCAGCATCATCCTGAAACCCAGCCGGTATGCGTCCTTGCCGTGCCAGGAACCGGTCAGGGTTGGCTTCTTCACTTCCTGTACGGTCTTTTTCGGTTGCTTTTGCATGGTTTGTATCCTTTCTCCCGCAAGGGCTTTTTCATTGTACCAAAAAAAGGGGGATCACGCAATTGCCTCGCGTGGGCATTCTAACGTCCGCGCGCGGCATGGGTACCCTGACGTATCGTTCCCGTTCCCGTACTTTGCGTTTACTGGGCTTGATGGTCCGGCAACGTTGCTTGTGCCGGCAAGTAGGTGCGCGGCACGCGCGCGGTGATGGCGAGCAGAACTTCATAGCTGATGGTTTCCGCCCACACAGCCAATTCATCCGCGCCGATGCGGTCATTTCCCTGTGCGCCGATCAACACCGCCTGCGTGCCCTCCTGCACATCCGGGATTCCCGTCACGTCAATCATCGTCTGATCCATGCAAATGCGGCCGACAATATTCGCGCGTTTTCCGTTCACAAGCATCTGCCCACGGTTGCTCATTACGCGGTGGTAACCGTCGCCGTAACCCACGGCTACGGTGGCGATGCGCATGGTGTGGTCGGTGGTGTACGTACACCCATAGCCGATGCTGCACCCGGCGCAAAGCTCCTTCACATACACAATTTCGGTTTCCCAGCGCAATGCCGGGCGAAAGTCCAGATCGGTTGGCACAGGCGGATACCCGTAAAGCGAGATTCCCTGACGGATCATGGAGAAATTCGCTTCCGGAGCCACCAGCCCCATGGCGCTGTTGGATACGTGTACTGGAATGGATGCGTCAAAATGCGCGCGCAGCGTTTGAAATTTCTGCAACTGCTGCTGGGTGTAAGCGCTGATCGCGCCCGCGTCGGTCAGGTTGTCAGCGTCCGCAAAATGGGTATAAATCGCCGTGACCCGCACGTTCTTCGCTTCGGATAGAGCGATGGCCAGCGCGTCGGCTTCGCCTTCGGTTCGCAGGCCGATACGGTTCATCCCAGTATCCAGTTTGATATTTACAAGCGCGGGTTTTCCGATTCGCGCGGCTGCTTCCTCTAAAACAGCGACCATATCGGGTTCAAAAACGGTGAGGGTCAAATCCCGTTCCACAGCCACGTCAGCCGCAACCTCCGTTGCGGCGCCCAGCACCAGAATGTTAGCTTGAATGCCGTTATCCCGCAGCAAAACGCCTTCCTCCGGGATGGCGACGGCCAAATCATTGCAGCCTGCGTCCACAACGGTATGCGCGACTTCCAAAATGCCGTGCCCATAAGCGTTTGCTTTCACAACGGCCATCACGCGCACTTCCGGCGGCACCTGGCTTTTCATAAGCAGATAGTTATGCCGTATCGCATCCAGATCTATCACAAGCTGATTTTGTCGAAACATTTTATAACCCAACCTTTCGATTGCGGATTATTCAAAATTCGCCTGAAGCAACCGACCGCGACAATGGCGGATCATCGTCGCAGGCGTAATCCCTCCGTTCAGAGATTGCCATGCTGCGCTTAGTTTCCCCTCGTCCGCAACCTGCGGCAGTTGCTTTGGACGGTATTTACGTGTGCCAATACCGCATGCCTCAAAGTCCCAACCAAAACATAAGCACGGATTTGCTGGGCGAGCGCTAGCCCGCACGGCTATCCGTGCCCGTTGTGCTCCATCAAAGCAGGGTTTGGCTGAACCGACGCGCCCGACCGCTCTGGCAGTTCTCGCCTGTACGGGCCAGCCTCATGTACACACGTCGCAGTTCACGGCACGCAAAGAACCGTCTCGGCATTCAGACCGTAATCAACCGAATTGTACCCATGAGCCAAACCACATGGCGCCTTTGGAGCCTATGGCGCTCACGTTAGATGTGTTGCCATACAAGGCCTTCGGCGGGCATGGGTTTCGCCCCTGCACACGCAAGGGGTTTGCGCTTGACCCCTTATCGCTGTGGCGAGGGTTCCACAACCCGCTGTTATTCGGTTGCGGGTCGCTAACGGTTTACAGGGCGCTAACCTCGCTTTGGGAAAGCAGCTTCACGCCCGCTTCCTTCAAAACAGATACTGCGTCCTCCAGCTTATCGACGCGCATAATAATCAGCGCCTGATCGCCAGTGTTGCGCACAAAGCTGTACAAGTATTCAAGCGCCACATTCTTTTCCGCCAGTTTTGCCAAAATGGCGGCCAGCCCGCCCGGCCTGTCGGGCACGCATACGGCCAACACGTCCGTCAGCTTTACGGTGTAGCCGTGCTCGGCAAGCACCTTGCAGGCTTTATCGGAATCCGCCACAATCCCGCGCAAAATGCCGAAATGCGTCGTATCGGCAATGGAAAGCGAAACCAGATCGATGTTGTTGTCCGCCAGCACCTTGGTGAAATCTGCCAAACGACCGGGTGTGTTTTCAATAAACACGGAAATCTGCTTGATAAACATTGCGGCTGCACCTCCAAGGCTTTTATCAATTATACCATACATGGGTACCGCTTGCTAGCCCAACGCGGCGCGATGCCCCCGGCGGGTGGTACCGCGCCGTTTTGCCCGCGACGGTTTGTCGCGCCTGTTTTAAGCAAGGCGTCAGGTGAGCTGGCGCTTATCCGTAACGCGTTTGGCCTTGCCTTCGCTGCGCGGAAGGGTTCCGGGCTGGCAAAGCTTCACGGTGGCATGTACCAGCGCGTGCGATGCAATGGAATTGACAATTCTGGCTTCCAACGTTTCCATATCCTTGATGGTATCGCTCATAAACTCGGGCGAAAGCTCCACCTGCACCTCCATGGTGTCCAGATTGTTTTGCCGGTCCACCACGATCTGGTACTGCGGCACAATCCCTTCCACCTGCAAAAGCGCATGCTCGACCTGCGACGGAAACACGTTGACGCCGCGAATAATGAGCATATCGTCCGTGCGGCCCATGACGCGGCCCATGCGCACATGCGTGCGGCCGCATGCGCAAGGCTCGTCCGTCAGGGTGCAAAGATCGTGCGTGCGGTAGCGCAATAGCGGCATGCCGTGTTTGGTAAGCGTTGTGAACGTGAGGTCGCCCTGCTCGCCATAGCCAAGGCTTTCGCCATGTTCGCCGATAATTTCGGGCAGGAAATGATCCTCCCAGATGTGCATGCCGTTCTTACACATGCACTCCACCGATACGCCTGGGCCCATCACTTCGCTCAAGCCGTAGATATTGATGGCGTCGATCCCCAGCATATCCTCAATCTTTACGCGCATCGCCTCGGTCCACGGTTCCGCGCCGAACACGCCGCTTTTCAGCTTTGTGCGGCGCACGCCGCTGGCATGGAGCGCCTCGGCAAGGTTCAGGGCGTAGGAGGGGGTGCAGCAAAGGGCCGTGGAGCCAAAGTCTTGTATCAGCATCAGCTGGCGCGTCGTATTGCCGCCGCTGATGGGGATGACGCTCGCGCCCACGCGTTCCGCGCCGTAATGCGCGCCCAGGCCGCCTGTAAACAGACCGTAACCGTAAGCGACCTGCACAATATCGTGTTTGCCAATATTGGCGCAGTACATGCTGCGCGCCATCATTTCCGCCCAGCGGTCAATATCGCCGCTGGTGTAGCCCACCACGGTCGGCTTGCCGGTGGTGCCGCTGCTGGCATGGATTCGGATAATCTCGGTTTGCGGCACCGCAAACAGCCCAAAGGGATAGTGATCCCGCAAATCCTGCTTTTCCGTAAAAGGCAACAGGTTAATATCGGCTACGCCATGGATGTCGTTGGGCGTAATGCCCATTTTCTGCATCTTGTCACGGTAAAACGGCACGCTTTCATAAACCCGGCGCACCACATCGCGCAGGTGTTCGTCCTGTAAGGCGCGCAACTGATCCCGCGGCATACATTCCATGGTTGGGTTCCAAATCATATGCTCCATCGCTGGTTCCTTCCTTCCTCAGGCATTGTGCAACGGTTGCTCACCGACAAACGCGCGGCCCGACTCAAACGCCCGGATGTTCACGGCCAGAGTGCTTCGCGGTACGGACGCGCCAATCGCGTGCTTCCAATCTTCATCCGCAAAGGGCAGGTGACGGCTCAGCACGCCTAACAGCACCAGATTCACTGCTTTTTGACTGCCGGCCTCCACCGCAAGAGCGAGAGCGTCCAACGCCTCCACCGTGCAGCCCTGAAGCGCCTGACTGTCAAGCGGTTGCGAGGGATATAGTACTGCGCCGGTAATCACCGGCATGGGGGCGATACGTTGGCTGTTGACGATGGCCAGACCGCCGCGCCGCAGATATGCGCCCGCCCTTGCCGCCTCCAACGCCTCAAAACTGAGCAGATAATCCGCGGACCCCAACGCCACCAGCGGCGCGTGAACCTCATCCCCCACGCGCACATGCGTGATTACGCTGCCGCCGCGCTGGCTCATGCCATGAACCTCGCTCACCTTTACGCCGCAGCCGACCTGAAGCGCCAATTTGCCCAAAATTTTGCTGGCGAGCAGCGTTCCCTGACCCCCGACCCCAACGATGACCAAATCAAATGCCGGATTGTTCATTCTGCGCGCCCTCCTTCCCGAATGGCTTTGAAGGGACATACCTGTGCGCACATCCCACAGCCGATGCACAGGGACGGGTTGATGATGACATGATCGGCCCGCCGTTCGATGGCTGGGCAGGAAAGCTTCATGCACGCGCCGCAATTTTTGCAGCCCTCAATGATATACGGCGGCAACGTTGTTTTATCCAAGAGCGCGCAGGGGCGGCGGGCGATGACTACGCTTACCTCATCGCGGGCGGTTTCCTCCCGGAGCGCTTTTTCCATGGCTTTCAGGTCAAAGGGGTCCACAACCGTCACATGATGTACGCCGCAGGCCATGCAGAGCTTTTCCAGATCGAGCGCCGGCGCTTCGTTGCCGTGGATTTCCTTGCCGGAAGCGGGGTTTTGCTGGTGCCCCGTCATGCCTGTGATTCGGTTGTCCAAAATGAGCACGGTAATAGCTTCCTGATTGTAAACCGCGTCGATGAGCGCGGTGATTCCGCTGTGGATAAAGGTGCTGTCCCCCAGCACGGCGACGGTATTTTTGGAAAATTCCCGGCCTTGCGCGCGCTCTGCGCCGCTGGCCATCCCGATGCTCGCGCCCATGCAAAGGCACGCGTCCATCGCGGACAGCGGCGGCAGCGCCGCCAGCGTGTAGCAGCCGATATCCCCCATGACCCGAAGCCCAAGACGGTTGATGACATAAAACACGCCTCTGTGCGGGCAACCGGAGCATAGCACCGGGGGTCTGGCGGGTAAATCGCCCGCGTCGGCTTCCGGCATTGCAGACCCAAGCACCGCGTTTTGAACCCTTTCCACGCTCAGTTCGCCCTGAATGCCGGTCAGGTTTTTCCCTTCGCAGGCAATTCCAGCGGCGCGAACATCCTTTTCAATCAGCCCTTCCAATTCCTCAATCACGATCAGCCGTTCCACCTTGGCGGCAAAACTGGCAATCAGCTTCATGGGCAGGGGATAAACCATGCCAAGCTTGAGCGTGCTTGCGTTTGGCAGCGCGTCGCGTACGTATTGGTAGCTTGCGCCGCTAGTGATAATGCCAATGGAAGGCTCCCGCAGGGTCATCACGTTGATCGGCATCTGATTGACGGCTTCTGCCAGAAAGACTTCCCGTTTTTCAACCTGCAAATGGCGTTTGCGTGCCATTCCGGGCATCATCACATACTTCATCGGGTCTTTCTTATAGGGTTTGAGCGGGATTTCCGCGCGTTTGCCTGTTACGACTACGCTGCGCGCGTGCGCGATGCGCGTAGTCAGCCGCAAAAATACCGGCGTGTCCAGCTCCTCGCTCAGTTGAAAAGCCAGTTTGGCAAAATCAAGACACTCCTGGCTGTCGGCCGGCTCAAGCATCGGGATATGGGCGGCGCGCGCATAATAACGGCTGTCCTGTTCATTCTGGCTGGAGTGCATGGCCGGATCATCCGCGCAACAAATGACCAATCCTCCGTTTACCCCTGTGTAGGCCGCGGTAAAAATCGGGTCTGCGGCTACGTTTACGCCTACATGCTTCATACAGGTCATGGCTCGCGCGCCCGCCATGGCGGCGCCAAAGGCTACTTCCGCCGCCACTTTTTCATTGGGCGCCCATTGCACGTTCACCTCGGGAAATTTGGCGACCGACTCGGTGATTTCCGTACTCGGTGTGCCGGGATAGCTGCTGACAACCTTGACGCCAGCCTCCCACGCGCCCTGAGCGACAGCCTCGTTGCCAAGCATCAGTTGGGCCTGCCTGTCCAGCGCGCCCATTTCCTGCGCGGTTATTGTTTGTTTTTTCTCCATTCCCATACCCCCTGTATCCTGCCCTTTATGCCCAGTGACAAAAAGGCGGAATCGTTTCCATATAAACACAGATCGGCTCGTTCGCTGTTGCAAGCTGCGATAACGAACCGATACGTAATCAAAGAAATTATAACACCGCCCCCACTGAATGAAAAGTTCTCGTTATGTTCTTTTCATTCCATTTTCAAATTCAGGCTGTTGGCTTGGCTTGAGCTTGTCAAGTTCTGAATAATTATACAGGCTTAATTCATCGCGCCGTTGCGTTCCCTTTGGATGTGTACGGTTACACATCGGAGGCCTAGTTGCATGCTGCGCAATTGGGAATGGCTTGCCATTGGGCTTGTCGTTGCATTTCATTTTTCGCCACGGTTGCGTATCGGGTTGCCTGTTAGCCAGCCGTTCGCGCGTTCTCGCGTACAGGATAGCACAAATGACAAAGCTCGTAACCGCGCGCAAGCTTTATGCGCAAATTGATTGGAACGCAAAATAGCGCAGGAATTTCCTGCGCTATTGCGATGCGATGCGGTTGTTTACTCTACGGAGAAGGGCATCAGCGCGACGGCACGGGCGCGCTTGATGGCTTCGGAGAGCTGACGCTGGTGCTTGGCGCAATTGCCACTCATCCGGCGGGGCATGATCTTGCCGCGTTCGTTAATAAAACGGCGAAGACGGTTCACATCTTTATAATCGATATACTCGATTTTGTCTACGCAGAAGCTGCACACCTTGCGGCGCGGCTTGCGGCCACGCGGACGGGGCCTTCTGTCTCCACGATCTTCAGACATGGTCTGTTCCTCCTTTTCAGAGCGTTAAAACGGCAAATCTTCGTCGTCAACCTCGGTAAAGCCGGCGTCCTTTTTCGCGGCGCCGCCGTTCGCGGCAGGCGCGGCGCTGGGCGCGGGCGTTCCCTGATCGTCCTGACGGGAAGAGAGAAATTCTACGTCCTCGGCGCGCACTTCCAAATTGAAACGCGTGCCGGTACCGTCCTTGGCCTCGTACGTGCTGACCGACACAGGGCCGACCACCGCGACTTTGCGGCCTTTGGCGAGATAGCGCTGGCAGTTCTCCCCCAGCTTATCCCATGCGGAAACGCGGAAAAAATCTGCTTCCGGTTGAGTGGCGTTCTGGGACGAACGACGGCGGTTGACCGCAATGGTAAACGAACAAACTGTATTGCCCGTTGAAACCGTGCGGGTTTCGGGGTCGCGCGTCAGGTTGCCGATGATGGTGAGCTTATTCATCGAGCTTATCCCCCTTATTCAGCGGGCGTTTCCGGGGTTTCTTCCGCGGCAGCGGGTTGGGCTGCTTCGGTCGCTTCAGGCGCTTCGACGGCCGCTACGGGCGCAACTGTGCGCACGGGGCGGGGCTTGACGCTCTGCTTTTTCTCCTCCAGCTTGATGATGAGGTAGCGAAGAATCTTGTCGTTATTCTCCAGGTTACGCTCGATCTCTTTGGGCAGATCGCTTTCGGACTTGAACGTTACCAGAACGTACCAGCCCTCCCACATGTCGTTGATCGCATAGGCAAGACGGCGCTTTCCCCAGGTTTCGTCTACCTTCTCGATTTCTCCGCCGTTGTGCTTGATCAGCTCAGCGTACTTTTCGACCAGTTCCTTGCGGACGTTCTCCTCAAGACTTGTGTCGATGATGTAGGTCAGTTCGTACCTATTCATTTCGTTTCACCTCCTCTTGGACTTATGGCGCCGCGACATGCTCGCGCGGCGCAAGGATGTGCCAATTAAGAATTATAGCAACAGTCGCGCTGTTTTGCAAGTGTTATTTTGATTGACGGCGCAATTTGTGAATTGCAAGTTGAATTGCCGCCCCCCTGCCACATCATGCAGTCTTGAAG
>DAOPZY010000048.1:0-19975 GCA_035353615.1 Candidatus Limiplasma sp.
CGACAAACGAGCGAACAGCCTGCAGGGCGATGAGGTGAGCGGTTATAGCGCATTGTCGAGGTTAGCTCACAACCCGTCCCTCCCCTCGCCGCAGCGGAACCGGGTCAAGGGCACAGCCTTTGGCAGGGCGCAGGGGTGAAACCCCTGCCGGGGTTTGGGGTGGAACCCCAAGCCGAACGCCGCAGCGTGTAGCCAACCAGCGAGCGAACAGCCCGCAGGGCTTGAGGCGAGCGGTTATAGCGCATTGTCGAGGTTTTAAAGCAAAATTAGGCCAAGGGCTACCCCCTGACCCAATTCCTGATCCGTCGCGGGCTAACCCCCCAACGGATCGAATGCTGCACGCCGGTTATTCCGCAAACAGCGGGGTGGACAGGTAGCGGTCGCCGGTATCCGGCAGAATCACCACGATGTTTTTACCCGCGTTTTCCGGGCGCTTGGCCAGCTCAATGGCCGCCCACGCGGCCGCGCCGGAGGAGATGCCGACCAGCACGCCTTCCTGCCGGCCGATCAACTTGCCGGTCTCAAACGCATCCTCGTTGCTCACGGGGATAATCTCATCATACACTTTGGTGTTGAGCACTTCCGGCACAAAGCCAGCGCCAATGCCCTGAATTTTGTGCGCGCCGGCAATCCCGGTAGACAGTACGGCGGACGACGCCGGCTCCACCGCGACCACTTTTAACGCCGGGTGCAGCGCTTTGAGGTATTCGCCCAAGCCGGTGATGGTGCCGCCCGTACCGACGCCGGCCACGATAATGTCCACCTTGCCGTCGGTGTCGCGTTCAATTTCCGGGCCGGTGGTTTTCCGGTGCGCATCCGGGTTGGCGGGGTTGACAAACTGCCCGGGAATAAAGGAATTAGGGATTTCCGCCGCCAGCTCGTCCGCCTTGGCGATGGCGCCCTTCATGCCCTTGGCGCCGTCGCTGAGCACCAGCTCCGCGCCGTAGGCCTTCATCAGCTGGCGACGTTCCACGCTCATGGTTTCCGGCATCACGATGATGATGCGATAGCCGCGCGCCGCCGCGACGGAGGCAAGGCCGATGCCGGTATTGCCGGACGTAGGCTCGATAATGACGGAATCAGGTTTCAGAAGGCCTTTGGCTTCCGCGTCGTCCAGCATGGATTTGGCAATGCGGTCCTTCACGGAACCGGCGGGGTTGAAATACTCAAGCTTGGCCAGAACCTTGGCCTTGAGCTGAAAGTGCTTTTCAATATGAGAAAGCTCAAGCAACGGGGTGTTACCAACAAGCTGATCGGCCGATGTGTAAATTTTAGACATAATCTTGGTTTCCTTTCTGTTTTGTTCAGCAATCCCAACCCGTGCGCCGGGTCAGGATCAAGTTGCGGCGGAGATACCCTCACCGCGACATCGAAAACCACTTCTGCCTCTGGTGAAAACTGTGTCCATCATGCTTGCCTCGCTTTGCGCAGGAAGGTTGCGCCTGAACGGCCGCCGGGGTGCAATCACGCCGGTGGGGTTTCAGCTGAGATCATCATACCGCACAAATCATACTAAGTCAATAGGCAAACAGGAAATCGCGGAAAAATGTTCCGATCTCTCTGGGAGCCATCCTGCGTTTTCAACGGGCACGCATTTTTAAAACTCACCATGCCGCTTGGTGCGGCGATAAAATCAACCTCCGCGAGAAATTCGCGGAGGTTGATTTTACATGAATTGCAGCAATGCGCTTTTACCGCGAGCGGCCCCGCCGTTCGGGCTTTTCGCAAGCGCTGCTGTCAATGCCGCAGCGAGAGGCTTTGGCGTTTTGCCCCAAACTCCGGCAGGGGTTCACACCGCGCCCTGATATGGGGCAAGCCCTTGCCCCGTTTCCACCCCGGCGGAGGGGGAAAAATAAACGCTTTATACTAGCCGAATCCCCTGCGCCGCCTGCTGATCCTGATAGCAATTCACCAGATGGCGAATGCGATCGTAGGGGTTGAGAAGCTTGCTCAGGCTGCGGTCATGGTTGAGCGAGGCAATGATAAAGCTGACGTACTTGCTCATATCGGCCTCCACAAACCACGGGGCGGCTTTCAGCTCCGGGGTGCGGTAGGTGAGGTTGGTGCCGATGATGCGGGTGATAATCCCATCCTCAAAGGCTTTGTTGAAGGTTTCCAGCCCGTTGGTAAACAGGGCGAACGTAGCCGCCGCGTAAATCCGGTTAGCATTGCGCTTTTTCAGCTCCTTGGCCAAATCCAGAATGCTTTCGCCGGAACTGAGAATGTCGTCGCTCACAAACACATCTTTGCCATCCACGGAATCGCCAAGGTATTCGTGGGCGATGATGGGGTTGCGGCCGTCCACGATGGTGGTGTAATCGCGCCGTTTGTAAAACAGGCCCATATCCAGCCCCAACACCGAGGAGTAGAAGATGTTGCGGTCAATCGCGCCCTCGTCGGGGCTGACGATCATCATATGCCCGCGCTCCAGGCGCAGATCGCCCTGATTGCGCAACAGCGCCTTCAAAATCTGGTAGGTCGGCTTCACGCTGTCAAAGCCGGTCAGAGGAACGGCGTTTTGCACGCGCGGGTCGTGCGCGTCAAAGGTGATGATGTTGGAAACGCCCATGCTTTCCAGCTCCTGTAGCGCAATAGCGCAATCCAGGCTTTCACGGCTGGTACGACGGTGCTGACGACCCTCGTAAAGCATGGGCATAATGATGTTGATGCGCTTAGCGCGACCGCCGATGGCGGCGATGATGCGCTTGATATCCTGATAGTGATCGTCGGGGGACATGGGTACGGTTTTACCGTACATTTTGTAAGTAACATTATATGCGCCGATATCTGCCAGAATATAGATATCGTACCCGCGAACGGAGCTGCGGATCATCCCTTTGGCTTCGCCGGTGCCGAAACGGGGGCACTGCACGTCGATCAGGAAGTTTTCCCGGTTTGCGCCCAAAACGCCAAACAGAGGCGTTTTATCCTCCATGGCTTCCTGATGCTCACGCCATTTCATTAACCATCTGTTTACGCTCGCACCCAACTCTTCGCAACCCGGCATGGCGATGAGTCCGAGCGGGGCGTAGGGTGCGGTCAGAATCTCGTCGTCATTCCAGCTGTTTGTAAAATCCGTCATGATTTCGCTCCTTTGGCACATGTCCCAGGCTCAAAATTGGCATGAACAGTATACCCTACTTTACCCGATAATGAAAGACCATGCCGATAGAAAGAAGAACATTGCGAGCGGTTTTGTGAAAATCCTCCACTTTTTAGGCGCAGGTATACGCAGGTTGCCCAAGAGCGTTTTACGGGGATTTTACATCGGGCGGTATTTCGGTGAGTTCGGAGGTAGCCCGGCTGATTGGGCGCCGGCGTGCGCTCCGCGCGGGGAGGGCTGTGGATCAGCGGCGGAAACGGCGGGCATTGAAAGCTTTCAGCGCAACGGCTTCCGCGTGGCGGCAGGCGGGCGGCCGCGCCCATGCTGGCGCGGTAAACGTCCACAGCCCCGGAGGCGCATTGACCGTAGCGAACGATAGGTTTCGATTGGTTTAAAAATTACCAAAACGTACTTTTTGAAAATGTTCGTAAAAGTGGAAAACGATGGTTTGGACCGTTGACAAACCGAAGCGAGTGCCTAAGCCGAACCCCGTTGCGCTTTTGGCACTCGCGGCGTTGCGGTTGAATGGGTTGTCACTTCAAAGTATGCGGCAGGCAAGGAGCATTGCCCCTGCGCCCCACAAGGGCTTTGCGCTTGACCCCTTTTACTGCGGCTGGGGTTGTTCAGCCATCCGGATGGTTGCGCGAGGGGTGCGGTCAGGGGAGCAACCCTTGAAAACGCCTTGCGCAGACATGGCCCGACTTTTGGCTTCGGATGGGGGGCGGGCCGGCTGCCGATAGCAATTCGGTGTTTTGGGGTGATCAGGATTCCGGGTTTTGCTCACGCTTTGCTGAGTCATCAGCCGTCGCGGCTGTTTTAGGCTTGAAAATCCAAAATTTGCTGGCGACGTAGTTGAACACGGTGACCAGCACCAGCACGATCAGCCGGTTCCATGTGTTGCTGACCCCCATCAGCTTAATCAGCGCCGCGACGCCTTCCTCCAGCAGCGCCCAGCTGGCCGCGCGCGCCGCGATAAACTCCACAAACTCGCGGCCTTTGCTGCCGGCGGTGCCGCCCTGCACGCGGAAAACCATCCGCCGGTTAATCCAGAAGGCGAAAATCACGGCGACTACCCAGGAAACGCCGTTGCCGATCATCAGTTGCAGCGTGTTGGCCCCGTTAATGGTGTGGTTTTCAGAAAGCAGAATGTAGCAGCCGTAGGAAACGATCAGGCTCAGCACGGTGGTGAGCACGCCGGCCACAATATAGCGCGCCAGTTCGAGCAGTTCATCCCGGTTGGTCAGGAGCTTTTTCAGCTTTTGCATTGGGTCTATTCCTCTCCGTGATCGCCGCGCGCATAGTCGCAGCTTAAAATGTCGGCCAACGCGACCGTCAGGGGGGCCTTTTTACCGGACAGGGCCATCATTACATTGCCGCCGTCATAGGCGAGCACTGCCGCCGTTGCCTGGCGCAACTGGCCGCCATCCATCCACACAACGCGTATCTTTTTGCTTTTTTCCAGTGAATACCGCAAAAACCGTTCCATACCGCGCCTCCGGTCAGCCCGGGCTGGCGGGGTTCAGGGCCGGGTCCGGCGTGGGGGAAGGCGTAACGGCGGTTTGCGTCGCCTGCGTTTTACGGTAGCTTTCCGGCACCGTCAGCACCAGGTACGCGCCGTCATCGCTCTCGTAGGCCGTGGGGAACAGCTGGCGCAGGGCGTCGGCGTCCACGTTGTAATTATACCACTCCGAGGGGCTAAGGTACACGTACTGCACCTGATAGCGGGCCAGCAGGTCGAGGTGCTCGGCGGGAGCCTCGTAAAACTGGCGGACTTCCTCCTTGCGGGCGGTGGTGTTAAAACCGTGGTAAAAAAGGTAGATATCGCTGCCGCACAGGATGGTGCGCCCCGCCAGCGAGGCGATGGGGTTCAGGTGCTGGTTGCCGGTGATGAACACGCTGTGTTCCGGGGTGTTTTCCCTGACAAAATCGGCCACGGCGATATCCGCCGCCGTATAGGCCTGATAATCGCTGACCAGCTCGCGGGCAATGGTTAGCCCGCCGGAAAGGAAACAGGCAATCAGGAACAGCGTCGCCAGCGCCCTGCGGCCGCCAAGCCCCTTGAGACGGGCAAACAGATCCAGCGCGTAATCCGCCGCCATCGGCAGGCATAGCATAAACCATACGTAGATCAGCTTGTTGTTGTCATACTCATTGGGCTGGAACAAAACCAGCTCCGCAAGCAGCAGCAGCAGGAAAGCGCCCAGCGCCAGCATGCGGTTTTGTCGCACCCAGTCGCGGGCGGGCGGTTTTTCCGCAAAGCAGGTTTCCGGCTGGCCGTCGGTCAGCGCGTTGGCGCGCGCCGCGGCTTCGGCGGCTTCGTCCGTGTGGTAGGTGGAGTGGAAAATCTCCTCCAGAAGCGGTCGGTGGCTGGCTTCGGCGCCGGAGGTGCCGGTGACGGCGCGCATAACGCCCACCCGGTCGCTATCGTCCGGGGAGAAGGCGGCGGCGCGGAGGCGTTCCGGCGGCAGGGGTCGCGTGAAGGGCAAATCGAGGGTCGGCTGGCTGTAATCGTCGCTTGCGGGGTGCGGCAGGTTGGGCGTGCCGTAGGCGGGCATATCATGCGCGTAGAGGCTGGCGCGCGCGGGCGTTTCCGCCTCCGGCGAGTCGTCGCCCTCCGCGTCGGGATTTTCCGCATTCACATCCGAAGCGCCGATTGCGCCCGATTTTACGATTGTGGCGGTCGGCTGGTTTTGCGCGCCAAGGCCGAGGCTTGCATCCCGGACTACATCGGCGGCAATTCCTTCTGCGGTAACGGCTTCGCCTGCGGTAACGGTTTCGTCTGCGGCGATGGTTCCACTGGCGGCGGCAGTTTCGTCCGTGGCGACAATCCCGTGAGCGGCAACAACTCCGCCTGCGGCGGCCTCGGCGGACGCGTCCCCGGGGTCGGGGGAGTACAGCCCGTCGGTGAGCGCGGCGGCCGCGTCGGCTTCCTCGCGCAGGTCCCCTTTGCGGAGCTGGAGCAGCGCCAGCAGAATCAGCAGATACGGCAGGCCGATGTTTTTAATGTAGAACCAGAAATAGGGGTCAACCAACCCCGCGCCGCCCCGGTTGTTGCACCAGTTGAACTGGAAGCGCAGGAAAAAATCGCTGCGAGTCGCCTGAACAAAAGTGAAATTGATCAGCTGCGGCAGTGAGAGCGCAAGCGCGATGCCTCCGTAGAGCAGGAAGGGTTTGAAGGCTTCCATGCGGCGGTTGCGCGGCGCGGTAACCACAACGTAGAGCATCATGCCAAAGCTGACGACCGCGAGCGCGAGAAAACTGTGCGTGTGCAAAAGCGGCATGCCCCCGGCGATGATCCCCGTAAGCACCAGCGCGCGGGCGGTGTGACGGCGGCGAAGCGCCAGCGGCGGAATCAGCAGGTTCAGCGCCGGCAGAAGCATCGCCCAGCCGCCAAGGATGCCGCGTTGCGGCACCAGCATATCGCAAATGATATTGACCCAGCGCAGGTTATTGGGATCGGGCTGGTTGGTGGGGGTCTGGTAAAATCCGGTCATCATGGTTCTGAGGTGATCCCACGCGGTGGTGGTGACGCCGTTTTCCACGGTGCCGCTTAGGGTATAGAAAAACCCGAGGCCGCCGTTCACAAAAAGCAACAGCGTTGCCAGCCAAACCGTGCCCCGGCGGCGGGCCAGCTGCGCGCAAAGCAGCGCGAAACCGGTGAACACCGAGGCGCACAGCAGCGTGCCGCTGACCGACATGGCGGCCGGCAGACTCAACCCCAGCAGGTACAGCGTGGAGGCGAACGAGTCCGCCAGGTAGGGGTAGGCCATGGTTGCGCCGACCATCAGGCTGTTTTGCAGCGGGAAATGCGCGTTCACGATGGAGGTGGTAATGGCCAGATGCAGCGACAGGTCGCCGTAGGTGCTCTGGCCCACGTGATAGCTGCCGTCCGCCGCGGGGAGGATGGAATGCGTTACCTCCAAAACCCCGGCCAGCGCCGTCAGCGGAACCGCAACCCACAGGACCGCACGCAGCATACGCCGATCTTCCTCGCCAAAGCGCACGCGCTTATGCGGGTCGCGGGTCAGGTAGGCCAGCATGACCAGCAGGCACAGCGTGAGCGCGGCCAGCAGCTGCGCCGTGTGCGTAAAGGCGATCAGGTACGCCCACAGCACCGGTAGCCACAGCATCAGCAGGAGGCCGACGCTCGCGCCCACATACCAGCGCACCAGCGGCCTGTGCCGCGGCAGCCAGTAGCGCGCAATCGCCAGCCCGCCAAACAGGAAAAACGCGATGTAAATAATCCCTTCCAAGGAAGCATCCCTCCCCAAAAAAGCACGGCAGACAGGTGTACAGGGTGTTGCCCGCCATGCGATGGACTGATGCCGGCATGCGCGCCCAAGCCCGCACGCCGCGTTTGCCATACCGCCTTGCCGACACGGTAGCGTCGGCCCGGTGGATTAAACCGATAGCATCTGCCTGAAAAACTGAACGGCGGTTTGCAGGGCGCAATCGTCTACGGTGCACTCGCCGCGCAACGCTTCCTCCCCGCTGAGCAAGAACGGGGAAAAACGGTACACCTTGCCGTTCAGGGCGCTGTAAAAGCGACCGTCGGTCACGTTGGGAGAAAGGCAGGGCGCGATCACGGCCCGTTCAAACAGGATTTCGATGGCGGTTTCCAGCGCGACCCACGCTTCGCCATCGGTGCGGCTGCGGCTGCTGTGCTCGTTTTCAACCGTGATTTCCATGCGCGCGCCGTGGCGGCAAACCTTGCGGCGCAACGAGTTTTTCCACGCGGGCAATTTTTTGCCCGGCACGGTTTGCAACGAAAAGGTCAACTCCGCTTCCGTGGGGCTGCGGGACGGCTCCCCCTGCGTGCTGACGCCTGTGACGGTCAGCTCGCTTTCGAAAAACTGCGCCATGATTGCCCGCTTGCGCCACATGGCTTTCAGCAGGGGAAAGGTGACGCGCGGGCGGGCGATCAGCAGGCTTGGAAACAGGGGAGCGTGACGGGCAATTTCCCGGAGCATCTGCTCGCTGGCCTTGCACAGCGAGGCGCGCCGGGGCCGCATGCCCAGCCGGGAGCCGCATTTGAGCAAAACGTTCAGCGGGCGCGCGGCGCTCCGGTCATCGCCCGCTTGCGTGCCCGTGGCGATCAGCCGCCCTTCCAGCCGACCTTTTTCCGTGATGCCGATAAGCGCGAGCGGCGCGCCCTTGGGCAGGTAACGCCGAAAAGCCGCGTGCGTTGCATAGCCGCCGTGGTCCAACACAAAACAGGGGGAAATCTGCCGCTTTTGCAGGTATTCGACCACCGATTTCGCGCCCGCGCCCGTACCCAGCCCATCCATCGAAAGCGCGATGAAAAGCTCGCCGCCCGGCTGATAACCGCTTTGCAAAAGCGCGTCCAGCGCCTCCAGCAGGGCAATCACGTGCGCCCGCTGCAACGGGGCGGAAAAAGGGGCGAGGGAGGTGATCGGCGGCTCTTTGCAGTGCAGCGAATCCATATGGGATACGAACACCAGCGGATCGGTGATGTTCGCGCCGGGCATTTCCAGCACAAGGGCGCCGTTGGCGAGGGTTTTTGGCTCCGTGCGGGCAAACACCATGGGGTAGCGCTCTTTGAGCAACGCCGCTACGCGCGCCGCCCCGTCGGGGGTGTAGGCGGTGTAAAAATCCAGCGCGCGCATTGTATCCTTTGCCCGCCTGTAATCCAGCGGCGCTAAAAACTCGCTCATACCCGACCTCCTGCGATGTTTCGATCTTACCCCGTTAGTTCGCGTTGCAAAGGGCGAAATCCTCCTCCCCGGCAAAACCCGGCCGACGGGGGCGGGGGCGGAAGGTTCGCGCGGCCGCGCTTTTCAACGGCCTCAAAACGTGCTATGATGGTCTGGAAACGAAGCGCGCCCGGTCTTAGATGAAACGGAGGATGCGTGTTATATGAAACGGTTGAGTATCATCGTCCCATGCTATAACGAGGAAGAGGCGATCCCGCTGTTTTATAGGGCCTGCGTGGCGGAGCTGCGCAAGCTGCCCGTGGAACCGGAGCTGTGGTTTGTGGACGACGGCAGCAGCGACGGCACGCTTGCGCAGCTCAAGGCTTTGCGCCTTGAGGACGAGCGCGTGCATTTGATCAGCTTCAGCCGCAATTTTGGCAAGGAAGCCGCGATGTACGCGGGGCTGGAAAGCGCTACGGGCGATTATATTGCCGTGATGGATGTGGATTTGCAGGACCCGCCTTCGCTTTTGGGCGAAATGATCGCGGGGCTTGAAACCGAGGGGTTTGACTGCATCGCCACCCGGCGCGTGACGCGCGTGGGGGAACCGAAGCTGCGTTCTTTTTTTGCGCGGGCGTTTTACCGCATCATCAACCGCATCAGCAAAACCGAAATTGTGGACGGCGCACGGGATTTTCGCCTGATGACCCGCCAGATGGTGGACGCGATCCTGTCCATGAAGGAGGTCAGCCGCTTCAGCAAGGGGATTTTCAGCTGGGTGGGGTTCAGGACCAAATGGCTGGAATACGAAAATATTCAGCGTGTGGCGGGAGAAACCAAGTGGAACTTCTGGAAGCTGCTGGTGTACTCGCTGGATGGGATCATCGGGTTTTCCACCGCTCCGCTGGCGATTGCCAGCGTCATGGGGCTTGGGTTTTGCCTGCTCGCGTTTGTGCTGATCCTGTATTTCTTTATTAAAACGCTGATCTGGGGCGATCCGGTGGCGGGCTTTCCGGCCATGATCTGCATCATTTTGCTGCTGGGCGGGATTCAGCTTTTCTGCACCGGCATACTGGGGCAATACATGAGCAAGACCTACCTGGAAACCAAACGCCGCCCCATTTACATTGCCCGTGAAAAGGAGTAAACCTATGAGAGGAACCCGTGCCATGATGGTTGGCCGCGTGCCCATGGGGGGCGGCGCGCCTGTAACGGTGCAAAGCATGACCAATACCGACACCCGCGACGCGGCGGCCACCCTTGCGCAGGTGCGCGCCCTGGCTGCCGCCGGGGCGGAGATTGTGCGCGTGAGCGTGTATGACGACGCGTGTTTGCCTACGTTTGAGCAAATTGTGCTTGGCTCTCCGGTGCCGATTGTCGCGGATATTCATTTCCGGGCCGATTTGGCGGTTGGGGCGTTGGAGCGCGGCGCTGCCAAGGTGCGCATCAACCCCGGCAACATTGGCTCGGCTGAAAAAGTGCGAAGGGTGGCCGATTGCGCTAAAATGCACAATGCGCCCATCCGCATCGGGGTGAACAGCGGCTCCATTGAAAAGGACATCCTGCGCAGCGAGGGCGGCGTAACGGCCCGGGGCATGCTGCGCAGCGCGCTGGAACACGCCAAGTTGCTGGAAGCAACCGGTTTTCAGGATATTGTGCTCAGCCTCAAGGCAACCGATGTGCCCCTGACCGTGGCCGCCTATGAACTGGCGGCGGCGCAGACGGATTATCCGCTGCATGTGGGGGTAACCGAAGCGGGCCTGCCCGGCGATGGAACCATCAAGAGCGCGATTGGGATCGGGAGCCTGCTCCTGCACGGCATTGGGGACACCATCCGCGTGTCGCTCACAGGCGATCCGGTGCCGGAGGTGGCGGCGGCGATTGACATTCTCAAGGCCTGCGGCTTGCGCAGGGATTATGTGAATGTAATTTCCTGCCCCACGTGCGGCCGAACCAGCGTGGATGTAACAGCGATTGCGACCCGCGTGAAGCGGGAGCTGGCGGACGTCCGCGTGCCCCTGACCGTGGCGGTGATGGGCTGCGTGGTAAACGGCCCGGGCGAAGCGCGCGAAGCGGACATTGGCCTGGCAGGCGGCGGGCTGGCGGAGGGTCAGCCGGCGGGCGGCGAAGGCGGCGATTATGCTGTGGGCGCAATTTTTGAAAAAGGGAAGCCGCCGCAACGGATCGAAGGCGACTTGGCCGGGCAGTTGATTGAACGGGCGCGGCGCATTGCCCGGGATAAGCAGACCGAAGGGGAAGGCAGATAGCATAGCGGGTAGCAGTATTACCCCCGCCGAAACGGAACCGGGACAAGGGCTTTAACCCTGACCCGGCCCCGCTTCGGCGGGGGTTTGATTTTTGAACAGAATCCGTTTCGTGTACTCGATCAGTTCTTTGGCGGCAGGCGATAACCGGCTGAGGTTGCGAATCCCGATCCCGAGCCTGCGCGAGGCGTACGGCTCCACCGGCAGGGCTGTGATATGATCCAGTTGATCCTGCACAATCAGGCGCGGCAGCATGCTGATCCCCAACCGATGGGCAACCATGGACACAATCGCGTGATCGTCCGCAGAGGAATAGCGCACAGCCGGATGAATGCCCGCGTTGGTAAGCGCCATGTGCACGTCGTGATCGATCCCCGCGGCGGACATCACAAAGGGTTGCCCCTCAAAACCCGCGATGGGGAATTTCCCGCCCGGGGGGCAGGGGGTATCTTTGGGCAAAATAGCCAGCAGCGGGTCCTCCTCAAGCGGTATCCAATCAAACGACTGGGAACTGCGGCGGCTTAAAAAGCCAAAATCAGCGATGCTGTTCTCAATCCAGCCCTCGATTTCCTCAATGCCGCCTTCCTTCATGTGGATGCTGATGCCGGGATAATCCTGACGGAACCGGTACAGAATTTCCGGCAGCCAATTGATGGAAATGCTTGCGTAGGTTCCGATCACCAGCGAGCCGGTCGTGACCCCCCGAATCGCGCTGATGGTCTGCTCCAGCCGTTCGTTATCTGCCAGCAGGTGACGCATGGCGTCCGCGATGCGCGCGCCGTTTTCCGTCAGCCCTACGCCCCGGCGGCCGCGCACAATCAGCGGCAAACCCATTTCCGCTTCCAGCCCGGCGATGATGTGGCTCACGCCGGATTGCGTATAGCCCAGCCTTCGGCCGGTTTCGGTCAGGTTTCCGGTTTCCGCGACCCCTACGAAAACTTCATACTTTTTCAGGTCCATCAGCAGCCCTCCTTATGTTTTAGGCATTACAAACTGTCATATCAAATGTGAATAATTGGCGTTTCATGATTGCCACAAGTTGTATTATAATGCACCTAACCCGAAAAGCAATGGGGGGATTGCATGCCGACCTTCCGGTTTTTGCTCAAACAACACATCGGAGCGCCCAGCGTGCCGACCGTCGCCGTGGGGGAAAGCGTGCGGCGTGGGCAGCGGATTGCCGAAAAGCCCGCCGACGGGCCGGGAGCGCACTTGCACAGCAGCGTTTCCGGCGCCGTTACGAAGGTTACGCCCGAGGCCGTGGAGGTGCTTGCGGCGACCGACTGGGAAACGGAGCGCGATTACCTGCCCCTGCAAGGCGAAACGCCGCGCGAGCTGGCCGAAGCCTCCGGGCTGGTGGGGCTTGGCGGCGCGGGGTTCCCCACGTACCTGAAGCTGGTTCCTCAACCGGGCTGCACCGTAATCCTGAACGCAGCGGAGTGCGAGCCGATCCTCTGCCACAACATCGCGCTGATCGAGCAGGAAGCGGCGACGGTTCTCCGGGGTTTGCGGCTGGCGATGGAGCTGACAGCCGCTGAAAAGGGCATTGTCGCCATCAAGCCGCAGCATGCCGCTGCGCTTGCGGCCCTTGCGCCGCACCTGCGCCCGGAGATCCGCCTGTGCGAGTTGCCGCCCCTGTACCCGGCTGGCGAGGAGCGCGCCGTGGTGCGGGAGGCGTTGGGCGTGCTGCTGGGCGCGGGGGATTTGCCCTCCAAGGCCGGCGCGGTGGTGCTGAACGCGGAAACGCTGTACGCGCTTGCGCAGGCCATCGACCGGCGCAAACCGATGATCGACAAGGATGTGACCGTGGCCGGGAAGCTCGCCGGCCCGAATGTGCAGGTGTTTCGCGGCGTGCCGGTGGGTTTGCCGGTTGAAACCCTGTTGGCGCGGGCGGGCGGCATCGCGGGCGGTTATGGGGAGCTGATGATGGGCGGCCCGTTTACCGGCCGCCGCACAACGCCGCAAAGCCCGATCCTGAAAACAACCGGTGGGCTGCTGGTAACGGAGGAGTTTCCCGGGCGCAGGCGCAACATGGGTTTGCTGGTGTGCGCGTGCGGGCCGGACGAGGCGCGGCTTACGGAAATCGCTCAGTCCATGCAGGCGACCGTTGTGGACGTTGCCTATTGCAAGCAGGCTCAGAAGGGCAAAACCGGCTACAAATGCGAAAACCCGGGGCATTGCCCGGGGCAGGCGCAAAAAGTGCTTGCCCTGAAGCGGGCCGGCGCGGAGGAAATCCTCATTGGCAACTGTTCGGACTGCACCAACACGGTAATGGCCTGCGCGCCCCGCCTGGGGCTGGTTGTACACCACGCTACGGACGGCGCGCTGCGCGCCGTGCATCAACGACTGATTCGCAACGCACGCGGATAGCGTATTGAAAGGGGAAGCGGCCTATGTCCATCTCTGCGGACACCTTGCGGCAACACTTACAGGACCCGGCGGTATTCTGCTGCCGGCGGCAAAAGGGTACGGTGATCGGCCCCGGCGATCTGGAGGACCCCTCGCTGTTTGAGGAAATGTTAGCTTCCGGGCTGATTGCGCTGGACCCGCGCGGCCTGACCATCGGGCAGTCGCTGGGCAAAACGCTGGCGGCGGATTGCGAAGCGCTGACGGCCATTGTGCCTGCCATGCTGACGGACGCGCCCGCCCCTGAAGCGCCGCCGCAACCCGCCGCGCCCGCGTCCGGGGCCATTCCGGCCCCCACTATGCCCGCGCCCGGAATGGCTCCGACCCCCGCCATGCCTGCCTTCGCGGCGGCCTCGCCCTTGGGGATGATCCATCTGGAAATCGGCAGGCTGGAAAATGTGAAAATCGATTTTCCCATCGGCGCGTTTCCGTTCCCGGGAAGCATGCCCCCGCCGCCTCCTCCGATTCCGCAGGCGCCGCCCGTAATGCCTGCCGAACTGCCCGCGCAGGATCAGGTGAAGCGGGTGCTGACCAAAAAGTATTTTACGGTGCGCGAGGTCGCGCTTGGCGACCGCACCGCGTTTGAAAACGGCGTGCTCACCCTCGACCGGGCCTTGGCTGCCGAAGCCCGCAAGGCAAGCCCGCTGGTGAAGGAGCTGACGATTGACGTAATCCGCCCCGATCAGCGCCACCTGTACACGCAAACCATCATGGACATCTGCCCGGTTTCCACCAAGGTGCAGGGCATGCTGGGCGAAGGGGTGTCGCACGTATTGGACGGCATGGTGTTCATGCTTACCGGAATGGACGAGGCGGGCGTGCAGGTGCATGAGTTTGGCTCGTCCGAAGGGTATCTGGACGAGAAAATGGCTTTTGGGCGGCCCGGCTGCGCGGATGAAGGCGATATCATCGTGCGGGTGCATGTGGTGCTGGAACGCAACACCGGTATGGAACGCCGCGGGCCGTTCGCCGCCCACGCCGCGCAGGATGTGATTGTGCAGGCGGTGCGTAACGTGCTCAAGCTGACCGCCGAACCGTTGGCGCGCGAAACGGTGTGCCGGGATGTGCGCAAGGCCGGTCGGCCGCGCGTAGTGCTGATTAAGGAGATCATGGGTCAGGGCGCGATGCACGATAACGTGCTGTGCCCCGTGGAGCCGGCGGGCATCAAGGGCGGGCAGAAAAACGTGGACCTGGGCAACGTGCCGGTGATGATGACCCCCAATCAGGTGCGGGACGGAGCTATCCACGCGCTCACCTGCATCGGCCCCGCCACCAAGGAAATGACGCGCCACTACTTCCGCGAGCCGCTTGTGGAAGGGCTGGCGGAGGATGAGGAACTGGACCTGATCGGCGTGATTTTTGTGGGCAGCCCACAGGTGAACGATGAAAAAATGTATGTGTCCCAGCGTTTGGGCACGCTGGTGGAAACGCTGGATGTGCAGGGCGCGATTGTGACCACGGAAGGCTTTGGCAACAACCACATCGACTTTGCCTCCCACATTGAGCAGGTGGGGATGCGCGGCATCCCGGTGGTGGGGGTTTCCTTCTGCGCCTATCAGGGGCAGCTGGTGGTGGGCAACCCGTACATGGACGCGATGGTGGAGCTGAACAAGGATGCCAACGGCTTTGAAAATGAAATTGCCGGTTGCAACTCCGTTACGCCGGCAGACGCAAGGCGCGCCATCCTGATGCTGAAAACCAAGATGGCGGGCATCCCCATCCTGCCGCCGGAACCGAAGTGGGACGCGGCGGTGGTGGCCCGCAACCAGGCCGTTGCGGACGGGGCGCTGTGATGGTGGAGCTTGTGCCGGTGCTGACCCGGGGCACCATTGTCGAAGTGAACGATACCGCCGTGAAGGTGGAAATTGCCGGAAGGCTGGGGGTTGTAACGGTGCCGCTGCGGTGGCTCTATTCGGCCTGCGCGCCGCAGCCCGGCCAAAAAGTGGAGTTTTACTTCAGCTATATGCAAACAGTATAACGCAATCGCCCGTTGACGGGCCGGATCAGGAGGGATCGCCATGCAGTTGACAACCGCGCAGGGTTTGCAATCCGAGATTTTTGTTCCCACAGCCCCGAAACCCGTATGGACCCCGCTTCAAAAGCCGCTGAGCGAGTGCCGGGTGGCGTTTATCACCGCAGGCGGCATCCACAGGCGCAATCAGACCCCCTTCAACACTGCGGGGGATTACACCTACCGCGCCATTCCATCCGATATCCCCACGTCAGAACTGATGGTGACCCACGGAGGCTTTGACAACTCGGACATCAACAAGGATGTGAACGCCATGTTCCCCCTGGACCGCCTGCGGGAGTTGGTGGCGGAGGGGTTCATCGGCAGTCTGGTGCCGGAAATGTACGGTTTCATGGGCGGCGGGGGCAATGTGGATAAATTCCGCGCCGAAACCGGCCCGGAAATCGCGGCCAAGCTGAAAGCGCAGGGCGCGGACATCGTGCTTTGCACGGGAGGCTGCGGCACCTGCCACCGTTCCGCCACCATCGTAACGCGGGCGTGCGAGGAGGCTGGTATGAGCTGCATCGTGATCGCGGCGCTTCCGCCCATCGCCAAGCAGCAGGGCGCGCCGCGCATCGCCGCCGCTCATGTGCCGATAGGCTCCAACGCGGGTGAGCCGAATAATGTGGAAATGCAGATCGGCATCCTGAAAGATTCGCTGCGCTGCGTCGCCGAGTTTGACCATTACGGCCAGATGCTTCTTTTGCCCTATGAATACCGGCATAATGTGTGAGCCTGCGCGGGAGGGACGTGTATGGACTGCTTCGCGGCACTGACCAAGGCGGAAAAAACGTTCCTCGTTGTGGATTCCCACACCATGGGGGAGCCGACGCGCATCATCCTGGACGGCTTTCCCCCGCTGGAAGGGCAAACCATGATGGAGCGCAAGCAATTTCTCTGCCAGCACTATGACCATTACCGAACCGCGCTGATGCTGGAACCCCGCGGGCACAAGGATATGTTTGGCGCGCTGGTAACCCGGCCCCTGCACCCGGAGGCGGATTTGGGCGTTATTTTCATGGAAAACTCAGGCTACCTGAACATGTGTGGCCACGGTTCCATCGGCACGGCGACCGTCGCGGTGGAAACCGGGCTGGTCAAGGTGGAGGAGCCTTACACGTGGCTCACGCTGGACGCGCCCGCCGGCCTCGTGCGCGCCCGCGTGCGGGTGGAAAACGGCCGCGCGAAAGAGGTGACGCTGGTCAACGTGCCGGCGTTCCTGTACCGGGAAGGCTTGCCGGTGCCTGTGCCGGACTATGGCACGGTGGTATGCGACATCGCGTTTGGCGGCAGCTTTTTTGCGCTGGTGGACGCCGCGAAGGTTGGCTTGGCCATCGATAACGCTCACCTGCCCGCTCTGACGGAGCTGGGCATGCGGCTGATGGCGACGATCAACGAAACCTTCCCGGTTCGCCATCCGGAGATGGATATTCATGGCGTGGATCTGGTGGAGTTTTTCAGCGCCACCGACAACCCGAACGCGAACATGAAAAACGTGGTGATTTTTGGGGATCGCCAGATAGACCGTTCCCCCTGCGGCACGGGCACCAGCGCGAAGCTGGCCTGCCTGTACCGCAAGGGATTAATTGGCATACAACAGCCGTTCACGTACGAAAGCATCACGGGTTCGCTTTTTAAGGGGGTCGTGGCCGGGGAGGCTACGGTGGGCGCTTACCCCGCGGTGATCCCGGAAATCACCGGCAGCGCGTACATTACCGGTGTCAATCAACTGATTTTGAACAGCGACGACCCCAAGAAATACGGTTTTCTGGTGGGCGGCGTTGCGAATTGAGTGGGAGGCAGAGATGGATTTTACTTACCATATCCCGGTCCGGCTGCTGTTTGGCCCCGGGAAGCTTGCCTGTGTGGGCGCGGAAACGGCTCGGTACGGCGGCAAAGCGCTGATTGTGACCGGGGGTAGCGCCAAGCGAAGCGGATTGTTGAACAGGGTCACGGCCCTGCTGCAACAAAGCGGCGTGGAATCAGAGCTGTTTGACCGCGTGGAGCCTAACCCGCTGACCACGACCGTGGAGGCGGGCGCGGCGATGGCCAAGGCCTGCGGAGCCGATGTGGTGGTGGGCCTCGGAGGCGGAAGCGCGTTGGATACCGCCAAGGGGATCGCCTTTATGGCGCGCAACGAAGGGGATGTGTCGGACTACATCTTTGGCCGCAGAACCGGCAAGGACGCGCTGCCGCTGGTGCTTGTGCCCACCACTTGCGGCACGGGCAGCGAGGGCAACCATTTTTCGGTGCTGACCAATCCCCTGACAGGGGATAAGAAGTCGCTGCGGTGCGAGCCGATTTTTGCCAGGGTCGCGGTGATTGATCCGGAGCTGATGGCGACCCTGCCCAGGGCGGTTGTCGCCTCCGTGGGGTTTGACGCGCTGTCCCACAACATGGAAGCCTATTATGCCCGGGCGGCTCAGCCGCTGACCGATCAGATGGCGCTGAACGGAATCCGCCTGCTGGCCGCGAGCCTGCCACGCGTGTTGGATAACCCCGCGGACATGGCCGCCTGGTGCGATGTGACGCTTGCTTCCACCTTGGGCGGCATGGCCATCGGCATGGCCGGCGTAGGCGCGATTCACGCGCTGGAGCACCCGGTGAGCGGTTTGCGCAACGTAACCCACGGCTTGGGACTGGCGGCGCTTACGCCGGAGATCATCCGCCGCACGGTGGCGCACGCGCCCGGGCGGTGCGCGGAGCTGAGCCGCGCGCTGGGCGGGAAGGATGAGCAGGATTTTGCGGATACGCTGCGCCGATGGATGGATCGGCTTCAGGTGAGCGTTACGCTGAGCCAACTCGGCGTTTTACCGCAGGATGTGGACTGGATGGCGGAAAACTGCCTGAAGGTGTCCGCGGCTTCGCTGCAAAACCATCCTGTGACACTGACTCTGGAGGAGATCCGCGCGGTGTACCGCGCAAGCTTATAAGGGGAGGCTCGGTATTGATGAAACTCAAGGATCGGAACCTGACGGCGGAACAGGTCAAGGCGCTGGTAAGCACCTACATGATGGATACCTACGAACGTTTCCCGTTTGTGTGCGAGCGCGCAAAGGGCATGTACCTGTATGATGAAAACGGGGATGCGTACCTTGATTTTTACGGGGGTATCGCGGTCAACTCCGTGGGCAACTGCGCGGATAGCGTGGTCGCCGCCATTCGGGATCAGGCGGGGGACGTAATCCATACCTTCAATTATCCCTACACCCTTCCGCAGGCGTTGCTGGCCGAGAAAATCTGCACCGCGCTGGGGATGGATAAAATTTTTTACCAGAGCACCGGCACCGAAGCCAACGAAGCCATGATTAAGCTTGCGCGCAAGTACGGCACCGATACCTACGGCCCGCAAAAGTACCACATCGTTACCGCGAAAAACAGCTTTCACGGCCGTACTTACGGCTCCATGACGGCGACCGGCCAGCCGGACAACGCCTGCCAGGTGGGGTATAAGCCGATGCTTCCGGGCTTTTCCTACGCGACGTTTAACGATTTGGACTCCTTCCGGGCTGCGGTAACGGATGACACCGTTGCCATCATGGTGGAGCCGATCCAGGGCGAAGGCGGCGTTGTGCCTGCGACCGAGGCGTTCATGAAGGGCCTGCGGGCGCTGTGCGATGAAAAAGGGCTGCTGCTGCTGCTGGACGAGATTCAAACCGGCTGGTGCCGCACCGGCAAGGTGATGGCCTACATGCACTACGGCGTCAAGCCGGACATCCTTTCCATGGCGAAGGCCATGGGCGGCGGCATGCCCATTGGCGCCATCTGCGCTACGGAAAAAGTCGCAAAGGCCTTTACCCCCGGCTCCCACGGCACCACCTACGGCGGCAACCCCGTCTGCTGCGCCGCGTCGCTGGCAGCGGTAACCGAAATGCTGGATCGGGCGCTGGACCGGAACGCGGCTGAGGTTGGCGAATACCTGATGGAAAAACTGCGGGCTTTGCCGCATGTGGCCGAGGTGCGCGGCAAAGGGCTGATGATTGGCATCGTGCTGGACGCGCCGGTCGGGAAAGCTGTTAAGCATGGCTGCACGGATCGGAAGCTGCTGGTAACGCTGATTGGCACTTCCGTGATTCGCCTGTTGCCGCCGCTGATTGCCACCAAGGAGGATTACGACCGCGCGGTCGCCATTTTGGACGCGGCGGTGAGCGCGGCCTACTGAGGGCTGCGCGGAAACACGGGGTAATGAAAGAACCGGATCAGGAGCATAGATGGATCAAAGCGCGGCGCTTTGCGAGTTGGTTGCAAAGCGCCGCGTTCCGACTGTTGAGAAACCCTCGCCGCATCGAAAATGGGTCAAGGGCTTTGCCCTTGACCCGGTTTCGCTGCGGCGAGGGGGGACGGGATGTATGCGAACATCGGCAAAGCGTTACACCCGCTCGCCTCATAGCCCAGCGGGCTATTCGCTCGCTGGTTGGGTTTACGCTGCGGCGTGGGGCTTGGGGTTCCGCCCCAAACCCCGGCAGGGGCTTCGCCCCTGCTCTGCACTGCCCCAGGAAAAACGGACATTGCCAAGAAGCCTCCCAACGTAGGATAA
>DAOPZY010000049.1:0-19107 GCA_035353615.1 Candidatus Limiplasma sp.
GTGCAGGGGCGAAGCCCCTGCCGGGGTTTGGGGCAGAGCCCCAAGCCCCACGCCGTAGCGTGTAGCCATCAAGCGAGCGAACAGCCCGCAGGGCTATGAGGCGAGCGGGTAAAACGCATTGCCGAGGCTTGCATACTACGCGCCTCTCGCCACAGCAAAACAGGGTCAAGGGTAAAACTTTTGTCAGAGCGCTGGGGTTTGCGGTAGCACCCCAAGCCAACGCCGCGGCATCAGCATCCGTTTGCCATTCAAATAGTAAAGAGCCATGTTTTCCTGTGAAAACATGGCTCTTTACGCTCGCTGTGTTCGGTATGCTTACTTGAGCAGCATCATCACAATGCTGAGGGCTACAAACAACCCGGTGCAGATCTTCGTGATCAGCGCCAGCCGGGCATCCATACCGCGCGCCTTGTTCTTGCCGAAAAAAGTCTCTGCCGCGCCGCTGACCGCGCCGATACCGGTACGCTCGCTGCTCTGCATTAAGACGCTCACGATCATCACAATCGCGGATAACATCAGCAGAATGCCAATAATCCATTGCGCTACGCTCATGGTTCCATCCTCCTTGGGGTTTTGTCCACTCAGTTTATCATCAGCGCCTATAAAAAGCAAGAGCCTGTGGAAATTTACACCTGCCGGCTGCGTTTATAGCTTGACGCGCTTCATCAGCGGAATCAGCAGCAGGCCGATGACAACGCCGCTTAGCCCCTGCATGCAGTTGCCTACCAGGCTTGCGCTGGCCCCCGCAAGGCCGTAGCCCAGGATGAGCCATTCCACCAAAAAGTAACCGCCCACCATGACCGCTTCAGCGGCGACCAGCCCCAGCACAAGCATCCACTCGTGCTTGGCGCGCACAGCCAGCACAGCTATAGCAGCCACCGCGCCTTTAATGATAAACGTGGGTAGCAGGTAAACCGCGTAACCGCCCATCAGATCGGCCAGCATGCTGCCCACGGCCGCGGCGGGCACGGCGGCCCAGCCAAGCATGGAAGCGGACAGCAGGATGAAACCGTCGCCAAGGTGCACATAGCCGTTGGTCATCATCATGGGCAGTTTGATAAAGTAGGTCGCCACAAAAATGAGCGCCGCCATCATGCCGCATATGGCTAAACGGGCGGTTGAACTGAGCTTGCGCTGGGGGTGCGTTTTTTCGGGCATCTCTAAAACACTCCTTTTTAAACGAGGCGCAGGGAAGGGCTCCCTGTAAGGGAAAAGCCGCTGTACGCAACCTTTGCGGCACGGCGGCGGCTTTTCATCGTTTGGTTGTAAGAATCGGTTATGCTTTCACGCTGTTCTGATGGTCGCAGAGGGTGCGCAGATGTTTGTCCTCCTCCAGCGCTATGCCTTTGAGCATTTCATTGGCGCGCGGGTCGCCGCACTGGTCCGCAAAGGCGCGGTAGGTTGCGGCGGCGGTACGTTCCGCGTTCGCGGCAAAGGCGAGCAGACTTTGTTCGTCCTTAATCAGCCCTTCCCGAACCGCGCCCATCAGCCCTCCGGGAAACAGCACTGCGGAAGCCACGGCGGCCAACGTCAGACGGCGTTCCATTTCGGCGTCCAATCCTGTGTAAAGCTCCTGAAACTGAGCCAGATGTTGCTTTTCATCGGCCAGCATGTAAGCTAACTGAGCGCGGATCGGCTCCTGATCCCGGCCAAGGTCGGTCAGCAGCATCAGCGCGCGCTCGTACAGCTGAATGGCGCCGCGTTCCATTTCACAGGCGATAAAGAGGGCCTCCTGAGCCGATTTGATTTGTTGCATAGCCATCCTTTCCACAGGTTATCCTTGTGTTTTCCATAAACGCCGCCAAACGCCTGTGGAAAATTGAATCGCCTGTATGAACGGGTTTTCAGTGTTTTAACCGCGAAAAGGTCAGGCGTTCTCCGCCATGTGCGCGTTCAGCTTTTCCACAAGCGCGTCCGCATCGGCGCCATGCACGGCGCAGGCATCCTCCAGCGATTCGGCGGTTGCATGCGGGCAGCCAAGGCAGTGCATGCCAAACTCCATAAAAATATGAGCGGTAGTACGGTCCAGGCTGAGCACCTGACCGATCGACATTTGCTTATTTACAGTTGTCATAAGGGTTTCCTCACTTTCTTGTATCACGGAGTTACCTCCGATGCTATCTTATCATTTGAAGGGTGTGTTGTCAACGCGTCGCCACGGTCGCGGGCGCTTCCGCTAAAACGCCGGAAGCGGTTGAAACCCTTATCACAGAAGGCTTACCGCATTGGACTACGGATGTGGCACGGATAAAACTACTAAAACCATAGGAAAAAATCTGTCAAGCGTAGGCCGCGCGCCACATCGTTGGCGTTAGGCCGGTCGCCCGGCATACAGGGACCACCGGAACACCCGATACGCCTGATAGCGGCTTTTCCCGCACAGGCTTGCTTCCCGAGGCGCGGGCATGTATAATAAGGCATCTGTACGCACGGGATCAAAGGAGGCAGCTCCATGGCGCAAAACCGGAAAACGCCTTTGTTTATAACGCTTTGTAACGCATCCATGCTGCTGTATATGGCATGGCTTCTGCTGCCCGCGCTGCAAACGGCGCTGCATGCCATAACAGGCATCGCGGCGGTTGGCCTGTTTGGCGTGGCGGTGCTTTTGGACGGGGAAACCCTGCCCAGGCGCTGGCGTGATTTTTTACCCCGCGTGTTTCTGATGGCCGCCCTGCCGGTGATCCTTTTTACGCTGCTCGAACGGGGCGGGGGGAACTTTGCGGGTTACTACGCGCAGCAGGGCATGTTCTGGTTCCCGCTGTTATGGTGCGCCTATGCCCGCCGGCAGGGGGACAGCCGCCTGTATCGCTTTGTCAAACCCCTGCTGCTCGCGCTCATGGTCATCACAACCCTCACCACGGTCGGGTGGCTGGCGCAGGGGATGCTGCGCGGCGGCAAGGTGTATGCCTATGCCCGTTCGCTTGGTTCCGGCGAGCCGAACCGGGAAGCATATTTAAAGGAACTGATGCTGCGTAACATTGGCGGGTATGATTTCATCTACGCTAGCGTTCTGGCCCTGCCGATCGTGTTTTATGCGGCGACGGCCTCCCACGGGTGGAAACGCCTCGGGTATTCCGCCTTTCTGGTTTTGCAGCTGGGGATGATAGGGCTTTCGCAATATACCTATGCCATCCTGTTTTCGGCGGGTATAGTGGCGGTAGAAGGTCTGGCTTTGGTTTTCCGCATTGTTTGGAAAAAGCTGTCCGTTGCGGCCTCCATGCTTTGGACGCTCCCGGTTTTTGCGGCGCTGTGGCTGGCGCGCGTTCCTCTGCTTGGCTGGGCGGGAAACCTTGCGGCGGGTTTTGGCTTTGAAAACGCGGCCTATAGCCTGACGCAACTGTTAACCCTGCTTACCGGCGGCGCGGTGGATGCGGGCTCCCGCCTGATTACCTACGCCAAGCCCCTGACGGGCATCCTTGCATCGCCGTGGGTGGGGTCGCTTTTGGGCGGCGCAAAATGGCTTGGTATGCACAGCGATCTGCTGGATTTGCTCTCCGCGTTGGGGATCTTAGGCACGGCAGCGTTTGGCATGGGCGCGTGGCTGATTGGCCGCGGCTCGGTTCGCGGGGTGCGCGCGCTTGCGGCTTACCCGCATATCGTTCTGCAATGGCTGGGCTTTCTGCTTTGCATGGGGCTTGGCACCGTTTTCTATTCCAGGGAAATTCCGCTGATTTTATGCCTGTCGGCCACGTTCCTTTTGCGCGCGCAATGGGAGGAACCGAGTGGCGCGAAGGCGTCCAAGCCGGCATAACGCAGCCGCATGCCGGTAACGGCCGGGACGGAGACAAACCGTCAGGCCGGTATTGCCAGTCTGTGGCAAATGAATTATAATCTACCCAAGGTTTCAGCTACGTCACAACCCATAGAAAGGCGGCACTTGCATGAGATGCCAGTTTTGCGGTTATCTGGATTCGCGCGTGATTGACAGCCGACCCACGGAGGAAGGCACAAGCATCCGCAGGCGGAGGGAGTGCATGCGTTGCGGCCGCCGCTTCACCACCTATGAAAAAATCGAAACCTCCCCCGTGATGGTGGTCAAGAAGGATATGCGCCGGGAAGCTTTCAGCGCGGATAAAATCAAAAAGGGCCTGATGCACGCCTGTCAGAAACGCCCCGTGAGCATGAAGGATATCGACGCGATTGTGGAAAAGGTAGAAAAGGCCGTATACAGCAGCGGGGAGGACGAGTTCAGCTCCCGCCGCATTGGCGAACTGGTCATGGAGGAACTGAAAAAGCTGGACGAGGTCGCCTATGTGCGTTTTGCGAGCGTATACCGCCAGTTCACCGATGTGAGCAGCTTCATGGACGAGCTGAACAAGCTGGTCAGCGAAAATAAACAGAAAAAATCAGGCGCTGAAGAATAGCCCGTTACTCCGCCGGAGCGTCTGAACGGCGACGCACCGCGTCGCATAGGCCGCGCCTCCGGATCGCCGAACCGCGAACTAGCCCCTGCGCCCAATTTGTTACACACCCGCCGGAGCCCCGTAAAGCAGACACGGCTGCGCTTTCCGGGGCTCCGTTCCGTTTGGCTCCACGGGCGTTTTTGAGTTTTAGGCATAAATGTGGTATACTTTTTCAGCATAGCGGATGTTTGTTTTGGGAAGGGGGGGCTTTGATGCCAAGGCGACCGGAATCGGTTTTACTGGTAGACGGGCACAGCCTGATCCACCGCGCTTTTCACGCATTGCCGCCGCTCAGCATTGGCGGGGTGTATACCAACGCGGTGCAGGGCTTTTTCAGCATGCTTTTTAAGGCGATCGCCGATTATCGCCCTGAAGCGCTGTGCGTGATGTTCGACATGCACGCCCCCACCTTCCGCCATACGATGTATGACGCATACAAAGCAGGCCGAAAACCCACGCCGGAGGAATTGCGCCCGCAAATCCCGCTTGTGCGGGAAATTCTCAAGGCGATGGACGTAACCATTTGCGCGTTGGAAGGCTACGAGGCGGACGATCTGTTGGGCACCGCCGCCAAATTGGCGAACGCGGAAGGCGTGCACGCCTACATTTTAACTGGCGATCGCGATAGCCTGCAGCTGGTTTCCGCCCATACGCAGGTGATCCTGACCAAAACGGGTATTTCGGACAGCCTTCTGCTCTCGCCGGAAACCGTTAAAGAGGTGTACGGCTATACCCCCGCTCAGGTGCCGGATATGAAGGGCCTGATGGGGGACAGCAGCGACAACATCCCCGGCGTGCCCGGCGTTGGGGAGAAAACCGCCCTGAAGCTGATCCTGCAATACGGCACGCTGGAAGGCGTGCTTGCCCATGCGGAGGAGATCCCCGGAAAGCTGGGGGAGAAGCTGCGCGAAAACCGCGAGCTTGCGGAGCTGAGCAAGGATTTGGGCACCATCCGTGTGAGCGCCCCGATCCAGATTGATTTTGACGAATGCGGCATGGAAAATATGGTTGGGGCCATTCCAACGCTGCAAAAATATCAGCTGAACCGGTTATCCCAACAGCTGCTGACGCTGTTTTCCGGTAACCGGGGAACGGCGGATGCCCTGAGCCGGGAAAGCGATGCGGCAACGGCGGCCCTGAATGAAAACCAAACGGAGGCTACGGCCAAGTCGGCTGCTCCCGACCCTTTCGCGCCGCGCTCTGGCGCGACCTCCAAAGCCGGGCGAGCTGCGACCAAGCCCGCCCCTCCGGAGACCCCGCCGGCAGATGAACCTCAAACGCTTCCGGAAGCCTTGATTGCGGCGGAAGCGGTTGCCGTGCCTACAGAGGCGGAATTGCGGCAGGTTGTGGAAAACCTTGCCAAAGCGGGCGAACCGGTTGCGCTGTGCCTTTCCGCCAGCGCGGCGGGCCTAGCCGCGACGGACGGACGCAACTGGTTTGTGCCGCTTGCGTTGGATATTTTGAATCCCGGCCTGTATGAGGATCAGATTTTTGCCGCCTTAACCCCGCTATTTGCGGGTGTGCCGCTGATTGTGCATGGCGCAAAGGCCCTCTATCACCGGCTTGCAAAGCTTCGCCTCCCGATGCCGGCCGTGGCGTTTGACACGATGATCGCCGCTTACCTGTTGGAGCCGACCCATAAAAGCTTTGACCTGAAAGAAACGCTGGCGGCCGAAAACAGGGAGCAAGCCGCGGCTGACGAAACCATGGCCGAGGAGGATCCGGCCCCCAAAGGGAAGAAGCCCGCTATAGCGGTGGAACCCCCGGAGGTTGCCGCTCAAAATGCCGCATCGCTGGTGGGGCTGATGCAAAAACAGCGCGCAAGGCTTGAATATAAGGGTATGCTGGCGCTTTTGACCGAAATGGAAATGCCGCTGACGCGCGTGCTTTTCGCGATGGAGCGCGAAGGCTTCAGCGTGGATAAGGCGGCGCTCGCGGAGCTTGGCGTGCAGTTTGGCGCGGAAATTGAACGCTGCCGCGCGCAGGTGATCGCGCTCACCGGCGGGCAGGAGTTTAATGTCAATAGCCCCAAACAGCTGGGCGAAGTGCTTTTTGACCGGCTGAAACTGCCTTCGCCGGTTAAAAAAAGCAAAGCCGGGGCATGGTCCACCTCGGCGGATGTGCTGGAGACGCTGGATCATCCTTCCATCGAGCCGCTTTTGCATTACCGGAAGCTGACCAAGCTGGTGGGCACCTACATCGAGGGCCTTTCCAAGCTGGTGGACGATACGGGGCGGATTCATACCACCTTTGACCAGACCTCGACCGTTACGGGCCGCATTTCCAGCGTGGAGCCAAACCTGCAAAACATTCCGGTGCGCAGTGAGGAAGGCCGCGAAATCCGCCGGGCCTTTGTGGCCCGCGAGGGCTGCGTGCTGCTGGACGCGGATTACAGCCAGATTGAGCTTCGCGTGCTGGCGCACCTGAGCGGCGACCCCGCGATGCGGGACGCTTTTCTGAAAGGGCAGGACATCCACACCCGTACCGCCGCCGAAATCAACGGCGTGCCGTTTGAAAGCGTAACGCCCGCCATGCGTCGCAGCGCAAAAGCCGTCAATTTCGGCATTGTGTACGGCATCAGCGGGTTTGGGCTGGCGCGCAACACCGGCGTCTCCCGTAAGGAGGCTGACGCTTTTATCGCCAAATATTTTGAACGCTATCCGCGCGTGAAGATCTTCATGGACGAATCGGTGCACCGTGGGTATGAGCTGGGCTACGCGGAAACGCTGTTCCACCGCAGGCGCGACCTGTACGAGTTGCGAAGCCCGAACCGGAACATCCGCAGCTTTGGCGAACGCGCGGCGATGAACACCCCCGTGCAGGGCACAGCGGCGGATATCATCAAGCTGGCCATGGTGCGCGTGCAGGAAAACCTTCAGGCAGGCGGATTTCAAGCCAAGCTGATTTTGCAGGTACACGACGAACTGGTTGTGGAATGCCCAGTTGAGGAGACTGACGCGGTGAGCGCCCTCCTGTGCGAGGCCATGGAACGCATTGTGACCCTCAGCGTGCCGCTGGTGGCGGAGGTCAATCATGGCCGCAGCTGGTACGATGCGAAGTAAGAGAAGGACCGCTGGATGGCGAAACGGTTTGGCAGGGAGGCGAGGGGCATGCGCGTGATCGGCATCACCGGCGGGATCGGGTCGGGGAAAACAACGGTTGCGGCATGGTACCATGCGCTGGGCGTTCCCGTGGTTGACGCGGACGCGATCAGCCGCTCGCTGACCGCGCCGCACGGCGAAGCCTTGCCAGCCCTCAGGGAAGCCTTTGGCGAAGCGGTTTTTAACGCCGATGGCACACTCAACCGCGCCGCGCTGGCCGGCCGCGTGTTCGGGCAGGATTCCGCCGCGCTGGCAAGGCTCAACGCGCTGCTTCACCCGATGATTACCGGGCGCACGGTGGAAGCGTTGCAGGCTTTGTATAAAGCGGGCGAACCGGTCGCGCTGCTGGACGCGCCCCTGCTGTTTGAAACGGGGATGGATCGGGTTTGCGACGCGGTGCTTTGCGTGACCGCCGCCGATGAGGTGCGGTTGCAGAGGATTGAACGGCGCGACGGGCTAACCCGTGAAGAAGCGATCCGGCGTATGCGAAACCAAAATGCGCCGGAACGCACGGAAAGCCTCGCCGATTACGTTTTAACTACGGATGCGGATCAGGCTACGAACCGCGCCCACGCCCTCGCGCTGTGGAAGCGGATCCTGGCCGACGGCCCCCGCAGAACGCCAACCGTTATGCCTCCTGAGTGATTGCGGTATGATGGCAAGCGGTTCCAAGCCCCTCGACGCAGCGCGATCGGGATATGGCCGAACCCCCTGAAGCCTCGGACGGGTAATCCCCGGCGAGTAAAACAATCTCGCCGCAGCGATACCGGCTCAGGGGCAAACCCTTGTCGGAGCGCAGAAGCGAAGCCGCTGTTACAGTTTGGAAAGCCTGCCAAAAGCCTGACGCCTTAACGTTTCACGCAAACCGGCGAAACACATCAAGGCGGCGGAACGCGCAATCCCGTACTTTGCAAAGCCGCAGAAAAAAGCGCGCGGCGCGTTGCCCCAACCAACGAAAACAATCATCTTCACCCTGGAAAGGAGCCTGCGTATGTTGCTTTGCCTGCCCCGGAAATACCGTAGCGAGGATGAAGATTATGCGCCAAGGGATTATTCCTTTGTAGGGTCCGTTGCCGAAGGCGCGCGCCGCCAACAGGCTGAGCCTATCCATAAGCCCGCTGAGAGCGCGACAGTGCGCCACAGGGCCGATCCGACCCAGCGCGAAACCGTGGATAGCAATGTTCAAAACCAGACGGCTTCCGGAGAACCGCGCGGTTATGAGGCGGCCCGCCGCCTCCCCAGAGAGGCCGACGGCCCTGCGCCGGCAGCCAGCATTGCCTATCCGCGCCCACGCGATAACGGTTTTACCAAAGCGCCTACCTACGCGCCGCAATCACCCGCGCCCTTACAGGCGGCGCAGGCTCAGTGGGAGGACGCGTCTCGGCAGGCGAGTACGCGGGATGGCGGTCGCGACGCTTACATACCGGAAGATGCCCGCGAGGGTTCTGACTCCCGTGGGGCGGAGTGCGCGCCAAGGCAGGCTTCCGCGTCGGCGCGGGCGTTTTCAAACGGCGCTGAGCCGCCTTCGCAGTCGGACGGCAGGGAGTCCATGAGGCGTGGGTTTGACCGCAACGCCGCGCTGCAGGCAACTGCGCAGGCTGAACAGCAGCAATCGGGCGATCCAAGGGCGGAGGTCAGAACCTCGGTGCGACCGGGCGATCTGTTTGCTCCCGACGGCTCTCAGTTTGCGGCCCCTGCCCCGCAGGAAATTCCGGACTGGTTGCGCGTGGCCCAGCAAAATAACCTGCCGTTTGATGAGGAGCGCAGGCGACGCGCGACCAAGGTGGAAGCGGCCCCCAAACAGGAAGCGGAGCCGCTGCCAACCGATCTGCTGGGCAGGCCGATCGGCCGACGGCCCATGCCCGCGGCGCAGGTAGCGCCCAACCGTATCAGCGACTACGAAGCGGCGGGTTATCCGCCGGAACTGATTGACCAACAGCGCTTTACGGAACAGACAATCGCGGAGGATTTGGGCTTCGGGCGCAAACGCCATGGCGCGCAGGTAGCCGTGCCGCCGCCGCAGGGTGGCCGCGCAGAGGTTCACCGAGGAGCCGAAGGGCAATCGGACCGCAGAACCTCATCCTCCCTGCCCACGCGGGAGGAATATGCGCGTTTGCATGCAGAGGCGACGGGCGCATCCGCCGAATACCGCAGGGGGTATGCTCCCCGCGCGGATTTTGCGCCCGGCGGAGGCTTGGCGCAGGACCCGTACGGCACGCCCGAAGCGGACCGCTACAACCCATACTATGCGCAAAACGTGCGCCGGCAGCGGTCGGAACCCGATCCGGATTGGCCTGAGGACGGTCCAGAGGAGCAGGAGGAAAAGCCGAAGCTCGTGATCCCCTATCTGGGCATCGCGGTGTTTGTGGCGGCGCTGGTGGTTGTGGGGCTGTGGATTATGCAGCTCACTTTTGCCAACGAAAAGGCGGATGTGCTGGCCAACCGCGCGGCGGCGATTGAAAAACTGGCTAACAGCCACCCTTACCAATACCGCGACCTGATTGAGCGCGAGGCCACGGCCAACAACCTGCACCCCGCGTTTGTGGCCGCCATCGTGCTGAATGAAAGCTCCTTTAACCCCAAAGCGGAAAGCGATGTGGGCGCGCGCGGCCTGATGCAGATGATGCCCGATACCGCCGAGTGGGTTCACGGCAAAATGGGCCTGACCGACGAGTATAGCTTCGATCAGATGTACGATCCGGATACGAACGTCCACTATGCCTGCTGGTACCTCGCTTTTTTGAGCGACCGTTTCCATAACGACCCGATTCTGGTATCGGCGGCCTTCCACGCGGGGCAGAACACCGTGCAAAACTGGCTGAACGATTCGCGTTACAGTCAGGATGCCCAAACTATTTCCCTGTCGCAAATGGCGGACGGGCCGACCAAAACCTATGCGACGCGCGTGCTCAAGGCGTTCGCCACATACCGGCGGCTGTACTATGAAGGCGGCTTGGACACGAATACAACCGCCGGCGCAGCCGCGTCCGGCGCCACCTGACCTCATGCGTTGTAAACAACGTGCCGGCAGCCGGGCTGCCGGCTCACTTGCGCCGTGCAAACCCTTGCGCCGACCGCTCGCAGGCGGCAATCCGCCTCTTGCGGCTTTGATAGGGAGGACACTCATGAAACCGATCAACCGTCTGCTTTGCCTGCTGCTTACGGCAATTTTGGCATTTTCGAGCTCCGTCGCGCTTGCGGAAAACGTGGACGATTCGCTGATTGTGGGCATCTATTCCACCCGCACAACGGAAATCCGCCCGCTCAACCCACAGGAACGGGACATCGTATCGGTGTACGGCACGGTTTACGAAAGTCTGGTTACGGTGGATGACAACGGCCTTCCCCAGCCGCTTTTGGCGGAAACCTGGTCAGAAACCGGCAACGGCCAAACCTGGACCTTCACATTGCGTGAAAACGTAACCTTTTCGGACGGCACTCCGCTGACGGCGAATGATGTGGTAGCTTCCTGCAAATATCTGCTGGCCATGGCTAACAGCGAGGATCCCAACGCGCGGGGTTTTTACCAGACCATCCGCTACATGGTTAAGGATATCAGCGCCCCGGATGATCGCACGGTTGTCATTAAGGCTGCCAAACGCACGTATTACGGTTTGCTGTACGCGCTCACCTTTCCGGTGGTGCCGGCTTCGCAGGTGGATAGCCCCAACCCGCTGGGCACCGGGCCGTACGTGATTTCCTCTTTTGAAGCGGCCAATTACATTTGGCTCAAAGTCAATGACAATTGGTGGCAAACCAAGCCGCAGGTAAAGGAAATCATGGTTTCGCTGTTTTCCAGCAATAAGGACCTGATTACGGCCTATGAATACGGTCGCGTGGACACGGCTTTCACCCGCTCGGTTTCCGCCTCCCAGTACAAAAGCGGCATCAACTCCCTCTCCATCACCTACAACACGCGCCAGCTGGAAACCATGCTCATCAACAACGATTCCTTCCCGCTGGACAGTGTGAACATCCGCAAGGCCATCCGCGCCGCCATCAACACAAGCCTGATTTCCACCAACGTTTACATGGGCATGACGGTAACCGCGAACACGCCGATTTCTTCCGGCAGTTGGCTGTATTACGATCAGGAGAGCGCGTTCAAGTATAATCTGGAACAGGCCCAACAGCTGATTGCGGACGAGGGCTGGAGCGATACCGACGGGGACGGCATTTTGGATAAGGTGACCGCCGATGGAAAAAAGAATTTCGTTCTCCGGCTGTACGTGTATGAGGACCCGGAAAACGATGTGCGCTTTGAAACGGCCAATATGATCGCCGATATGCTCAACGTGCTGAAAATCAAGGTAAACGTCACGACCATGACCTACGATCAGGAAAAGGAGAAGCTCGCGGCCGGGGCGTTTGATCTGGCGCTGGCTTCCTTCCAGATGGATGTGACCCCCGACGCGGGTTTTCTGCTCATGAAGGGGAACGACGCTAACTACTGCCGCTATAACTCCAGCGAAATGACCAGCCTTTTCAACACCCTCCGGACCAACCAGAACCGTGAGGATTATGCGTATACCATGCAGGCAATCCAGCAGCAGTTTGCCAACGATATGCCGTTCATCTGCCTGTTTTACCGCGCGGGGGCCATCCTGACGCGCAAAATGTACACAACGGTGCGCGATATTCGGGAGTTTGAGCTGTTACGCGGCATTGAAGCCTTTGGCCGGTAATGGGCTGGCAGGCGACGGATTCGGAGGGATGCGGATGAACCTTATGCGGCGCTGGGCGGTTGCGCTGCTGATCCTGTTGATGGCGACGCCTGCGCTGGCCGGCGCGGAGTCGGCTTCGCCAACGCCCGCCGCAGAGGAGCAGGGGGTGCAATCCGATGTGGGGGAGAACGCCAGCCTGGGAGAAACGGTCATCGATACCGGAGAGGCTCCGGATTTTGTCGAAAAGCTCCTCAAAGTCGCGATTGGCGAGCTGGGCTACACCGAAGGCCCAAATAACCTGACCAAGTATGGCGACTGGTCCGGCGACCCCAACGCCGCGTGGTGCGCCGAGTTTGTGTGCTGGTGTGTCGATCAGGTAGACCGGCGCTTTGGGGAGGATTTGCTCAACGTGGTCTACCCCAACTACGGCGGGCAGAACACCGGCAAGGAATGGTTCATCGCCCGGGGCCGCTTTGTGTTTCGCAAGGGCAACTGCCCCAACTGGGGCTACCAGTGGCTCAAGGGCAGCGATACGCTGATGAAAAAGAACGATTATATTCCCCACCCCGGAGACCTGATTTTTTTCAGCTACAACGAAGCCGGGGATACCGAGCACGTGGCATTGGTGGAATACAGCGCCCGGGCGGCGGATGGCCGCACGATCGTGCATGTGATTGAGGGCAACAATCCCTCCAGCGTACAGCGTAACCGCTACTATCTGGACAGCAGTCAGGTGTTGGGGTTTGGCGCCTGTCAGGATGTGGTGGACACGACCATGCGAAGCGGCAACAGTGGGGATAAGGTGCTGGCGTTGCAACAACAGCTCTGCCAGCTTGGGTTTCTGGAGGCTAAAAACCAGACCGGAACCTTTGGCAGCAACACCAAAGCCGCCGTTGCGGCCTACCAGAAAACCATGGATGGGAAAACCGTTACGGGCATCGCCGATCGCGAAACCCAACAATCCATTGAGGAGGCCGTGAAGCAGCTGGAATTTGATACGCCGGACACATGGCTGGTTGCGGGGGAATAGCGCGATGCGTCTAACCCGGTAGCGCGCACAACTGTAAATGCCTTCCAACCGTGTTGTGCATCGAAGCGTTTGGGTGTACAATAGCAAAAAGGGAAAACCAGCGGGAGGATGAGCATGTTCAACCGTTTGAGGCGGTTGCTGAAAATCGGGCTGACCGTCTGTTGCCTTGTGGCAAGTTGCCTGCTTCCCTGCGCAGCGGTTGCGCAGGCTGATGGAATCCGCACCAACCGAGCGTTGCTGATCGGTGTGGATGATTTTGTGTCCCGCCCGAGCACCTATCCCTCCTCCACCAACAATGTGTTTGCCATTCAGGAAGCGCTTCAGGCCAGCAGCACGCCGTTTGATACGATCATGATCCCCCCTGAACCCGTTACCGGGCCGGACGCGCTGGCCGAGCTGATCCGCGACACCTTTGCCCAGGCGGATGAGGATGACGTGAGCTACCTGTACATCAGCACGCACGGCGTTTATGATGATCCCGAAAAAGCAACGGGTATCGCGCTGCTGCTGAGCGACGGTAAAACCGAGGGCCGCATGACGCCCAAGCAGCTTCAGGATGCGCTTTCCGGCGTCAAAGGCACAAAGGTGATCCTGCTGGACGCCTGTTACAGCGGCGCTTTCATTGGCAAAGGAATGCGCAAACAGCCAAAGGATGTTTATTTTTTAGGCGATGAATATAAAGTGCTCACCAGCTCCGGAGCCATGGAGGAAAGCTGGTACTGGAACACGACCGAAAGCACGGAGCCGGACGTGGCGGCAAGCTACGAGCAGGGCGCGTTTTATTTTACGCAGGCGCTCAGCCAAAGCCTTAGCCCACGGTACGGATACCCGGCCGATGCCAACCGGGATGGCAACATCACCCTGAAGGAGCTGTACACCTGCCTATTGGAAAACCACGCGGTTTCCACCCCGCAGGTGTATCCGCAGGAGGATAACTTTGTGGTGTTCAGCTACCGCCTGAACGACGCGGACCGGGCTAACGCAGATAGGTCCCCCATTGGGGACGTCACCTTCAGCAGTTCCACCCTGAGCGCCACAGACCAGAAACTGACATTGGAATTTATCGCGCTTCGCCCTGTGCGGGTCGCCTATCAGGTAGTGAACCAACGCGAAGGCGTGTGGCGATTTGACGAGGCGCAGCTGCTGTATGACGATATGGAGCAGTACACAGCCTACGGCGATGAACAGGGCGCGATTTCTCCGGGGCGCAAGGTGCGCACGATTGCGCTGAACCTGCAAAACAGCGTAAGCGGAGGGTATGTGCTTGTGCAGCTGGTTTCCATTGAGGATGGAAAGCTGACGGTTCACGCGGGCCGCGTAATCGCCATTCCACCCGAAAAAGGGAATCTGGATTTAGGTGTGGAAGTAGACAGCCGCTATTCTGCGAAAAACCCGCGGGAGCTTGCGGTTTTCGTGAAGCACGCTTGCCCTTGCCAGCTGAGCGTAAGCATTGTGGATCAAACGGGGAAAACCGTGCGCAGGCTATGCCACCGGCAAAGCACCCGACCGCTCAGAATTGTTCCCGAGGGAAGCACATTCTATTGGGATGGGTTGGATAAAAGCGGTCAGCCCGTGGAAAACGGGCAGTATCGCGTGCAGGTGACCGGCTATATGAGCGACCAAACCTTTACCGCGGAAAGCCAACCGATTGACGTTACCGATTCGTGACGCGCCGCGCGCAGGGGCGCACATACGGTCACAGGCATTTTACGCACCGGGATCAATCGGTTTCAGAGCGTAAGCCGCACGCACGCCCTTTAGCGTGGCATGTGAGAAGGATTCCGAACACGGGACGAAACCCCTGTAACACGTTTGGGTAAGCCGTGCGACAACTCCCCGTTTTTTACACCACCGGGAAAGGAAGATTGGCATGTCGAACAAGCTGATGGTCGTGATTCCCTGCTACAATGAGGAGGAAGTGCTCCATGAAACTGCCCGCAGGCTGACGATTAAAATGGGGGATTTAGTCAATCGCGGGCTTTGCGACGGCGACAGCCGCGTGCTGTTGGTGGATGACGGCAGCAAGGATCAAACCTGGAAAATCATCCGTGAACTGCACGAACAGAATCCGCTTTTTGATGGGCTGAAGCTCAGCCGGAACCGCGGGCATCAGAACGCGTTGCTCGCAGGGCTGATGACTGCGCGCAAACACTGTGATTTTTCAATTTCCATGGATGCCGATTTGCAGGACGATATGGACGCGATGGATCAGTTTATCACGGAGTATCGGGATGGTTGCGATATCGTCTATGGCGTGCGTAACAAACGGGACACGGACACTTTTTTCAAAAAGCAGACTGCGCTTGCCTTTTACCGCCTGATGAAAGGGTTGGGTGTGGATATCACATACAACCACGCGGATTATCGCCTGATGAGCCGCCGTGCGCTTGAAGCGCTGGGAGAATTTCGGGAGGTCAACCTGTTTTTGCGGGGATTGGCCCCGATGGTGGGTTTTCAAAGCGGCTATGTTTATTATGACCGTAACGAGCGTTTCGCGGGGGAAAGCAAGTATCCGTTCAAAAAGATGCTGGCCTTCGCTATTGACGGCATTACAAGCTTTTCGGTCAAACCGCTCCGCCTCATCACAACGCTGGGCATTGTGATTTTTGCCATATCGCTGCTCATGTTACTGTATACGCTGGTTTCTTTTATCGTTGGGCACACCGTGACCGGCTGGACAAGCACGCTGGCCTCGATCTGGCTGATTGGCGGCATTCAGCTGCTTAGCCTGGGGGTTATCGGGGAATATATCGGTAAAATCTACAATGAAACCAAACGCCGCCCACGGTTCATCATTGATCGGTATCTGAATGGCGCGGGCGATGATCCTGTGAAGGACGAATAGCCATTCGCTGGATTGCGCGACCGTTGGGGCAAAGTGACCGAAACCTTCGCCACGGTTCGGGAAAGCATACATATCAAAACGGAGAGCCGATCAGTTCGGCTCTCCGTTTTTAGAATAGAATTTGATGTTGTGCTAAGCGATCAGCCCTTCTGCGTGGCAACGGTCGGCTTTTTACGCTTGGGCATAAAGTCGAGGTTCATCTTGCTGATGACGTCGAATGCCACGGCGCCCAGCAGAACGAGGCCCTTGACCACCTGTTGCAGGTTGGAACTGATACCCATGATGGACATACCGTTGTTCAGCATACCCATGATCAGAGCGCCGATCAGCGTGCCGCCGACGGTGCCGATGCCGCCGTATGCGCTGGCGCCGCCGATGAAGCACGCGCCGATGGCATCAAGCTCGAAGCCGGTACCGGTAACAGGGCTTGCGCTGTTGAGGCGGGCGGCGAATACCAGGCCGGCGACCGCAGCCAGGAAGCTCATGTTTACATAGGCGAAGAACATCAGGTGGTTGGTCTTTACACCGGAGAGGCGCGCAGCCTTCTCGTTGCCGCCGAGCGCGTACAGGTGACGGCCCACAACGGTTTTGGTGGTGAAGAACGTGTACACAACCAGCAGAATGCCCAGGATAATCAGCACGGACGGAATGCCCTGATACTGCGCGAGCAGCGTGAAGAACCAGATCAGCGCGGCCGAGATAATAACCATTTTAATGGTCAACGAGGCCGTTGAATCGGTTTCATAACCCTTGCGCTTGCGCGACCGCTGGTTGATGATCTGCGCAATGCAGAAAATCAAAGCCACCACGACGCCTGTCAGTAAACAGACAATGTTTACCGAAGCTCCCAGAAAATCGATCTTGGCTTCCTTGGCAATAAAGCCGGTGGAGAACATCAGATAGTTATCCGGGAAGGGAGCGAGCGTCAAACCGTTCAGGATCAACAGCGTCAGGCCGCGGAAAACCAGCTGACCGGACAGGGTTACAATGAATGCGGGAATACGCACATACGCGATCCAGAACCCCTGCCACGCGCCAACCAGAATGCCGATCACAAGGCACATGGCGATGGAAAGGTATACATTCCAGTGCCATACGATGATGAACTGACCGGCGCAGGCGCCGACCAGCGCGACCACCGAGCCAACGGCCAGGTCGATGTTACCGCCGGTCAGGATGCACAGCAGCATACCGACGGCAAGGATCACGACATAGGCGTTCTGGAACACGATGTTGGAAACGTTCATGGGTTTGAGGAGCCGCCCACCCGTCAGGATATGGAAGAAGATGATGATAACCACCAAAGCAAGCAGCATGCTGTATTGCTTCAGGTTCCCCTTTATTTTACTCTTGACGTTGTTCATGCGCCGATCTCCTTCTTGCTGTCTTGCATGATGTAGCCCATGATGCTTTCCTGGGACGCGTCCTTGCCATCCAATTCTGCGATCATATGACCTTCGTTCATTACATAGATGCGGTCGCACATGCCCAGAATCTCAGGCAGTTCGGATGAGATCATCAGCACGGCTTTCCCCTGCGCTACCAGATCGTTGATAATCTGATAAATCTCGTACTTTGCGCCTACATCCACGCCGCGTGTGGGTTCGTCCAGCAGCAGCACGTCCGGCTGGGCGAAAATCCATTTGCCAACCAGCACCTTTTGCTGGTTGCCGCCGGAGAGGTTGCCCACCAGCTGCTCAACGGTCGGGGCTTTTACGCCCAGCTTTACACGCAAGTCTTTGGCTTTGTGGGTTTCCAGATCCATATCCAGTACGCCGCGCTTGCTGATAAACTGCGGGCGAGCCAGCGTAAAATTATGCTTGATGCTGTCCGCGATAATCAGGCCGTTTCCTTTGCGATCCTCGGTCACGTATGCCAAACCGGATTCGATGGCCTGCGGGATGTTGTGCAGCTCAAGCAGTTTACCGTCTTTGTATATTTTGCCGGAAATGCGGGTGCCGTAGGATTTACCGAAAATGGACATGGCAAGCTCTGTGCGCCCCGCGCCGATCAGACCGGCGATCCCGACCACTTCGCCCTTATGGATGGTCATGGACACATTGTCCACAACCTTCCGATCAGCGTACAGCGGATGGTAGACCGTCCAATCCTTGATTTCCAGCGCCACATCGCCGATGTGATGCTCCCGGGGCGGGAAACGGTGCGTCATTTCCCGGCCAACCATGCCCTTGATAATGCGGGCTTCGGAAATTTCATCAATCCCCTTGACCAGCGTTTCGATCGAGTGACCGTCGCGGATCACGGTGATCTTGTCCGCGCAATAAGCAAGCTCGTTGAGCTTGTGAGAAATCAGGATGCTGGTGATGCCTTTTTCCCGTTTGAACTTCAGCAGAAGGTCAAGCAGGTTCTTAGCATCGCTCTCATTGAGCGAAGAGGTCGGCTCATCCAGGATCAGCAGCTTCACATCTTTAGCCAACGCCTTGGCGATTTCGACCAGCTGCTGTTTGCCCATGCCGATATCTTTAATCAGGGAGCGGGGGTTATCGTGCAAACCAACCATCGCCATATATTCGGCGGCTTTCTGGTAGGTAACATCCCAATTGACGACGCCAACGGCCGAGCGTTCATTGCCCAGAAACATGTTTTCAGCGATACTTAAATAGGGAACCAACGCCAGCTCCTGATGGATGATGACGATTCCCTTATGTTCGCTGTCCTTAATATTGTGGAAGTGGCAAACCTGCCCCTGGTAGATGACATCTCCATCGTAGGAACCGTAGGGATAGATGCCACTGAGCACGTTCATCAGCGTGGATTTTCCCGCGCCGTTTTCACCGCAGACGGCATGAATTTCCCCTTCCTCGACCTCGATATTCACTTGATCCAGCGCTTTTACGCCGGGGAACTCCTTGGTGATATCTCTCATTTTCAGGATCGTATTGCCCAAGTGACCTTCCTCCCGATTCTGAAAAAGGAGACGGACGAAGGATTCGTCCGTCTCCTGTCGTCAGTTGTTAGCGATTCGCTATTTCCGACTACTTGAGTTGATCGGCGGTATAGTAGCCGCTGTCGATCAGGATGGTCTGATAGTTGGAAGCATCCG